>NZ_BAUJ01000019.1 GCF_000496695.1 Vibrio halioticoli NBRC 102217
CGATTGGTATAAGAACACCGATTCAATAAAAAACGGCCATGTGCATCACACATGGCCGTTTTTATATCAATTCTAGTGAGTCATTCACTCTCTTGGGTTTTACAACTCGTCGACGTAATTTCGAAGCTCTTGTTTGATTTCATCACTGGCAAAGCTTTGATCTACGCTGTTTAAATAGATAGACACATAGTCTTTCTGCGAAAGATAAAACTGCTCACAGACTTTTTGCACTTCTTGAGTCATGGTGGTATTGGATACTGTTCTGTTATCCGTATTGATGGTCACTGCCAGACCTTGTTTATAAAAGCGCTTAGCTGGGTGTGACTCTATATCTTGGACTGCTTTAGTTTGTACATTACTGCTAGGGCAAGTCTCTAAGCCCACATTACCATTGCGTACGGCTTTAAAACCACCGGAATGATCAATGATATGGATGCCATGTCCAATACGTTCCGCTTTTAAAAGCTCAATCGCATCTTGTACATTTTGTCCATTACCTTGTTCACCCGCGTGTATGGTGACGTGAAACCCTTTTTTACGTGCATACTTGGCTTCTTTTACGAAGTCATGGCAGAAATCTGCCGCTTCAGCACCTGCAAGATCAAACGCAACCACGCCTTTAGTTAAGTATTTAGCGCCTTCATCGATAACCAGCTGAATGTCGTCTTTTGGCATAGTGCGTAAAATACACAGGATATAGTTGCCACGGATATCGTAGTCAAGTTCTGCGCGTTTCATACCTTTGACGACAGATGAAATGATTTGCTTAACGGTTAACCCCTTTGCTGTATGCAATAGAGGCGCAAATCTCAGTTCAAGATATTTGACGTTTTCTTTAGCGGCATCTTCAAACACTTCATAAGAAATTCGTTCTAGAGCCTTTTCAGTTTGCATCACTTGTAGAGGCAACTCAAAACGAGTCAGATACTCTTTTAGGTCAACACAGGTTTCCGGTGCAATCATTAAGTTTCGGATCACCTCAACGTCTTGGCTAGGTAATTCGATGTTTTGACCTTCTGCTAGGTCAATGATTGTTTCTGGTCGCACACTGCCATCTAAATGGCAATGCAGGTCAATTTTTGGCAGAGAGCAAAAATTCATAAGTCGTCACCTTTATATAAGAGACATGAATAAATAAAGACAATGAATTCATAATCAAAGGTTATTGGCCTTTGGTAGAGACTCCCACACCGTATCAGGGGGATTATATGAAGCTCGATTGCGAGCTGATTTTAGCAACACAAACGCCTTGTTACAAACTGTAAAGAGTAGGAAAAATGGGAAATTACTATGAATCAATCACTTATTTGTAGTTTTGTATGACAACTACCCAAAGAGGGGTATATTTGGGTGAAATTGATCTGGATCAATTTTACAATGCCGTTCCTACATACAATCGCGCAAGTTTTGTAAATTTTAAAGTTTAAAGGAATCCACTATGAGCAAGATGAAGCTAGTTATCATCGGGAACGGCATGGTTGGACATCGTTATATTGAAGATCTGGTAGAAAAAACAGATGTTTCAAATATGGATATTACCGTGTTCTGTGAAGAGCCCCGTATTGCCTATGATCGAGTCCACCTTTCTTCGTATTTTTCTCACCATACCGCTGAAGAGCTTTCTCTTGTTAAAGAAGGTTTCTATGAAAAACATGGGATTAACGTTTTAATTGGTGAACGCGCTATTAACGTTAACCGCGAAAACCGCATTGTGCATTCTAGTACGGGTCGTGAAATTGCCTATGACAAATTGGTGATGGCAACCGGTTCTTACCCATTTGTACCGCCTATCAAAGGTAACGAAAGCAAAGACTGCTTTGTTTACCGTACTATCGAAGATTTAAAATCCATAGAAGCAACAGCCAAAAACAGCACAGTAGGTGTGGTTGTTGGTGGTGGTTTGCTTGGCCTTGAAGCGGCAGGTGCACTGCGCGCATTGGGCGTGGAAACGCACGTGGTTGAATTTGCACCTAAACTGATGGCCGAACAGCTTGACCAAGCGGGCGGCAATCAACTGCGTCAGAAGATTGAGCGTATGGGCGTGAATGTTCACACTAGTAAAAATACCCTAGAAATTGCCCCTGAAGGTAAAGAGTTGCGTAACGTTATGCGTTTCGCTGACGGCAGTGAACTTGAAACTGACTTTATTGTGTTCTCTGCAGGTATTCGTCCGCAAGACAAACTGGCGCGTCAAATGGCATTAGATATCGCGCCTCGCGGCGGTATTGCGATCAACAACCATTGCCAAACGTCAGACGACAATATCTACGCTATCGGTGAATGTGCGTCGTGGAATCAACATTTCTACGGGCTAGTTGCGCCGGGTTACAAAATGGCAACCGTAGCCGTGGATCATATTGTTGGCAATGAAAGCCAGTTTGAAGGCGCTGATATGAGCGCAAAATTGAAGCTGCTTGGCGTAAAAGTAGGTTCAATTGGTGACGCAAATGGTCGCACTCCTGGCTGTAAAAGCTTTGTTTATCAAAATGAAGAGCTAGAAGTCTACAAGCGTTTGATTGTTTCTGAAGATGGCAAAAAACTGCTTGGCGCTGTTATGGTCGGTGATACCTCTGACTATGGCGATTTGTTGCAGCTGATGCTCAATGAAATCGAGCTTCCAGAACACCCTGATGCCTTGATTCTTCCTGCACACGCCGGCGCAGAAAAACCGACTCTTGGGGCGGATGCTCTGCCAGAAAGTGCGGTAATTTGTTCTTGTTTTGATGTGACTAAAGGTCAAATCGCAAAAGCGGTCGCTGATGGTCATCATACAGTGGCAGATATTAAAGCTGTGACTAACGCGGGCACCGGTTGCGGTGGCTGTATTCCTCTTGTGACGTCGGTACTTAATGCTGAGCTTGCTAAAGCAGGCGTGGAAGTGAAAAGCGATGTTTGTGAGCACTTTGCGTATTCGCGACAAGAGCTATTCCACCTTATTCGCATTGAAGAGATCAAAACCTTTGATGAGTTATTAGAGAAGTACGGTAAAGGTTACGGCTGTGAAGTGTGTAAACCTTTAGTGGGCTCTATCTTAGCGTCTTGCTGGGGCGAGCATATTCTTAAACCGCAACTGGTTAAGCTGCACGATACCAACGATAACTTCCTCGGTAACATCCAAAAAGACGGCACTTACTCTGTTATCCCACGTATGGCCGGCGGTGAAGTGACTCCGCAAGCCTTAGCAGCGTTGGCAAATGTAGCGGCGGAATATGACTTATACACCAAAGTGACCGGCGCACAGCGTATCGGTTTATTTGGCGCACACAAAGACGATCTTCCAGCCATTTGGCGCAAACTGATTGAAGCGGGCTTTGAAACAGGCCAAGCGTACGCTAAAGCACTGCGTATGGCGAAAACCTGTGTTGGTTCTACTTGGTGTCGTTATGGCGTGCAAGATTCTGTGGGCCTTGGCTCTATGATTGAAAATCGCTACAAGGGCATTCGTACGCCACATAAGATGAAGTTTGGTGTGTCAGGTTGTACTCGTGAATGTGCCGAAGCTCAAGGTAAAGATTTAGGCATTATTGCTACCGATGCGGGCTGGAATATGTACGTATGTGGTAATGGCGGCATGAAACCTCGCCATGCTGATTTACTGGCAACCGACCTTGATCAAGAAACTCTGATCAAATACATCGACCGCTTCATGATGTTCTACATTCGCACGGCTGCGCCACTGCAACGCACGTCAGTGTGGCTAGAAAACCTAGAAGGTGGCGTTGACTACTTACGTGACGTGATTGTGGAAGACAAGCTTAACATCAACGCTCAGCTTGAAGCCGATGTAGCAAAACTTGTTGAAGAATATCGCTGTGAGTGGACTGACACTATCAACGATGAACAACAGTTGACTCGTTTCTCGCACTTTATTAACTCAGATCTTCGTGATGATAACGTTGTCTTTGTTGATGCACGTGAGCAACACCGCCCAGCGACCTTCACGGAAAAACATCCTGAAGCCAAAGGCGACATCTTTCACGAAGCGATTATTGATTAATAAGGGGAGTCACAATGAGTTACCAATCGATCTGTAATATCGACGACATCGTAGCGGGAACAGGCGTTTGTGCGCTAGTTGATGGCCAACAAGTTGCGGTATTTAGACCTTCAAAAGAACAGAAGGTGTTTGCTATTTCAAACACTGACCCTTTTGCTCAATCAAATGTGCTTTCACGCGGATTGATCGTGGAACACAAAGAAGAGCTTTGGGTAGCCAGCCCGTTAAAGAAACAGCGCTTTAACTTAAGCACAGGCGTATGCATGGAAGACGAGCGTTTTAACGTTCGCGCTTTCAAAGCTCGCGTGACTAAAGGCGCAGTTGAAATTTCTGCATAAGAGATTTAATAGCGAAAAGGTTTCTTGTCTTGCCTTGGTTTTTCCAGGGTAAGGGCAGGGAGCCTTTGACTATTCAATTTTAACTTTTAACTTTTATATGGATAGCAAAATGAATGATTTTAAACCGGCAGAATTTGTGCAGACAATGGTTGATGTTGGCGAAGCCAAGGTAAAAACCAGCGCAAGAGATCTTATTCTTCGTGGCATTATGGCAGGTATTATCTTGTCTATCGCTGTGGTAGTTGCCATTACTGCCATT
Organism: Vibrio halioticoli NBRC 102217; assembly: GCF_000496695.1. Taxonomy (GTDB): domain Bacteria; phylum Pseudomonadota; class Gammaproteobacteria; order Enterobacterales; family Vibrionaceae; genus Vibrio; species Vibrio halioticoli. The sequence continues at coordinate 4,595 of NZ_BAUJ01000019.1, forward strand.
GTACAAACCGGTATCGGTGTGGTGGGTGCGCTTGTATTCCCTGTGGGATTCTGCATTTTAAGCTTGATGGGCTACGATTTGGTCACGGGCGCTTTTGGTCTAGCACCATTGGCAAAATTTGATAATCGTAAAGGCGTCACTTGGGGTAAAGTACTGCGTTGTTGGGGCTTGGTGGGTCTTGGTAACCTTATTGGTTCACTGATTGTGGCTTACTTAGTTGCGGTATCACTAACAGCAAACTTTTCAATTGAACCTAACGCGGTTGCACACAAATTTATCGCAGCTTCTACTGCACGTACCGTAGGTTTTGAAAACATGGGTATGGATGGATGGATTACTTGTTTCGTACGCGGTATTTTCTGTAACTTAATGGTATGTCTTGGCGTTATTGGCAACATGACCTCTCGTACAGTGGCAGGTAAAGTGGTAGCCATGTGGTTACCTATCTTCATCTTCTTTGCCTTAGTATTTGAGCATACTGTAGTGAACATGTTCCTATTCCCACTAGGTATGATGCTAGGTGCTGATTTTGGTATTGCAACTTGGTTGAACTTTAACCTTATCCCAACAATTTTAGGTAATATCGTTGGTGGTTTATTCTTTACCTGTGTGCCGCTTTACCTTACTCATATTAAAACAGCGCCAGCCATTGAAGCGCAACAAGAGAAAGTACAAAAAGTAACAGCTTAAGTACAAAATGGTCTTATCGTGCTCGGTACGATAAGGCCATTATTTATAACAAGTGATCTGAGGTTTTGCATAGGTCACTTCTTATAAATAATATTTGTGAGCTTTACGATGACATGTAACCCAACCTCAATAAATTCAACGGGATTTGTCTCTTTAGTGGGCGCCGGTCCTGGTGATCCTGATCTATTAACGGTAAAAGCACTGCGTCTAATTCAAAAAGCGGATGTGGTTGTTTACGATCGCTTGGTCTCTGAAGAGATCATGGCGTTGGTTAACCCTGCTGCGCAAAGAATCTATGTAGGCAAGCGTCTTAACCATCATTGCGTTCCACAAGATCAAATTAACCAAGTGTTGATTGACCAAGCAAAGCAAAATAAGCATGTCGTGCGCCTAAAAGGCGGCGATCCCTTTATTTTTGGTCGTGGCGGGGAAGAACTAGAGAAATTGGCTGATGAGCAAATTCCATTTGAAGTGGTGCCTGGGATTACTGCCGCTTCCGGATGCACGGCTTATGCAGGGATACCGCTGACTCACCGTGATCATGCGCAAAGTGTGCATTTTATAACGGGTCACTTGAAAAAAGAGGGCATGGATATTGATTGGGCGAGTCTAGCAAAAGGTAACACCACATTAGTCTTTTATATGGGGCTTAAAGAGAGCGCTAATATTCAGCACAAGCTGACTGAGGCCGGTCTTTCTGAGCATACATCGATTGCCATTATTGAACGTGGCACTACGGCACAACAGCGTGTTCTGACAGGACAATTAAGTGACTTGTCGAACATTGCTGAGCAAGCGATTAGCCCATCTTTAATTGTGGTGGGTAGTGTAACTAGTTTACATTCTCAATTGAACTGGTTTAACAGATAATATGTAGAACAGAAGCTCTATTTTGCGGGAATATAACGGATCAAAGTTATAGTTATACTGATTTATCTAGAAGAGTTCGTTAGGTTTATTGTTTTTAAGTTAATTAATGTTATTTGCCTTATTTTATGCCTTTAAATCAACCGTATAACAACGCTTTTTGTTACGTTATTTTCAGCTTTAGTTGTGAACTAGGTAGGGTTTTTAAGCTTTAATAGCGTAAAAACACCGAAAACAATCCATTCTTACTATAACAAGTTGTAATATAAAGCTTCAGGAGAACCTTCAAAGTAATACATTGCTTTAGCAGGGAAAGCTAAATATGAAAAAACCTTCTCTGAGAGTGACACCATTCTCAGGTACTCTAGTGTATTTCCTAGGGTTAGTACTAGTGACAACACTTTCTACTTATCAAGGATATTCGGCGTCTGTCCCACAAGCGTCTTTCTTTGTACATAGTTGGAAGTGGCTGATCAGTATCCTCTTTTGTTGGGGGCTATTACTGATCTTTTTTACTAGTGCAAGACAAACCCTTAGAGCAATTTGGGCACTAGTCGCCATTATTGCCGCGTTAGGTATTGGCTGTTTTGCTGGTTCGCATACCAAACAGCCAATTCGTGAGGAACTTGTACTCTCTTTGACGACGTTATCCTCGGTGGCGCAAAACACCCCAGAGCCTATCGTTCTGCCACAACCAACGGAACTGAGCCCAAGCTTTCAACAAGCAGTGATGGAGTCAGGTTGGTACTCTATTTTAGATCTCTCACGTCTGCAAAATGATCGTAATCTTATCGAAAGCTACGCCATTATTAAGGATACCCGCTCGGTTATTTTTAATCATTTGCTGAAAACACAACAAAAAGTGCATGATCTTGAGCAAGAGCTTTATGAGCATGAAGCGAGCGCTGAAATTGAAGCAAGCTATATTGACGCACAAATTTTGCATGCCAAACAGCAGAAGAAATTATGGGAATCGGAGCTATCGGCCATTAATGAAGTGCAAAGTATTATCCAAATGCTTGATGCCAATCGCGATGGTTGGGTAATACAAGATGGTGCTATCGTCTTTTTCTCTCATTTAGATACTCGACAATTTAAAGATATCACGACAAGAATCCAAGCCATTGCAACCCATCAGAAAAAATTAATTGAAGCCGAAAATTAATTATCACGCTTATCTAGCAATCACTTTATCCTTATCTTCCCCAATGCTACTTTGATGACACTTAATTCATGCACATGCATGAGTGCTGTTATATTTATTGCATTAGGGAAGGGGGCTTTCCCGTCATACTAAATAACGGGTTATTCTAGCTTGTTAAAATGCTCGATAATTGGGTTAGAATGTTTGATGGTAAAATAATTACTTATCGAAAAATTCCGCTTTGTTATCGAGCACTTTTCCTGCGCTATTAGTGATCACTTACTGAGTGTGATTAGTATTCGATATATTAATATTCGATATCAATATTCGACATTAATACAGGATAGTATTTTGATCCTCATTGATGATGTATTGCAGTGGTTCAGAGCCATCATAAAACCATATTTCAGCTAATAATGAACTGTATTGCTGGGCATAGGTAATATCGATTTCAGCGGCTCCTTTCGTCAGTGAACTGTTGGCGATTCGATAGGAATAGTCAGGTATATAGCGACCATCATCGGTGGTTTTATATTGGCTATACAAGGAGATGTAAGCACGTTCGGTGCTAAATCCCCCAATATCTACTATTAAGCTCTTTGAGCGAGTGGGATCATAGTCAAAGTCTGCGGGTACGGTAAGATCTTGCATGGAGCGCAGAGTGGCTGTTTCTGGCGCACTTTTCGGTACAGGGATTTCCTCGACTAACGTCGTATCATCATTGGCTATGGGTGTTTCAATCGCTGAGGAATCAGTTTGTGGCCCTTCTGATGAATCAGAGCCACCTCCGCCACAACCGATTAACACACTGCTTAGCATAGCGCTGATGGTTAGCGTCGATAACGTAGGATGTGTTGTCCATTTGGTTAATGTATTCATAATGATGACCTCTGCGTTAGTTTGATGAGTTGTAGATTTTTGATTGAACGGCGCGACTGCGCTTATGCCAACTATTTTTTTGTTTACCGCCAGATTCAGCGTATTCGGCAAATTCTGGATAAGCGTGTACCAGATCGGTGCGCTCTAGAGGCCATTGCCATTCTTCGGTCATTAACAGTGCCCAAGGCAGATTACGGTCGGTTTTAAAGTAAATACCTTGTTCTGGGTTGCTTGCATCCACCCCGAGATTAAACATGGCTTCGGCATTAAATTGCTCTGTGGGTGCAACATCAGCGAGGTGGACTTCCCATTGGCGACCAGGTTGGAAAGGCAGTCCCTCACCGTGATAGTAGCCAGGAGTGGCGAAAATGAAGGGGTCATAGGGCATAGCGCTCAAATTTGAGCGATCGCTGTTATCCTTCAAAGTGATATGCAATTCAAAATTGAAGTTTTCATTTTCTATGCAGTCAATTTGCGTTCTAAAAAATGCGCAAGTGTCGGTTTTATAGAGGGTTAAATCCTGTTCAACTATAAAGATAGCTTCGTTGCTACTGAGCTCTAACCCATTATTTTCAAGTTGGGTACCATTGTGATATTGACGGGTTAACTCGGTATCGATGCTGTTTTTATCTAACCCTTGTAAGCGCACCGCAAAGCCATTGTGATAATCGGCTCCCACTGCAGACAATCGCCCTTGGATCAGTGATTTTTCTACCTGTTGATTACGCAGTACTTCAGTAACTCGATAATGAATAACGACATCATTCATATCGTAATCAGCGGTATAGGGCCAATTATCTTCATAGGCAAGGGTGGCATATCCGGTTTCACTGGGGAAGTGTCGAATAGTAATGCCTTCGCTAGAAACGGTAATGGGATGATCTTCAACTTCGCCAGATGTGGCGCCGCCATAGTAATTCAATCCTTGTTGCTGACTGAATCTAAATCGAGACCAAGTGCGCCCATCGACGGCGTTATACGCTACCGTATAAGTAAGGGGGTTGATCCCTGGAGATAAAAGTACGTCGGAAAACACTTTTTCTCCGTCATCGTCAAAGTCACCGTCTTGGTTCCAATCAAACCATGCGGATAAGTATCCTTGAGTCGAAGCATTCACAGTAACAATCGAGTCAAGCCCCGGCTCTATAGCCGTGACAAACCCCACGCCTGATTCATCTGAAAGCCCGCTGCTATCATCACTTAAAGGAGCGACAAGGCCATCTTGTTCACCGTCGGGTGCTTGAGTGCCTAAGTAAGTAATGCCGTCAATTTGATGGCGAGGTCCGTTGTTTTCTAAGGTAGTTTGGTAGCTTTGCGGTGCGTCACCAAAGTCTATTGTAGAGTCTTCATCAATCAGCGGGGCATTGGCACAGCGTGCGCCATCGTTTTGCGATGAACTTGGGCCATCGGCAAATTTAAGAGCAGGGACTATTCCTTGGGCAATTTTGTTGGGATCAGAAAGATCAATGCGGTAAATATGACCATCTTGGTTTCGCGAGACGTAGTAGTTGCCGTTAACGTCAAAATAGCCTGCGCCAAAGGTTCCCGTTTCTCCAGTATCACCTATCTCAGTTGTGACTCCAGTGTCAGTATCGAAGCTGTATAAAATGCCGCTGCTGTTGTCTACGCCATATAGTTGTCCGTCTTGTGGGTGAAATGCAAAGTCTGTTAGGTTGATTAGGGCATTAGCGGTAATTCTTTCTACTACTAGCTGTGCGCGAGGATCATCATCTAGTGGCGCAAGATCGACTTTGAACAAGCCTTTTCCTTTGCGATACAGAAAGTAAACGTTGTTGGCGACATCGCCCACATAAAAGGTGTGGTCTGTTGGTAGGCCGACCGTATTTAAAACCTCTGCTTGAAAGTCTTCACCTAAACGGACGAGCTGTTTATTGCTGGTGTCATAGCCATAGATATAACGACTATCAAAATCAAACCCTACACCATTGATATTGGCATCTAAACCCGTGTCTGATTGCAGCAGAGCAGTTTGGCCTGTGACTAGGTTAATGCCATATACCTGAACAGGGTTGGCTTGAAACAAATACGCTTTACTTGGGCAAGTTTCAAAAGAGGAGGCATCGGCGTCTAACGGAGCAAAGATGGCTGACACAACCAGAGCTCCTAATAGAGTGTTATTGAATAGTGCGTGGTTTGGCATGGTGATTTCCCTATACATTATTGTTAACTAAACGGCTGACTATATTCATGTTTTTCACATGTATTGTTTATCTTCCAAGATGCGTGCCAATTTTTCGCAACTTAAATCAGGGAAATCATCGGGTTTTATACTGTTTTGATTCTCAATATGAGAATTAGCAAAAAATGAATGTAAAAATGAAATAGCCCAACGCATAAATACAATACGTTGGGCTAAGGCAGGCGTGTATGTAAGGTGCTGGTATTATTGACCTCGTCCGTCAACCATAATCCAAAGTGTTCTTACGGTAATGTGAAAATCGGTACTGAGCCAACTAAGGAAACTACTATGAGAAAGGGCATAGCTATGATCAAAGCCAACTTTTGAACGTACATCATCGATGCAGGTATCGTAGCCTTGATTCACTTGTGCCAATCCGGTAATTCCTGGTAATACACCGTAAGTACGGTCAGCAAAAAATGGGATTTGATCTTCAAGGGTTTTATAGAAAATTGGACGCTCAGGGCGCGGGCCAATTAATGACATTTCGCCTTTTAATACATTAATCAGTTGTGGCAACTCGTCCAGTCTGGTTTTACGAAGTATTCGTCCAACAGGTGTGATCCTAGGATCGTGCTGGGTTGCCCAACTGGCGCCTTTTGCTTCTGCATCTTGGTACATGGTGCGAAATTTAATGATTTCAAACAATGCCATTTCATTCGGGGTTGATTTTCCGACACGTAATTGACGATAAAACAGTGGTCCTTTTGAGGTCGCTAAAATGGCGATGCTGATAATTGGCAATAAAGGCAATAACAAAGCGATGCCAATAATAGAGCCGGAGATGTCGAAAAATCGTTTGCCGATGCTGATCGCGGCATTTTTTTTGGTCAAGGTGTACATAATAATTCCTTTTATATGATGTATTAGTGATTGTTTTTAATAATTAAATAGCGAACACCGCCAATGAAATTTGCGGTGTGTCCCATGCAAAGATAATGGATAAGTCCTAAGAGCTTAATATTGGTGAGTGATGGAAGTAACCAACACATAATGCTGGTGGTAAAAATGGCGATTTGAGCATAAAAGGCGAATTGGAAAACCGCATATTGCTGCAGGATCGCACTGCTAATTAGGGTAATGAAGATCAAGTAGGGAGTGAGCAATCTAAGGCCTTTACCAGAAAAGAAAGCAAAAGCGATATTTTTGAATTTAGGGTGAAACAAGCCGAATAATGCGATGGCTTGTTGCATGTTTCCGGCCGAAATTCGTACACGACGAGCAAAATCATCCTTTAAAGAGGTTGGCTGCATTTCGGTCGCGATAACGTCAACGTCATAGTCGGCCAGATACCCTTTTTCAACAATTTGCATCGGTAGGATGAAGTCATCGTTAATGCTATTGGAGGCAAGCGGTTGAAATAGGTGACTGCGGAAGATATAAAAAGCGCCATGAGAGCCAATAGATGTCGCTAGATTGGCTTCTGCAGCTTTTAATTGGCTTTGATATTGCCAATATTTTTGTTCGCCATCACTACCTGAATTAAATAGTAAATAGCTCCCATTAACGACGCCTACCTTTTGATTATTGAAATGTGTTTCAGCCACCAATAGAGCATCAATTGAGACCAGTGATGTCACATCACTGAGCACAGTTAAGTCACTGCTGATATTAGGCACAACTTCGTTGATAATGGCGACTTTGCCTCGGTTTTGCTTATGTTCAATCACTTCAAAAAGAGTATCAGCGCAAATGGCTTCTTGAATTGTGGCGGTTGCCACCTCAAACGTGTTGTCTGTACAGCCATCGCAAATGATTTTGACGACCAGTTTTTGTTTTGGGTAATCCAGTGCAGCGGTGTTACGAATCTTGTCGGCAATCCATGCTTGTTCGTTGTATGCCGGTATCACAAAAGTGACAGTGGGGCGGTTTGAGTCTTGTTGACACGGTTTAAAGTGGCGTTGACTGGTTGGAGACGATTGTTGGGATGTTTGTTTTGTCCACCATTTAAGCAGTAATGGATAGCCGGCATGATGATAAATAATCAGTAGACTAGCGGTGATAAAAACAGTGCTTAGCAGCATATGATAGTGAGACATGTTAAGCAGCCTCCTTAGCAAAGAGTTGCGAATATTTAGTGACAACGTCACGAATATCATGATTGTTCACTACAAAATCACGAGGTGAACCGGTGTTAAATCGAAAGGTTTCAATGGCCGATGCCAATTCGTTAGGGCTATTGGGAGCAACAAGTAGGCCACTGTTGGGACATAAGGTTTCGTTGCTAGCACCGACATCAGTGACCAGTGTTGGAATAGCACATGCTTGAGCTTCAATGGCGGTAAGTGGAAATCCTTCATGTCGAGATGGCAGGCAAAACAAGTCTAAACTTTGATAAAAACAAGGCATGTTATCCACACGACCAAGAAATAGTACTCGCTCTTGTAAATCCAATGATTTGACTAGGCCAATTAATGACGTCATTTGTGAACCGTCACCGGCGATGGCAAGCATGTATTGTTTGGGTAATAGTGAAAAAGCGTGAATAAGCAGATCGTGGCCCTTAACAGCCTCTAATCTTCCTGCACTACCGATGATAATGGCGTTTTCTGGGATATTTAGGGTTCGGCGTGCCGATAGTTTGTCACCGGGTAAAAAATGTTTGGTATCAATGCCATTGTGGATGGTGGTTAATTTAGCGTAAGCAAACAGATCATTTAAACGCTGCTCAACTTTAACCGCATCTGCAACTAGAACCGGTTTCACCCAATTGAGTAGAAGCTTTTGAATTTGTTGATGTTTAAAACGATTGAGGTGCCACACATCATGCTCGGTGTGTACTTTTGAGCGCACACCACTTAATTTTGCAGCGACCCCGGCATACAAAAGAGGGCCAATGTGATGAGTGTGCACCACATCAACGGATAACCCTTTAAACAGTGCACATAAATCAGAGAAAGTTTTGCTGCAAAATCGCTCAGGCTTATTTAAGAATATCAACTGCCGAGAAAACGCCTGTAAGCGTGGCCATTTGGCCATAGCATCCGTTTTTGTCCCTTGTAGGCTAACAATATAGACATCATCGTTAGCATCACCAAAGGTAATAAAGTCCAACGCTAGGCTCTCTATACCTCCGGGCGCTAAGTGTTGCACTACATGAATGATTGTTCTGCGTCCTTTCTTCATAACAATTCCTTGTTCAGCTTTATCTTTCGTCTTGGGTAATACGATGCATGACTCGTGCCAAACGGTAAGCAATTGAAATTTAGAGTAATTAATTTTCATAGTGATTTTTTCTTACTATGAGAATCAATTTGAAATTCAGCCAAGATAAATAACATTTACGGTGTGTGTCCTTAAAAGAAAAAGACTCAGATTCGGTGTGTGTCCTTAATTGCGTTTTAATTGCGAGAGTGCAAATTTCAAGACCTGACCCCATATAATTGCTTTTTGGAGAGGGCTTGCTGATAGTAAATAAACAAGATGGGTACATTTTTGATATTGGGAACTTAAGAATGACGCAGGAAGTTAAGCAACAAATAGGCAATATTGCCTTGGTCGTAAAGAGTTATGACGATGCGATTGAGTTTTATACTAAAAAACTTAATTTTACTTTGCTGGAAGATACAGACCTTGGCGGAGGAAAGCGTTGGGTTCAAGTCTCACCACCAAACTCTAATGGAACCAATTTATTATTGGCGCAAGCCAGTACAGAAAAACAAAAACGAGTGGTTGGAAATCAAACGGGTGGGCGAGTGTTCTTATTTTTGCAGACTAATGATTTCTGGCGAGACTATAACCAAATGAAAGTGAATGGGGTTAAATTCAACGAACAGCCCCGTACAGAGAGTTACGGAACCGTCGCAGTATTTCAAGATCTCTATGGTAATAAATGGGACTTATTACAACTCAATTGAATGCTTAAATTTGGTGTGTGTCCTTAAAATATTAGAAAAATTTATGGTGTGTGTCCTTAAAATTTTAGCGACTAGAGTATGCAAATTTCAAGACCTGACCCCATCATCTGCCCCTACTATCGCATAAGCACTCGATTGCATTTATATTCATAATTTATTTCCACTTTTTGTTATTTTTTATGTTTTAAGAAAAACCTAAAACACCCATCTATGAATCATATGTCATATATAATTCTGCACTGATGTATAAAATCTAGTGCTTATAGTGTGTTCACAAATTAATACACTATTTTACTCTTTATGTTTTTTTTAGAAAAATTTGTTGACCACCGTCAATTTTTTTAGATTAAATATGCGCATAATACCGCCTAAAGGGCATTTCTATATGCTGTAGTTAACTAAAAAAGAGGTGGTTATGACTCAGCCGTTTGATAAAGACGTTAAAGTCGGAATTGGTAGTTACGTAGCGTTAGCTTTTGCTGTCGTGTTCTTTTCTGGATTCATGCAATCAAGTGAGTGGTATGGGGTTTTTGACTTTACAACTCTAAATGGTTCTTTTGGCAAGGTTGCTTATGCAGTATCCGAGACGGCAGATGGTGTGCAAGCTGCTACAACGTCTTTGCGTGGTAAAGGTGGTAGTGGTGCTCGTGACGGTTTCATTTTCGCATTAACTCTTATCCCAACCGTGATGTTTGCTCTAGGTATGATCAACGTTCTTGAGCACTATGGTGCACTTAACGCAGCTCGTCGATTATTGACTCCTCTTCTTCGTCCATTAATTGGTATCCCAGGTAACTCGGGTCTAGCACTGATCGCTTCTTTGCAAAGTACCGATGCAGGTGCGGCAATGACTCGCCAGTTAAAAGATGAAAAGCATTTAACTAAGCGTGAAACTGATATCTTCACCATGTTCCAATTTACCGCAGGTGCTGCAATTGTGAACTTCTTCTCATCAGGCGCTGTGCTGTTTACGTTAACCAACCCAGATGGCTCGATTGCAGTTCCATCGTCGATTGGTCTGGCTGTAATTGTAATGTTTGCCTTCAAGTTTATTGGTGCAAACTTGTTCCGAGTTTATCTAAACATTACCGAAGGTAAAGAAGGTCAAGACAACGAGAAGAAAGACAAACAAGAGAAAACATTGACTGAGGAGACAGCATAATGAGCGAAGTCAAAGCGAAAAAACCTATGGTGACAGATATTTTTGTTGAGGGTGCTAAAAAAGGCTGGGTTATCGCAACTACCTCAACAGTTCCAAATGTTTTAATGGCATTTGTTATCATCAAAGCATTGCAAATTACTGGTGCTCTAGATCTTATGGGTTCTATCTTTGCTCCTGTGATGGCTGTTTTTGGTCTACCGGGTGAAGCAGCAGCTGTGTTAATTGGCGCATGGATGTCAATGGGTGGCGCAGTGGGCGTGGTGATTACTTTGTTTGACCAAGGTATTCTAAATGGCGCACATATTGCGATTCTGGCACCTGCTATTTACCTAATGGGTTCGCAAGTTCAATATATGGGTCGCATCATGGGACCTATCGGCACTGAAGCTCGTTATATTCCGGTGATGATTGCTATCTCAATCATGAACGCATTTGGCGCCATGTTTGTCATGAATATGATTCTTTAAGGACTCGCGATGAATTTTTCCCTAAACGAATATCTAGAAGAGCTTCGCCCTTTAATTAATGTAGATTGTGGTACTTATACCGTTGCCGGTATTGAGGTGATTGCGAACCTCATGGCTGAAAAATATCAATCAATGCCTGGCTGGACAGTTAAGCGTATTGACTGTGGTAAAGCGGGTGTAGGGCTTGAAATTCGCAACCAACCTGATGCTGATCATATCGATGTAATGATGATCGGGCACATGGATACGGTGTTCCCTGTTGGCACAGTTGCTGAACGTCCAATGTCTTTGGATGCAGAAAAAGCTTATGGCCCAGGTGTTTCTGACATGAAATCAGGTTTGCTGAATGTGGTATACGCATTACGTAACCTAGATCAAGCGGTATTAGACAAGCTATCTATTTGCATCTGCATGAACCCAGACGAAGAAACCGGTTCCATGGATTCGGTTGATTGGATTCAAGCAACGGCTAAAAAAGCTCGCAATGTGTTAGTGATTGAAGCGGCGCGCGCGGACGGTGGCTTAGTTAAAGCTCGTAAAGGCATGGCACATTACAAAATTACCTTCAATGGTAAAGCGGCCCACGCTGGCAACGAGCCAGAAAAAGGCCGCAGTGCGATTACTGAAATGGCCAACTGGATTTTAGCAATCAATGCGATGACTAATTTTGAGTCAGGCACAACGCTAAATGTCGGTGTCGTTTCAGGTGGTGCAGGGGCGAATATCGTACCTGATCTTGCCACTGCTATTGTTGATGTTCGTTTTTGGGATAATGCGGAATACGATCAAATTGATGCTCTTCTTAAACAAATGATCGAAACCCCATTTGTTGAAGACGTCACTATTGCCATTGAACGTGAAGCCTACAAACCGTCTATGGTACCTTCAGAACTCACTGAGCCACTAATGGCAATGGTGCAAGAGTCGGCCGATGAGCTAGATATCGATATTAACTGGAAAGAGGTCGGCGGCGGCTCAGATGCTAACAACACTGCTATCTTAGGTGTGCCAACACTCGACGGATTAGGCCCTATTGGTGCAGGCTTTCACAGCGCGGACGAATATCTGCTGCTTGAGTCGATAGAACCACGCATCAAATTGCTAATGAGTGTGCTAACTAAGCTCGCTAAATAAGTTCATTTCTTAGCTCTAATTAAAGCCGCGAGTATGGTTACTCGCGGCTTTGTTGTTTTACAATTATTCTCATATGACAATATTAAATCTGATACGCACATATATTCACATAAAACTAAAACTATGTGGAATATACTTCATATGCATTAAATTATTTGTAATAGAAAAATTCATTGAATGTTGATCTATAACATATAGATGTTATTTCTCTGGTTCTTTGTCGCTATGAACAATAGGTAATTTCCATTAATATATTTGAATAAATATATGATGGTTTTTGGTGATGAAGTGTTGAGTTGGAAGACTTGGAAACAACGATATTCAAAACAAATAGAGCATGTGGCAGGTTATGAGGAAGCATTTGTTGATCGAGTCCTGACTCAACTACCCGAAGTAACGCCTAATGATGTTGTTCCTCAATATCACTTTAAGGATGATAATGGGAAAAATCGTTATATTGATTTTATGATAATTAATAAATCGAAAGGTTATTGCCTCCCAATTGAGCTTGACGGTACTTATAAAGATGTTAATCATCAGCGATGGAAAGACTTTTTAGTTCGTCAAAATTCACTGATTACTAAGTTTGGTGTTGTTTTAAGGTTCACAAATAAGCAAATGCTGTTTGAATCAGATAAAATAATTCGTAAAATCAATGATACTTTATATATTCAATCAAAAAATAAAATGACCGATGAATATAAACAAAAAGAGCGAGAGAACTTAGTATCTTGGTATGACGAGAAATTAAATAATTTGGAAGAGAAGAATAAGAATACTACTGATATAAGATTACAAATTAATGAGCTTCGCTCTTTAATTTTGGATATGCAATCAAAAAACGATACCAATAATAATCTGGATACACATCAAAAAAGTAACAATAGAAATAAAGGTATAGCTATTGGTGTTCTTGTATTAATGTTAGTTATTGGTGGAGTATTCTTTATATCTAGTAGTGATAATATTTATGATATTAACGAATCTACTCCAACTAAAATAGAACCTAAAAATACTACTAATTTTGAACCGGAGTCTTCACCAGTTAATACATGGAAAGAAGTTTCAGACTCCGAAATAAAACAAGTATTATCTTCCGCTTCTTGGATGCCTAATGGTGCAGTATCTTCTAAATCTGCATCGAAGTACGTTGGTGATTATAAAACTATTTGTGGTGTTATTTCACAAATTAGTGATTTTTCAAAGGGTACATATTTGAACTTTGATGAAAAATTCCCTAAATCAACATTTAGCATGGTGGTTTGGAGTAATGACAAAAAAAATATACTAAACGGTAAGTTATCGTTTGAGTATTTTCTACATAAAAAGGTATGTGTGTCAGGAAAGATTGCCAAATACAAAACCCATATACAAACTACGGTAAATTCAAGAACACAACTAGATGTTTTTTAAGGAAGCAAAATGAAAAAATTACTCATATCATTATTTAGCATGCTTGCTATGTCATTTAGTGTCCATGCGACCGAGGCAAGAATAGAAGCATATAAAGCTCCTTTTCATGTAGGTGAAACCGTAATGGCGTGTGGAAAAGTAGCACAGGTATCTCAGGGAAAGAAATCGCAGTATCTAAATTTAGATAAATCTTATCCAAATCAAACTCTAACAATATTAATCTGGAATAGAAACCTTAACCCCTTTGAAGAACGTTTTGGTAAATTAGATAATCTTGAAGATCAAAAAATCTGTGTTCGTGGAAAGATTACAGAGTACAAGAATAAGCTTCAAATTCAAGTTTCCAATCCTCAGTATTTACGTTTAATGAAATAAGAAAAGATTAATACGGTGCTTCTTAATAGAAAATAGGAGCACCGTATTTTTATTGAGCATATATTATAATTTTTATCGGCTATATCAAGGACAGGCACCGATACAAAAATAAAAAAACGTAAATTAATCAATGAGAAGCAGGCGATATCACCATAATGGGTATCGACGTTACGGATTTGACATCCACTTCATTTCGTATTGTGGTGTCAAACAGTTCTAATATAATGGCAATGCCTGTGCCAAGTCCTAATCCACCGATTAATCCAATAATGAGGTAGATAAACATAGGCCAATTTGAAGGTGAGCTTGGGGTGAAAGGCAGATCGATAATTTTGACTCGCTTATTTTCTTCAAACACGCCCAACGCCCCTGTGAGTTGCGCCATTTCGTAGCGTTGTACTAACTCTTCATACAACTGACGTTTCATTTCTACTTCTCTTTTCAAGCTATAAATTTCTTTGACGTTGTCTCCATAGCCTTGGGTTTTTGTTTCTAGTTCTTGGATCATACTGCGCAGACGGTCTGTCTCTTCGGTGAGGGCTTCAAAACGGCTGCGTATTTGTTGTAGATTTTGCAATTGGCTCATCAATAAAGGCTGAATGCTCGCGATATTGTTGATGCTTTGACTGCTTGCCATATTTCGTAATTGATCGGTATTTAGACTTGGTTGATTGGAATTGAGTAACACCTCACGTTCTTGTTCCAAACGGTTTAGTTCTCTTTGTTTAGCTTGAACTGAGCTGTGATTTTGGGTGTATCGTGCTTGAAGTAAGGTTAACTGGCTGCGAATTTCGATGATCTTGTCTTCAATACGTCCCACTACTGGATTGGTGCTCGACAGTTGTTGGTCTAGCGATCCTAAGCTTCGCTTCACACCAAATAACTCGGCTTCTTTTTCAGCAAGGCTTTGCTTTAAGACAGCAATGCGAGCATAGCTTTGGCTTTGGATCTCTGGGGTAAGAGAGGAGTGAATATTGGTGTAATCTGCCAGTTTTTGCTCCGCCAACTGCAACTCTTCAAAACGTTTGTTGATGTGTTCGGTTAAAAAGGTACTTGAATCGCGAATGGACGAGCGTTCAGGGGCCAGTAATTGTTCAATAAAATGGTAACTGACGGACTCTAATAGTTCCTTCATACCTTCTGGTGAGCGCGCAGAATATTCTATTTTGAGCAAGTCTTTTCCTTGTTGGATTACGCGTAGATTCATCGCAATTTTTGCCATTATTTGATCTTTTTCATAATCAGAACTGCTGTCATCAACAAGCGCTAATTCTTGCGCGACTAAAGACAAAACATGCCGACTTTTTAACAGTGTCTGCACGGCACTGAAGCGATCATTTAACCCAGTAGAGACTGCAAGATCTTGTAAAAATGGGTTCATTTTGGCTGTTTCTTGGATCAGCATGCTGGTATGTGCTTTGTACTGTGTTGGGGCCAGTTGCGCAACGCTAACCGCGACGATAGGTAATATCAAACTTGGTAGAAATATGACCCAGCGTCGGCGCCAAGCACTGACAATAAGTTCGGCGATGCGTATTTTTAATTCAATCATAACAACTCCAAAATCCAATCAACAAATTCAGATCTTTGCTGCCAACTTTGCTGTTTTACGCATTGGCTATCGCAAGGGCTAAGCGCTTGAACATTCTGTAGTCGTTCTATCAATTGCTGTGTGCTATTTATGCAGTTAACTTGCTCGATAAATGGGGTAATTGCAGGGAAGTGGGTGCTAATGATCGGAGTCCCACAAGCAATGTATTCCATAAGTTTTAAAGGGCTACAGGCTTTGATTTGCTCATTCAATAAAAATGGCAGCAAGCTGACATCCCAATGCTGGCAATAACGGGGCAGTTCATGGTGAGGTTTAGGACCTAGTAGGTGAATGTTACTGAGATTAGCAAAGGGATTGTGGTTAAGCTCATTGTGTCCAATGAACACAAAATTCCAATTGGGGAGGGCTTTTGCTGTTTGATTGATCAAATCATAGTCTAGCCAAGTTGATAAGCTGCCGTAAAATCCTGCGATTGGCTTGCCGGTAGGTAAATCGTTTGCAGGTGTTGTGGGCGTATTAAATAGCGGATAGTTTACGCCATGACGAAGCAGTTGCGTTTTGCAGGCAGGAAATCGCTGTTGCATTGCTTCGCTGGCAGTCAGGATCAAATCGGCTTTATCCGTCAGGGTGCTTTCATGCTCTAAAACAGTGGCGTGATCGACTCCGGCCAGCGAACCAAAGTCATCTCCGCAATAATACACGACTGACGAGTCATTAATATGTCCGCAAAGATCGGCCGCAGTTGGCAAGGAAGTCCATAAAATTGGATTGTTAAACTGCAGCTCATTTAGGATTGGACGCAACTGTTGACTCATCCATTCTTTAGCAAAATGACGTTCCCATTTGAAGCGAGGTGCAGGTAAGGTTTTAAGGTTGATCACCTTGATGTTGCTGGGAATCGCCTGATTGGATTGAAATGATGGCAGTTTTTGCTCACTGACAGAGAATAATTTACGACAAGCACGCTGCACATCTCGTACTGATAAAGTAGGTTTTCGCAGGCCAATGGAGTTAACCCACAAGATGCGGCGCTGAGGGTTTAAGCCCGTTATGATATGTTGCGTACTTGAAGGAAGGCCGCCGAAATCTTCACCAAAAACAATGAGATCGCGCATATTAAGCTCCTTGCTTTGTGCTGTAAGTGTGGGCGATGTGCTTAATCACTTTTGCTGGAACTCCAGCAGCAACCACATAATCGGGAATATCGGTTGTCACCACGCTACCCGAGGCAATCACAGCGCCTTTGCCAATGCTCACGCCCGCTTTAACGATGCAATTGGTTCCAAGCCAGCAATCTTTTTTTAAAATGATGTCGCCAATTTGTGAAATATCATCCGGTTTTCCTTGGGCGCGTTTCGTCGCATCCAATGGGTGGCCTGAGTAGCCAAATAAATTGGCTTTTCCAGCAATGCGAACATTATCTTCAATGACGACTTTGGTTCCGACGGCTATGGTCGTTTGCCAACCTATACCGACGTTAGAGCCGATTGTCAGTTGTGGATCACTGACGTGCGCGCTGGCGCTAAAGGTGGTGTGTCCTGAAATGCGGCAGTCATCGCCAAGGCTTATTGATAAGGGACCAGAAATAAAAGGGATGCCACCGTAAAGATAGAGAGACTTGCCTGATTGTGAGCAGTAACCTCGAAAAGCGGGAGTGTAAAACAGCACTCTTGTCAGAAAATGTACGCTGTTGCGTACTAGCACATATCCGCTATATAGGGCGCGATTGATACCGTGAGGAAACCGAATATCACACACGCGAAGGGCTTTTGCGATAGCAAACAACTTCTTACCGAAAGGTGTTTGGCTTGTTTTGAGCTTTTGTTTACATTGATTAATTGTGAACACCTTCATGGCAACCATCCTTAGCGCACTGATATTGGAAAAATTCTGTATTGTTCAATTTAAGTAATACACAGAACGTGCCAGAAATATAAAGCCTTAAAAACAGTGGCTTACCAATCAATGAAAACTAATTCTTAATTTGAGAATCATTTTGAACTATGTGAGACACGCAAATAATCAACGCCGCTAAAATATAGATAGGCCAAACGAAGGCTTGAGTTAGGAAGGTACCCGAGGCAATAGTGCCAATTAGTCCTGCGTATACGGCATTGGCAGAACTGACTAGGTAACCCTCAGGTTTTGGCATACGTTTTAATTGCCGATTGGAGCGTTTAGCGGTGCGTACAAGAGAGACAATTAAGGCGATAAATACGGTTAATCCCACAAACCCAGTTTCAGCAAGAACACCGAACCAAGTGCTGTGCACTGCATGATTAAGCCCATCCCAATGCGAGCTGTAAAAATAATAGTTGGAATAAAAATTATTAATTCCGACACCGGTAAAAGGGTTGTGCACAGCCATTTTTATCGCCGCTTGCCACGCATATAAGCGTCCCATCGATGAAGAATCAATTCCGGCTTCAGCTGCGCCGCCAGAAGCTCTATCAGCAATACCGGCTACAAAATACAGCGCAAATAATCCGATTGCCCCCACACTAACTAGTAGCAATTTTGAGCGAACAGCTTGGCTAATAAAAACCGCATACACGGCAATCATCCCCAATAATCCGCCACGACTTTGGGTGGCAACAATGGCCATCGATAATAAAACCAGAACGCATAACCCGACCAATCGAGGAAAGAATCTAAGGTGAGGGTTAAATAGAAAGCTGGCACAAAAAGCCAGTGGAAATAACAATACTAACGCCAAATCATTAGGGTCCCCAAGCATCGAACCTATTTGGCGTCCAATAGTAACGCGAGTACCTTCGACCAGCCCAATGCCATTGATTGAGTTGAATAATGCAACGCACGCCACTAATGCGCCTGCGATAATGATGGCCCAACATATTTTTCGCAGCTGTTGTTTGTTATTGATGATCCAGATAATGGCTAACGTCATCAACATTATTTTCCAATATACGCCTTTAAAGGTTGCGATGGCTTCAGCTCGGTTTGTAGCAAATGCCAACCCTATGCTAACCAATACCCAAAATGCCACTAACCATTTCATTGAAGGGTGCCAATAAATGCTCAGTTTTCGACTGATAAAGGCATGCCAACACAAAGAAGCAAGCGCCCCTAATGACAATAGTAACGGCAATTTGAACGGCATTAATTGGGGTATCACCTCATGAATTCTAAAAAATGAAAATAAAACGAATAGAGTGACAAACCAAAACAGATGTTTGATTACCAATAAAGCCGCGATTGGAAGCAGGCACAACGCAAGCCCCGTAAGTGGATGAGGCACTTTCCACCACAACAAAGCAATCATGCTGATGACAAATAGTGTCAGGGTAACACTGACAGCAATCTTGTTATCTTGTAAGCCTTCGCCACCATTATTCATGAGCTTGTTCCTGTTTTATTGAGCTGCTTGTGGCTTGTTGTAGAGAAATGGTTTTCTTTGCAGGTAACTGATAAATAGCCAAAAACAGCAATGAACTTATCACAAAAAGTAGCAAGCTCATGAGTGGCGAACTGTTGTGGATACTGATCAGTGTCGAGATAGCAATCAAAGGGTACAAGCATAGCCTGATTGTGCGAAAGGGAAGAAAACAGCAACCTTGAGACAAGTAATAAACAAGCGCTGCACGCAGCAACTGCGCACAACCAATACTGATCATGATTGACCAGATACCCCATTGATAAGTGATTGCGCACCAAGTCACAGTACATAGGGTGATGCTAAAGTTGACCCACAAAATAGTGCGTGTTTGTTTTTGGTAAAGTAGTCCAAGATTAAGTAGTTCGGTAAATTCTTTACCCAGCACCATAAAAATAGCGCCAACAAGTAAGCTTGCGGCAAATGCATACTGCTCGGTGAGCGCAAAATGCAGTAAGTATTGGCCAAATACAGCAACGCTAACAGAAGCGATACAGATATAGATAACCCCAATTTCGGTGATTTTGGCTGCTTTTTGTTTGTTTTTATCTAGCATAGCGTAACGTTTTGGTAACCACCACATACCAAAAGGTTGGATGAGAACGCACAATGCTAAGGCAAATTTAGCGGCAATGGCGTATTGCCCCACCATATACAGTGATTCAGCTTGAAGCATAAACCAGCGCTCAGCCCCATTTAACCCAAAAGCGATAATACTCGATAGCATCAGGGGTAATGAATAACTTAGTGCGGTATTTACCAAACGGACATTAGGTAAACAAAATCGAAGTTGACTGCTGTAGATGAGTGCAAAGAATTGTGCACAATGCGCTATAAACCCTGCTAGAAGCACTCCAATAACGTCAAAATCAAGCAAAAGAGCACCGATCACTAAAGTGACTTGTAACACACTGGTACCAATACAAATCTGACAAAAGGCTTTGATTTTGTCTTGCATTCGAAGCCACGCAAGACAAACCGCAATCGCTCCTTCAATAGTTAGAGAAAGCCACAAAATCAACACGGTGTCTTTTGAAAGCACCCAGCTTGCCGACCACTCTATTGCTGTAGTGATCAACAACCCAATCGTTGCTAAACAAATAGAAATCATCAAGGTCATTGAAAACAGCTGATTGGCCACTTCTTGCTTGCGCTGATTAGAGTTATTGTTAGAGCAGTAACGATACAAAGCTTCATGCAAACAACCAGAGAGTAAGATTCCGATGAATGAGGCCGTTACGGCTAAAAGCTCTAATTCACCTATTTGTACCGGCGACAGAAACCGCGTAGTAATCGGTAGCATGATTAAGGACAGGCCTTTCATAAAAAATAACGAAAGGGCGTAGCAGACCATTTGTGTCTGCCCGTTTGACAGGCGAATAGTGAGCTTTTTCATGACTCTTCTCCTGTACGTTCAGCAGTCATTGCTTGCTGATGACTCTGCAACGGGTCAGCTTTAATAGCATTGACTATTTCTCTATAACATTCTTTGGCTAAGTAAGTGGCGGCAAGTTCCTTGCCTGATTGAGCAATAGCATAGAAACGTTTGATATCACGACTAATATCACTCATCACTTGGCTTAAACTATGGGCATTATTGGCCTCATATTTAACACAATGCACACCATCTTTTAGGTGCCTGTCCCAAAAAGCGCCGTCTTTGGGTATCACGACAATTAGGCCTGAAAAGAGCGCTTCTAGGGTGGACAGTCCGAAGGGCTCATTGATGCTGGTGGAAATATAAACATCGGATTGAGCGCGGATATCATCAAGGTTTTCTGGCTGATGATGCCAATGTATCGGTTTAATTGTGGTGTCTATTTTTGATTGTTCGAGATTGGCATTTTGCGGTTTGATGTAACATACCTGCACGCTTGATGATTGATTAAGTGGCGTGATAGCAGTGGCATGCAGCAGAAGATCTAGGCCTTTCCATTTCAATAAAGATGCTGCCCAGAAAAATTGAACTTGATGGGGGGTGGCTGAAAAGCGATGCCTAGAAGGCAGATTTTGTTCATCTAAGCCATTAGTAAAAGGCATAAAATGTTTAGGCAGTGAGGTGACTTCCAAGCAATCGAGTAATGTGCGCATGCTTGATTGCAAATAAAAACAGGCATGCCCTTGCATTAAGCACCACTGCACAGCGCGGCTTTTTCCAACCGGACCGTGGATAAGTTGAATGACTCGAATACTTAACAGCTTACCAACCACATAACCGGCAAAGTCCACTCCAGGCCCTGAAGCCAGTAATATCGAAGTGGGTTTTTTACCTTGGCTTAGCCAAATAATGAGCGTAAAAGCCAGTAGGTAAAGGGATAAATAGACTTGTTTGACCCAATAATATAGACCTTGTGTACGGGTCGCTAACCCTTTTGGAAGCCACAATGCGCTGCTCGATGTGTCCTCAGAATTGAGCCAACTTTGCTTGCATGCGCTTAACACATAAAAGTGTGTGTCCTTAAAACGAACAGCCTTAGAAGGGGGTTGAAAACGGTGTGTGTCCTTAATTGAGGCCTTGTCATTTGTAGGGTTACCAGTTGAAGGATTGCCCGTTGAATGTTGCTGGCGGTTAACTTGTTTGATGGCAAGTAGGGTCGCCACTTTTGATCCTCCATGGTAAGGGATTGGATCAAACACAATGCATGGATTAGTTGGCTGGTTAGGCGTCATAGTGACCTCGCAACTGTTGTTGAATAGGGCGCATTACTCGAGTGTGAAAGAGGGTTTTTAATGGGCGTAACAAGCCTTTCATTAAATCCAACCATGTTAGAGAAGGCTTATTGAGTAATTGTTGGTAAATGCTCTCAATGTTGTCGGTATTAGTTTGTAATGAGAAGTGCGCCTTTGCTATTTGTCGTCCATTGTTTGCCAGAGTGTGTCTCAGGCTTGGATCATCAATGAGTGTTTTAATTGCTTGAGTAAGCGCCTTAATTTCATTATGTCCATTTTGGTAAAGCAGCCCATTGACCTTATCTTCAATTACTTCAGCAATCCCGCCAACGTGAGGGGCCACCACGGCAAGTCCGGCCAATGAAGCTTCGACAAGCACTAAGCCAAACGCTTCACTTCTGGCACCGCTGACAAAAAGATCGCATCCGCCACTTAACCATTCACCAACATTGCTCTGTTCGCCCACAAAATGGACGTTATTTAATAGATGCAGGCGTTTTGTTTGCGCAATTAGATTCAGACGCTCGCTTCCTTCTCCAATAATGATCAGATGGTATTCGTCCGGGGTATTGTTTAAAGAAGCAAGGGCCTGAATGAGTTTATCAAAGCCTTTTCGATGAATAAGAGAGCCGACACTGATCAAAATCTTTGCACCTTGTGCAATGTTAAGTCTTTGTCGTATATCGATATTTTGGCTAAGACGTGTGTTTGGTATGCCGTTATGGACCACAGCAAGCTGAGAGTTTGGGTAGCCTTCGTTTAATAAAGGCTTAGCAACGGCATGACTGACAGCAATCAGTTGCTGCGCGCAATGCAGGGTTAGGGTAAAGCGATCATGCAGATTATAAGGACTATGTATTTGGCACAGCAGTGGCGTGTTATGGATTTTTGCTGCCAGTGTCATCCATTGACATGCTGCGCCACTGTTTACATGAATGAGCCCAATATTATGTTGTGCAAGGATGTGGGTTGCAGTTTGGTATTGCCCAAACCACTTACTCAGTGAAAAGGAGCGCTGCTGCAAATCAATCAGAGAAAATTCAGAGTAATAAGTGGTGATATTCTTTGACTGCAACTTACTGTGCATGACCGAGTTATTGGTCCAAACCACCGCAGTAAAACGCGATGAAAGGGTTGCAATGAGATTGAGTAGACACATCTCACTGCCTCTGATCCAATGGTCCCCATAATGGACAAAAAGGACTTGGGTAGTTGGGGGCATTGCGTTCTCCCTAAAGCGTATATTTAATGATTACTTTAGGTATTGCAATTAGGGTGCCAATTTTAAGTTGTTGTTTTAAATAAAGATTATATGGATAGGGGTGTTATTCTTAAATTGAGAATCAGTTTAAGAAAGATTAAGTAACCGCCGTTAACTTTGATAAAGAGATAAGATTTTTGGTACTACCGCCTGAGTTGAATAGTGCTGCTCAATGGTGTTTATGGCATTGTTTGCCATGTGCTCTTTTTCCGGTGTTGTCATTTCAAACCATTGCTGTAAGCATTGCGATAAGGCGGTAATATCATCCACAACCCAACCATTGCTAGCTTGATCAATCAGTTTTTCTAATGCGCCAACATTGAGCGCAAGCACAGGTATTCCTCTAGACATGGCTTCTAAGGCGGTCATAGGTAGGCCTTCAAATCGTGAGGTAATAATAAGCAGTCCAATGTTTTGCCAGCATTGATGCATGTCATTGCTAAATCCGAGCAAATGAACATTATGCAGCGCGCGTTGGGCTAATTCTTCTTGCATTGGCCCGTCGCCGTAGACGTAAAATGAATGTTCAGGATGTAGCATAGCCAAATCTAAAAAAGAGTCGGGACCTTTTTCGTGGCTCAATCGCCCGACAAACGCCAGTTGTTTACCTTGGCTCTTAATGGCTGATTGCATACCGACAAAATTATTTAAGCAGTGGCTTTTAACTGGCAGTCTTGCTTGTATTTGCGGGCTGACGCACAGGCTATGCTTGGACAGTGGCGAGCTGTATCGGTCAAGAGCGTCATACAGACGAACTTTGCCACTGGGCACTTCTCCGGCATGATAGGTTGTAATTTGCTGGGTGAGTCCCGGTACAGTTTTTACCGCCAATTTACTGATTATACTGGCTTTATAGCCATGTGCATGAATGGCCATCGGTTGGTGTTTTTTTATCGCACGTCTTAGTTGCCAGCATTGTTGTGCAATAGAGTGATTTGATGGCGCTTTTGTTACATTGGGTTGACTGGCTAAATTTTTAGGGCGAGTTAAATCGGCAAGATAATGGAAAGCAATAGATGCTTGTTCAAGCTTAGCCACAATAGCGGAAGGTGTTGAAAATTGGCTCAGTAGCACCACTTTAACAGGCACATTAAAATCGGCAATGCCTCGCGCCAATTCGATTACATGAGTTTCGATACCGCCAAAGGTGAAGCTATCTAGCAATAGCCACACCTCATTTGGGGTAGTGGGGTTATTCGCTGGTTTGCAAATCATCTTCGGTTTCCCATTGTTGCTTTTTGCGATAAACCGTAGAAGGGCTAAGGTCGAGCAACACCGCCGCATTGATCACGTTACCGTCACAATGTTTGATGGCATTTTGTATGGTTTCCCGCTCAACTTGCCACATAGGTTTGATAACGTACTCTTCTGCTCGGGCTACATTGTTTGGCATAGCTTGAGCATCATGAGTTGTTGGAGCGTGAGTTGTCGGAGCATGGTGAGTTTTTTCATCTGGCGATGCCGATTCAAATTGCGTTACAGGCGCAGTCGCTTGGTGGCGTTCGGCGTCTACTGGAGCTGGGGTAATCGATTCTGGGGCCATGGATTCTGCAGTCATATGCACTGTAGTAACGGGCTTAATCGGAGCTTTTGTCACAGCTGTGGTGTTGACAGATACAGTGTTCAAGGGCGGTGGCAGTTGGCTTACTTCCACTTTGGTGCCATCGTTTAATACCACAACATTGCGCATGATATTTTGTAATTGACGCACATTGCCGGGCCAAGGATAATTTTTCAGTCGCGCTTCAGTTTCAGCGGTTAAGCCGGTGAATTTTTTACCATCTTGTTTGGCATACAGTTTTACAAAGTGCTTGGCTAAAGTGGCGATATCTTTGTCGCGCTCTCGTAAAGGCGGCAGCGTAATAGGGATAACATGCACTCGATAGTACAGATCTTCGCGAAAACGACCTGCTTCTATTTCTTTTAATGGGTCTTTATTGGTGGCACAGATGATGCGTACATCACCCTTTAGTTCTTTACTGCTACCAAGGGGAGTCACGCTACCGGTTTGCAAAAAGCGTAGCAATTTTTTTTGCATTTCCAGTTCCATTTCACACAACTCATCCAAAAATAAAGTGCCGCCATGTGCCTGCATTGCTGCTCCTTTGCGGTCGGTGGTTGCGCCGGTAAAAGCACCTTTAACATGACCAAAAATCTCACTTTCCATTAAGTCGCGCGGTATCGCGCCGCAGTTGAGCGCAACAAAAGGCTTATCGGCGCGTTTACTTTGTTTGTGTATGGCTTCTGCGCACACTTCTTTACCTGTACCACTTTCACCATTAATAAAGACACTGGCGGTGGTCGGCGCTGCGGCATCAATAATTTTATACACCGCTTGCATAGGCAGGCTTGAACCAATAAAACCATGATAGTTAGGTCGATCAAATTTCGATTCAAACTTGTTAACTAAGCTCTCTAGTTTTGTACGTTTAAGGTGCAATGCTACGGATGTTTTTAGACGGTCAGCGGTAATGGGTTTTTCAAGAAAATCATCGGCGCCTTTTTGAATCAAATTCACCGCAGTATTGACTGAGCCATGTGCGGTAGCAATGATGACCGACGTGGCGACCTCTTGCTCATTGATCCAGTCTAAAATTTCTTCACCTGTGGTGTCGGGAAGTTTTAAATCGAGAATGACGAGTTGTGGGGTATGATGCTGAATAAAGCGCTTCGCATCTTTACCTGTCTCCACATGAAATAGGTCGTACGCTTCATCCTTGACGTATTGTTTGTATAAAATGGCCAGTGAGTTGGAGTCCTCAACCAGTAGTACTTTTGGTCCCATAAAACATCCTTTTAAACCAATGAGTTACTAATTTATAGTTCGTCTTTTAAGCTTTGCAAAGCGGACTGTGATTCGAGGGCTAAATTTGTTAGCAATTCGGCATTTTGTAGTGCGTTAGCGTACTGTTTATTCTGGCACTCAAGCTCAATCGTTTTGGCAAGTTTGCCTAACGCACACACACCAATGGCTAAAGACGTCCCTGCGAGCGTATGACTTTCAAACTCTAGAGTTGAGTAATCTTTATCTTTGGCAGCTTTGGCCATTATGGTGATTCTTTGTTGCGATTCTTCAAGGTAGCTGTCAATCAGAATAGGCAAGACTTCAACACTGGTATCACTGATGATTTGTTGTACGGTAGTATGATCAATAAGAGGCTCTGGCACGGCAATAACTTCCTTGTGTTGTACTGTGTTGATTTGCTTTTTTGTAAATAGACTGTAAAAAGCCTTTAACATTGAGTATTCCTCTTATTTATCAATATTTCTAGTATTAATTAACCCTTTTTAGAGTCTACACGGCGTGGTTTAAAAAGGACCAGCGACGAACGTATCGGTTGAATCTCTCTTTCATCTTTTTCGGCATAATGCGATTGCGTCCTATCAAGTGGCATAGCTGTTGCGATAACGTCTGTTGAGCGTATTGATTGAGCAATACAGCAAATATATTGGCATTAGCCGTGGTCAAATAATCGATGGCTTGGCTCAGCTGTTCTTTATTGCTATTGCCGGCCCCTAATGCAATAAAAGTTGTGTCACAGGCATTGGCGATAACAGATTGAGAAATGCGGGTTTGATTCTGATTTATAGCACCTGCGTCAATGACGATTCGATCATATTGACTAAACCAAAGTTCAAACTGTTTTGCGAGTGAGCGAGGGTCTCGATAGGGCATTTGTTGATTTAAGGTGCTAGGGACAGCCACACCGCTAAATATTTGTAGCGTGTGGCGGTTTTGCACCCAATGGACTTCTGATCTTGGAAGGCTAGCGCTTTCAAGACCCGCGTTTTCAATACCAGGGCTTTGAAGATCAGCCTCTTCAATCACAGAGTTTTTAATAGGCAAAGTGTGTTCAAACTGCGGATTTTCTAGATTTAAATCGACGAGTAAAGTGCGATAACCCGATAGCATATATTGCTCGGCGAGTGCACAGGCAAAGGTCGTCACACCCGCACGAGGTTTGTTACCAATTAGGCAAACACTGCGCATGTTGGCCAGTTCTAATTGCAGAAACATGGGCGTTAATTCTGAATGGGTGCAGTGAATCATTACAATGCTCCTATCAATATGATGGTGGTAGCAATTTTTAAGACATCATCCAGTCCATTGCGTGCTTTTTCCATCAAGCTTTCGCGCTGATGAGGGATGTAAACGGTGTCTCCTGCGCGAATGACAGGTAACTTGCGAAAGTTTGCTGTTTTACTAAACTCCACCAAATCAAAAACTCGAGCTTGGCTTTGGCAACAAGACATATTGACCACGCTGATCTTTTGCAAATAGGCTTGCTCACTTGGGCCTCCTGCTTCTGCAAGCAAGTCTAAAAGAGTCATATTGTCATCAAACACATATCGTCCGGGATTGTTCACTGCGCCTAATACGCGCACCGTAGATTCTTTTGAACGGTCGAGCCAATTTTTGTCTTTTTCTGGGATATAGATGGTGTCGCCGGTGGTGACAACGGGAAGCAGTGATTCATCTCCTGTCTCGAAATACAAAGACAGATTCAATTTACTGACCTGTGAATAGGTTTTATCACGATGAGTAATGCGGATGTTATGAATGTCAGCGTCTTTGGTTGGGCCATCGGCAGCCGACAGAATATCTAAAAAGTGCATTTCTTTGGTGAAACGATAGCGCCCGGGAGCATTGACTTGACCAAACACATAAATAGACGCTTCTGATTTTTGACGTACCCACTGAGATTTATTGTCAGAAGGGTCTTGTGGCAGGTCGTGCACACGAATGATAGAGCCTGCGGCGATATGGGGCAGTTGTGAGCGCTTAGCACCATTTCTGATATAAGCATCTAAATCAAATACTTGTACCTTTCGTTCGCTATCAACCACTTCGATGGTGGTCGTATCGGCTCGCAAGGTGGGGCCACCCACATGGGCTAACAGATCCATGAGATCCATTTCATCGGACCATTCAATACGTCCCGGACGTACCACCTCACCAATAACGTTAACCGCGCGATCTGGGGATATTTTTAACCATGACTTCTCGTTCATATCGGTTTTTTCAGGAACGAAAATAGCATCTCCGTTGGCAATAGTCGGTGGTCGAACGCCGCCTAGACCTTCAGTGAAAGCGGTAAGATCAAACTTGATTACGCGCCCATCTGCTTTGATTAAGCGGATTTGACGAGATTCTGCAAAGCGGGTCGGCCCGCCAGCATTGGCTAGAATATCCATGAAGGTAGCACCAGGTTTACCTTCAAATGCGCCGGGGGCGGCGACTTCGCCCATGACATACACCATGTTGGCACCTGATTTGATCTCTTCTTCCATTTTTGGCACAAACACAATGGCACCGGGATTTAAGCGCGGCAGTAACGATTCGTCGCCACTATCTAGATAGCGCTTTAAGTTAAAAATGGTTGGGGTATTGCCAGAAATAACGCGAATTTGCTCAACGCTGGCATAACGAGTGACGCCTCCTGAGCGCATGATGATATCCACCAAGTCGGTATTGGCTTTAAAGCTAAAAGAGCCGGGCGCATTTACTTCGCCAAATACTTTAATGGCTTTGCGTGAATCAGCGCTATCGCCAGCATTTGCCAGTTTGGCAGCATCAAATTCTTGCTCAATGTTACCCACCATTGGCGAGGCGGGAACAAAGATCGTATCTAACGATTTCAGTTTAGGCAGGCTAGTTTCACTTCCTGTATCTAAGAACGTTTTGTAGTTAAATTCATTGATGTCACTGCCACGCTTAATTTGCAGTTTATTTAGCTGAGCACCAGGGCGAATACCCCCTGCGGCGTACAGCGCCATTTGAATGGTGGAGGATTCAGGGAGTGTGTATTCTCCCGGTGAGCGCACATAACCTTGAATTGATAATAAAATTTGACGCTCAGATACGTAAATACTGGCGTTAGAGAGATCGCGGTACACTTTGCTTAAAGCGTCTTTAACCACTTTGCTTAGCTGCTCTTCCTCAAAGCCTGCCACATACGTTGGGCCCACCTCTGGCAAAGTGATTCGCCCTGATTTATCCACCTGAAAGCCTTTGTTTAAGGATTCTTCTCCGGGAAGATTGACTTGGATAAGGTCGCCAATTTGCACCGGTTTCGCCATAACATGGAAACTGATACTTGCCATCATAATCAGTAAAATCTTAAAGATGTTCATAGCCGCCTCCTTGGGCTTTAGTCGAAATAATATCGATACTGACTCGACGGTTTGTTAAACGAATAGCAGGGGTATCACCTTCGGTTAGTGGTAGGGTTTCACCAACAGATAAGGTTTGGATTCGGGCGGTTTCTAGCCCAAAAATAATCAAATAACGTTCGACTTGTTTTGCGCGGCCCATTGCCAGTTTTTCATTGTATTCGGCGCTGCCTGACATATCGGCGTGGCCTGTGACGCTTAGTTTCAAATGTCGATGCTGCTTTAAAATACTGGCGGCTTGCGCAAGGTGTCCCATGTATTTTGGGTTTATTTCGGTGGAACCGACTGCGAATTGATTATCAATATTAAGCAAGTCAACTAGCTTGGTGATGATGACTTTATCACTTTGAAATGCACTGTTTTGCGAAGGTGGCACACACTGAGTTTCGCCAGTGACATAGTCCAATTGAAGCTCAAGTTTATTAAGGTTTTTTCTTAAAATAACAATGTCGTTAGCGGCATCTAGCAATAAGTTACCTTCTAACTCCCTAGCAATGCGCTTTTCTTTGGTTTCTGCTTGAATAACAGCCGCGGGAAAACACCACTGAGCACCTTGGTTTATCAGGCTATCGAGCTGCAGCTTGGCAAGGTGGAAATCAAAACGTAAACCATGTTCAGGACCTAGCGGCTCCTCTGGGAATACGGGAGAGAAATCAGACATAGCGGTATATTCTCCCATACCACCAGCCCCATCATCAGGGTAGCTTGTACAACCAGTCAAAATTAGTGTGGCTAATAATATTGGGCTGATTGTGCGAGGATGTATCCATTTCATCGTTTCTCTCCATCTGACGTTGTGTTATGACTCACTTCCTTGTGAGTGACTTTAGTGTTCAAGAGCGGCGTCTTGCGTGGTCACTGGAATGGCTTGTCCAATGCGCAGCAGCTCCATCATTTTCAATGGTTGTCCGTGTGCATTTTTGATACTCATATTGCGATCGCTTTCAACCAAACGTTTATACAAATACACAATGGCGCCAATTCCAGAGGTGTCCATAAAGTCCACATGTTCTAGGTCGATTTCAATTTGCGGATGAAAATCATCGCTGAGCACATCATCAATGCATATTTGCGCCTGTTTACTGGCTTGAGCATTAAAATCACCAAAGACCGCTAGAGTCAGTAGAGTGTCGCTTGATTCGATTTTTTGTAGTTCCATGACATGATCTCCTAATTAAACATCGCTCTTGTGAGCGTATTTAATAGATAGCAGGAAGCGTGCCAGAAATATTATTATTTAAAAACAATGACTTATTGGCTTTTCTCAAATTGAGAAAAGCCGTTTCCTATTTTGATAACGTTGGATTTTTAAATGGAGAAGACTGTGATTAGGCTCATTTAAGAGTACAAGGACAAACGATAAAGGGGCTTGTGGCAAGTTGTTAAACGACAGCTTAATGTTGCTAACGAAAAACCTAAGGTAAACAGCTTTTAATTTTTACACCATTTTACTAGCATGTTTTGAATATCGGCGGAGCGATAAGGCTTAGTTAATACATCATCCATACCACAGTTAAAACACATCTCGCGCTCAGAAAGTGTGGTGCTTGCGGTTAGGGCAATAATGGGCATGTTCATCCCAAGATCGCGGATTTTTTGCGTTGCTTCAAAGCCATCCATAGTCGGCATTCGGCAATCCATTAAAATCATGCTGTAAGATTTGTTTGAAGTGGCGGTTACGGCTTCTAAACCATTGTTGGCGATATCGGGCACGATATTGAGCTTAGCCAACATCTCTTTGATGATGATTTGATTCATACGTATATCGTCTACCACTAATACCGACAGGTCTTGCGGTAGCAATTTAGTTAATTGCTTTGCAGGGTCTTTCGCAGCACTTGGCAGATGATCGACCTTGCGTAGCGGGATTTGGCCAGTAAACGTGGTGCCGACGTTGAGGGTACTTTGTAGACTAATAGAACCGCCCATAAGTTGTATCAGTTGGTTACAAATGGCAAGCCCAAGTCCGGTACCTTCAAAACTGCGTTTGCTTGAGCGGTCAACTTGGGTAAAGGGTTGAAAAAGTTTTTTCTGCGCTTTGGGGCTAATACCAATCCCCGTATCAATCACTTGAAACTGCAATTGACCATTATTCCAACCTAAATTGAGCGTCACCGAGCCTTGGTCTGTAAATTTCACCGCATTGCCAATAAGATTGACAAATATTTGCGTGATACGCTCCATATCACCTTCTACGGCGCAGGGCACATCATCTGCGAGGTTAATGTGAAAGCTGAGAGCACGCTCCTGCGCTTTAGAGTTAAAAATGCTGGATAAAGTTTTTAGTAGCGAACGTATTTCAAACTTACGCGGCAGTAGAGTAAACATGTCGGCGTTTATTTTGCTGTAATCCAGTAAATCATTAATGATGACACGTAAGAACTCGCCCGATTGCGACAGGTTCTCTACCAGATCTTGTTGGTGATCATCGAGTTCTGTTCCTTGTAGCAACTCGGAACTGCCCAATAAACCATTGAGCGGAGTGCGTAATTCATGGTTGATCATGGCTAAAAAATCGCGAGTGGCGCGCTCGGATTGTTCAGCCTTTTTCCTTGACTCAATATTGCGATAAATAATTTGCTGACGGTTAACGGCGCGACACAAAAGATCGGCAATTAAACGCAGAGGTTGCTCAATAAATTGGTGATCTTGTTCGGTGTCTTGTACGCCGATACTGAGTTGGCCTATCTTTTCTCGATTAACAATCAATGGAATATCAAGCTGTGACCCTCGCCACTGCAATTTGAAACTGTCTGGGTTTATCTGGGTTTGATGGCCGTAAAAGGGCTGTTTAAGTCCTAAATTGAGAGTGGCGTTTAATTGCAGGTAGCAGGTTTTAATAAGCGAGCTTTCACACACCTTGCCAACCAATTGCGATAGTAAAACGTCATCCAAGTGGTGGTCTAAAAATGCTCGTCCAAAATAGATAAGTAGGGCATCGATTTGCTGTTGAAACTCAAGTTTAAGAATGTCTTGTGCCGATGACTTCTCCAACTGAGCGACAGCCAGTTCAAGCTTTTGATTGGTTTCAAAAAGCTCTAGGCTTTTTTGCTCTAACAAACTTTCCGCTTGTTTTCGAGATGCCATTTCTCGAGCCAGTTTGCGTTGTATTAGCTTTAAATCAACATCTTGATCTGTCATAGCAATTCTCAGTATTGAGGTCAATTAATCAAGTAAAGTGATGTTAAAGCGAACTTCACTGCCGCTGTCATTTAAAGGCTTCATCTGTATATTGAGCTGCTGTCCAAAGTGGTTGGCACAACCTTTTATCAGCCCCAAGCAAACGTGCGACATACAGCGAGCACTTTTATAATTCAGTATTAGCTCAGTTTCTGTTTCGGAAATAAACTCAAATGAAGGTGGCACAGCGTCAGGGTAGAGTTTTTTCACTTCTACGTGAATATAGTCTTCAACATGACGAATAAACTCAAAGCTATTGGTGCTATGCGCTAGTGCTGCGGCTGGTGGCATAGTGGCGAGCAGTTTTTTAAATACTGATTCACCAAACACTTCTTGCAGGTGCGCTGCCGGAATATCAGAGGTTTTACTTAGGTTGACAATAAGCGTGACCAGATCTTTGTGATCGTAACTGCCCACCGAGGTGTAAATACCTTCATCTTTAGACATTTCTAATACTTGATCCAACACCTCTAAGCCAAAGTGGTTTTCGACCAACTCTAAAAACTCAGTGAAAATGATTCCTTTCATTGTTACTTTCTCCTAACAAACGTGCATTATCAATAACGATTCTTGTACAGGATCATAAGAAAAACAATAACTTCAGGTTAATTTGTCGATAAAGTGTGTGTTAGAGGGGAAATTACATTCCATTATCCATGAAGCGCAAGGTTAATTCTTTGTGAACACTTATTTTTTAATCAGGGACTCAATCACTCTTTTGATGAAAAGGTAAGCCTGAATCACTGCTTTGGCTGTGGATTTAGATTTGATGAAAATGAAAGATAAATATCCAAGGTAAGGTCTTTAAATAAACAGTCAGCTTAAGGAGGCTTGTATGCGCTTTATTTTATCGACGTTCCTTTTACCTTTAGTGACACAAATAGTGAGCTTAGGTACAGCCTATGCGCAAAGTGATTATCAAGTCTGGTCACATCAAGGAAAGCCGGCGCGCCTCATTGAGCTTTTCACCTCTGAAGGGTGTTCTAGCTGTCCGCCAGCGGATACATATTTGTCGAAATTTACCGCTAGGGAAGATTTGTGGCAGGGGATCATTCCGTTAGCTTACCATGTAGATTATTGGGATTATATTGGTTGGAAAGATCGCTTTGCCCATCCCTCTTTTAGTCAAAAACAACGTCTTTACCGCAGTTATGGGGTAGTCGCGAGTGTCTATACTCCAGGTTTTGTGGTGGATGGTAAAGAGTGGCGAGGCTTTTTCAATCCACTGAGTCGCACGCTTCCGCAAGCTCTAGGAGCAGTGGCGCCTAAATTGCGGTTAGAGCGTCGTAATGATAATTACAGTGTCACGTTTTTAGGCGAGGGAACTTATACCGCGCATATTGCATGGTTGGCGATGGGTGAGAAAACAGCAGTGAAAAAGGGCGAAAATAGGGGCAAAATCCTACACCATGATTTTATTGTGTTAGAACAACAAATAGCGGATCAGCGTACTCAAGCTCAGTGGACGTTTTCCCCGAATGATAGAGATAACACTAGAAAGATTGACGCTGTTGCAGTGTGGCTGACTAAGCCAGGTGAATTTGCCCCTTATCAGACAGTGGCAGGTTGGGTACGATAAATTAATCGAAATAGAAATAAGTTTGTTTCATTTATGAGATTGTTTTGTCTTTTTAGTTTGGTAGAGTGGTCAAAATACTTAATTAAAGAGAGCAGACGGATGCAACCAAAACTTGAAAAATATCAGGGTGTTATTTTTGATATGGACGGCACTCTTATCGACACTATGCCCGCTCATGTGGCGGCTTGGCAAACAACAGCCGATGAGTTCGGTTTTGATTTTGATCCTGCTTGGTTACACAGTTTAGGCGGAATGCCTAGCCATAAAATAGTGCTAGAAATAAATCGTCGTTTTGGCTTGGATCTGGATCCTGTTTTAGTGTCTGGCTTTAAACTGCAGCAGTTTGCGCAAAATGAAGTCAAAGGTGAGCTGATTGAGATCACGCATCAAGTGCTGCTAGACAATATGGATGACAAGAAAGTGGCGATAGGCACCGGCGCTCAACGACAAGGGGCGCACGAGTTACTAAAATCACGTGGTGTATTTGATTATTTTGACGCGGTAGTCACAGCAACTGAGGTTAATAACCATAAACCGTTCCCGGATACCTTTTTGTTAGCCGCTGAGCAGATAAAATGTCAACCGAGCCAGTGCGTAGTGTTTGAAGACACACTATTAGGTTTACAAGCGGCACATGCGGCCGGAATGGATTGTTATTTAGTGACCGAGACAGGCTTTGTGTTTAAACCCGTAGCGGAAGCGGCATTTACTGAATAATACCAATCACACTCAGTAAGTGATCAGAACTAGCGCAGGAAAAATGAGTTTATGAAAAACAAAAAGGACTTCCGTTATGAAGTCCTTTTTCAGTTTATATCAATTACTACTACTGGCGTTATTTAATATCCAGTAGTTCAACATCAAAAATTAGTGTTGCAGAGCCAGGGATTGGACCGTTGCCACTTTTGCCGTAGGCAAGGTTGCTCGGGATAAAGAAGCGGAATTTATCACCCACAACCATCAATTGTAAGCCTTCTTGCCAACCGTGAATCACGCGATTAAGTGGAAATTCGATAGGTTTATCACGCTCAACCGTGCTGTCAAACACTGTGCCGTCGATCAGTGTGCCATGATAATGCACTTTGACGATACTGGTTGGTTGTGGGTGGATTTCTCCATCACCTTTAACTAATACTTCGTATTGCAGGCCGCTGTCTGTAGTGACTACGCCTTCACGCTGTCCGTTTTCTTGCAAAAATGCCTGACCAATAGCGATATTTTCTTTCCCCGTTTTGTGATTGGTCCAAACGCGGTAAATCATGAATGAAGCCAATAGCACGACTATGGCAGGAATGAGAAACTTAGACATGTGAGGCATTATCCTTTAGAAATTAAGAAGTTAATTGTATTGGCAATTGATTGAACATCATCATGAGCCGATGTGATCACCATATATTTGCCGTTTATGATAAAGGTAGGAACTGAATTAATCATGCCTTTACCGGTAATATCGGCCGCGTTTGTAACCGCTGCGAACAGTTTTTCTTTCTGCGCTTGGTTGAGATCATAAGGTGAGGTCATGCCTTTATTATGAAATGCATTTTCTAATTTTTGTTTTCTCTGAACAGAGGTTAAGTCGTCACTGGCATGATAGAGGTTAAACAGTTCTGTCATCATTTCTTGATCAGGTTTACTTGAATCGGATTGCATGGCAGCAGCATAGTAGAACATGGCTGCAGCTTGTGCGCTTTCGTTGAAAGTAACGTGCACTTTACCGATAGGCTGATTAATACCTTGTTCTATTTCAGGCAGAAATTTTTCCATTTGTAGGCAATGCCCACAGGTTAATGAAAAGACTTCGACAACAGGCTCTTGTATCAAGCTACTGATGTCGTTAGGCAGTTCAGAATATTGCTTGTTTAATTCTGGTGTTTGATTTTCACTGCAGGCCGTCAGTAAAATCAAAGAAGCAAACAGCAGGCTAAGTGTTTTGATTATTTTTATCATAGTCTGTTAAGTCTTTATTGTAGGGTGGGTTAATGGGCGATAGAGATTACCGCCCTTAAAGTAATGTGTTTATCTGTCCCAGTACGCTTCCTCTAGGCTGTCTTCTCGTTCTGGCAGTGTTTTTGAAAGACGAGGAGAGTGTTGAGTGAGCAATTCATAACTGACACGGTTTGCGTATTTGCAAATTTGCGATAGAGATGAATAGGTTAAATATGGAGCATGATGTTTTTGTGATGCTGGAACATTTCTTTTGTGGTACGTGTTAGCCGCAATATCATGCAGCAATGCAGATAACGCGCCATCGCCTGCGCCATTGGTATTTTTAATTTCCAGAGGGCCGCCTAAATAAGGTGATATGTGCGAGTAAATGCGCACAGGCTCTTGGCAGTCGGTATAACGCATAGGGCGGCTATATTCGAATTTATTAAATTCAGGAATATTTCCTGGTAACAAGATAGATTCAGTTGGGCGTTTGCGTTCGTTTTCAGTGTAACCGGCCATATACAACCCAACAGAGCCTGCGGTACACAAGACCAAATCTACCCATTCTAAGGTTTTATCGGCTGCCAAAAGAGGATCTTTTTCACCGGTTAAGGCTTCCCCTTCTTCTTCGTTCATCGCTACGATAGTGACATTCGCTTTGATGAATTGCTGCCACCAATCGGCATTGCCTTCAATAACGTATTTTGTGCCTAAGGTTAGCACTACCGGGATATTGTTTTGTTTGGCGATTTCCACAGCGCGTTGCACCGCTTGTGGCATCGGGTCTTCTGGCTTGCCACGCATTAGGTAAGAGGAAACCACGAGCGCACTGGCTTTTTCGAACACATATTCAGGAATGCTTTCTGGAAGCAGTTGATTCATGTCGCCTTCGTTAATTGCAAAGGTGCGTTCGCCATCATCGGAAATCAGGGTATAGCAACGACCAATAGAACCGTCTACTTTTTGCAGGTGATTAAGGTTTACTCTCGAAGAGGTTCGACATAAGTAACGATAGGCGTAGCTACCCACATCAATATTTTTCGACATCACGCCCAGTAACACAGATTTACTGTCGGCCAATACTGAATAGTTGTGCAAGGTGTTGCCAATGGTATCGCCAGGGTGCTCGTGGGTAATCAAGTCTTTTTCTACCAATTCTTGGTAAAGAGCATCAGCCACTTCTTGCTCAACCACCAGAGAATGGCCTTTGCTCAAAGAGTACTTTGCCAAAAAGTCATCACTTACGCGCGCTTCAATATCTACAATCGTTTGTCCCACACCCACTATGGTTGGTCTTGATAACTTAGGGGTTTGACGGATCTGATTTACTAATGGATCGCGAGAATGGATCGGGAAGTAATGCTTTGACTTTCTTTGACCTGGAAACTTCATAAATTCGTAACATAAAATATAGATATGCAGAGTATATCGCAGGGAATACTCTGCTCTTATCTATAACTGGCTAATTTGTAGGCGGTTAAACCTGCATAAATAAACCTTAGTAGGATACATCACTATTTTTAGCCGTGGCATCACCAACCGTCATTGGTTTAGCCGGCTCGGTGGTATTGCTTTTAGCAGATGATGAGGCTGTTGGCGCTGTGCCAGCAGGGTATTGGTAGGCCGCTGTACCCCATAATGGAACCGTTGATAGGCTGTGTTTATAACTGCCGGAAGTCTCTTTAGTGGAGTAAGACACATACATTAAAGTTTGTGAGTTTTTATCCAAAATACGACGAATTTTCATCGTTTTAAAGAAGACACTTTTTGATTTTTGAAAAACGATTTCACCGGATTTTGATGTGTCAATTTTGGCAATCATGTCTGCGGTAATTTCGCCAGTTTGTCGGCAAGAAATTGCTGAATCGGAAGGATCGGCAAGATCTAGATTCGCTTCAATGCTCGCAACATGACAGGTAACGCCAGTGACGATAGGGTCAACTAAAATATCGATTTTGATATCTTTAGTCGTAAAAAGACCAAGCGAGACATCACCAACTTCGTTTTTATCACACCCAACAAGAGTGAGTGCCAGCAGTGGAGCTAAAAGAGCAATTTTCTTCATTGCGGTTTTCCGAGAAATTATTAAGCCTATTAAGTACGTTAGAGTTTAACACATAGCGTCAGTCTTGTTTAAATAAGCGTTTGTTTGATAAAGAATTGTTCCGGCGTTATTCCGGGTGTATCCTTTAATCAAATTTTAAAACGAGCATCATTATGAGTAATGAGAAGTCAGAATCTAATATTGAACAACTACAGCAACAAAAGAATCAGTGGCTTTTTTCTCAGGTGGATGTGGACTTTCCTACGCGCGAAAGTGTATTGGGTAAGGCTTGTTATCTTGATTTGATTGAAGCGGAAAATACGATTGACGCTATAGAATTGTCAAAGATAGAAGCGCAATCAGCATATGCACAATTAGATT
Organism: Vibrio halioticoli NBRC 102217; assembly: GCF_000496695.1. Classification (GTDB taxonomy): domain Bacteria; phylum Pseudomonadota; class Gammaproteobacteria; order Enterobacterales; family Vibrionaceae; genus Vibrio; species Vibrio halioticoli. Next base: position 42,947 of record NZ_BAUJ01000019.1, read on the forward strand.
GGATAAAGGCCGATTTTCACAAATTGACGGTGCTCTTTTCACAATTTTTTGCCAAGCATAGCCAAGTTCCAGTGGCATCTAAAGAATATCTACAAGAGTTCTTTGCGCAGATCATTTTAGATGAACAAGCACCACATTCATTGTGGTTAGGTTTCTCTGGTAACGAGGTGGCAGGGGTTGCTATCGTTTCCCTGTCTCATGATCCGCTATCCCAAGTAGGCGTCTTAGTGTCAGATTTACTGCTCGATGATTCGCTAAACAGCAACGCTGAAATTTCATCCATACTCAATATTTTTTCAAATCAGTTAGCTCAAATCGAACATAAGCAGTGCATCTACGTGCATAAGGCGACATGCATAAAGTGATCTGAGTCGGTTAATGAAAAACTTATCGTGCCTGAGCTAACAGTAAACAAATTAGTCTTTTCCCACTGGGCAAATTCTTGGTTATAAAGGGATTATAATCAGTGGAATGCTACGGAAAGGCAATCAATGAAATGTGTGATTTTTGACTGTGAAGGGACGTTAGTTGATAGCGAAAAGCTATGCTGCCAAGCTTTGGTCAGTGTATTTAACAGCTTTGGCGCGCAATTAAGTATGGAAGACACGCTCAAGCATTTTAATGGTGGCAAGCTCACTGATATTTTGCTAGAAACCTCTGAGAGGCTCGGCGTTAAAGCCGACATTGATCAGTTGGCGATGATGTACCGCGAGAAAAGTAAGGTACTTTTTCAAGACCAATTAAACCCATCTAAAAATGCCATTATGGTTTTAGATAAGCTTAAAGAAATGGATATCGAAGTGTGCGTTGTTTCAAACGGACCGCTGAGCAAACTAGAGTATAAATTGGAAATCAGTGGCTTAGCTGGTTATTTCAAAGATGCTATGTTCAGTGCTTTTGAGGCGAACAGCTGGAAGCCTGATCCTGATCTTATCCAATACGCCGCAATGGGAATGGGTTTTCAAGGCAAAGACTGCTTGTTTGTTGATGATACGCTACAAGGTGTTCGTGCCGGTGTGGCGGCCAACATCACCACCTTGCATTATCGTCCCAATCACTTATCACCAAAATCGACCGCAGAAGGCGCGATCAGTATTCATGATTTAAGTGAAATTTTGCAATTTTGTACTGCAGAGTCAGTTAATTAGCACTCGTATTCGTACTGGATTTAGCACTTAGCGTTCCGCCGTAAGTCGAGTATACTCAGTTAAAATTTAATTGAGGTTTCCTACCTATAATGAATCAGCTTGCGCCTAGAAACCAAGTGGCTATTTTTGCTGACGTGCAGAATATCTACTACACCACTCGTGACGCTTATCGTCGAAACTTTGACTACAACGCGTTTTGGGCATTGGCAATGGAATATGGAGACATCGTTTCTGCACATGCCTACGCAATTGCCAGCCAAGATCCTAAGCAACGTCAATTTCATCATATCCTGCGAGGGATTGGTTTTCAGGTAAAACTAAAGCCTTATATTCAACGTGCAGACGGCAGTGCGAAAGGCGATTGGGACGTGGGTATTACCATAGATATTATGGAAAAAGCTCGCGACGTAGATACCATCATTTTGCTCTCTGGCGATGGTGATTTTGAGCTTTTGGTGAAGCATGTTGCGCAGCACTACAACTGCAAGGTGATTGTATTGGGCGTACCTCAACTGACTGCCAATGGTTTGATTGAGGCGGCCAGCGAATTTATCCCCATTAAAGATGCGCTTTTGAGATAGCACTTTTTATATAAAACACCGCAAAATAACCAGAGCGCCCGTCTAGGAATACACGGACGAATACCGCTAAATACACTTACGCGTGATTAGCGTAAGTCAGGCGCTCTGCTAGGTAATTGTTAGTCTTCTTTTTGTTGTGACGGCGTAGCATCAGTCACAGTATCTGTCGCATTTTCGTCTGCTTGCACATCTTCAACTTGAGCTGCTTCTTGCTCCATCTTCGCCCGTTCACTTTTTGAAATGTACTTTGGCTTGTTTGAACTGTGCAGTTTAGAGTTCTGCTTCTTTATTTTCTTCTTTAGGATCTGATTGATCTTCTTCTTACGGTTCATTTTTTGACCTTAATTCGCATGACGGCGCTAAGACTAACATAAACCGTTAATGCGTGCTGTAAATTGGTGAAAGAAGGCAATAATTGTCTTTAAGTGAATTGGGGCTGTACCTTGGTCACGCTTTACAAAAAACACCATAGAACCGACTAGGCAATTACTTTCGTATTTTGGCAATGAACGTATACTCTTAAAATACATAATAAAATTATTAGAAGTAGGCGATATGACTAAAACGTATGCGGAAATTTCAGGCTGGGGAAAGTGCTTACCACCAACAGTATTGAGTAATGATGATCTAGGTACATTTTTAGATACCTCAGATGAATGGATAAAGCCAAGAACCGGAATATCTGCGCGTAGAATTAGTCATGTACAAACCTCGGATTTGGCCACCGTTGCCGCGCAAAGAGCGATGGATTGTGCCGGTATTGAGCCGGGTGATTTGGATCTTATTATTGTTGCGACTTGTTCACCCGACACCCTTATCCCTAATATTGCGTCTAAGGTACAAAATAATTTATCGGCATTTAAAGCCGCCGCCTTTGATTTAAACGCAGCTTGTACCGGCTTTGTGTATGGCTTAGAAACCGCAACGCGCATGATTCAAGCAGGCAATTATCAGCACGTGTTGGTGATTGGCGCAGAGAGACTGAGCTTTTTCATTGACTGGACTCAGCGTGACACCGCCGTATTATTTGGTGATGGCGCAGGTGCGGTGGTGCTGTCAAAAACTGAGCAAGAAGTTGGGTTACTACAAAGTAAACTGGGCTGTGATTCTGAAGGGCGTGACATCTTAGCGGTGCCTAGCTTTGGCACGTCAATGCAAAGATTCGCCGCCGATAATGGCTATTTCACCTTTAACTTTGTCGGGCGTGAGATCTTTAAACGTGCGGTAAAAGGCATGGGCAGTGCGGCGCATCATGTATTAAACGAAGCGCAGTTATCGACCTCTGCCATTGACGTGGTGATTCCGCATCAAGCCAATGTGCGCATTATTCAAACTTTGTGCGATATGGCAGGGATTGAGCAAGAAAAAGCGTTTATCAATATCCAAAATTACGGAAATACATCAGCGGCGACTGTGCCGATTGCCTTGTGTGAAGCAGCCGAGCAAGGCGTGATAAAGCCGGGCAGTGAAATATTAACCGCTGCGTTTGGCGCTGGATTAACTTGGGGGGCAGGGCGTATTCGTTGGGGCCAGCGAGTTACGCCAATAAAAGAGAGCGATGCAAGGCTGCCTAAATGTGAACAAACGGCATTGCAGTTGCTAGACCAAGCTATTTTGCATTGTAAGAACAATCCTAATAGAGGCTAATCGGCTCTCATTGCATCAACCTTATTCCTTATCTTTGTTTGTCTTGCTACAGCATTAAGCAGCGCCTGTTTAATGCTGTAGCTTTTAATTTATCGAATTTTAAGAAACCGAGTAGGACTGGCTATTTTCTTCCCGCCACCTTCAATTTCATACTGTCTTTATTCATTACTATCTTCATTACTATCAATCCCAAAATGCAACTCATTGCTCTATTAATTAAGTGCAATGAGTTGCAGTTGATTTGTGCAATATAAAAATGTGACCCACTTCTCAAGCGGTTTGTTTGCTAACGTAACGCGCGTGCTAGAAGGATTTCTATCGCCAAGATCCAGCTTTGCTGGTTTAGATATTCAAACCGTTTTAGAGATAAACATTTTGCAAACAATATCGAAAACACCAACACCTGAGAAGAAGCTCATTCGCTCTCAGGTATTTAACGTAACAACGATTACGTTCTTTGGGCAGTTCGCCTCTTACTCCATCATGTCAATCTTCATTCTGTTCCTAACCTTGCCAATGGCTCGTGATGGGCTAGGGATGACAGAGAAAGAAGCGTATGAATTCATGGGTGTAACCCAAGCTATCGGTTATATGATGCCAATTATCGGCGGTTATGTTATCGATAAATATCTCGGTATTCGCCGCGGTATTACTTGGGGTGTATGTTTAGTCGCACTGGCTTATTTGATTATTTATATCGGCAGCTCCAATGTTCACACGCTAGGTACACGTGCCTTTATTATGGCGTATGCGCTACTTCCTGCTATCAACTCATTGGTAGCATCACCAACTTCAGCACTTGTAAGCCGCATTTACAAAGGCGATGACGCGGGCAGTAAATCAGGCATGACCTTTTACTACATGGCCATTAACGTAGGCTCACTTATTGGTATTGGTCTTGCGCCAATGTTAATGGATAGCCCTTACGGCGTTATGTCTGTGCTAGCGTTAGTGGTTTTAGGTAAATCAGCCGCTGCAATTAACTTCATTGTTAAACGCAACATCTACACCAATGTAATTGATGATCTGGATAAGCAACCAATGACGATTGGACGTCTAATTCCGGTGGTATCTTACATCGTTGTGGGTTACGCGATTGCATATTACTCATACCTTAATCCGCACGTAAGTACCTATTTGATTGGTATTGGTTGTACTGTTGGTATTTTGGCGTTTTGTATTCGTACTATGTTGCTTAAAGGTGTGGATCGCACTAAACAATTAATTGCCGCATTTTTGATTTTGGTCGCGATTGTATTCTTCGTGTTATACAACCAAATGGCCACCACCATGATCATGTTTACTAAGAACAATACGGACTTTTCCTTGTTCGGTATTATTCTGTCTCCGGCTCAGTTCCAGTTGATTAACCCATTGGTTATCTTAGCAATTGGTTCGCAATTGCCTAAGTTCTACAACCGCTTTGTTCGCTTTAGTATTCCTTATCAATTCGCTGTGGGCGTAGTGCTCTCGGGTCTGTCGATGCTTGCGCTTTGGTATGGCGCATCAACCGGTTACGAAACAGGGATTGCTAGCGCAAACTATGTAGGTCTTTCTTACCTAATCGTAACTATTGCTGAACTGTTTGTGAGTGCGGTAGGTCTGTCTATGATTGGTCTCTATTGTCACCCTAAAATGATTGCCTTTGCGATGGGCGCTTGGTACTTAGCTTCTTCTATGTCGAACCTGATCTCTGGTCAGTTAGGTAAGATCGTTGCGATTCCACAAGGTGGCGAAGACAAAATTGCTAGCATCCACGCTTACGGTGATTACTTCTACTCTATGGGTTGGAGTGGCATGATCGTCGGTGGCGCACTGTGTGTTGTGATGTACATGTTGCACCGCTCACTGGCTAAAAAAGGCATTACTATCGCTTAATGTGATTTCCCCATTATTAAGGGAAACCTTAGTGGAATAGCAAAAAATGGCAGCTTAGACCAAGGTCAGCTGCCATTTTTTATGTCGTTAATTTGCTACTTTCACCAGTACCTTTTAGCTTTGTTTAAGCCCGGCAATAATAGGGTCATCTTTTGCTTTCATAACGCTAGGATTGACGCCGTAATGACGAGTGGTAAAGGTAAAATCTTGTCCTTTAGTATCGATATTGTTTTTGGCAGAGTCTCCGCAGTTGAACGAGACAGTGATCGTACCATCTTGGTTGGTATCCCAAGTATTTGAGCTAATGTGACGTACGCCTTCCATCAAGTATTTGTCGGAATCATACGCAGTAATCGAGGTGAAAAATTTATTTTGTGGGTCGTTAAAGGTCGCGCTGTAACAGACGTTGGCTTTTAACTTGGCGCTGTTGGCGTATTTATTCCCCACAAAGGCCTCTGGGCTTGCGCCGCCCCAGCCTGCTGCATTCTCTAAATTCCACTGATGCAAGTCAGTGACTTGTTCACTAGTGCGAGGGAAGGTATAGGTGAATTTATCCATAGAGTTGACCTCTTTGGTGTAGTTTTGCACCCAAGTTTCCACTTCGTCATAGTTATACGGCTGAACTTGGTAATCTGTGGCAAAGTTAAAATCAGCGACATTGACCTTGTCTAATTGCTCAACCGCGTGCTGGATGCCTTTTTCTGTGCCTGAGCGATAAATCAGCATCGCATATTCTGACTCAACAGCAAGTTCATACACACCATCTTCAACCACATAGTGTTGCCCATGACCGCGCTCAGTTACTACTTGTACGGCTAAATAGTTGTCTGTCTTAGGTATCGAAAAGCTCACCTTGCCATTTTCGGCTTTAACGATAGCCACGCCATATAAGGTATCATCGTTCATCTGCACTGTTGGCGCCGCTTTGCCGCGTGGAGGCAGGTTCTGCATGATCACAAATTGAGAGTTCGCGCCTTTGCTTGTCCAGTTACGATAATTACGTGCGGTCTCAGCGTGCGAGAAGTTGTCCGCAGTGACGGTGAGTGTTTGTGCTTTTGAACTGTGCGTATTTTCAGTAGCCATCACGTTTGGTGCTAGCGATACTGCAGTGAGCAGGGCGGTAGCGAGCACTACATGAGAAGAAAGTGCACGAGAAACAAATTTATTTGGGCGAGCGTTAAGCATGGTTGTAACCTCTAAAGTGCGAATAGCAAAGATGCCAATTTGAGTATAGAAAACAATATGTTAGTCACAAGCTCCGTTTGTCACTGTGTTGCTTTAAAGAGACTTTAAGAGGGTTTAGATGGAATTTGAAATGACGTTAATCAATAGCTGATATTCGATATGTGGATATGGTAGTGAAATCAATGACCTAGGAGTGAACTCCTAGGTCATAAAATAATTAGGCGGTGGCGATTTTGTAGGTGCGATAGCCACCAAGTAAGTTTTTCGCTTTAAAGCCATTATTGACTAACTGGCGATAGGCAACATTGCCACGCAGGCCAACTTGACAATAAATGATGATTTCTTTGTCTTTTGGCAGTTCATGCATGCGCTGACGCAGTTGATCGACAGGAATATTGATATCCCCTGCAATATGATTGCCGTTTTTGCGCTCGGCTGGGTTTCGCACATCAAGCAGTAACTGCTCATCAGTTAGGTGTGCAATCTCATCAAAGTGAATAGGGGTTGCGTCGCCATTAATGATGTTATTTGCCACAAAAGCGGCTTGGTTAATAACATCTTTAGCACTACCAAAAGGTGGCGCATAGGTGAGCTCTAAATGTTGCAGTTGTTGTACGCTCATGCCAGCGCGTTGCGCGACCGCCATTACATCAATGCGTTTATCGACGCCGTCTTTGCCCACCGCTTGCGCGCCGAAAATTTTGCCTGATTGTGGGTCAAATAGCATCTTAAAGGAGACGGTTTCCGCGCCCGGATAGTAGCTAGCATGACTTGCTGTATGCACATACACTTTTTCATAAGCTGTGCCGCTTTGCTGTAATTGTTTTTCATTCATGCCGGTTGAGGCAACAGCTAAGTCAAACACCTTACATATAGCGGTGCCTTGGGTGCCTTGATAGCTTTGCTCTCTACCTAGCATATTATCGGCGGCCATGCGCCCTTGACGATTGGCAGGCCCTGCAAGGGGAACAAGAGTGGGGTTACCTGTGACAAAATCTTGCTCTTCAACTGCGTCTCCCACAGCATATATAGAAGGGTCGCTAGTCTGCATTTGCGCATTGGTGTAAATGCCGCCAGTAGCACCGATGCGCAGCCCTGCCTCTTTAGCGAGTTGAGTTTCGGGGCGGACGCCAATCGCCATGATCAAAATATCGGTATCACGGGACTCACCATTGCTGAGCTGAAGTTTCAGTGATTGGCTGTTTTGATGATGAAGGTACTCGACCGATTGCAAGGCCACGCCAAGTTTTAGATCGACGCCTTTATTGCGGATCTCTTCATGGACAAAGCCTGCCATTTCGCGATCTACTGGCGTCATTACTTGCTCGGCCATTTCAATTAAACTGGTTTTGATGCCAAGTTGCTGGAACGCTTCCATCATTTCAAGGCCGATGAATCCGCCGCCCACTACAGTGGCGTGCTTAGGTTTATTACTGCGTAGCGTATTTAAAATGCGATCCATATCGGGAATGTTACGCAAGGAGTGGGTGAGAGGGTTATCAAGCCCAGCAATAGGCGGAATTATTGGCGCAGCACCGGGACTAAGCAGCAGGAAATCATAGCGTTCGGTATATTCACTGCCATCAATGAGATTTTTAACCGTGACGCTTTTGGCTTGGCGATCAATGGCAATCACTTCGTTCATCACGCGCACATCAACATTAAAGCGAGCTAAAAAGCTGTCTGGTGTTTGCAGTAACAGTTTACTTCGATCTTTGATGTCACCACCAATATGGTAGGGTAGACCACAGTTGGCAAAGGACACAAATTCGCCCCGTTCAAACATGATGATTTCTGCGTCTTCACTTAAACGACGTGCACGAGCCGCCGCTGATGCACCACCTGCTACGCCACCGACGATGAGAATTTTAGTCATTGCTATCACTCCAAACTTAGGGTTGATTAATGTTGTGTAGTTATAATATAAGTTAATTCTAATATTAATCCAGCTAAATTTGAAATTACTTATTTAGTATTGACTAATATAAAGAATTGACTAGACTAATCCAATGTCGTTATCCAATTCTAAGCTGAGTTTATCGTATGAATATAGAAGATAAATTAACCTCAGAGACCACCTCTATGAAAGTACTTAAAAGCAAAGCGGACAATGTCGCATCAGTGCTAAAAGTGCTTTCTCATAGTGAGCGTTTGATGGTGCTGTGTCAGTTGATGGAAGGGGAAAAACAGGTCGCTGACTTGCAAAATGGCTCTGTGCTACATCAATCAGCACTCTCTCAACACCTTAAAGTGTTGCGAGATAATGAGCTTGTGCAAATAAGAAAAGAATCGCAAAAAGTGTTCTACTCGCTAAAGAATAAACAGGTAGAGCAACTCATTACATCCTTATATCAAATCTACTGTCGTTAGGGAGAAAATTGTGGAATTTACTGTGCCTTGGGCTTCATTGTTTGGCGGTATGCTGTTAGGTGTATCTGCTTCGATATTGCTGTTATTTAACGGGAAAATAGCAGGAATTAGCGGCATCGTGTCTGGTTTATTAAAAAACCAAACGGGTGATAAAGGTTGGCGCTGGCTATTTGTATTGGGCATGATCGCGGGTGGATTACTAGGGGCAACGGCGTTTGGCGCTATGATCCCAATTAGCTATGACAGTCAGTTGTGGGTGCTATTGCTCGGCGGTTTGCTGGTGGGGTTAGGCACTAAAATTGGCAATGGCTGCACATCAGGCCACGGCATTTGTGGCATTGGTCGTTTATCTAAACGTTCGCTAGTGGCAACCTGCGTCTTTATGCTGGCAGCGGGTGTTACCGTGTTTGTTCGTTTGCATTTGTTGGGGTAGATCATGTTTAAAATAGTGTCTTTAATCGCTGGCGTGTTGTTTGGTTTAGGTATGGCGGTATCCGGTATGGTCGATCCGGTTAAAGTGATTGGATTTTTAGATGTCGCGGGCAATTGGGACCCAAGTTTAGCCTTTGTTATGGGCGGTGCGCTTAGCGTATTTTTGCCTGTCTATCTTTTGGTGATTAAGAAACGAGAAAAATCTGTGCTTGGTTTGAGCTTTTCGTTAGCCACTAACAATGCCATTGATAAACGTTTGCTCACTGGTGCGAGTATTTTTGGCATTGGTTGGGGATTAGTGGGAATTTGCCCTGGACCGGTTATTTCATCGTTAGGCAGTGGCAATATTCAGGCAGTGTTGTTTGTGGTTACAATGCTAACAGGGTTTGTTTTTGGTGACAGGGTCACTAAATTAAAGTGAATAATGCTAGACGCACATTAATGGCGAGACTGAGTAGTGTACCTTGAAAATGTGAAATAAAACGTTTATTAGACAATAACTTATGATCCTTGAATCACACATCAAATACCGCTTATGCTAAATTACCGCCTAGAAATATGATATGCGGCAAAGTAGACATATCCTGATGTACAGAGGGTTTTATGAAGTGGGATCAACACCAAAGGTTTAGGCTAATAGAGTTAATTGCCTATTGGGAAGGTCGCTTAACGACCAAGCATTTGTGTGAAAGCTTTGGTATTGGTCGTCAGCAAGCCTCAAGAGATATCAACTTTTATATCCAACATATCTCTAAGACCAATCTTATTTACGACAGCAGTCTTAAAGGCTATGTACCCAGCGAGTGTTTTTCTGCCAAGTTCATTACCGGTCATGCTCAAGAGTTTTTGAATTTGCTGGCAAGTCAGGAAGCCAATGCCAATATCTTCGCGCCGATGGAGTTTACGGGCGGAGCGGCATGTTCGTTGCCTATCCCTGTGCGCGAAGTTAATGCTGAACATGTACGGAAAATTTTGCTAGCCGCAAAAGGAGAATTAAGGCTAGAGATCGCCTATCGCTCCATGAGCCAACCCGTTGCCGAAAAACGTGTTATCACGCCTCATTCTATTGTGTGTACGCCATTGCGCTGGCACGTTCGTGCTTATTGTGAAAAAAATCAACAGTACCGAGATTTCATTTTAAGTCGATTTGAAGGGACATTGACGCTTCTTGATGGATCACCATATAACAAACAACAGGACACTCAGTGGCAACGCAGTGTCGATATTGTATTTGCGCCCGATCCGCGTCTTTCAGATAAGCAAAAAGCGATCATTCAATATGAATATGACATGCAACAGGGCACATTTATTGTGCCATGTCGTGTGGCGCTGCTTCGCTATACCTTGTATGCGCTGAATGTATACCTAGATTATGAGGATACGCTGGTCGGGCGCCAGCAATTGATTGTGGTGAATCGCGATGAGATCCTTCGGCATATGGGTTAGAGTATTTTTATCTTCTTTCACATCACTTGTATAACGCCCTGCAAACAAAACAGGGCGCACTTGCTAGCCTCTATTTAATCCTGCAAAGATAATTAATCCTCCAAAGAAAACGACACTGGACAGTGATCACTAAGCTGATAGTTCAGCACATCTTGCTTAGCATACATATTCTGTTTCGGCAGCGAGTAGCTTAAATCCGAACTGACGATGATGTGATCAATCAAGCTTCTAAATCTATGGGTTTGATTTGGGTTACGGTTTGAGCGTATTTCACATTTAGCTTGGCTGGTTTTACTGGCAAGTTGCGCTTTGTGAGTGTCATGGGTGAGGGTTTTCCACAACCAGTCGCCTTTATAAGCAAGGTTATGATTGAAATCCCCCAAAATGATATAAGACTGCCCGCGACTTTCTCGTTGTACTATCCATTGGTTTAACTTTTGTGCTTGCTTTTGCACTATGTCGCAAGAGCGGTTGCGGTTCTTCTTGCCCTTACAACCGGCTTTGAGATGCACTGAGAGCAGGTGAATGTGTGTGGGGGCTTTTGCAGATGGGATTGCGGATGCGATTTCGATGTAAGTAGCAAATCGCAGTTTACCGCCTCGCTCGACATTTAAATCAATGTCGGGGTGTTCAATTACATTAAGGTCTTTTTTAAAGGCAACTCCGGTGTACTGATTGATGTCACCAAATTGCTTGGCGGAGTGTTTAGCAAGTGCACGCTCAGAAAGCACCACAGTGTATTGCCTGCCCACTACGCGCTGAATGGCCTCAATACTGTCGACTTCTTGAAAAGCGAGTAGATCCGGTTGAATGTTTTGCAAGTAACGAGAGAGGGTGGAAAAGTCATTTTTGTCACGCTGACTTTCGGCAAACTGTGGATAACTTTGCGTAGAAAGCCAGGCTAAATTCCAAGTGGTTAATTTTAAATCTACCGCATAAGCACTTGCGGACACACATATTAGAAGCAACATATAGCAAGTAAATGCAAGTGCTTTTTTTCTAAATATTATTTTCAAAAGTTGTCATCCCCGTTCATCGCCCATCGCAAAAGTACTTTAAAAATTGCAACCCATACTAAAAAAAAAATACGTTTTTTTTTGTTCTGTGAGTGGAGTAATTTACTCGCAAAAGATCGGCCCTAAAAAAGGACACTTGACCTTTATTTTGATCTAAATCAATAAAAAAGTGTGGCACATCTCGTTAAATACGCCCACAATATGTAGTGTCGAATATCAAATTAAATACCCTATATAGTGTATCTGTGTATATGCTGTGGGTAAGGAGAAATTGTGAAACCAGTTGTTTTAAAAAGAGACGGTTCTCTTGCCCCTTTCGCCAAAGATCGCATTGTCGAAGCTATCAAAAGTGCAGGATCAGATGTTGATCAGTGCCTATCGGATTATGCTGAAGACGTTGCAAAGCAGGTAGAGGGACAACTGGCGGGTAGCCACGAAGTGGATATCCAGCAAATCCAAACCTTAGTCGAAAATGAACTTATGCAAGGCCCATATAAAGGTCTGGCTCGTTCTTACATCGAGTATCGCCATGATCGTGATAAAGCGAGAGAGAAGAAAAGTGTTCTTAACCAAGAGATCCAAGGCCTTATTGAGCAATCAAATGCCGATCTGTTGAATGAGAATGCCAACAAAGATGGCAAAGTGATCCCAACTCAGCGCGATCTGTTAGCGGGCATCGTGGCTAAGCACTACGCCAAAACACATATTCTTCCTCGTGACATCGTACAAGCTCATGAGCAAGGCGATATCCACTACCACGATCTTGATTACGCACCGTTTTTCCCAATGTTTAACTGTATGCTTATCGATCTTAAAGGCATGTTAACACATGGATTTAAGATGGGTAATGCTGAGATTGATACACCAAAATCAATTTCTACAGCGACAGCGGTCACCGCGCAAATCATCGCGCAAGTGGCTAGCCACATCTACGGCGGTACCACCATCAACCGTATTGATGAAGTGCTTGAACCGTACGTGATGAGCAGTTACGAAAAACATTTAGAAGTGGCGAAAGAGTGGGATATTCATGATCCTAAAGCATTTGCGCGCTCTCGCACGGAAAAAGAATGTTACGACGCATTCCAATCTTTAGAATACGAAGTAAACACACTGCATACCGCAAACGGACATTATGTGGTAGAAGTTTTTTCAAATGATGTGGGTGTATGTATGTCTCAGAAGCTCACGGTTCCTCAGCTAGATTACATAACCCCAGTATTAAAAGGCTTTGATGAGTCTAATCTATCTTCCTATCCAGCATTAAAAGTTATGCGAGAGTACTCTCACATTTTTGCAGCAAATGACGCTAACTTTCTTGCTATTGCAGCTTAATCCAATTACGTAGGACAAAATAATGATCATGAAACCAGTAACTAAATCTATCGTTATTAAACGTGATGGGGCGAAAGTGCAGTTTAATCCTGAACTGATTAAATATGCCGTACAAGCTGCTGCCGAGCAGGTAGGTTCTGTAAAACTTGATTTGAGCGATATTGTTGCCGCAAATGTAGCGGAGCAACTGATGAAGAAAGCTGAAATCAAAATTAATGATATACAGAAGTTAGTAGAATCTGAATTGATGCATCATGATGAGGATGTTGCTAGAGCGTATATCGAATACAGACACGATAGAGATATCAAGCGTGAAAAAGCTAGTGCTCTTAGCTCTGAAATTTCAGGCTTAATCGAACAAAGTAATGCTGAGCTATTAAACGAAAATGCAAATAAAGATGGTAAAGTTATACCAACTCAGCGTGATTTATTAGCAGGTATTGTATCTAAACACTACGCTAAAAATCATATGCTGCCACGTGATGTCGTGTCAGCACATGACATTGGTCAAATTCATTATCACGATCTTGATTACTCGCCATTCTTCCCAATGTTTAACTGTATGATTGTTGACTTAGAAAATATGTTGACGAATGGTTTTCGAATGGGTAACGCTGAGATTGAGACTCCTAAGTCAATTCAAACAGCCACCGCAGTTACAGCGCAAATCGTAGCGCAAGTAGCAAGTCATACCTACGGTGGTACAACGTTAAATCGCCTAGATGAAGTTTTAGCACCTTACGTTACAGCCAGTTATGCAAAGCATCTTGCAACTGCTGAAAAATGGAATATTCCTGATACGAAAGCGTATGCAAAAGAGTTAACAGAAAAAGAGGTGTTTGATTCTTTTCAATCACTAGAATATGAGATCAACACGCTATTTTCGAGCAATGGTCAGACTCCTTTTTTAAGTATAAACATAGGGTTAGGAACATCGTGGGAATCTAGGCTGATCCAAAAAGCTATCTTTGATAATCGAATTGCTGGTCTGGGTAAGAGCAAGAAAACAGCGGTGTTCCCGAAGTTAATTTTTACGATTAAAGACGGAATTAATCATAAACAAGAAGATCCAAACTACGACATTAAACAGTTGGCATTAAAGTGTTCAACTAAGCGCATGTATCCAGATATTCTGAATTATGACAAAGTTGTCGAAGTAACTGGTTCATTTAAAGCTCCAATGGGCTGTCGTAGCTTCTTAGGTAAATATGTTGATGAGCAAGGCAATGAAATTCATGAGGGTCGTAACAACCTTGGCGTTGTAAGTCTAAATCTACCTCGTATTGCTATGGAAGCAGAAGGTGAAGAACATAAGTTCTTCACAATTCTAGATGAACGTATCGCATTGGTTAGAAAAGCTCTTGAGACACGTATTGATCGCTTGAGAGGAGTTAAAGCAAAAGTTGCTCCTATTTTGTATACCGAGGGCGCTCTTGGAGTTCGTTTAGATCCTGAAGATGAAGTTTTGGATGTATTCAAAAATGGCCGAGCTTCAGTATCAATGGGTTACATTGGCATCCATGAAACGATTAATGCTTTATACGCTAACTCTGAAGAACACATTTACGATAGTGAAGAGTTACGTCAAAAGGGTATAGCTATTGTTAAGCGCCTTAAAGATGCGACAGAGGCTTGGACGAAAGAAACGGGGTGGGGCTTTAGTTTATATAGCACTCCTTCTGAGAATCTTTGTACTCGATTCTGCTCGTTAGACACTAAAGAATTTGGTGTGTTAGAAAACGTTACAGATAAAGGCTATTACACAAATAGTTTCCATTTGGATGTTGAAAAGAAAGTGAATCCTTATGACAAGATTGACTTTGAGATGCCATACCCTGCTTTAGCATCAGGTGGTTTTATCTGTTATGGCGAATACCCGAATATGCAACACAATCTTGAAGCTTTAGAAAATGTTTGGGACTACAGCTATTCTCGTGTGCCTTACTACGGAACTAATACTCCTATTGATGAGTGTTATGAATGTGGATTCACAGGTGAATTTGACTGTACGAGTAAAGGTTTTGAGTGTCCAAAATGTGGTAATCATGACTCGAAGAAAGTATCAGTAACCCGAAGAGTTTGTGGCTACCTAGGTTCTCCTGATGCAAGACCGTTCAACTCAGGTAAGCAAGAAGAAGTGATTCGAAGAGTTAAACACATGTAGTGAGGCTAAATGAATTACCATAAGTACCATTCAGTAGATGTAGTGAACGGAGAGGGTACTCGCTGTACCCTGTTCGTGGCTGGTTGTGAACACAATTGTAGAGGGTGTTACAATAAATCTACATTGAACCCTAATTCAGGTCATCTGTTTACCCAAGAGATCGAAGAGCAGATAATTGCTGATCTTAAAGATAAACGTATAAAGAGACGTGGTTTATCTTTATCTGGCGGCGATCCTCTTCATCCTGCTAACTTAGAACAAATTTACCAATTAGTTTTAAGAGTAAAAAAAGAATGTTCAGACAAAGATATTTGGATGTGGACAGGTTACACCTTAGCTGAATTAAACCCAAAACAGCAGGCGATCGTGGAAAATATAGATGTGCTTATTGATGGGAAATTCGAGCAAGATAGTTATGATCCTGGATTACTGTGGCGTGGCTCTAGTAATCAGGTAATTCATCACTTTAAAGATATTTAAATCAATGATAGACAAGGAGTGGTTATGGCAGATTATATTAAGTACTTACCAGTTGATAATGGCGATAGCATTTTAATCAAGTCGGGTTATAAGTCAGTTCTTACGGACATTAAGTACCGTACTTCAGATGATGATGTTTATGATATTTTTGATGATATTAAAGACGCATGCTCAGACAATAAGCTAAGTCTTTATGTGTCTACTCATCAAGATCAAGATCATGTGTTGGGCTTTTCTGACGTATTTCATTGTGGCACTCCAGTCAACTGGAAAAACGATGGAAATACGTTACTAGTTTGTGAAATTGCATGCTCTGAACGAGCATTGACAGAAGATAAAACAGATCAGTCACGAGCGATATTAAACGAAATTCGCCGCCGTAACAGGCTCATAGGTACAGTTGACGCAGATAAGGATGGGAATCGCTTAAAAGTAGTCAAAGAAGGTGATAACTTATCGATGGGAACCAAACTTAAAGGCAAAGTTTTAGCCCCAAACGGTGAAGAGGCTGATGGTGAAAGCCGTAATAACAGTAGCGTGGTCGTGCGTTGGATTTATAGTGGTGATAAAAATAGTACCAAGATTCTTTTAGGTGGTGATGCTGAATGTGAAGTTTGGGAGCGCCTTGATACTGACTACAAAGCTGAAGATCTAGATTGGCATTTGTGTACTGCACCACATCATTGTAGTTTGACTCCTTTAGCAAAAAAAGAAGACAAGACAGATAAAAATAGCGACTACGTAGATAATGACAAGGCTATTAACGCTCTTAATCATCCGTTGGGAAAAGCATTCGTAGTATCTTCTTCTAAAAAAATTAAACGGGATGATGATAATCCACCTCATTACAAAGCCAAGAATAAGTGGATTTCAATACTAAAAACTTCTGAGACAGATGAATCCAAAGAGCGTTTTTTCTGTACAGCAGAGCATGAAGAAAAAACAGCTCCTGTGGTGTTTACTTTGAATGATAACGGTATAACTCTAGAGAAGAAATCAAAAAGTAATAATGCTACTAAAGCTACCGCAGTCAACAAGCCTACTACATATGGATAATTAATATGCCAGAACTACCAGATTGGATTGGTTATGATGTTAGGGTATTAGAGCAGCACGAAGACGTGCTGCTCTCTTCTATTATCATATTGGAACAGTCGGTTGATGTTTGTTTTGATATTCATTTCCCTCATTACCCTCAAGCTCACGATAAGCGAATTCATAATCCAGAAAAAATAACGTTAAGTTACGCTAAAACTGAGGCAAGAGGTGCGCCTGATGTTCTGGCGATTCGAGATGATTTCCCTCGACATCTACCACATTTAAATCCAACGAAGTTGACTTCCCCAGTCTCGATCTGCTTATGGCGTAAAGGTGGAACTAAAGCTCTATACATACAGAAAGGTATTGAAAGTCTTATTGACGTTCTACAAGAGTGGTTGGTTGACGCATCTTTGGGAGATCTAAATACTGATGGTTGGGAGCCATCCCCTCGAACGAGTTGTGCAAGCCTAGTTACAAATGCACCGAAGTTGCAAGAGATGATATGCAACCCTAAGAGCGCAGGGATGCTATTACAGCTTGAGACAAAAGTCTGTTTTAGTAGATTCAAGGGGACGCCATTTGGTGTTTCAGCCAGCAAAGCAATTATTAACCTTAAAAATATTGATAGCTATGTTAACGCAAGGAAAAACGGTCAATGTGTTACGAAGCAGGTAAGCGTTAAGGGAGAGAAGCTTGAACACCTAAACACGTTTGTCTTAGTACCAAGCCATAGTTATGCCAATGATATTAATGATAGCCGTGAAATAGAATCTCTAGCTGATCTTAAAGCGTTTGCATGCGATGACATTTATAACGACTTTATTGAGATTGTTGAGTCTGAGTTTTCTCGCTTCAATGAAGAGCGAGCAGTTATAGTTGTTATTGCCAAACGCAGACCTAAGGCGATGATCTCAGAAATAATGGGGCTTTCTAAAGATGAAGAGTGTAGAAAAGTTGAGCTGCTTCCGTTTCTAATCCACTATCGTAAACGAGAAATTCAGGTAGACTTTTTATCGCTACGCTCTCGAATGAATCCAGAAGAGTTAGCCCAAATATCTGGGGTTGAACCCAACGGTGGCTCGTTAGGTTTTATCGGTGCAGGTGCGTTGGGATCTGCAATCTCAGATCAATTAGCGAGATCTGGTGTATACAAAATCAAACAGTGGGATAGGGATAGCATAGAGTTACACAATTCTGCTCGTCATGTTTGTATCGACTCCACTTTTGAAACACCAGTGTTGTCAACTAAAGCGAGAATGGTTGTGGAGCGGCTAAAACAGTTGAGTGAAGAGCATCGAAAGGGAGTTGAAGGTTTCGATAAGCACTTTGAAATTCAAAATGAACGAGGCGTTTGCTCTAAGCTCGATTTGCTTATAGACACTACTGGTTCAGATCTCATGGGATCATGGCAAGAGCGTCCTTCATGTGCAGTAACACGAGTTTATGTTTCCGATAGCGGGCGAATTGGTGTAATACAATGCTTGCAAAGTAATGGGGACGGTGCAGATATCCTAGATCTTGATGCATACCTTATCTTATCCTCGACTCGGATTGGGGCGTTACGTGACTGGTTGATTCGAGATGCCTCTCTAGAAGCTAAACTAATAGGCTTAAGTTGTAGTAGTGAAACTTTGGCTTTACCTTGGTCTTCAGTACTTAACCATGCTTCAACGTTTGTACCTTTGATTAGAAAGCAAATGTCTGAGTCGAGATCAATGCTGGGTATCAATGTTTTAGATGACGATGGTCTTCCTCAGGGATACATGCAAGTAGCTAAGCAGGATGAACTGATATTTGAAGCTCAAACCATTGCTGACGCTGATGGTGTAGAGTGGTATATTACCGTTCATTCGTCTGTGACAGAGAAGTGCGATAAGGTCACTAGTGAATATGCGCCAAAAGAAGCTGGCGGTTACTTATGTGGCTTAGTGAATATGGAGCTAAATCGCATCTCAATAGTGTTTGCATCGAAAGGTAAATTTACTTCTACTGCAACTGGGCTAACTCTAGAACCCATTGATGAAGATAATGAGTTTAAGGCGCTAATGGAAAGTTGTAATGAGATGTTGTTGCCTCTCGGAACATGGCATTCTCATCCTAGTTCTACATCCAAAGAGTCTAGTACTGATATGCGTACATTGGAAGAAGTTACGAAACAAAAGCAGCCACTACCGTTTGTAATGCTAATCAAAGGAGCTGATGGTATAAACCTTCAAGTAGGGTACAACAGGAATTTTGACTAAAAATGAAAGAGTTACTAACTAAAATCTCATCTTATAACTTGTTTAATTACTTGTTTCCAGGTGCATTGTTTGTCGTTCTATTAGAAAAACTTACACATTTTTCACTAAGGCAGGATGATTTAGTTCTAGGTGTTTTCTTTTACTATTTTCTTGGTTTGGTAATCAGTCGTATGGGTTCGGTCTTTGTTGAGCCTGCTCTTAAGAAGCTACGAGTTGTTAAGTTTGCTGACTATGCGGATTATTTACCAGCGTCAAAAGAAGATGGCTTAATTGCTACACTTTCGGAACAAAATAACATGTTTCGGACTTTATGCTCTGTGATGATGTGTTTAGGTGGGGCGAAAATATGGGAATTTTATTCGTTACAGTACCCCTGGGTCATTGAGAATATGGAGGCTATCGTAATCTGTGGGCTGGGGATATTATTTGTTCTAGCCTATAGAAAACAGACAGCCTATATTAGTGCCAGAGTGACTCGCCACACAAATAAAAAAAATTGATAATCATATTAGTTTTAACTGAACCATCAATGATAGAGAAGTGAGTTAAGTTCTTTTCGTTCAGCTTTCATTGAATAGATTCGCTTCGCTCAGCGATGCTAATGAAAGCCTAGCTCTTGGACGGATCTCAAATTAGTACTATTGATCACTTTGTTATCTCTCCTCGCTTATCCCTATGGATCGCTCATTATGCGGTTTAGCTATGCGACTTTTCGCTTTGTGTCCGAAATGCGGCAACTAGGATTTTAAAATGTCTCCGTGACTCGAAGATTGTGTGGTAATCTTGGTGCTTGACCGTTTAGCTCAGGTAAACAAGAAGGAGTGTTTACCTGAGCTAAACACATGGACTGAGCATAAATGAATTATCATAAGTATCATTCAGTTGATGTTGTGAACGGAGAGGGGACTCGTTGTACCCTATTTAAACAAGACTTGTATGATCCAGAGCTGTTATGGTGGTTGGAGTTTGTGAAGCCTTCCATCGGTAATAGGTTGCACGCCCTAAGTTGTATGTTTTTAAAGCTTCAGGGAGTTTTTCGACTCCCGCATTTACCATTCGGTGAACCTTCTCACATTTTATAGCTGTCTCTGGATTTGCTTGCCTGCCTTTAAACTTACCGTGGTTTTTAGCTTTTTCAATGCCTTCACGCTGTCTTCTACGTCTATCTTCGTAATCTTTAGAGGCTGTGGCAGCCAAGATTTCGATTAGCATTGAATTTACTGATTCCAGCACTCTTTGTTGCATTTCATCTTGAGTTTGCTCTAAGACTTTAAAGCTAGTTGCTACATCACAAGCAACAACCTTTAAGCCTTTTTGCTCTATTTCTGATCTTAACGTTTTCCAGTTAGAAGAAGTAAGGCGTGTTAATCGATCTATTTGTTCAACGAGGATAATATCGCCTGGTGATGACTCTGATAGTAAACGAGTCAGTTCGGGTCGAGCGACCTTGCGTCCTGAGTAATTCTCGATATATTCGACAGAATTTAATAATGATAGATTATTTAGCAAAGCCTGTTCGTGGATATATTCTCTGGCTCGCAATGCGTCTGCTTCAGAAGTTGATGCCCTCAAGTAGATCCTAATAGTCATAAAAAGCCTCGCGGTAGTCTAATATGTACAACTTAAACGATACAGTATCATTTAAGTTGTCACAACTAATTTTCTGGGTGTAAATGAGACAATTTATACATCGTCTTGACTGTTCTATATAAGTATACCTATTAGAGACATATAGCCTACTAAGTTAATCGATTTATAAAGTTAATTAATAGCAATAGTATTATTGCTGAAGGTTAAGATATATTTCGAATAGGTTAAGTGTAGTTCACTAGCAACGGGAATAGGTGTTTTTTAATCTAGATATCCTTATTAACAAAAATAAAAACACTGCCTCAATATAGATTGTAAACATAGGTAAAATGCATCATGTTTCTAACGGATTTAAAATATTATTTCTTGGGTTAACTTTATAAACTCAAGGATAATATGGCGTAATAATACCTGTCGTCAGATATTTAATAATACACGATTAGAGACAAAAATATATATTATTGATGTGGGCTAAGAGATTAAAAGTAAATAATCAGTTCTTTATTTTACATCTAATGACTCGAAGATGTACTTTTAATTTCCCTGCCAAAATAGCGTTAAAAACCTAAAAAACACATGGAAGTTAGTTTATAAAAACAGGTCGCACAGCAACCTGTTTGGTTCTACTCTAATTCGTCTGAGGGTTCTAATTGTTCAGACAATTCACTTAAACCTGTAATCTGGTAGGCGAACTTGGTTAACGCTTTCATTGAATGACTTTCATCAAATTCTAACTCCTCGTCCCCTTGCCATAGTTCATAAGTAAATTTGTCAGAAAGATAAAAATAGAGGTTGCTATCACCTTTGTATTTGAAGTTGATACTAGGCACTTCACTACTGCCAGTTACATAATCATAGCATTCAAGTCCCTCTAACAAACTAGACATAGGGTGGTCAGTATCTAAATTAATTTTACTTAGTTTTAGGAAAGTATAGTAGCTGTATAAGCCATAGTGGTAGCCAGACATCCTAGAGCTACATAGAAGATAAATCTCACTACCTTCGTAATTAAAGCGAGCGCACATCCTTTTGCATTCTTTAAGTATGTCTGGTTCATCAATAACACATTTTCTCCAGTCGGAAATAGAAGAGCTTTTCACAAGCAGTGTCATACCTTCAAGTTCATTACCAACGTCAAGTGCATTGATTAATTGGAACAATATTTTTTGTCTATTTTCTTTATCGTTAAATACACTTCGCCAGTTTTCATTCCGATCACGAGCGTTACTCCGAGAGTTTCTACAAAAACTTTTGTTTCGACCTTGCCATACTAGATAATCACCAAACGTTAATAAAGCTCGATGAAGTAAGAAATCCTTCCTATTGAGGGTTTCTTTCGAGAATAAAACGGAAGATTTTTGAGCATTAGTCTTAAATTTATCTAAACAATATAAGTTTTCATTTTTACAAGAGTCGAGTAGAAATCCAACTTGACCATAGAAGTAGTAATGCTCATGGTAAGTATCAAAAGCGGCAAGCCATTCGTGATTCTCTAAAATAAGCTGAGCTTTAAGTACCTCTTCGTTCTTTTGACGATCATTGAAAAAAGATATGTCTTTACTTTCTAAATTAGACAAATTTGGAAAAACACGAGAGTTTAAATGTTTAGCTAAGCTACATAGCGACTTTACGGCATTGACATAATCAGTAGCCGAGTCGAAGGTTGAATTATTAATTAATCGTTCAGACACACCTAGCCAATGACTTAAGTTATCTAATTCATTTTGAGAGAGAGGGGATAAGCTATCAAATGATTTATTTTCTGAAATAAATGTGTAGAGTGAAGCAAAACGAACCTTCTCAAGATAGCCATTTTCTCGGATTCCATTGTTAAAAACCTCAAGAATCTTTTCTTTGGCTGAGAATTCGTTACTCCAATCAAAATGAAATAGAACCTTATGTATAAAATCAAGGAATCGATGTGTGTTGTTTAATGAAGCACCAGAAAAGCAAGCTAGTTCTTCATACATCGTATGACCAAAGTACGAATTATTACGTAAATCATTTACAATATTGGAGAATTCTTTAACTGAATTTTTTTTATTTTCAATAATTAAGCCAAATTCAGTAAGAGCTATTGTTTTAAAAAATGCTTGATATACATTGTCTACTTCATTAACATTTTCTGGTCTCATTTTCCAAAAAATATCTGTCCAGGATTTGTCTAGCTTTAGCCAGAAATCATCTTTTAAATCGATATCATCAGAACGATTTACATAACCTTGCAGCCAAGCTTTGAAATTTTCAAAATCTGTTAGAGCTTGTCCTCTAGCATTCATTTTTATGTATAACTCATCTGTTAAGGCAAAGTTATCCATGTTTAAGAAATGAAAGGTAATT
Organism: Vibrio halioticoli NBRC 102217; assembly: GCF_000496695.1. Taxonomy (GTDB): domain Bacteria; phylum Pseudomonadota; class Gammaproteobacteria; order Enterobacterales; family Vibrionaceae; genus Vibrio; species Vibrio halioticoli. Next base: position 65,843 of record NZ_BAUJ01000019.1, read on the forward strand.
GGTGGCTTTTCCGTACAAATCAACCTTTGCCACAAGCAAGAAGAAAGTGAATCTCTAAACACGTTATGCATTTCATCTAAAACGACTAGCATTGCTCTTATAGTAGGGTCATGTTCCCATACTGAAAAAAACCAACCAGCATCACAAATCGTTTCAGAAAGTGAGCCATTAATCTTGTGAATGTTTAACTCGCTTCCAAATTGCAGTAGTGAGTTAGTAAATTCTTTAGATGTAATTCTGTTTTCATATTTAAACTTACTCAACTTTTTCGAAGCTTCAGCTAAATGACCAGAACCTGCTGCAATATACCAATGTAGTAGAAATAGAGTTGTGATTCTTTGTTGTCCATCTAATAGTATTAGGTCAGCGTCTTTTACTGACCCATAGATGAAATCAAGATCCTGACTTTTTTCAATATCACTAACCATAGTAAATAAAGTAGCTATAAACTCGGTTCTAATCTGACTCGATTTACTGTCTATACGACCTTGAGCATAATCTCTTTGGATTATGGGGATACATATCGAATGTAGGTCAAGTAATTGCCAGAATGTGCATTTTATGCTCATTTCAACCCCTCAATGTCACAGTAATAATTAATGCATTCGATGATCTCTTTGCGGTATGCTTTTCTATCCTTGGCAGACCATTGGTACATATTCGCCACTTTTTCACTATAAAATTTGGAAAAGACATTTTTTGTTGCTATTGGGATAAAATGATGAGTCCCGTTTTTACACATAGATTTTTCATATCTCAATATTGATTGTCTTTTTTGGGTGAAAATTAAATTTCCAATACCTCTATTGATTGTAGAAGACAGCAAACAAAGGTTATCAAGGTCATCCATTTCTTCTTCTTCGATAGTGCCTATCACGGAATCAAGTAGGGTTAAATAAATTTTCTGTGAACATTTTAATTCTTGACTGCTAGAACCGCTCACTTTTAACTGGTTCCATTTCGATAGAAGTTTATTTAAATTGGTTTTGGTTTCCTCTGGTATGTCTTCTGAAGCTAAGATATGTACCTGAGATTCATGCCATATATCTTGCTGTTTAGCATCTTCTAATTCTTGAGAGTTTCGAGCATGTATATGCTCTATGTCCCATTGAGTATTGGCGTAAGAGTTAAATGATAATCGTGTACCTTGCCTCCTGTGAGCTGCAATATTGAATAGAATAAAAACAGAAATTATATGCTGACGATTACCACCATATTGTAACGCGCTAAAAGATGGCTTTTGATTATCATCAACAAAATATTTTTTTAGTTCTATACCGATAAGACTTTTTAATGACTCGATAAAATCAGATTTAGTCACACCCTCAGACATTTTCCATAACTTTTGAACTGTACAAATCTTACGAGTGATCAAAAAACCAACTAGGTGATATAGTTCGTCATTGTCATACCATTCTTGCAAACGGTAGAAACCTTGTCTTAATTTGTGCCACTCCTGTTCGATAAAGGCTGTTTTTGTCTCTATATTTTTCAGGATTAAATAGTAATGACTGAATGAATGATATTTTTTATCACTTTCAGTGTTTTTAGATTGCTTTGTGGGTTTGTTTGTCAGTAAATCAAATAATAATTCAATATGGTTCGTATAGTTTTGGTTACTGTTAAAAGGCTGTAAGAAAGCCCAAAAGTCTTTTGTTTGTAATGACTGTTCTATGGCATCCCATTGCTGCGACATATGATATTGTTTTAACTTAATTAATTCCGTTCCTTCATCGGAACTGACGAAATGCAGAAATAAAGCTTTGATTAATTCAGCGTTTGTTAACGGAATCTTTCCACTATTTAAGCGCATAAAAATATCAATGGATTCTAAGTTATTATTCGAAGGCTCAACTGCATACCAGATTACTTTTGTATGATTTAGAAACTTGTCTAACCATTCATGTTTTTGTTCTTCGCTTTTATCAGAAAACCATTCTGAAATCGTGTGGTAAGCTGTATAAAAATGATAGTTATCTACATTATCCAAATCAAACTGTGATAGAGCAGGGGTTGGGTATTCCTCATCGGAAATCGAGTCAAATTGTTTGATATAGTTACCCCAAGGGGTAATTTTCAATGTGCTTGGTAAGTAATGAGCTAAAAACTCACTACTGCTTTTTCGGGTTCTATATTCAATGCTAAATTTATCATGTTGAAGATATGAGAGGATCATATAACTAGTTGTCATTCTTTGCTGACCATCAACAACCTCCCATAGAGGGCTGTCCTCGTTATATTTTGGAGCATGATATTTTGTTACAACAGGTTGTAAGCAATAAAAATCGCTTTGAGTGGTGTTAAATTCATCAATATCATTAAGCAGATCTTCAACCTGATCTTTTGTCCATTTATACCCACGCTGGTAGTCATCTACAAAAAAATTTAGTTGCAGTAATTCTGAAATCGATTTCAATATTAACGTATTGTTACCGAGAACTAATTGCTGCAACCTTTCCATGAATGTTTCAACATTCTTATCTTCTGATTGAGCAAGTGCGTATTGAAACTCTGTGAATAAATGCTCAATTGCAACCATAGAACTTGTATTTTGTTTTTTTTCAGTATTTGGCATTTGCTTGCCTGTCATTTACGCTTGGTAATAGCTTCATTCTGAATACAACCCTTCAAGCTGTGGTAACGTCCAAAAATATGATGGATTCGAGTATGAATCCTTACCTTTTGCGTTTTGTCTATATTCGGCTCTAACGAGAAAGCAGTGCTCTTCAGCTCTGGTAATCCCCACATAATGAAGGTTTGTATCTTGTTCTAGATTAGTGAACGTCTGTTCCCCCCAAGATTTTCCAGGTGTCAGATGAGGAAAAGACCATTCTTCTAGATCTAAGTGAAACACATACTTGAACTCCAGCCCTTTGGATTTATGAAGTGTCATGACCTGTACTTCATTTTCATCTTTTAATTTAAACTGCTTCAAAAATGATTCATCATGAACTTTCGATATTAGTGCTGTATCTGTAGATCTTGTATCTTTAATGCCAATTAAAGTGGCTAATTGGTTAAATTTATCAATCAACTCTTCCACAGTTTGATCATCTTTTAATTTTTGGATCATTGTTCTCAAGTTATTGATTGATAGTTTTTTTTGATCAATAGACTCGAAATAGGTATCAATTATGTCTTGCATCGTGGAAATCGCACCATATCGATAAGATAATAAATCCGTATAAAAATCGGCACACTCGGTTGAAGCATGCTTATCAATAGGGTTGTCGTTATATAACCTATACTTGACGGTCATTCCATTAGCAATCATCTGTAAGGATTGCTCTTTTCTAGCTAATACACCAACATCTGATGCTTGTTTGATGTTGCCATCTTTGAGCAATGTATTAATGTAAGTAGATATACCGTTTCCTATACTTGTTAGATTACCTTGGAGGTAGGAGCGATGAACTCTGATATCGTCAGGGGCATGTTTTAACAACTGAGCATTGCTATCAATCAATCGCTCAGCGTAATTGACGATAGAAGGGTGACAACGATGGTTCTTGTCAATAACGAAGTGCTTGAATCTTGGATCTGTTGTCAACGCCAAAAGTAGCTTTGAGTCACCACCACGAAACTCATAAATACTTTGCCATGAATCACCAACTGCGGTGGCAGTTAATCCTAACTGAAATAGCTCAACGAACAATTGATGTTGAGCAAAAGATGAATCTTGATACTCATCAATGTAGACGCTTGAATACCTTGCAGAAACATAACGCCTTGCTGCTAAAGAATTCTTGAGAACAAATAACGCTAGAGCCGCAAAAGAGTTCATCCACAAAATACCGTCATCGTATAAAGCTTTGAATCCAGGATCATTGACAATATCTGCTGTTGTTGGAGATTTATATTCTTGGTTTAAATACTCATTGTATGGACTAATTAACTTCTTCGTTGCTCTTAATTCTAAAGCTGGTGATCCCCAAATTCTCGGTAAGAATGGTAAAATAATTTCTTTGAAACAAAAACTATCGATTGTCCCAAAAAAGCTTGCTTTGGTGTCATGTGCATTCGAAGTGCATTTACGCTTCAGTTCTGCGCTCGCTTTTCGAGTATATGTAATAGCAATGACACCTTTATAAGAAGGTAAATTTAGGGTGGATTGTCTAATTTTTTCGGTTACAACGGTTGTCTTTCCACTACCAGGACAAGCCGTAATAATCATACTTCCATTGTAATCAATCGCCTCTTGTTGCTGCGCTGTTAGCTTAAACTGCTTCATAGCGTTACCTTACCATTTCCACTAATTTGTGTAGTGGTCTCGCCAAATCACCTGAAGTAATTGAAGCTAGATCGTTATCAATCTTTTTAAGCAACGGGTGCATTCTAAGTGCTTTTTTCCCCTGTAGGTACTTAATAGCACCATTTGTATCACTTTTTCCTAATGCTTTAACTATTGACTCAGGAAGCTCTGTTACTAGATCAGTTTCTAGGTCTACTTTAGAAAGATAAATACCTTTACAATTCACTGCATCCGATACAATTCTCCAAGTACCATTATTAAACGCATCGGTAGGTGAAAGTTTAATATCACTATGCTTTAGTTTTGAGAGGTTAGCAGCGCTTAAACAACGATTAGCTCCTGCAAATTGCCACTGACTTTTACCTTTAATTTTGTTGATGTCGTTGTCAGTTCGCATAACCCAAGGAATGTTTAAAGCGTTTAATATTTGTACATATACAGAGAACGAAATGCCATCAACAGAGAGGATAGATAGATTTTTAAAATCTAAGTTTATTCCGATTTGCTTAGCTAATTCATGATAAAAGAGCATCTCTGATGGACCTTCTACCAAAAACACGCCGTTAGAGAAGAAAGCCTCTGCTGGTAAGATACTCATTCTATAACTCATACTCTTCCAACTTTCCGCAATACATTGCGAACACCCATTACTAGCAGCTAGAGTTGAGTTTTTAAATGAAAGTAGGCGAACGATAGAATCTGGAGTGAAATTAGTAGCAATTTGAGGTGAGTGTGACGATATAATGGTCTGTCCAGGAAGCTCTTCAATCAAGTATGTCGCTAATTTACGCTGCTGATGAGGGTGGAGGTGGGCTTCAGGCTCTTCAACCACGTAAAAAACAACCTCGTGATCTATATCCTGTTCAATTATGCTTTTTGCTTTCCATAAAGCTAGCAGTATTTGATTGTTGCGTCCATCGCCACCAAGCATGACACTTTCGCCACCAGTGGATGCACCGAGCTGTAGTTTGTCAATAAAATCATTTACTTCTATAGCGCCAGTGTCAAGCTGAACGGAATAATTTGAGTTATGGTATGCTAGTTTTTTTAGTTCACTGTTGATATCATCTGTTGCTGACTTAACATAGTTTAGTTTGGCAACTTTCCTATTTAATTTTGCTAAATCAGTACTTATTTCTGTGAGTAAAGTTTCATCTTCTTGGCTATCGTTTTCATTTAGTACTTGTTGAGCAATACGAAGAAGTTGCTTCTTTTCTTTGGCGATAACACGATTTAAGTCTCGCTGTGACTGAATGTACTTTAGGTTAATGTACTTGAGGTAAAAGCGACTTGTGACTTCTTGTAAATCTTCTAGCGATTGACCAACCCATAGCTTGTAGCTGAGGTCTGACTTATTGGCCGTGTAGCGAAAAATTGTTTCTCCATTGTCATTTACATTACCTTTTAAAATCGACAGAACAGCATCTTCTTTCACATCTTTAAAGGTTATTGTGATCTCTACATACTGAGAAGTGCCATCTAAACCAATGTGGAAGTCTAGCTCCGAGGGTTCAATATCAGCTTCAGAAAGACTCTTATCTAATAATATGCGAAGAGAATGGAGCATATTACTTTTACCTATATCATTTGAACCAATGATTAACGTGCTTGAATTAAAATTGATTAAAGCATCATTGAAGTTTCTGAAGCCTTTGAGATGAAGAGATGAAATTTCCAATTGAGTTTCCTTTAATTTATAGGTCTAGAGTAAGGTCAGGTAGGTTTAGAAAACATTAAGTCTTCCTTTAAGCTGACGCTTCATATTCGTTAGCTGTTGATTTCGATATTTCCCCATCGCTCTTCGTGTTAGGGGAGCAACTCTGGAAAGTCCTGTCCTGCCTTAGCTAAAAACCAATTTTTCATAGTAAGTCCATTCTTTTATAAAGCTTCATCTTAAGATCAAGCTCTATCTCTAAGGCGATACGTCTTGACTGTTCTTATGTTTTTATAATTTGTTGTTTTTTAAGATTTTTATCGTTTCTATGTTACATAGCGCAAATGGACATTTCAACCTGTTTGAGATACGATGTTTGGTAATTAAAGTCAGATTATGATGAGAAATAAAAAATGGTTAAAAACGTTGGTGACAAAGAGTTTTTTGACACGTTGTGGGAATCAGCCGTTGCGTTACGTGGTGCATTGCAGCCTTCTGAATACAAGCACCCTGTGCTTGCTCTTCTATTCTTTAAATATGTTAGCGATTCCTTTGTAGAATTCCGTGAAGATGCTCAAGAATGGGTAAAAGATGAAGACCATGAGTTTTTTGAGATGAACTTGGAAGACCGTGATTTGTACGAAGCTGGGAACATCTTTTGGGTTCCAGAAATTGCACGTTGGGAATACTTAGTTGATAACGCTAAACAAACTAATTACGCAAAAGTACTTGATGACGCCTCAAAAGCGATTGAAGAGCACAACCCTGAGTTAAAAGGCATGCTTTACCGTGGTTTTGGTCTTCTTAAAATCCCTTCAAGTAAATTAGGTGAGTTGGTTGATTTGCTTAGCTCCTTAAGCTTCACGAACAGTGAACATCGATCTGCTGATGTTCTGGGTTTGGCGTATGAATATTTCCTTGGGCAATTCGCTCTTGCCGAAGGTGCTGATGCAGGTGCATTTTTTACATCTGAATCTATCGTTAAAACGCTTGTAGAAATCATTGCCCCAACACGAGGTATTTTATACGAACCAGCTATCGGCTCTGGCGGCATGGTTGCATGGTCTGAGAAGTTCATGGAGCGTAATGGCGGTGAACGTGGCGATATAAGTGTTTACGGTCAAGAATACACTCATACCACTTGGAAAATGGCAGCGATGAACCTGCTGATCCGAGGTCTTGATTTTGACCTAGGTGAAGAGAATGCCGATACACTTCTAAATGATTTACACAAAGACGTTCGCGCTGATTACATCCTAGCTAACCCGCCATTCAACCAAGAAAAGTGGGGCGCAAGCAAAGTTGCCAATGATGTACGTTGGAAATGGGGTACACCAACTGATAGCAACGCTAACTATGCTTGGATGCAACATATGTTGTACCACCTGAATGAAACAGGTCGTGCAGGCGTGGTAATGGCGAACGGTGCGATGACTTCAACAGCAAACACTGAAGGTGATATCCGTAAAGCTATCATCGAAGATGATCTAGTTGAATGTATGGTTGCTCTGCCACCAAAGTTGTTCATTAATACACAAATTCCTTCTTGTATCTTCATCTACAACAAAGACAAGAAGCGTAAAGGTGAAACACTATTCATCGATGCTCGTCATCTAGGTCGCCTAGAGACTCGTGCTCAACTTGTTTTTGATGATGAACACATCATGGAAATCTCACAAGCGTACCATGCGTGGGCGAAGACTGAATTTGCTGAAAAAGACAGTAAATATGTTGATATTCCAGGCTTTTGTAAGTCAGCAAAATTGGAAGATATTCAAAAAACAGGTTTTGTCCTTTCTCCTGGTCGTTATGTGGGTGCTGCTGAAGTTGAGGAAGACGAAGCATCATACCAAGAAGATATGGCAATTTTAACTGAACAACTATCAGGGCAAATTGCTAAGTCTGTGACTTTTGATGAGCAAATCAAGGCTTCGCTTGCGGAGGTTGGGTATGACATCTGATATTAGTCGCATTAATCTTGAAGATGCAGTCGAAGCATTGATAGATTATCGTGGGAAAACACCTAAGAAAACCACATCAGGTGTGCCATTAATTACTGCTAAAGTTATAAAAAATGGTGAGATATTAGAACCCAATGAGTTTATCGCACCAGAAAATTATGATTCTTGGATGGTTCGAGGCTTACCAAAAGTTGGTGATGTTGTTCTAACCGTAGAAGCTCCACTTGGACAAGTCGCACAATTAACTGATAGTCATGTGGCACTCGCTCAACGTGTTGTGACATTGCGTGGTAAACAAGGTGTTTTGGACAACACGTATCTAAAATACTTACTTATGTCATCTAAGATGCAAGCTGCTTTAGATGGTCGATCCTCAGGTTCAACAGTAAAAGGAATCAAGCAGAGCGAGCTTAGAAAAATCGAGCTAGAGCTTCCTACTATTGAAAAGCAGGTGAAAGTGGCTTCAATTCTGGGTTCTTTGGATGATGCTATCTCTAACAACAAAGCCATGAACCAAACCCTCGAAAAGATCGCCCAGCGCATCTTCAAATCATGGTTTATCGACTTTGACCCAGTAAAAGCGAACAAAGAAGGCGTGCTTTTTGATGGTCTGTCGCCTGAGATTCAAGCTTTGTTTCCAAGTGAATTTGAAAGCTCTGAGTTGGGGATGATTCCGAAGGGCTGGAATATCGAGCCTCTCTCTAGCCTTATTAACATCAACCCTAAGAGAACCATTAAGAAAGGGACTGTAACTCATCATATTGATATGAAAGTCCTCCCAACATCATCAATGAGTATTGATGGCGTTAGTTCTAAAGAATTTAAATCAGGTACTAAGTTCATCAACCATGACACTTTGCTCGCACGTATTACTCCCTGTTTAGAAAACGGAAAAACGGCTTACGTAAATTGTATTCCTGGAAATGATATTGCTTGGGGATCAACGGAGTTTATAGTTATGAACCCTAAAAATGAATACACTAGGGAATATGCATATCTATTAGCAAGAAGCGATGAATTAAGAGCTTATGCTATCAAAAATATGACAGGTACAAGTGGCAGACAACGTGTGAGTGGCGCGTTAATTGGGGAGTATCAAATTCCCCAGCCTGATGAAAACGTAATTAAAGCTTTTCATAAAATAACAGCGTCTTTGTTTGCAAAGATTTCATCAAACACTGAAAACTCTGTTGCGCTGGAAAAAATTCGTGATCTATTACTCCCAAAATTGATCTCAGGTCAAATTTCTGTAGGTGAGGCTAAACAGGAGTTTGCAGAAGCGGTATAACTAGAAGACCTAGCTCTCGTCAGAGGGCTAGGCTTATTACTATTTAGAACAATAAAAACAATAACAAAGAATAGATATAACAATGAAAATAACTGAAGAAATGCTAGAAGACCATTGTATGGTCTGGTTTAACCAAATAGGCTACCAAACCATCAACGGTAGCGAACTAGAGCCTACAGGTGGTACACCAGAGCGAGAATCGCTATCGGATGTCGTGCTTAAACCTCGTTTGCGTCAGGCTCTTATTGATATCAATGGACACCTTCCTGAAGTTTGTATTGACACAGCTATAGACATCTTACTTACCACCGTACCGTCTACCGAGCGTGCTAACCATATTTTTCACCGTCAATTAATCGAAGGCATTCAAGTCGATTACGAAGATGAAGATGGTCAGCCTGTCGGTGATAGAGTCATGCTCGTTGATTTCGAGAATGAAGATAACGACTGGTTAGCAATCCGTCAGTTCTCAGTCAACGGTGTGACAAATGGCGAAGTGGACAATCGTAGACCTGATATTGTCGTTTTCCTGAATGGCTTACCAATATCGGTTCTAGAGCTTAAAAATCCTGCTGATACTAAAGCTGATGTGTGGCGTGCTTACAACCAAGTACAAACTTACAAGAGTGCAATTAAAGACCTATTTATCTTTAATGAATCATTGATCATTTCAGATGGTACTGAGGCTTATATCGGTTCTTTAACTGCTGATCGTGATCGCTTTACACCTTGGAGAACCATTGATGGCTCTCGTGATGATACAGAAGATACGTTAGCCCTAGAAGTAATGGTACGTGGATTCTTTAATCAAGAGCTGCTGCTTGATTATTTTCAATACTACATTTCGTATGAAGTTGATGTCGAAAAGGTGGTTAAGAAAATCGCTGGTTATCACCAATTCCACGGTGTACGAGCTGCGGTAGAAAGCACTATTCGAGCGACAAGGCACGATGGTGATCAACGTTGCGGTGTTTACTGGCATACGCAAGGCTCTGGTAAGTCTCTGTCGATGACGTTCTACAGTGCGAAGCTGATGGCTTCTCCTTCAATGAATAATCCAACGATTGTCGTTGTTACTGACCGTAATGACTTAGATGAGCAGTTGTTCGAAACATTCTCGGAAAATGCGGAGCTTTTAAATGATACGCCAGTACAAGCCAAAGATAGAGATCATTTGATTGATCTGCTCAACAATCGTCAAGCAGGCGGCATTATCTTTACAACAATGCAAAAGTTCTCACCACCTAAAGGCGAAACTCGCTGTAAACCACTCACAGAACGTCATAATATCGTTGTAGCGGCAGATGAAGCCCATCGTACTCAATATGGCTTAAAAGCTCGTGTAGACAAGAAGACGAGCGAAATGAAGTATGGTTACGCTCAACACCTGAGAGACTCGTTACCTAATGCAGGCTTCATCGGTTTTACTGGTACACCTATCGAGATGGAAGATAAGGATACTCGTGTGGTCTTCGGTGAAGATGTCTCTGTATATGATATTGAACAGGCTCAGAAGGATGGTGCAACAAAGCCACTCTATTATGAGAGTCGCCTTATCAAGCTAGATATGGATAAAAACACCACAGAAGAAGACGTTGACCAAAAAGTTGATGATCTTGTGTCTGAATATGATGAAGATGATCAAGCTAAAACTAAGTCTCGTAATGCAGCTTTAGAAGCGCTTATCTGTGCGGAAGACCGAGTTGAACGCCTTGTTAAAGATATGCTCAATCACTTTGCTGATCGTGAAGAAACGTCACTATCTAAGGCGATGATGGTTTGCATCAGTCGAGAAGCCTGCGTTCAGGTTTACGATAAAATTGCAGAGCTAAAACCTGAATGGGCTGATGGCGATCCTGAAAAGGGTTGCATGAAAGTGATCATGACAGGGACTTCTGACGATCCTGAGAAATACCAGAAACACATTCACAAGAAGCCTATTCAGAAGAAAATTGCTAAGCGAGTTAAGAACCCTAATGATGAGCTTAAGTTGGTCATCGTTTGTGATATGTGGCTAACTGGTTTTGATGCTCCTTGTTTAAATACCATGTATATCGACAAGCCGCTGAAAGGACATAACTTAATGCAGGCAATTGCCCGTGTTAACCGTGTGTTCCGAGACAAAGAAGGTGGTCTAATAGTTGATTATCTAGGTATTGCGCCTGAGCTACGCAATGCTATTGCCAACTACACAGCAAGCGGTAATGGTTCTCCAACCATTGATTTAAGTGAAGCAATGGCTGTGACAAAGACTAAGTTAGATGTTTGTCGTGGCATCATGCATGGTTTTGATTACAGTGATTTTAAAACTAATACACTAGGACTGCTAGCAGGTGCTATGAACCATGTTCTTAAACTAGAAGATGGTAAAAAGCGCTTTGATAAAGCGGCTTTGTCTCTATCTAAAGCTTTCAGTCTCTGCTCTAGCATGGACGAAGCTAAAGAAATCAAAGAAGAAATTGCCTTTTTCGAGACTCTGCGTGCTGCGATTAAAAAATCTACCACATCAAAGCAGCGTATGTCTGATGAGAAGGTTCAAACAGCTCTAAGGCAGGTTGTTTCTGAGACTATCGTATCTGGCGATATTGTTGATGTATTCGATTCAGCAGGCTTAAACAAGCCAAATATCAGCATTCTAGATGATGAGTTCTTAGCTGAAGTGGAGAAAAGCGAGCACAAGAGCTTAGCTGTTGAAATGCTTAAAAAGCTTATCCAAGATGAGATAAAAACTCGTACTGTTAAGAACGCTGTAGCTTACAAGACCTTCTCAGAAATGTTACGCAATTCACTTGATAAGTACCGTAATCGCTCAGTAGAAACTAGCGTGGTAATCGAAGAGCTGATCAAACTTGCAAAAGAATTGAGAGAATCAGCAGATCGTGGTGAAGATCTAGACCTTACAAAAGAAGAGTTAGCGTTCTTTGATGCACTTTGTTCGAATGAATCTGCTCGTGAAGCGATGAAGCAGGAAGATATCTTAACAATTGCTCGCAAACTTGCCGAGGAAATTCGTAAAAGCGCTCAGCCAGATTGGGCTAAACGTAAAAACTTGCGAGCTAAGATGCGCCTCAAAATTAAGCAGATATTGAAACGTACTGGCTACCCGCCAGATGAGCAAGCCGATGCAGTTGAACTTGTGTTAGAGCAAGCTGAGCTAGTGAATCCTTAACTTTAAGAGTAGCTACATAGAATATCGAAACAATTTCTATTCTATACTATGACAAACTCTTGTAATCATGAGTTGAGATATTGATGTTGGAATGAAAGATTAAAAGTGTGATTTCTACGAATCACACTTGTTTTCTAGATGCTGTGTTTCTGCTAGAAGTTCGTCAATGACATCAAGATCTTCAGTGAGAAATGCTTTTTGTTTTAGAAGTCGTCTTAACTTTGCATCAGACCAATCCTCAGTTTGAGGGAAGCTATAGCTCAATCTTTGATATGCGTGAATTTGATTCTCAAGCAAGTCTAGCTTTTCATCTATGGTATTGCGTACTTCTTTGATGTGCTCGATCTCAAAATAGTCTGGCAATTTTGGGTAACTCTTAATGAGTTCGCCTTGCTCATTTTCAGTATAGAGCTTTCTGTAAATAGCGCCAACGGCTTGTTTACTGCCAAGCGATTGAATAATTGGCTGATCTTCAGATTCATATGACTCTAGTAAGCGTTCGACTAATCGCTTGATAGAACTTTGAGACAAATTTCCCTGGTAATCGCTTTCAATCTGTTTAACTAGGTCATTCAAATAAAAGACTTGAGGCACCTTGGTACATAGTGCCATTAACATAATTTCTTCAAATGAATCTTGCATACAATAACTCCAAAATCGACAACGAAACCAATTATAGTTGGTTTGAACGAAAAAAACCAACTATAATTGGTTTGAGAATTAAAATGAAAAAAGAAATAGCAGTTAGCTTCGGTAGAAAAGTTGCTGAAAAGAGAAAAGAAAAAGGATGGTTGCAGGGCGATCTGGCAAAATTCAGTGGTCTAAGTAAGACCTATGTCGGAAATCTAGAGAGAGGTGAAACCAACGTAGCGTTAGAGAAGGTTTATTTGTGCGCTTATGTCTTAGAATGTCCTGTACAGGACTTATTGCCCTGTGATGAAGAAATTTTTGAATCAATACAAGAAAGGTCTGAATAATGTATAGAGCCGTCTATCAAACGAACTGTAGGGCGATTTCAGGCTTTAAATTACATTATACAAGCATGCAGTATGGCTGTTAGAGGTATAGATGGAAACAATTCTCATAAAAATTGAAAGTTCGACAGGAATTGTTATTCCTGATGAATTCTTAGCTGAAATGCAACTGAAGCCAGGTTCTAAAGTCACGCTAATCCGTAAAGAGGACGGGTTCTTTGTGAAGGCATTGGATAAAAAACCAAAGTTTGACATCAAAGACTTAATGGCTAATACGGATTTTGACTCGCAACGTAATGACCCTGAATTACAAGAATGGCAAGCTAGGTCAAGATCAGGGCGCGAGGGGTCTAAATCACAGCCCCCTCTGTTAGTGGGCTATAGAACTAATCTGCCAGATTTGATTATATCGTAGTATGGAAACAGACAGGTTGAGTCTAGGCTAATCCACCTAAGATACTCTGAACTGCTCACCTACAGGCGGAGTAAAACCTAAATATCGCGATTTAGCATTTGGTGTACGATTAATTGCACGATTTAATGCCTGGATATCGCCGACAAAAATAGTTGCTTCAGTACTACGAGTAAGAGCTGTGTAAATTAGACTATTTTCGATTAGTGCGCTATCCCAAGATGGTATGACCACAATAGTATATTTGAATTCAGATCCTTGCGCTTTGTGTATCGTAACAGCATAACTATGATTTAAGCCGACTTGAGCAATATGTTCTTCATCCAATTCGATCTGTGTTTCGTTGAGATTACATATCAATTTTTTTATTAATTTTTTTGCACTGTTATACTCATGTACGATGCGCAGAACTACCCCCATATCGCCATTGTATAATCCTAGCTCTTCATTGTTGCGTGTTACGATAACTTTATCACCTTGTCTAAAACCAAATGTTTTACGTCCTTCGGGGTTGATAGTAAGCATGCATGCTTCGTTTATCTCATCAACCGAAACAAACTGTTTATAAGTCGAGAAAGGAGTGATGATTTGAGTTTCATAGATTCCTAAAGCTATGAGTAATTTTGAGCATGTAGCAGGGATATCTTGGTTTGTACATGCAAGTTTAAATACTCCATTATTTAATTTTGATTGATAAGGTGGTAGGTGTGCATTGGGTTCTTTTTTGAAATCTATTTCATGCTCATTCAGTTTAGTATCTTTATGACCAACAGTTCTTACTAGCGTAGCAAAATTTTGAATTGGATTATTCGTACTTTGTCGTAATGATGATGTTAGCTCTACATAGTTAATTCTTGCTTCGACCAGAGGCTGAAAAACAGCCCCAAAACCTACAGGAGCAACTTGGGCAACATCACCGACCATCAGGAGTGAAAAGTCAGCATCGTGGCTCTCAAGCGCATGTAGAAGCTCTGAAATGATAGACAAATCACACATTGATGCTTCATCGACAACAATTAAACAGTTATTTTTAAGCTTGAGCCTGCTAGATGTCAGTTTATTAATGAATGAGCGTAGAGTAAAACAGCATTCTTCCATCGCTGTTTTTGCGACTAATCCTTTGCGTTTTTCCCTAATTACTTTGTGTTTTATAAGGCTTTTTCGAATGCGCTTTGTTGCCACAGCAGAAAGGGCAAGATAATACGAGTCACGTTCATCATGATTACAAATATACTTTATAGCGGATAGGGCGGTACTTTTACCACTGCCGCTTACTCCTTGCGCAACTGTCAAGTGTTGGGTGGTTGCTTTTTCGACTAAGTTCACTTGCTCATGAGTAAGTGCAAAGTTAACGAGGATTTTAAACTCACTGATCAATTGGTCAAATCGTGATTGTGATAGATAGAAGTCGGCTTGTTTGATTAACCTTTGTATCGACATCTCGGTCTTAGATTCAATATAAGCAACGCCAATGCCCTGGTACGCTGTTTCATCTGAAGACTTGCATAGAGTTCGTTCACTTAATGCAATTTGAACTGCATTATCTACATTATTTTTATTGATGAGTGAGCCAAGCTTTTGATTGAATTCGTCAATAGGAATGGCTGTATGACCATTAGCTAAGGCTCGATATACCACTGTATCTATAGCGCCTAGAAATCGGTATTTTGGGGAATAGGGTGACTGTTTATTTATTCTTTCTGCCACCCCCCATGCATTTACAAACTTTGCGCCAAACTGGAGGGGTAGGTAGGGGTTTTGCAATAGAGATTGTTTTGCAGTGAGTCCTAATAGCTCATATAAATATTTTGCAGTTCTAATGTCATACCCAGTAGATTGAATGAATTCGATGTAATCGAATTCGTTTACTAGATTGTTGAATGCTAGCATTACAGCAAGTGCTCTTTTGGGGTTGTTAAATGCGACACTTAGAGCAGATAGATTTTGTTCAGTGAGTATTTTGATGAATTTCCTAGCACTTCCCGCTGCTTTTATTGTTTTCTCTAGTCGTTTACGCTTGCAACCTAAACGATAGAAAATAGGATGTTTATCTAAAAGGTGGCCAAGTAATTGGGGGAGAGTAAAGGGGGCATTACCACATTCTAGCAAAGATAACTCTTTATCAAACGTCATTATCAAATCGAATCGTGGTTGAATCGCATTGGTTTGATAGTGTAAACAGTACTTTGTTGCATACGGTCTTGCGGAAGGGGTAAATTGCCAAATCTCTGCTGGTTCTGGTGCTCTATATACAAATTCTACACTTATGGTGATGCATAATCTTTTCTGATATTTTAGGCACTTAGCATATATTTGGTAAGCTTCGTTTAGCTCGTCTTTTTGACAACTGGTGACAACAAAATTAGTTTGCAAAAGTACGTCCTCCGCCCAGCAGCATATTCTCTATTTGTTTTAAGTGAGTTCCTTCGATGTTGTTCCTATGAGCTTTACAAGCTAATAATTGCGCTTCTAGATCTTGAATTATTAACTCTTGGTTTGAGATTTTTTCTTGTAACTTGTTGATTTTATGGTTATTTATTGTTGAGCTGTCGGTCTCTATAGTTTGGTTCTCATTGCTTGACAAATTTAGAGTGCTGTTACTAATGCCTAGCTCAATGATGTCTTGTTTAATTCTGGCTTGAATATACGAATTATCGTTGATTGTTTGACGGCTTTTGAATCCACACCACCGTGCAAGTTCAGAGACATTGATACCCAGCGCATTGTTTTTGTCTCTTGGGAATGAGAAACCTTCTTTCTTCATCTTTGCAATACAACCATCATACAACTGACGATAAAGTTTACTTTTGGCTGGTCCTTTTAGTGCTTGTTGCTCAGGAGTCAAAGTTTGTTGAGGAAAAATTTTATTCATTATTTCCTCCATGTTCTCTGCTAGATTGCCAATCAAAATAAGGGGTCAAGTATTGGCTATTTACGATAACTTCACCGTAAATGTCCGTAATTGTATTGTTGTTTTGCTCATAAATGACTCCTAGATCTGAACTGTTTAACCAATCTAGGAGATGTGCCATTGCATGGCACATTTTTCTAGTCTCGTTCTCCGTATTATTCCCTGTTACGTTCGTATTTCCATTTCCAAGTTGTTGATCTATTTGCGCTAATGTTAACTCAAGCTGTTCATTTCGTTGATGAGACTTTGTTAATTTTTCATTTAAGTTGCTGATTTTACACTGCAAAAGAGCCTTTTCAGCAACCCAATTTGACGGTGCTGAGTCCAGTATCGACAAGTTGCCATGTTGCTTATTTCTGCTTGAAAGTGAACTAGCGTTTAGCTTCGATATTTTTGATAGTGATTCTTCAAGAACACCTCGATATTGCCCGCTATGTTTAAGCAGGGTTGAGTAACCAATAGCATCCTGTGCATGATCCTCCGTCATGATCTCAACAGTCATTTTTGCAAGATGATCCAAATTTTTCACTTTACTGTAGAGCTTTTTAGAACGTTCAATTTTACTAACTGTGTCCCTTAAAAGCTTCAAACGAAGAAGCATCAACTCTTTTCGACTAGGCATGTTCTATACTCTCCAACGTTTTGATTATTTGATTCTGAACAAGGCTTTTCTGTGGAACAGGTTTATTAATAAGCTCAGTGTCCAGAGTCTCAATTATCTGCTTTTTGTTGATAATTCCAGCATCGATCATCGCAAGTATTGGCGCTAAAATATGGTCTGGGCTTAAGTTTTGTTCTTGATAGCTTATTGCTAGCTGCTGTCTTTGCTGTGAGCTTGCACTCATTGACAGGTACTGTACTTTTTGTGTTAACCGAGCCATGACAACTCTGAGCTTATCGGATCTGAGAGAAGGAATATCATCCGTAGTGAGTGCATGGTTGAAGAATATTTCAGCAACCTTTTGTTGAACTTTTTCACATTTAATGCTTTCTTTCAGCAGTGTAGGTGCGGGAATCATAAAACGGCTATGCTGATTATTTTTAGTTCCAAGTAGTCTTTGTCGCTGTGTTTCAACAGCTTCTTGAGCAATTGCCCACCCAATTTTTTCACTACTAATAACATCAATCTTCTGCTTTAATCGTTTTTTCTCTTGCTTGACGAAATTACTGTCCAAATCTGAATTGGAGTTTAAGCTTTTCAATTCCTCACCAGTCAGTGTTTCATCTATTTCTAACTTTTCCATCATTGCTGATATCGATACAAGATTATCAATATGGCATATTTTAATCCTGCAAACACCACAACGTTGAAAGCCTCCATTTTCATCAACAATTTCGGCTGGGCATTCGAGGTTATGGACACATATATGAGTATCTGCAAATGCAATCATTGAGTGTGGGGTCGATGATAGTAGGTCTAAGCCAGTCTTTTTTTGTATCTCGTTTCCTTCTTTATCAATCACGACTAACGGTATAGAAGTCATGCCGTAAAGATTCATCGCTTCTGAAGGCGATTGTAGAAACGCATCTTCGACTTTTGATGAAACAGCTTTACTAGATATTCGTACGCTTTCATTACTATCCGTGCGTTTGATTATTTTTAATGCTTGTCGGCTCGATTCGAATAATGCTTTTGTTTCTTCAGCATTCTCAACTCCGTAGTAAACCGCTGTCTTGCCACTCTGGTTAACTGTCCTCGCCAATAGATGTAGTGGCATATGTCCTATACGGTGTGAAACAAATGTAGTTCGTGAGCCATGAGGTGTTACGATAGGCATTAACTTGATTCTGTGTCCTATCCCATCAAACTTGTGTTTATGCAATTTGCTTTCATCAACAAATGAACGTTTTACATGAGAATTCTGAGCAGTTAATTTATTAACAAAGTTGAGATAAGTCATTGGATCATCAGGTGTCAATGGAACCATTTTAACGAATTGACAATTATTAACATACTCACCACAGTGTGTATTTATTAGCTGTTGAGCTAATAAAAGTAGATTATCCCAGACACCATTCCACTGTTGTTCTCCAAAAGCTTTTCCTGCTGCATTTCGAAATAGAACGTCAATTTCTTGATTTGAAGAACTGTACTTGATTAGATCACCGATATTTCTATCTGTTCGTAGTCTTAAAAACTCCCTTTCAGACCTCAGAATACTAATAACATCCTGATGAGAGGGGGCTTTCCAAGGTCGTTTGTTCGTCTTTTCCGTTTGTACAAGTAGGTGAGTAACATCAGTGTTATCTGTTGCATACTTATCAAAATGTCGCGCATCTAGATGTCGGATATGTATATGTCGAATCCCTTGTTCTAAGGCTACTGTCGCTCCTCGAATTGGACCTAGTAAAGGAATTGATATATTTTTACCATCAATGTGTACTTTTGATGTTTTATTCATACAGAAGGGATTTGATAGTGTTGAGGAGGGCTGATCTAAACGGAAGTACTGATACTCTAAACTATCATTTAAGTACCAAGCTATTGGGGTATAGCCAGCGACTGGCTCAGAAAACACTTGATTTCGAAGGTTTTGTATTTGTAAATCATTTGTTACTACAGCAGTCCCCTTCTTAAGTTGATATGCTTTGAGGGGGATGGCAAGACGAATAGGACTAGTGTTCTGATAGTTGAGTGTAAACTCTCCAAGTCGGGTCGAACGTTTTGGTTTTAGGTCGATAAATGAATACGGATTCGCTTTTGGTAGTGTTGACATGGATGTGAAGCCAAGTAAAGTATGTGTATAGCCCTCTAGGATTCGTTGTTGAAGATACATTCCCAAGCTTTCAAGTGAATAAGCGGTCTCTAGTAGAAATGGAAACTCTTCACGAGAAATCGTTTGTTTAACTGATTCATTATGCGCCCCAAGAGCAATACCATTACAGTGCTTATGCCAATGTTGAGTAAACTCCTTGGATAAAATCACTGCTTGGCTAGGTACGTGTTGTTGATCTAAAGCGAAATTTTCATTAATACTTAATATACAGCTTCTTACGCTCGTTGGGAGTTGCTCCGATTGTTGTAATAAAAAATCTGAAAGGGTTCGAGGCCAAGTTTCATTATCAATATCCAGATTAGAAAAACTACGTATAACGAACGTTTCTCGGTCAAGAAGCTTTAGCGTTTCGGGTATCGTAATTGATTGAGATTTAGCTACATCTGGGAACATTTCTATCCAAGCCGCTACATAGAGCAAATACCGTCTTATTGTATTCCAGCCCGCAGTGTATTGTGTTTGCGCTGACTTTGTAGTTGCTTGTCTTTTGAAACTTTGGTGCTGATATTCATCCCAATGTTTAAAATTTACATCTAATGTATCATTCAAGGCTTTATTGACTACGTTCACATTGTTACTAACAACAAAATCGAACAAAGCTTGTTCATCTTTATCGAACAAAACTGCACTAAAATCGAATTCACAGGGACTCAGGGCAACTTTTATTTCATTTTTTACTGTTTCTGTGAGCTTTCTACTGTGACTTTGAAGAGAGTCTGTGTGAAAAAAATTCAGTGAGCCTGTGCAAATGCGTTTTAAGTTTGTTAGCCCAGAGCTAAAGCCTTCAAAAGGCTTAACTGAATCAGTTAATTGTTTGAGAATTGCTAAATGGGATTGCTTTTTGTGGTTAAGTTCTTTCCAAAGCACGCTTAGTCGGGTTACTTCATCAAAACTGCTTAAATCTAGAGTTTCAGTTACTTGACCGCAGTAAAGTAAAAAGTTAGTGGAATTAATGCCAAGTTTAGCTTCTTCTCGGTTAACTTTTACAATCTCACGCTCAATCAGGTTTGCACTCTCGTACCCAAAAAAAATCGCTTCAAATTTGGCAGATAGATTTTTGACGTACTCATCTGTAGCCCCAAACATAGGGGGGGTATTTCGTCTATTATTGGCTTTAAACGTAACAAAAGAGTGTAGGTTGTTAGACACAATAGTATGTGAAATCGGCAGAATAATATGCCCAGATCGCCATAGGCGAATTAATAAACACCTTGATAAGTGAATTAGATTACTGAATAAATTGCTTGTTAAAATCTCTTCATTCACGCCCATTTTTGAAGCTAAATATTTGGCTTTTTTTATGAATTCAGTAGCTGCTAAATGCTGCTTGTGTAGTGGATCGTTGGCTCTTTGCTCATTAACTTTGTAGTTCGTAGTACCATCACCAATGCATGCAAGTTGATATAATTCTTGCGCTGTGATTATTATATTTTGTTTAAGTTCAATAATTGCCCAGCGAGCATCTGCAACGCCATTTGAAATGTTAGTGCCGACAAGTGCGGAGTTGCTTAGGTCGTACTTTTTTTCAACGCCTACATCAGTGAAAAAATCATGAACATCATTTGCTAATGCATTAGCAATAATAGGTATTTGATTGTTAGCTTGCTGCTCCCCATTAGGGAAAATAACTTGATTGCTGATATTAAACATTGTTAGCCTCTGCACTGAAATTTTCGATTTGAGTTAGTTTTAGATTGATTTTTTTAGCTTGCTCTTCGTGATACAACTTTTGTTCGATCAAGGCTGTTGTTTCATGAGATAAATTGCCTATACGAGCTAAGATACGTGCTTTGGCATGTTCATCTTTTACTTTATCTTCATCAATCTTAATGTAACGTAAAGTACTATTAAGTGACTCATGCCCAATAAGTTTTTTCACTATTTGAACTTCTAATCCAAATTTTATCCTTTGGCTTCCGTCTTCCATTTCTTCTATTGTGGGATACTCGTTTAATAGGTAATTGATGAGAGTGTGTCTAGCCAAATGAAATCCATAGATGTACGACACACCAATTTTGTTGAGGGCTAGCTTATATTTTTTTTCTATATTGCTGAGACTGCGTTTGTTTCTTCTGGCTTGATTAACTAAAAGGAGAGGGCGGCCTTTACGAGATCCCTTTTGGAATACAAAGATAAAGTCGTGACTGAAGTTTGAGCAAAACTCACTAGATCCGAGATAGTCTTCTAATGCAAGCCAGAAAACTTCCTCAGCATCACCAAAGAGGTGGACAATATCATCTTTAGTGCTTCTTCCCTTTTCGGACTTGCAAGATTGTTTTTCGATTAGTGTTAAACCACGAAAATCGATTTTCTTCATGTAAATCAATCGATTGGTAAAGTCTATGTGACTGAATTGAAGCATTAAGGCTTCACTAATCCGTAAACCCGTTGCATGTATTAATGCATAAAGTAATCTTTCCCGTTTACTTAATGATGGTAATGATAAAAGGTCACGAATTTGTTCTTGCGTCATTTCACAATAAGATCGGATTTCAGCATCTTCCGATTGTAGTCGCTTAAGTACTCTTTCTGACAGTCCGCTGTAATTGTTAGCACCTATGATCCCACCTAACAATGTATTGTTTTGCCAGTGAAGTTTTTCCGCTTGGCTAACTTTGTTGTTGTTCCAAACTTCGGCAAAGGCAGGTTGATAGTTGAAGTCATTGAGTGAGAATCCATTCTCTCTCGCAAATCGAGTGTGAAAAGCTTTAGCTTCACGTTCACTAAATTTTAAAAAGTGATCGACACCAACTGCATGAAGGTTAACAGCATTATTCCCGAGGTTGGGCTTGTAGCCATCCATTTTTTCTCTAAGAGTGTTGAGCAAGGCATCTTCGATAAGATTGTCGTTTTTAGACAAGTAGTACGGATAATTGTTTATGACTCTGGATACGTAATGTAGGTCTGCTTGATCAAACTGAAACTTTATATCGGCTTCATGCAAGTAATCAATAAACCTTATGACCGCATTACTGTACGTAAGCATGGTGTTTGGTTTTAGTGGCTTACCGTTTTTTCCAGTCAAAGTTTTTAGGTAATTAACGAATTTAGTAAATTCGATGACTTCACTCTTGTCTGCTTTTCTAAACAGTTTTGTATGAACAGAATCAATGACTCTATTGTCAGAGACCTGTATTGATTCATGCTCTTCAATGTACAAGTGCTTCAGTTTCATGAGAGTAAATATCCTTAAGCCGCAAGAGAAGATAACATGGATTACATATTATCACCCTTTTAAATCAACGGGTAGCATGTAATTCTTCGGTTTGCCGCTTCATTATTAGTGAGAGTAGTTTTAACTATATCACATAATGGTCAAACTCCATTTGTGACCTTTGGCTTTGGTTTAGGCTCTTCTTGGGCGTCTAAATTGATCCAAACTTCGATTTTGAAAAACCGCATTGCAGGTTTGGGTAAAAACAGTAAGACCGCTGTTTTCCCTAAATTAGTCTTTGGCATCAAAGATGGCTTAAATCATAAAGCAACCGATCCAAACTACGACATTAAGCAACTGGCACTAGAGTGTGCAACCAAGCGTATGTACCCAGATATTCTTAACTACGACAAAGTGGTTGAAGTGACAGGTTCATTTAAAACGCCAATGGGTTGTCGCAGCTTCTTAAACGTTTATGAAGAAAACGGCGAGATGATCCACGATGGTCGTAATAACCTTGGTGTGGTAAGCCTTAACCTGCCACGTATTGCACTTCAAGCGCAGGGCAGTGAAGAGCGTTTTTACGAGCTATTGGACGAAAAACTAAGCACAGCACGTCGAGCATTGGAGACGCGTATTAGCCGTTTAGAAAACGTCAAAGCACGCGTTGCACCTATCCTATATATGGAAGGCGCATGTGGCGTACGTCTGAAACCAGACGATGCGGTTTCTGAAATCTTTAAAAATGGCCGAGCTTCTATTTCTCTTGGTTATATTGGCGTTCATGAAACGATCAACGCTCTATACGGCACTGAGCAACATGTGTTTGACGCCGCAGAACTACGCGAAAAAGCCGTGGCTGTTATTGCTTATCTAAAACGTAATGTGGATGCGTGGACAGAAGAAACAGGCTATGGCTTTAGCTTGTATGGCACACCAAGTGAAAACTTGTGCAGCCGTTTCTGCCAAATTGATACTAAAGAATTCGGCGTAATCAACGGCGTAACAGATAAGGGTTACTACACCAATAGCTTCCACTTAGATGTGGAGAAAAAGGTTAACCCGTACGACAAAATTGATTTTGAAATGCCATACCCAATGATCTCAACCGGTGGCTTCATTTGCTACGGTGAGTTCCCGAATATGCAGCGCAATGTCGAAGCATTAGAGAACGTCTGGGATTACGCTTATACGCGCGTTCCATACTACGGTACTAATACGCCAATTGATGAGTGTTATGAATGTGGCTATAACGGTGAGTTTGAGTGTACGAGCAAAGGCTTTACCTGCCCTAACTGTGGCAACCACGATTCAGCCAAAGTATCGGTAACACGACGCGTGTGTGGTTATCTAGGTAGCCCAGATGCACGTCCGTTTAACTTCGGTAAACAAGAAGAAGTGAAACGTCGCGTAAAACACTTATAAGTAAGTGACTATAGCAATACCATTTAAACAATTAGCACGAGCAACACACTGATGAACTACCACAATTATTACCCAGTTGACGTGGTCAACGGGCTAGGAACACGCTGCACCTTGTTTGTTTCTGGATGTATCCATCAATGTCGTGGCTGCTACAATCAATCGACTTGGTCGCCAAGCTCTGGGCATTTATTTACCCAAGAAATGGAAGACCAAGTGATTGCTGATCTCAACGATACCCGCATCAAGCGCAAAGGGCTGTCACTGTCTGGTGGCGATCCGCTTTATCCGGGTAATCTTGAAGCAATCTTTAAGCTGGTAAAGCGAGTAAAAGAAGAGTGTCCCGGAAAGGATATCTGGATGTGGACGGGTTACGTTCTCGCAGAGCTTAGTGAAGAGCAACAACAAGTAGTTAACTACGTAGATACTTTAATTGACGGCAAGTTTGAAAAAGACTTAGCCGACGCTCGTTTAGAATGGCGAGGCAGCTCAAACCAAGTCATTCACCGCTTTACATTAGATTAAGCGCCTGCAGGTTACTTAGCGTCTTATTATGAGGTGTTGAGTGATGTTTGTTATCAAAACGACCTATTGAGGGACAGATTTTATAATCTGTTCCTTTTTTCATTCTAACCCAATTAAAAATCTATAACTAATTGAATCTAAAGTGGTTCGAATACGCCCTTCATCTGCTTAGAACAGATTTGCTGTAGAAAACTTCTCACTTTATATCGAGCAATGTTTCCTAATGTGGACAGTTCTTTTTTGAATTGATTCTAGCCCTAATTGTTTCATATGAACTGAAGTTAGCGGAGGTTTCCGCGTTATTTAGTGGGAAATCGATATCATTCGTTATTATAACCACCCAACTAGATATCGACTTATGTAACGATTATGATAACTTACAAGCATCAATTTTACATAGTTACAGCTATATATGATTTACATCGAAAGGATAATTAGGAAGATGAAACAAGGCCAAACAGGGCCTTACCTCTGTGTTGGCGATGATGGTAATCAGTATATTGTAAAAGGGCCTAATACTACATATCGAGGATTAATTAACGAATGGGTATGTGGAAAGTTAGGAAAGGCTATTGGGTTACCAGTACCTGATTTTGAAATTGCGTACGTTGATGGTTCTCTACTTGAGTTTGGACATTATGAGCTCAGCGAAGGGGATTGGTTTGCTTCTAAGTACGAAGAGAATATTCAAGATGTCCCTTACCAAAAGCTATGTGAGCTTGACTTGGAAGGTTTAAAACTACTGTTTTTATTTGATTACTGGATGAAAAATGGTGATCGTAATCTTACGCAAAGTGGCGGTAATCCGAATCTATTTATCCGCTCGGATCTTCAGTCATTTATTGTTTTAGACCATAACCTTGCCTTTGATAAAGATCATGATGAGACGTTTAGTCAGTTGAAAGAACTCCATGTGGGGTCAAGTGCTTGGTTTGCTGAACAAAGATCTTTACTAGATCATGACTACTACAAAGAACTACTGGAAAATTGTGTTAGTGAACTAGACTCTATATTAGAGTCGATACCGGACGAATGGCTCGAAAACTGCGTTGATATTGGTATTGTAGAAGATATTCGAGTAACATTATTGCGCTTTAGAACATCTGTATTTTGGGAGGGTATAAAATGAAAAATCTAGTGCGTTATTCAGTAATACGTTTTATGCCTTTTACTGAAACTCAAGAGTTTGCCAATGTCGGTATCGTGATTCATGCCCCTCAAACAGGTAGCGTGTTATTTAAACTAGCAAATAAAAGATTTGGTCGAGTTTCTCAGTTTTTTGATGACCTTGATGGTCAGTTATACTCTAATGCTATCGAAATGTTTCATTTCGAGCTTAAGCGTATTCAAGATTTTGCTAAAGGAATGCGAGGAAAGGACTTGGCTGGTTTCATGGATGAAGTTACCAGACAAAGAGAGGGCTTCCTTACTTTTAGTGAAACTGCAGCTCTTTTGACGAATGAATCATTTGAACTTGTTCTAGAAAAGTTGTTTGAGCAATATGTTGGTAGAAGCTTTAACACTAAAGAGCATCGAGAGACGCTTTTAGTTCAAAACCTGAAAAAACAATTAGATGGCATAACGAGATATAAGTTTACTAAGAGTAAACTAAATGCAGATTATGTTTCTTTTGAGCTACCTCTGGTTGCGACAGATAGAGTCACAACGAAAGCGATTAAACCTCTCAGTTTTTACCAAGACAAGCCTTTAAAGTTACTCGATCATGGTGAGTTTTGGATTTCAAGAGTGAAGCATTTACTAAACTCAAACACTCTTGATGCTAGTGACTTTCTTTTCGCAATTGATCGTCCTGAGTACAATGATAAAAACCTTAAGGCTGCATTTAACTCTATAGAAGATGAAATGAACTCATTAGGTGTTAATGTTTATGATGTCCATGATCTTCGTAATATTGAAAAATTTGCAAGGTTTGAGTCAGAAAATGTAGATAATTTTAAACTCATTCACTGACAAACAGGTTTTGCTATACAAGTGACTAAGGCGTCTAAACTGCAATAGATTCAGTGTATTTTGCGATTTTAATAAGATCTAATTCTACATTATCTGGTAATACAAATTTGGGTATTAGTGCTCATGTCATCTTGCTCAAGTTCTTAAATTAAAGACTCGTAACTATAATTAGCGATTGCGCTTTGCTCGCCTTGTTCTAACTTGTTGCGCAAGGTATGAAGTTTGGCTTCTCGGTCTTCTAAAGTCGCATTTGTATTCTTAACCATGATTTCCTCTTCGAATTGATAGCAATATAGTGAATCAAGGAATAAAAATATAGCAAGGCAATGAAAGGGAGTAAATCAGCTGTCTTTCACTTTGTTTGTAAACAGACTCCAACAGCCCAAATGAGCCAAGCATCAACACTCTCCAATCACCTCAATCCCAATAAATTTCCCCAGCAAGCCAGTTTAACCCCGATTAACGGTTTCGATTTATCCGCGCAAATGATAACGTGACACTATCCAAATGAATTTCAAAGGGTTGTGACTTTCATGTTCTCCAACTTAACTGCACCTAAACAGGATCCTATCCTGTCTCTTTCTCAAGCTTACCGTTTAGACCAACGTGATAATAAAGTTGATCTTGGTATTGGCGTCTATAAAAACAGTGACGGTGTCACTCCGGTCATGCAATCGGTACTTACCGCGCAAGCGCGAGTGCTTGAACAGCAAACGACTAAGGCATACGTAGGTATGGCAGGGGACGAAGAGTTTAATGCTGCGGCATTAAGCCTTGTATTACCTGATGCTGCGGTGGCTTCTCGTGCTAGCTCAATTCAAACTCCGGGCGCAAGTGGCGGTCTACGCATGTTGGCTGAATTAATAGCCTTTAGTAACCCAGGTGCCACGGTTTGGCTGAGTAACCCAAGCTATGTAAACCATCAACCAGTGATGGAAGCGGCGGGTCTAAAAGTTAAGCATTATCGCTATTTTGATGTGGCGACTAAGCAAGTTGACACATCAGCACTGCTGGAAGACTTGGCAAAAGTAAAAGCAAAAGATGTGGTTCTTTTGCATGGCTGTTGTCATAACCCAACGGGCGCAGATTTAACGCCTGAGGCGTGGAAGAGCGTGACTGAATTAGCGCAAAGAAACGGCTTCTTGCCATTTATCGACATTGCTTATCAAGGCTTTGGTGATGGATTAGTGCAAGATGCGTTTGGCGTACAGCATATGGCGAGCAATTTACCTGAGCTACTTGTAACCAGTTCTTGTTCTAAAAACTTCGGTTTGTACCGAGAAAGAACCGGTAGTGCAATTATTGTGGCGGATCAAGCAACACATGCCACAAATGCGCGCGGCAAATTATTACAGATGGCCAGAACAACTTATACTATGCCTCCTGCTCATGGTGCGTCTATAGTTAAAACTGTGTTGTTAGACAATGAGTTAAAAGCGGCATGGCAACAAGAGCTAGAGCAAATGCGCCTACGCTTGGTCAACTTGCGCGCCAACTTGTGTTCAGAGCTTGTAGAGCGCACAGGTTCGCACGATTTTGACTTTATACAGCAGCACAAAGGCATGTTTAGCGTTTTAGGTTTCACGGCTTCGCAAATGGTTCGATTGCGTGAAGAATTTGGCGTGTATGGTGTTAATGATGGACGTATTAACATTGCCGGCTTAAGAGAAAAAGATTTAGCGTATGTCGCATCTTCAATTGCGGCGGTGCGTTAATGCGCGACTGAGCAACTAAAAATATAACAAACTAAAATTGTACAGGTGGATAGGATGAAACATTGGAAAATTTTAAGTATCGCATTAGCAGCAGGCTCTATGGCTGCATGTTCAACAACAGCGCCACCTGCTCAGGAAGAGCAACAAGAGGTGAAGTTTGAGCAGCCGGTTATGGAACAAGAGCCTGAAGAAGCGATTGAAGAAGTCGTAGAAAAAGAAGAACCCAAAGCTGAAATGGTAGAGAAGGAGGTAAAGCCTGCTCCTTTACCGACTAAAACAGCCGATGGTAAGTTGATTCTTGGTGAAAGAGAATGGATTTACTTTCCTGAATTTAAAGCGACCGTTAAGGCGCGCATAGATTCAGGTGCGACGACTTCTTCATTGTCTGCTGTCGAGATAAAACAGTTTGAACGTGACGGTGAGCAATGGGTTAAGTTTAAGCCGTCACACAATGGCAAAATAGGCAAAGAAATTAGCTTGCCTGTTGTTCGTTTTGCCAAAATAAAACAATCGAGCACCGAGGATACTGACAAACGTCCTGTGGTTGCTGTATGGATACAAATCTCAGATCTGAAAGAAAAAACAGAGTTTACTTTAGTGGATCGTTCTCATCTTGATTTCCCTGTATTACTTGGACGAAGTTTTGTTCGAGATGTTGCCATTGTCGATGTAAGTCGACGATATGTGCAGCCTAAAGCGAGCAAATAACTCATGATTCGGTGCCCTAAAATGGGCACCTTTACAATAAGCACATTATGTACCGTTTTCTCACTCTTCTGTTACTGACCCTTTCTTGCAATGCATTTGCCAACTCTTCGCAAACTGTTTATGTCTACGCTGCATCGTCTATGACGCAAGTGGTGCAAAATCTGGCGCAAATCGCCGCTAAGCACAATATCGAAGTAAAAGGTGTATTTGGCTCATCATCGTCATTGGCGAGACAAATTGCCAATGGCGCACCTGCGGATATTTTTATTTCGGCGAATACGCAGTGGATGAATTATCTAGAGCAGCAGCAAAATAAAGGCGTTCAACCTGCGCATGTGATTGCGGGGAACGAGCTGGTGGTGATCAGTGGTGATGATTTACCGCGTGTTCCGACACTTTCAGACAGTATGGTTTGGCAGGCGTTAATAGGAAACGGTAGGATAGCCATTGGCGAAACCAATACGGTGCCAGTGGGTATATACGCTAAACAAGCCTTAGTATCGCTTGGCGTGTGGTCGTCATTGTCGAAGAAGACCGCACCGATGAAAAATACTCGTGCGGTATTGGCAATGGTTGAGCGCAAGCAAGTGCCTGTTGGCATTGTGTATGCCACTGATGCCAAACAATCGAAGATGGTTAAGGTTCTGGCTCACATACCGGCGAAACATTACGCACCTATTCAATATCCGATGTTATTGCTGACAGACAAATCTAATGCCAATCAGGTGTATAAAATGATGCAAGCGAAGCCAATGCAAGATGTATTGGGTGAACTAGGCTTTAGTCCAGCACCAAAAATAGTGGCGGCGACTCACTAGTTATATGAAGCTCTACAACCGATAAGCACGTTACAAGTATTGAATTAGAGGACCCTCATGCTTACCGAGATCGAATCCATTGCTCTTATTCTTAGTTTGAAAGTGGCGCTTGTGGCCAGTATTTCGATCTTGCCTGTGGGTATAGCGTTAGCATGGTTATTAGCCAAGAAAGATTTTTATGGCAAAAGCCTACTTGATGGCCTGATACATTTGCCGCTAGTCTTGCCCCCAGTGGTCATCGGCTATGTATTGCTTATTGTGTTTGGTAAGCAAGGCGCAGTGGGCCAATGGTTAAATACCTATCTGGGTATCGATTTCTCATTTAGCTGGAAGGGTGCTGCCCTTGCCTCGGCGGTAGTCGCTCTGCCTCTCATGGTACGCTCGATACGGCTGAGCATTTTGTCGGTGGACAGCAAACTAGAACAGGCGGCTATGACGCTTGGCGCAAACCCTATCACTGTGTTTCGACGCATTACCTTACCCTTGATTATGCCAGGGGTAATATCGGGCTTGGTTTTGGCGTTTGCTCGCAGTCTTGGCGAGTTTGGCGCGACCATTACTTTTGTTTCAAATATCCCCGGTGAAACACAAACGATTCCTTTGGCGATGTTCAGCTTTTTGGAAACTCCCGGCGCAGAATTTCAAGCCATGCGCTTGTGCATCATAGCTATTATCATTGCCTTACTGTCGTTATTTTTTAGCGAATGGCTGTCGCGTCGCTCTCAACAAAAATTGGGGTTAATTAAATGACCTTACAATTCTCATTTACCCATCAATTTGATAGTCAACATTTTGATATCCAAGGTGAACTGCCAGCAAAGGGTGTCACTGCGGTGTTTGGGCGCTCAGGAAGCGGTAAATCAACCCTGCTGAATGTACTGTCAGGTTTATTAACGCCTCAATCAGGGCATGTAAAATTAAACCAGTTAACCATGCTAGATACACAACATAACACCCATATTCCGGTGTGGAAGCGTAAAGTGGCGGTGGTTTTCCAAGATGCACGTTTGTTTCCTCATCTTTCTATCAAAGACAATCTGTTATTTGGCGCGGCCAAGCATGGCGCTGATGTTCGCCTTGCGGAGCTCACGGCATTATTAGGGATTGATCATCTATTGCAAGCTAAGCCAAACACCTTAAGCGGCGGCGAAAAGCAACGCGTGGCGATAGCGCGCGCCTTGCTGAGCGATCCGCAATTATTGTTAATGGATGAGCCGCTTGCTAGTTTGGATATTCCGCGTAAAAGAGAGGTGATTCAATACCTTAATCAGCTTTCATCGAAGATAGAAATCCCCATTGTGTATGTGACGCATAGCCTAGAAGAGGTGATGCATTTAGCCGATCACTTGTTGGTGCTTGAGTCAGGCAAAGTGGTGGATTTTGGTAACGTCGAAACGGTATGGAATAGCGGCACTCTTGCCTTGTGGCAAGAAGGAGAAAGGCACAGCACTTTGCTTAACGCAAAGGTTGCTGAGCGCCACGAACGTTATGCAATGCGTAGAATGAAAGTGGCGGATCATAATTTATGGGTACCAGACCAAGGATTGGCCGATAAAGTGGGTCAGTGTATGCGTATTAGAATTAATGCGCAGGATGTGTCCGTGACGCTGTCACAAAATAGTGATAGCTCTATCCGAAATCGGATACCTGTGTCGATTGTGGATATCAGTGCTATTAACGCGCACTCAAATTTGATTACCTTGAAGTTAGATGATCAGTTACTACTGAAATCTACTCTAACTCAGTGGGCTACCGAAGAATTGAACTTAACCCTTGGGCTAAAAGTGTACGCACAAATCAAAGGGGTAAGCTTTACCCAGCAAAACTTGGCATCGTATTAAGCACTAAAGATTAGTTAGACGATTAATGAGTTAAGAAATGATTGAATGTGGCTAACAAGCCCTAGCAGCGTCAAACTCACTAGGGCTAAATAGATGTCTAATTTTTTAGAAATACGTTGTTAAAGTCACGCTTCAAGATAGGATCTCGACGCGCTTTTTTCATCTGTTTAACCATATCTTTAATGCAGTTAAATAGCACTTGATCGAGCAACTGCGCTTTATAGTTATTGGTCTCTTCTTCGGTCATGTTTTCCGGAATGTTCAGGGTAGGGAATTCTTCTAATAGCCCCACACCTGCAAAAGATTGGCTTACCGAAGTGAGCGCATGGAATTGTTCAAAGTTATCGACAACGTTTTGCGCACTGGCAGGAAGTTCATTCCACGCTTTACGCACTTCTTCTTCACCGGCCTCATGTATGGAAACAACCATTTGGAACATTTGCTCAGGCACTTCATCGAATTCGATAACCTGGCGTAATTCCGCTGAAACTTCACTTAGATCGATGGTTTGATCTTCAATTATTTCTGACATAAGTACATACCTAGTTGTAATGGTATTTTCATCGTAAAAAGTTACTGAGAAATGTCAAACTATTCGGCTCTATTGGGTGATGAATCTATAATAAATAAAGAGGCAGGAGATTTTGCTGGTGGAATTAGCGACATTTTGTGTAAAAAGAAACCTTATGCTGTCGTTTGGTATGCGCACTCTTTCATTTTCTAAGATCAAATATTAGTCAATTAGAATTTAAAACAACTTAAAACCTTAAAATAGTTAGTGAAAGCAAAGATTAAACTGGCTATTGTTTACTGCAATGGATTGTTATGCATTTTTACGGGGTAAGTTTGAATCGTTGTTTACTATGCCTGATGGCGCTGTTATTGACAGCGTCGGCACACGCAGATGAAGTATTACGTAAAATACTGGAGCAAAACTTTGCTACTGCGGTTCTGCTCAGTGATAGTGAAGCGATTTCATTTGGTTTTCAAGATTTCGACCCGAATAGTTTTCTAACAGACAATAACGATAATATTGGCAGTGAAGAATCACTAGAACTGCGTAAACAGATCACTATTTACACCATTCCTTATACTTTAGATCTACCCGCAGTGCCGTTGTCCGATGGCACTAGTATTACCCAAGATTTGACCTTTGTTGGCTCATATTTAGAAACCAAGCGTAATATCTCCTATGGTGATGATCCTCTAGAACCACAAGATACGAGCAAAGAACAAAATTATACGTTTGCCACCAAATATGGCGCAGGTTATGCCTTTACCGATCATTTAACCTTAAATACCGGTATTGGCACTAACTTAATGTACTACCGCAATGATTATACGTACCGAAATTCATTTAGTAGCTTCTTCCGAGAGCAGCTAGATGGACGGGCATTTAATACCGATGCGTGGGCATTTACCGTTAAACCGAATATCGAGCTGCATTACACTAAACCACAAGATTGGGGACATTGGGAAACGTTTACCGAACTGAAGTTCTTCTACGGCGTGGGCTGGGGTGAAGCAAACGAAGGGAATGTTGGGAACCCAGGTGGTTGGTATTGGATCAATGGTATTAAAGGCTTTTACGACATTGGTCATTTAGGTGGCTATGGCCAGACAGTCTTTACCAGTTTGCGTCGCATTGATGTGGGTGGTGATCTTGAAGATCCTATGGGCACAACCAATTATTACGAATGGAGTGCAGGCTGGGTAATGTCAGTGCCATTTTTAAAAGACTATATTGATAATATAGGTTTAGGGCTAAATATTAACTACGGAAGTAGCTTAAAAGGGGGCACCTTAGTCTTCCTTATTAACGAACATTAATACCCAGATTAATGTTTTAGAGCCGATTGTTAGCATGATAACGAGGCCACTGTTTGTGGCGTTTGTTCACTTCACTATTTTTTCATTTTGTGTTTCTCCTCTTAAATTTAACTGATCAAGATTTTTAATCGCATAAGCTTGTGATGCATAACGACAATTTCTACGAATAGTGCTCGCCTTTAAACTCCGTTTAACATAGATTTAGTAGCAGTAAATCTAAGAGTTTTGGAGAGTTTATGGGTTGGTTTAGTCGTCTTTTTGGTTCATCAGATACTCAAAAGCAAGAAATAGTCGAACCAGTAGAATATAAGACGTTTTTAATTTATGCAGAGCCAATTGCCGAAGGGGGTTTGTTTAGGATTGCGGGCCGCATTACTAGCGGCGAAGGTGATTCAGTAAAAACTCATCGCTTTATTCGTTCAGATGTTCTCGGTAGCAAAGCTGACGCAAATGAATTAATGATTAAGAAAGCCCAGATGTTTATCGATCAAATGGGTCAGTCAATCTTTGATAAATGATCACTCCATCTAGTCTGATCAGTGCCTTATAAGACAATGATGTGTTGTTTTATAGTAAACAATGATGATAACTTTTTGTGATTGCTTGGTAACGTTTCTGCCAAATGACAAGGCAGTCGAGCCAAGATTTTTTATTTTGTGCCAATAGTAGGGAATAGCTATGCAGATTGGTGTACCTAGAGAAAGTCTCGCGGGTGAAACACGAGTAGCCGCCACACCTAAAACGGTGGAGCAGCTTATAAAATTGGGATTTGAAGTCTCAATAGAAGAGGAAGCGGGCGCGTTAGCCAGTTTTGATAATCAAGCGTTTGCAGCGTCTGGGGCAACCATTGTTGACCACAGTACGGTATGGAATGCTGATCTGATTTTGAAGGTCAACGCACCATCAGATGAAGAGATTGAACTGTTAAAAGATGGAGCAAGCTTAGTCAGCTTCATTTGGCCAGCACAGAACCCAGAGTTGATGGAAAAGCTTTCCAGCAAAAACATTAATGTAATGGCGATGGATTCAGTGCCGCGTATCTCACGTGCGCAAGCACTAGATGCATTGAGTTCAATGGCAAATATCGCAGGCTACCGCGCTGTGGTAGAAGCGGCGCATGAGTTTGGTCGTTTCTTCACCGGGCAAATTACCGCTGCTGGTAAAGTGCCACCTGCCAAAGTTTTGGTTGCAGGCGCAGGTGTTGCCGGTCTTGCGGCGATTGGCGCTGCAGGCAGTCTTGGCGCAATCGTACGCTCGTTTGACGTTCGTCCTGAAGTAAAAGAACAAGTGGAATCAATGGGCGCAGAGTTCTTGGAAGTGGACTTCCAGGAAGATACCGGTGCCGGTGATGGTTACGCGAAAGAAATGTCAGATGAGTTCAACAAAAAAGCTGAAGAGCTGTATGCCGCTCAAGCGAAAGACGTTGATATCATAGTCACAACCGCACTTATTCCTGGTCGCCCTGCGCCTAAGCTTATCACCAAAGAAATGGTTGATAGCATGAAAGCGGGTAGCGTGATTGTCGATCTTGCCGCGGCAAACGGCGGTAACTGTGCTTACACAGAAGCCGATAAAGTGGTGACTACCGCCAATGGAGTAAAAGTCATTGGTTATACCGACATGGTAGGTCGCCTGCCAACTCAATCTTCACAGCTTTACGGCACCAACCTGGTTAATCTTCTAAAACTGCTTTGCAAAGAGAAAGACGGTACCATCAATATCGATTTTGAAGATGTTGTACTGCGTGGCGTCACCGTAGTTAAAGAAGGTGAAGTCACTTGGCCTGCGCCACCAATTCAAGTTTCAGCTCAGCCTCAAGCCGCTCCTAAAGCTGCGCCAGCTAAAGCGGAACCTAAAGTTGAAGAGCCTACGTCTCCTGTGAAAAAACTGATTGGACTGGCGGTAGGTGTTGGCGCATTTGCTTGGGTTGCATCTGTGGCTCCAGCGGCGTTTTTAGCGCACTTCACTGTATTTGTGTTGGCATGTATTGTCGGCTACTACGTCGTTTGGAACGTAACACACGCATTGCACACGCCACTTATGTCGGTAACGAATGCCATTTCAGGCATTATCATCGTCGGCGCATTGCTCCAAGTCGGGCAAGGGGATGGTGTTGTCACCTTCCTTGCATTTATCGCTGTATTAATTGCTAGTATCAATATCTTCGGTGGCTTTACGGTCACTAAGCGTATGCTAGAAATGTTCCGTAAAGACTAAGGAGTAACGAATGTCTGCAGGATTAGTTCAAGCCGCATATATTATTGCTGCTGTCTTTTTTATCATGAGTCTGGCGGGCCTTTCTAAACAGGAAAGTGCACGTGCAGGTAATTACTATGGTATTGCAGGTATGGCGATTGCCTTACTTGCGACTATCTTTGGTCCACACTCTAGTGGCATCGCATGGATTCTGTTAGCCATGGTGATCGGTGGTGGTATTGGTATTCACTTTGCTCGAAAAGTGGAAATGACCGAAATGCCAGAATTGGTGGCAATCCTACACAGTTTTGTGGGTATGGCTGCAGTGTTAGTGGGTTACAACAGCCTTATTGACGCGCCAATTTTAACCACTCACGCTGAGCATATGATTCACCTTGTTGAAGTGTATATCGGCGTATTCATTGGTGCAGTGACCTTTACCGGTTCCATCGTCGCCTTTGGTAAATTGCGCGGCGTAATTTCGTCATCACCTTTAAACCTACCGCATAAGCACAAGCTCAACTTGGCAGCCATTGTTGTCTCAGCATTGCTAATGAAATGGTACTTAGGTAGCGACGGCGGCTTATTGCCACTGTTCTTGATGACGCTAATTGCGTTTGCTTTTGGCTATCACTTGGTGGCGTCAATTGGCGGCGCCGATATGCCAGTAGTGGTTTCTATGTTGAACTCATACTCTGGTTGGGCCGCCGCAGCAGCAGGTTTCATGCTTGCTAACGATCTATTGATTGTAACGGGTGCATTGGTGGGTTCTTCGGGCGCCATTCTGTCCTACATCATGTGTAAGGCAATGAACCGCTCATTTATCAGTGTCATCGCAGGTGGCTTTGGTCAAGAAGTTGCAGTCTCTACAGGTGATGAAGAGCAGGGCGAGCACAGAGAGTCCAGCGCTGAAGAAGTGGCAGAAATGCTGAAAAACTCGAAGTCAGTAATCATCACTCCGGGATACGGCATGGCCGTAGCTCAAGCGCAATACCCAGTGCACGAAATCACTGAAAAGCTTCGCGCGCAAGGCATTGACGTTCGCTTTGGTATTCACCCAGTAGCGGGTCGTCTACCAGGACACATGAATGTACTGCTTGCTGAAGCAAAAGTGCCGTACGATATCGTTTTAGAAATGGACGAAATCAACGACGACTTCCCTGAAACGGATACTGTGCTTGTTATCGGCGCTAACGACACCGTAAACCCTGCCGCACTTGACGATCCAACAAGCCCAATTGCAGGCATGCCTGTACTTGAAGTATGGAACGCGCAAAACGTGGTGGTGTTCAAACGTTCAATGAACACAGGTTACGCGGGCGTACAAAACCCATTGTTCTTTAAAGAGAATTCTTCGATGCTGTTTGGCGATGCGAAAGAGTCGTGCATGAAGATTATTGAGCATCTTTAATGGGCTAAATGAGAAAACATAAGCCGAGATTCGCGTTTATCGCTGTGTATTAAAGCTGAGTTTGCTAAAAATCCGATAAACTTTGTTTATCGGATTTTTTATTGCTTATTTAATTTCTAATTCAATTGATTACCTAAATAACTGATCAATCAACCATATCATCTATGTATGGAAAGCATTTTGTAAAAGACTGTTCAATTTTTGTATAGTTAAGGCACAGATCTGTCATTTCGTTGTCAATATTGGCGTTGGATTTGGAACGCATGACGGTTTGGGAGTATAGTGACACAATTCCAGTTAAAACATGTTGTACTCTTTGAGAACTTTACTTCTATTCATCAGCTTACTGCTAGTAAGCCCTGTATTAATGGCGAAAACACTGCCCCAAAGATTAGATGCTTTGGTGGGTTTGTTCGTCTTTAAAGATGCTAAAGATGTGTACGATATGCAGGTCATCCAAGCGGATTTTCCTACCGCTTTAATTGACCCAAATTCTATGTTGCCGCAAACCAGCAAGTATCCGTTAAAGGATATTCAATTGCTGTATCGTTTGGAGCAAAACTGCAAAGGAAAGCTGCCTCTTAGCCCGGCAGTTACCGAGCCATTGGTGTTTACGCGAGCCATGTGTCGCGGTACCAAACTGCCATTAAAATGGTTTGCTCGTTCAAACCCCATTCATCCAGGGGGCGGTACGTATGCTGCTCGCTATGTAAAAGCACATCCAGAGCTCGCTAAAGAGCTTGAGCCTTACATGCACATCAGTGAGCGAAAATTGGCTGAGCCAGGCACTTTGCTTGGTCGCTTGCA
Source organism: Vibrio halioticoli NBRC 102217 (assembly GCF_000496695.1). Lineage (GTDB taxonomy): Bacteria > Pseudomonadota > Gammaproteobacteria > Enterobacterales > Vibrionaceae > Vibrio > Vibrio halioticoli. Next base: position 103,639 of record NZ_BAUJ01000019.1, read on the forward strand.
AGTGATGCACAGTGATGGCATTGCCTCGTTATTATCGGGCGCGCCTATGTTCTTACAAGACAAAGAATTTTGGCTTCGTAAGGGCGATAGTTACTTTGTGTTTGATATTAAAGCGCTAGAGCAAAATGCGACCCAAGCCGAGCTGAGTTTTATGCCCATTTCTCAAGTGAGCGAATGTTTCTTCGAACGAGGTAATATTTGTTGGAAGCAACACGATAATAGCCACCTTATCAAGAACTTAGTCTATGTATTAGTGTTCTTGAACGTCACCCTGATTGTCGGTTGGTCTATTTATCGTTGGAACAGCAAGCGCGAAGAAATGCGCAGTCGCATGTTAATATTACAGATCTTAACTCATGAGTTACGCACGCCGATTGCCAGTTTATCTATGACGGTTGAAGGCTTTCGTCGTGAATTTGAACGCTTACCGGAATCGGTATATGACGAGTTTAGGCGTTTGTGTGAAGACTCACGAAGGTTACGTCAGTTAGCTGAGGCGAGTAAAGATTATCTGCAGTCGGATAATCAAGCACTAGCAACTGAGCATCTGCCGTCGATGCAAGAATGGCTCGAATATAAAGTAGAAAATTATCCCGGTGACGTTGAGCTGAAACTGGACAAAGACATTGAAGTGCAAATCAATATTTATTGGCTAGGTACGTGTATCGATAACTTGGTCAACAACGCTATTAAGTACGGTGTAGGTAAAGTAAAACTTTACGTACATAGAAGTGATAATACGCTCACTATTGAGGTTCAAGACCAAGGTCAACTCAGCGCTAAAGATTGGAAGCAAGTACGCAAACCTTTCGTTAGCGAAGCTGGCTTAGGCTTAGGCTTGACCATTGTTGAATCTATGGTGGGCAGAATGGGGGGCAAGATGAAACTTATCGGCCCACCGACAAAATTTGTGATGGAGATCCCTTGTGGAACAGACACTACTACTCGTTGAAGATGATAAAAACTTGGCCGATGGCCTGCTAGTGAGCTTAGAACAAGCTGGCTACACCTGTCTGCATTCTGAAACTATTGCTGCGACGACTGAGTTATGGTCAAAAGCAGATTTGGTTATTTTAGACAGACAATTACCCGATGGTGATTCGATTTCACACCTTGCGGAGTGGAAAGCAATCAAACCAGTGCCGGTTATTTTATTAACGGCGCTCGTGACCGTAAAAGATAAAGTATCTGGCCTTGATGCTGGTGCAAACGATTATCTGACCAAACCATTTGCAGAAGCTGAGCTATTTGCTCGTATTCGCGCAAACTTACGCGTGGTTGATGGTGAGTCACAATTTGATGATTCAAAAGTAACCACAGACAGCTTAGTGATTGATAAAGCAACGCGTGAAGTGTATTACCACGATGAAAGTATTTCACTAACTCGTACCGAGTTTGATTTGCTTATGTTCCTAGCTAGCAATCTTGGTCGTGTATTCACTCGTGACGAATTGTTGGATCACGTATGGGGTTATAACCATTTCCCAACAACGCGTACGGTTGATACTCACGTACTGCAACTGCGTCAAAAACTGCCGGGTATCGATATCGAAACCTTACGTGGCGTTGGTTACAAGATGAAAAGCTAATGAAGCGATTGTTAGCGACGTTATTATTATTACCGCTTGCCACGCCAGTAACGGCGAATGCCCAGTGGTTTGAAGAAAATAATATCGTTACGCAAATGCATCAAAAACTGTTAGAAGATGATCTCAATGGAATGTTTGAGCTCATGGTACAAGTGTGGCAACAGGAGTCTACCGATAGCCTAGCGTCGCACTTGGATTCATTGCTAAAACAAGCCACGGAAAAAGACTGTGGTAAAAGCTTAATCGCTGAGGGCTTCCCAAGTTGGATTGACTCAATCACTATCGAGAAAGTGTCACTGCAACGACCTGGTCGATTGTCGAACAAACTGGCTTTGAATATTTTGACTGATAAACCATTGGTTTCGGTCAAACTGATCGCATGGCCAGATTCGAGCATCTCGAATAACGTTATCGATCAACGCAGCTACCAAGAAACCACCGACGATAACCGTACCTTGCAACATACCGAAGCAACGTACAGTTTAAATAAGCCATTAAAATCAGGTTTGTACCAGCTTGTTTTAGAAGATAATGCGCAACAACTTTGGACGCATTGGTTAATTATGAGCGATGCTGACCCTGTGCACGTGGTGCGTTGGGATTCTCAAGACAGTTGGACGGTCGATAAAAAGCGATTGCTGAATCGTTACTGTCCATTGCCTGTGCAAAAAGTTACGGTCTATGACTATAAGGATGGCAAGTACAATACGGTTTGGAATAAGTCGTATGAATCTACCTATCCTGTTAGACTACCTGCCAACGCAGTACCGCCAAATCGTTATGTTGTAAGCGTCTCGATGACACAATCACAATGGCAAGGCCCAATCCTGTTTCAGGACAAGCGTATAATCAGTAAGACTGTCGACTTCGCAGACGAGTAGGGCAGAACCAAAGGAAACACTATGTTTGATGATTTACCTCCGCTGACTCACGAAGAGCAGCAGAAAGCGGTTGAACGCATTCAAGAACTAATGGCTAATGGCATGAGTACCGCCCAAGCGATTAAGCAAGTAGCCGAAGATATTCGTAAAGAGTTCAAAAAAGACCAAGAGCAGTAATGCTCTTGTTTTTTAGGTTCCTGACGCACTATAACTAAATATATTTAAAGGTGTAAATTGGCTTAATCTATGAAAAAGGCATAGAATCTGCATGAAAAGAGTTGAGCCAAAATAATGAGTTATATCTTATTTATGTTGTTTATCAATGGCTTATTGTATTTAGTGAACATGCGGTTTCGTTCGAGGCTTTTCAATGACTATGTCGTCAGTATTTTATGCTGTATGAGGTTTGTTGTTCGAAATGACGATAAGAACGAGCGTAATAAAGACACAAAACACGCTATTTGACATGAAATAAAACAGCCGGATAGATAAAGGGAGTTGGGTTATTCACCTGATTTAGGTCATTGGCAACACCTAGTAAAAGAACTGCTTGTGTGACATTGTCACTAACAATGTATCGAATCCATGTGTAAGCCATGTATGTAAATTCCTTTGTTATGTGTGGAAAGCAAGAGCAACCTTAAACCATGCTTGAGATACGGCTACGGTAGTTATTTCATTGCTCTCAAGAGTGTGTTGTGCGAAGGCATTTGATTAGTTTTCGAAGAGATGAACTTTAGAATGATTGGAAAGCGACATGCAGGTTTCAGATCTATGTTTATGAGATATTGGAACGGACGTAATCGAGTTTTTGTTATATGTTGGCTTTAGTCATAAAATCCGACGGTACTGGTTATATATACAGTTAAATTATAGTGGAAGTACTAAATTAACATTTGCA
>NZ_BAUJ01000018.1 GCF_000496695.1 Vibrio halioticoli NBRC 102217
CGATTGGTATTAGTACACAAGCTGACTTTAAAATAAACGTAGGGCTCTAGATGGTGACATCTAGAGCCCTTTTATATGCAGCCTTTTAAGTTTTTCCCCTAGTTTGTTTAGCTAGGGGAGTTTTCGCTTATCTCAGTTTATATAGCCTGATTATACGGTCTGATTATATAGTTTCGATGTTTAAACTTTCGTCTTTGCTTGCTTTCCACTTCAAGCCAAAGAAAGTAGCCAAACCAATAATTAGAATCGCGGCTATCCAACTACTGCTGTATGCAGGGTGTTGGTTAAAGCTGGTGATTTGTTTATAAAGCACCGCACTTAAGTAGGCCAAACTAAATGTCCAAATCGCAGTAAATGATAATCACTCTCTTTTACGGTTCTGTTTATAGGTTGGATGTGTGTGGGTAGACAGTCTCTTTGGAGCCAAGAGTTCATGGGTTGTTGTTTATGCAACTTAGAAAAATGCATTTACGAACTCATCATCATCCCATCATTGTCGTTAAGTAGCGTATAAATCAGGCATGCGGTCACGGGCGAGCGGTATCACGCTAATTTGCTTGCTAATCTTTGACAAACTTTCCTCGCACCACCGCCTAATAACCACTATAATATGCGCGCTCTCGATAGAGAGGTACACGGGCAAAGACCCACAATCACAAGAAACATCTGGAGTAATTATGTCTTCTCTTTCTCCTGTCATTACCGTCGACGGCCCAAGTGGGGCAGGTAAAGGCACTTTATGTATGATGTTGGCTGAAAAGTTAGGCTTCCAGTTGCTTGATTCTGGTGCAATTTATCGTGTTCTGGCTCTAGCAGCGATTCACCACGGTGTGGATATGGAATCTGAAGACGCTTTAGTACCACTTGCGACGCATTTAGACGTGCAGTTTATCGCCCAAGGCGATCTAGTGCAGGTAGTGTTAGAAGGTGAAGATGTTTCCGGTGAACTCAGAAAAGAAGAGACCGGAATGGCGGCCTCTAAAGTGGCGGCACTGCCTCGCGTTCGAGAAGCATTATTGCGTCGTCAACGCGCTTTTCAAACCGAGCCTGGCTTAGTGGCTGATGGCCGTGACATGGGAACCGTGGTTTTTCCAAGCGCCGTAGCTAAGATTTTCCTTGATGCGAGCGCGCAAGAGCGTGCCCAAAGACGCTTTAATCAGTTGCAAGGTAAGGGCTTAGAGGTTAGTATTGACCACCTTTTGAGCGAGATCCAAGAGCGCGACGACCGAGATCGTAACCGAACGGTTGCACCTTTACGTCCTGCGGATGACGCTTTAGTGCTTGATTCTACTGAACTTTCTATTGAAGAAGTGGTAGAAGAAGCCTTAAAATTTATAGAATCTAAGTTGTCTTGATCGTCTTTATTTAGGCTATCGAGACATTAAGGTACGTTGGTTGCAAGGATGATGACCGGCGAATTTATCAACCCCTCGTGGCAGGATGCCCGTGGACGTTTAAATATTGAAGATCAAATTAATGACTGAATCTTTTGCTCAACTCTTTGAAGAGTTTCTAAACGAAACTGAATTCCAACAAGGCAGCATCGTTAAAGGTACTGTAGTAGCTATCGAGAACGGTTTCGTTCTTGTTGACGCTGGCCTTAAGTCTGAATCTGCTATCCCTGCTGAACAATTCAAGAACGCTGCTGGCGAACTTGAAGTTGAAGTTGGTTCTGAAGTAGACGTAGCGCTTGACGCTGTTGAAGATGGTTTCGGTGAAACTCAACTTTCTCGTGAGAAAGCTAAGCGTCACGAAGCTTGGATCGTACTTGAGAAAGCTTACGAAGAAGCTGAAACTGTTGTTGGTATCATCAACGGTAAAGTTAAAGGCGGTTTCACTGTTGAACTAAACGGTATCCGTGCTTTCCTACCTGGTTCTCTAGTAGACGTACGTCCTATCCGCGACACTGCTCACCTAGAAAACAAAGAGCTAGAGTTCAAAGTTATCAAGCTTGACCAGAAGCGCAACAACGTTGTTGTTTCTCGTCGTGCTGTTATCGAATCTGAAAACAGTGTTGAGCGTGACGAACTTCTTGAGACTCTACAAGAAGGTACTGAAGTTAAAGGTATCGTTAAGAACCTTACTGACTACGGTGCATTCGTTGACCTTGGCGGCGTAGACGGCCTACTTCACATCACTGATATGGCTTGGAAACGTGTTAAGCACCCATCTGAGATCGTAAACGTTGGTGACGAGATCCTAGTTAAAGTTCTTAAGTTTGACCGTGAGCGCACTCGTGTTTCTCTAGGTCTTAAACAACTTGGCGAAGATCCATGGGTAGCAATCGCTAAGCGTTACCCAGAAGGTCACAAACTGACTGGTCGCGTTACTAACCTAACTGATTACGGCTGCTTCGTAGAAATCGAAGAAGGCGTTGAAGGTCTAGTACACGTTTCTGAAATGGATTGGACTAACAAGAACATCCACCCTTCTAAAGTTGTTAACGTAGGCGACGAAGTTGAGGTTATGGTTCTTGAGATTGACGAAGAACGTCGTCGTATCTCTCTAGGTCTAAAACAATGTAAAGCTAACCCTTGGCAGTCATTCGCTGAAATTCAAGCGAAAGGCGACAAGGTTACTGGTAAGATCAAGTCTATCACTGACTTCGGTATCTTTATCGGTCTAGAAGGCGGCATTGACGGTCTAGTACACCTATCTGACATTTCTTGGAACGTTGCTGGTGAAGAAGCAGTACGCGAATACAAGAAAGGCGATGAAATCTCAGCAGTTGTTCTTGCAGTAGATGCAGAGCGTGAGCGTATTTCTCTTGGCGTTAAGCAAATGGAAAACGACCCGTTCAACAACTACGTTGCTGACAACAAAAAAGGTGCTCTAGTTTCTGGTACTGTAACTGCAGTTGACGCAAAAGGTGCTACAATTGAACTTGTAGACGGCGTTGAAGGTTACATCCGTGCTTCTGAAGTATCTCGTGACCGTATCGAAGATGCGTCTCTAATCCTAAGCGTTGGCGATAGCGTTGAAGCTAAGTTCACCGGTGTAGACCGTAAGAACCGCGTAATCAACCTATCTATCAAAGCTAAAGATCAAGCTGAAGAGCAAGAAGCAATGGCTTCACTGAACAAAGCTGAAGACGGCGGTTTCGGTAACGCTATGGCTGATGCATTCAAGGCTGCTAAAGGCGAATAATCACTTTTTTAATTAAAAGTTAGACGCTAAGAGGGAGCCCACAAGGCTCCCTTTTTTTTGATTTGTGAATGAGGGAAACTATGACTAAGTCTGAGTTGATAGAAAGACTGTGTGCAGAGCAGGCACACTTATCTGCCAAAGAAATTGAAGATGCTGTAAAAGAAATTATTGAACATATGGCTGACACCCTAGAAACGGGTGAGCGAATCGAGATTCGCGGTTTCGGTAGTTTTTCTCTTCATTATCGTGAGCCACGTATGGGACGTAATCCTAAGACAGGCGATCAAGTTGAGTTGGACGGAAAATTTGTTCCTCACTTTAAACCAGGAAAAGCATTACGCGAACGTGTAAATGATGGCTTATAGTCAAACCTATTAAATAAAACGGCACTTCACTCTTGAAGTGCCGTTTTTTCTTTAAGCTTTGCTCACTGGATGCAAATTTGACGTCAAAAATTTCATTTTTGGATACTCAAGTTGATGATAATTATTGATTTAACATGGTGTAGAGTGGCGAATTACTGCATAATCAAAGCTATTACATTGATTTAAAAAAGGGTCATCCTAGTGAAAATTTTGAAGATAGCGTTAGTGTTGGTTCTGTTTCTGATTGCCTTAGCATTAGGCGCACAAAATCAAGAAGTTGTCACCTTTGACTATTTATTAGCAGAAGGCACCTTCCATCTGTCAACCTTGATTGGCGTAGTATTTGTGGTGGGCTTTGTCATTGCGGGTGTTATTTTCGGTAGCATGCTTTTTAAATCTAGACTTCAAGTAAGAAAACTAAATCGTAAGTTGAAAAAATTGACTCCTCAAATGACCGCAACGACGACGACAGCTCCTGTCCCTGCGACAAATAAGTTAAATAAGTAATCTGTTAAATGCTTGAGTTACTGTTTCTACTCTTACCAATTGCAGCAGCCTATGGGTGGTACATGGGGCAGCGCAGTGCACGTCAAGATAATCAGAGACATTCCAATCAGATCTCACGCCAATATGTTCATGGTTTAAACCTGCTACTGTCAGAACAGTCAGATAAAGCGGTTGACCACTTTATCGAGCTATTACAGGTCGATGACGAGACCATTGATACGCATTTAGCTTTAGGTAACTTATTCCGCTCAAGGGGCGAGGTGGATAGGGCTATCCGTATTCACCAAAGTTTGATCTCTCGTACCGAGCTGACCATAGATCAAAAAAATATTGCGCTACAACAGCTGGCAAAAGATTATATGGTGTCGGGCTTCCTAGACCGTGCCGAGAAGATTTACGAGCAGCTGGTGGATGAACCCGATCATAAAGAGCCTGCACTACAACAGCTAGTGGCTATCTATCAGCAAACCAAAGAGTGGAATAAAGCTATTCACTACGCCGGTATGTTGGTGAAAATGGGGCGCAAAAAGATGCGCACCAGTATCTCGCATTATTGGTGTGAATTAGCCATTCACGAGAAGGCGTTTGGCAAGCGCAGTAAAACCATTCAATATTTCAAAAAAGCACTATCTGAAGACGCTAAATGCGTACGTGCCAATATCTCTTTGGGGCGCATTTATATGGAAACCGAAGAGTACCCGAAAGCCCTTCGATACCTAGAAGCGATTTTAGCGCAAGACGTCGATTATATTAGCGAAGTGCTGCCAAATATTGCTGACTGTTATCACCATTTAGGTTTAGAGTCTGACTTACTTTCCTTTTTAAGAAAGTGCATGGAAAAAGACGCAGGTGTCTCGGTTGAATTGATGTTGGCACAAATTGTTGCTCAACATGAAGGGAGCGTTGCTGCGCAAGCCTTACTAACCCGTCAGCTCACCAAAAACCCAACCATGAAAGGTTTTTATCGCCTTATTGGTTATCACGCATCAGAAGCTGAAGAGGGCAACGCAAAAGATAGCCTGACTCATCTGCAAGCTATGGTGGGTGAGCAGTTAAAAGTAAAACCTCATCATCGATGCCGTAAATGTGGCTATTCGACCCACGCGCTACATTGGCACTGTCCTTCTTGTCGCAGTTGGGGCAGCATCAAGCCTATTCGTGGCTTAGACGGAGAATAAAAGCGCTGCTAGATCTAACATTCTGTTTGATAGGAGGTTAGAATAGGCGCGCTTTACTCTTTATGCCCCCTCTAATTAGGAGACCCTTCGATGGATCAAAAAGTGATTGTTGCCTTAGATTACGACAACAAAACCGACGCTTTAAACTTTATTGACCGAATTGACCCAGCTTCTTGCCGCCTTAAAGTGGGTAAAGAAATGTTTACTTTATTTGGTCCTGAGTTTGTAAAACAACTCCATCAGAAAGGCTTTTCTGTATTTCTAGACCTTAAATTCCATGATATTCCAAATACGTGTTCAAAAGCCGTTCGTGCGGCCGCTGAAATGGGTGTATGGATGGTGAATGTTCACGCCAGTGGTGGTGAGCGTATGATGACAGCATCACGTGAAATCTTAGAACCTTACGGTAAAGACCGTCCGCTATTAATTGGTGTGACTGTTCTAACCAGTATGGAACAAACCGATTTAGCCGGTATTGGCTTAAATGTAGAGCCTGCTGAGCAAGTATTGCGTTTAGCGAATCTGACTAAAAATAGCGGTTTAGACGGCGTGGTATGTTCAGCACAAGAAGCTAACTTCTTAAAAACCGAACTGGGTAAACAATTTAAATTGGTGACTCCGGGCATTCGTCCTGCAGGCGCTGATGTTGGCGATCAAAAACGCATCATGACTCCAGTTGATGCTATCCAAGCCGGTTCTGATTACCTTGTGATCGGTCGTCCAATTACTCAAGCGGCTGATCCTGCGCAAGTACTAGCGCAAATTAATGCCACTCTGGCTTAATTGCTAGCACTGCGAACAAACCTATACTAAGCATGCAGAGTTTCTCTGCATGCTCATTTCATCTTTATTGTTCTGATTTATAAAACCGCTTCTCTATAAAACCGCTTCATTAACCGGTACGCCACTATGAAATTTAAATTCATGGTCATCAGTACTGATAAGCTGCGCTTCTACTTTCGCAAAATATTCAATACGTTCGCTGATATCTTCCCCTGCAATTTGTTCAGCTAAACTCAAGTAATCCTGATAATGACGCGCCTCTGAGCGAAGTAACGAAATATAGAAAGTGCGAATATCTTCATCCATATAAGGGGCGAGGGCAGCAAATCGTTCACAAGAACGCGCTTCGATAAAAGCACCGATAATCAGTTTATCAATTAAGGTTTGCGGCTCATAAGTGCGAACGTGTTTCAGTAGGCCTTTCGCGTAACGACCGGCAGGTACGTGTTGGTATTCAATGCCTCTATCGACCATTATTTCTAATACTTGATAAAAATGATGCAACTCTTCTTTTATCAGCAATACCATTTTATCGATAAGATCTTGGCTGTAGGGAGAGTCTGACTGCGCAATGATCCCCTTTGAAATATTACTTTTGCCTTTTAAACTTGCCAGATCGCCAACGCCTTTATATGCAAACTCTTCGTATGGTTTAAACCAATTCAGAAGCTGCTGTTTACTGTCATTATTGGCCGCGTATTTACGAATTAAAAACATCGCCGATTGACCTGCTTTTAATTCACATAACAGGTGATCAATCAGCACAATCGGTAAGCGCTCAGGTTTTTTTGCTTCGTCTATCCATTGTGTGGGAGTGGCGCAGTTGAGAAATTGATGAATAGGAGCGAGCAGTTGTTGATACATGTGAGATCCAAGGTGATTACAGCTAGGTGTAGCCTAAGAAATTTGATCTAGTATGTCTATAGTGGCGAATTGTTTGTGATAATTTACGAAACTACTATTCAATATAAACAAAAAGCGTTATAACTAATCATTATATATAAAGGAGTCCGAGGCATAATATGAAGCTACAGCAACTAAGATACATAGTAGAAGTTGTTAATCATAACCTGAACGTATCCGCTACTGCTGAAAGTCTTTATACCTCTCAGCCGGGTATTAGTAAACAGGTTAGATTGCTTGAAGATGAACTGGGTGTTCAAGTATTTGAGCGAAGCGGCAAACATTTAACTCAAGTGACTCCCGCTGGTGGCGAAATTATCAAGATTTCACGTGAGATTTTATCGCGCGTTGAATCCATTAAGTCGGTTGCCTCAGAGCATACCCATCCCGAAATGGGGACTTTAAACATCACCACCACTCATACTCAAGCCCGTTATGCACTTCCGGATGTGATTAAAGGCTTTACCACTCGCTACCCTAAAGTGTCTCTTAACATGCACCAAGGTACGCCGTCACAAATGTCGCAAGCCATTGCCAAAGGCACCGCCAACTTTGCGATTGCCACCGAAGCCCTGCATTTGTATCACGACGCCATCATGTTGCCGTGCTACCACTGGAACCGTTCAATCGTTGTAACTCGTGACCATCCTTTAGCGTCTAAATCTCATGTCACGATTGAAGACCTTGCCGCCTACCAGCTAGTGACTTATGTGTTTGGCTTTACTGGGCGCTCAGAGTTAGATACCGCCTTTAACGCCGCAGGATTAACGCCAAGAATCGTATTTACCGCAACGGATGCAGATGTCATCAAAACCTATGTACGTATGGGCATTGGTGTCGGCGTAATTGCCAGCATGGCGATTGATGCAGAACAAGATAAAGATCTGGTTGCCATTGATGCTAGCCATATCTTTGGTGCAAGTACCACCAGCATTGGCTTTAGACGCGGTACTTTCTTGAGAAGTTACATGTTTGATTTTGTCGAGCGTTTTGCGCCCCACTTAACTCGACCTGTAGTTGAACAAGCGATTTCATTGAAAAATAATCATGAAGTCTCTGAAATGTTTAAAGATATCGACCTTCCAATTCGTTAATCATTCCTAATTGACGGACTTCCCTCTAGAATAGCCGTCTAGGGGGAAGCATGCGCACACAATATAAACAACTTGACCATCTATTGCTTGAGCACCAACACTATTGGCGCTTTGAGCCTTTTCATGCCAGTCAAACATTAGAACACCGTTTTACTCATACCGAGCTTGGAACATGGCTCGATGGCCTTAGCATGTCTGATGTGCAAGGTTTTAAGCAAGATCTCCCGAGTTTATTAAGCCAATTAACCGAATATCTGCCACAGCTCACAGAGCTGACACAGTTTTGCCAACTAGATAAAAGTGCGCTGACTTCGTTAACTTTAGATTCGCATTTAAGCTCAGGTATTCCGGGGCGAAAGCTGTCGCAAATTACCGCCATGGGCTCACAGGCGTTGGCGACTCATCATGGTAGCGAATGGCTTGAATGGTGTGCAGGTAAAGGCTTTTTAGGTCGAATATTGGCCCATCATAGCCAGCAAGCTGTCACCAGTTTTGAATGGCAAGAGTCTTTGTGTCAGCAAGGGCAACTTGACGCGGATAAACAGCAGTTACCCGTGCATTTTGTGCAGGGCGATGCCTTTGCTTGCGATCATCAAAGTGTATTTAATTCTAATCAACATGCAGTGGCCTTGCATGCCTGCGGAGACTTACATGTCTCTTTGATGCAGCACGCCACTCAATATCAACTTCCTACGCTATCGATTGCCCCTTGTTGCTATCACCTTATCCAAGCAGACCGTTATCAACCTTTGTCTAGTTTGGGTCAACAATCGAATTTAGCGTTGTCAAAAACCGAACTGCGTATTCCTCTGCAAGAGACCGTCACCGGAGGGGAGAGGGTATTAAAACATCGCTTCTTAGAAATGAGTTATCGATTGGGCTTAGATGAATTACTGCGCAAAGAACTAGGGTTTGCGGAATATCAACCGATCCCAAGTGTAAAAAAATCACAATTGCAGTTGGGTTTTGAAGCCTTTTGCCAATGGGCGGCTGAGCGAAAAGGGCTTGCATTACCTAAGTGCGATTTTATTCACTATCAAACTCTTGGCGAGCAACGTTTTGTTCGAATGGAAAAGCTCAGTTTAATTCAAATGGCGTTTCATCGTCCGTTAGAAATGTGGTTGATATTGGACAAGGCACTCTTTTTGGAAGAGCGTGGCTATCAAGTAGGCTTAACCGAGTTTTGCGATAAAAAAATAACACCGCGTAATATTTTAATACACGCGGTGTTATCTCGATAAACAGAATTAGTGGACTTTTGCGATAGCTTCGGTCGGATCTACGTATTCAAGGTTAAAATTCTCCGCCACTTCCTTGCATGTGACCATGCCATGAATGACGTTTAAACCGTTTAAGAAGCCAGCATCTTGAGTTAAGGCTTCTTTGTAGCCCATATTCGCCAGTCGAAGAATATACGGCAAGGTCGCGTTATTTAGCGCATAAGTAGAGGTTCTTGCTACTGCGCCCGGCATATTTGCCACACAATAGTGAACCACATCGTCGACAATGTAGATAGGATCAGCATGGGTTGTGGCGTGTGAAGTTTCAAAACAGCCGCCTTGATCGATAGCCACATCCACAATTGCCGCGCCCGGCTTCATAGATTTTATGTGTCTTTTTGTTACAAGCTTTGGCGCTGCTGCGCCGGGTATAAGTACCGCACCAATCACTAAATCAGCGTCAAGAACGTGACGGTTTAATGCTTCTTCGGTGGAATAAACCAGTTTAGCACGTCCTTGAAATTCTTCATCTAATGTGCGCAATGTGTGAATGTTGCGATCTAAAATAGTCACGTCAGCACGCATACCGACCGCCATTCTAGCTGCGTTTGATCCCACAACACCGCCGCCAATGACGACGACTTTAGCCGGTTCAACTCCGGGCACTCCACCTAATAATAATCCACGTCCGCCGTTAGATTTTTCTAAAGCCTGCGCACCTGCTTGAATAGACATTCTGCCAGCAACTTCTGACATTGGAGCCAAAAGAGGTAGCTGATTTAAGTGGTCGGTCACGGTTTCATAAGCAATGCATACCGCTTTGCTATTGATTAGTTCCTCAGTTTGTGGAAAATCAGGAGCTAAGTGTAAATAAGTAAACAATATTTGCCCTTCGCGAAGCATTGCTCGCTCGATGGCTTGAGGTTCTTTTACCTTCACGATCATCTCTGCTTGAGCAAAAATTTCCGTTGCGGTTGGAAGAATGGATGCACCTGCTGCGATATAATCATCGTCGCTGAAACCGATGCCGCTGCCGGCTTGTGTTTCAACTATAACTCGGTGTCCGTTAGAGGTAACTTCTCTTACGCTGTCTGGGACCATACCAACACGATATTCATGGTTCTTGATCTCTTTAGGGATACCAATGATCATCCTGACTCCTTATTGTTTTATAGTTATATAAGCTGTATATCTAACGCCTGTAGGGTGTTATTTACTAGTATAATGTTATTTATATAAAATTTAATGCTGAATATTTTAATATTGTAGTGTATGTCGTTGCAAGGAAGTAAAAAGGTGGAGCAAAGCATGATAGAAGCGAGTAAACCGTCCAAGGAACTGGACCGAATAGACAGAAATATTCTTAGTGAATTACAAAAAGATGGTCGAATCTCTAATGTAGAGCTGTCTAAGCGTGTTGGTTTATCTCCAACCCCTTGCTTGGAAAGGGTGCGACGTTTAGAGCGTCAAAATTATATTTTAGGATATACCGCGCAGTTAAACCCACAATATTTAGACGCATCATTATTGGTGTTTGTCGAAATTACTCTCAATCGTGGTGCGCCAGATGTGTTCGAACAATTTAATGAAGCCGTGCAAAAACTGGATGATATTCAAGAATGTCACTTAGTTTCCGGTGATTTTGATTACTTGTTAAAAACTCGAGTGTCAGATATGGGAGCTTATCGTAAATTGTTAGGAGATACTCTTCTTCGTTTACCGGGTGTTAATGACACTCGCACATATGTTGTCATGGAAGAAGTAAAACAGAGCAACAACTTGGTCATTAAGACTCGTTAAATGACTATTACCCAAGGTTCTATTTGGGTTTTTGCCTCTGCATGTGTTTAAATGAAGATACTCATGAGCGACAGTAGTCGCTCATGTCATTTTTGTCCGACCTAGACTCACATGCAATGGATATGTTGAAAAGAAATCCTAAAATTCGAACTATAGTTCACACGTCTCCAAAAAAATCGAACACTCATCTTTCAGGCATACAACGCCTGCGTGAAGGGTGCTTAATTATTGGGGTACTCATGGCCGTCTTAATGGCGGTATCTTTGATGTCGTTTAGCCCAGCTGATCCCTCTTGGTCTCAGACCGCTTGGGGCAGTGATGTGTCCAACGCCGGTGGACTGCTAGGCGCATGGGTAGGGGATACGCTGTTATTTACTTTTGGCGTATTGGCTTACTTTATTCCCGCCGTTATCGTACTGCTATCTTGGATTGTTTTCCGTAAACGTTCTCACTCCGAACCTATTGATTTGATGCTGTGGGCAACAAGGTTGCTTGGCGGCGCATTATTGATAGTGACAAGCTGTGGTCTAGCGGATCTCAATTTTGATGATATCTGGTATTTCTCATCAGGTGGGGTAGCGGGCGATGTGATCGCAAGCCTAGCTCTACCAACGTTAAATACTTTAGGTACTACGTTAGCACTGCTGTTTATCTGGGGTGCATCGTTCACGCTATTTACAGGTATCTCTTGGTTATCGCTAGTTGAGCATATCGGTCAGGGCACAATGTCCCTTATCAGCTCATGCTTGAACTTTGTCCGTGGCGATAAAGAACAAGTAATAGAGCCCACTCGTCTTGATGATCAAAAACTGGTTTACGCTGATACTACGCCAGAAGTCACAGCGCCAATGAATACCGATGAGTCAGTGCCTAATGTATCTACAGCCAATGCTGATACCGCCTCTGACGATGAGCCGTACAAAATCTACATGCCAGAGAGCAGCGACGATGATACGTTTGCTTTTGACCGCGTAAATAACTTAAACGCCCCGATAGACCAACTCGAGCGTGACGCACAATTGGCGAACGACTACGTCGATTTAGATCCATTAATGGATGTAATGCCTCCGCTAGAGGAGACGGCGCCAAATGTCACACAGACAGCGGTGAATGCTGAACAAACACAAGCGCCACAACAAGCATCAGTACAACCTGACATCGCCATACCAAACCCTGCACAACCTCACGCAGCCAATGCTGTTGCAAGTACGGCTACAAGTGCTGTCGCTGGTGTTGCCGCTACGGTTGCATCGCAAGTGGCGCCAACGACGCAACCACCAATTTATGAAGGCTCGTCAGCTCCAGTCAATCACGCTGAGTTTGAAGCGACCAATATAGAAGCGGATGATATTGAGTTTGAGGACGGATTTACCGATTTTGATATCGAAGAAGGTGAAAAAGTCACGCCAAGTTTCTCTTCGCACAGCTTTGATGAAGTTGAAGACACTACCAATTCGATTGAATTAGAAGATGAGTTAGACGAGGCCACTGCGCCAGCAATGACCTTTGACGAGCACACTCAATCACCTATTGAGCCACAACCTGTTTCTGTTGATGCTTTAGCGCAACAGACCACGGCTGAATCGCACGTAGAACACAGCCCAGAGTTTGATGGACACGTTTCTACGGAAGCGGCATTCGAACCTCACGAAACGGCTGAGCCTGAAGCGGTAGCAACAATGGTTGAAGAAGCGGCAATCGCTCAAGAGCCTGTGCTTGAAGACGAACCCGTTGTTGAAGAAATGAGTGAAGCGGAAGCCTTTGCTAAGCAAGTTGAAAGAGCCAGAGCGCGCGACGCGGCATCGCAAAACCCGTTCTTAATTCGCCAAGACGAAGATTTGCCAGCGGTGACCACACCACTGCCAACGTTAGAATTGTTGTATCACCCTGAGAAGCGTGCCAACAATATTGATAGGGAAGCCTTACAAGGCATCGCTCGTTTGGTGGAATCAAAACTGGCGGATTATAAGATAAAAGCGACTGTGGCAGGCATTTTCCCAGGTCCGGTAATCACTCGCTTTGAACTTGATCTCGCTCCTGGGGTCAAAGTTTCTAGAATTTCAAGTTTATCTATGGACTTAGCTCGTTCACTGTCTGCGTTAGCGGTACGTGTAGTTGAGGTTATTCCGGGCAAACCTTATGTGGGTTTAGAACTGCCAAATATGACCCGTCAGACCGTGTATTTATCTGACGTTATTAGCAGTCCGCAATTCCAAGAAAATACCTCACCAACGGCTGTGGTATTAGGGCAAGATATCGCAGGTGATGCAGTCGTCGCTGATTTATCGAAAATGCCACACGTATTGGTTGCCGGTACCACAGGTTCGGGTAAATCGGTGGGTGTGAACGTAATGATTCTGAGTATGTTGTATAAATCAACGCCAGAAGACGTTCGTTTCATCATGATCGATCCAAAAATGCTTGAGCTATCCATCTACGAAGGTATTCCTCATCTTCTTTCAGAAGTTGTGACGGATATGAAAGATGCATCTAATGCATTGCGTTGGTGTGTTGGCGAGATGGAACGTCGTTATAAACTGATGTCAGCATTGGGCGTGCGTAACCTAAAAGGTTTCAACGACAAACTGAAAATGGCGGCCGATGCAGGTTACCCAATCCAAGATCCATTATGGAAGCCGGGCGATAGCATGGACGAAGAAGCGCCTATGCTGGAAAAACTGCCTTATATCGTAGTGGTGGTGGATGAATTTGCCGACCTGATTATGGTAGTTGGTAAAAAAGTCGAAGAGTTGATTGCTCGTATTGCGCAAAAAGCGCGTGCGGCAGGTATTCACCTTGTACTGGCAACGCAACGTCCATCGGTCGATGTAATTACCGGTTTGATTAAAGCCAATATTCCAACTCGTGTGGCGTTTACGGTTTCGACCAAAACCGATTCACGTACCATTTTGGATCAAGGCGGCGCTGAATCCTTGCTCGGTATGGGTGATATGTTGTACCTACCACCGGGTTCAAGCCATACCATTCGTGTACACGGTGCCTTTGCCTCAGATGATGATGTGCATGCGGTTGTGAACGATTGGAAAGCGCGTGGTAAACCGCGCTACATTGAAGAAATCACCAAAGGTGAGCCTTCACCAGATACGTTATTACCGGGTGAGAAAATGGAAGGTGCAGAAGATACCGACCCATTATTTGACCAAGTGGTTGAGCATGTCACAGAAACGCGTCGCGGTTCAGTGTCAGGCGTGCAACGTCGCTTCAAAATCGGTTATAACCGAGCGGCACGTATTGTTGAGCAACTTGAAGCTCAAGGTATTGTTTCGGCGCCAGCACACAACGGTAATCGTGAGGTGCTTGCGCCACCTCCAATTAAAGATATGTAATGGGCCTCTTGGCCCAGTTTTCAGAGAGTAATATGAAAAAACTATTAATTAGCGTTTTAGTGTTAGTTTCCAGCGCAGCCTTTGCCAACCCTCAACAAGAGTTGGTTCAGCGTCTTGATAAAACCGATGGTTTTACCGCCAACTTTGCGCAAACTGTGGTCAGCCCTGACAACGAAGTGGTCATGCAAGGCACTGGTACCGTTGAAATTGCCAGACCAAGCATGTTCCGTTGGTCTACGAACTCGCCAGATGAAAACCTGTTGGTGTCAGATGGTGAAACGCTTTGGTATTACAGCCCATTCATTGAGCAAGTGAGCATTTACAAACAAGAGCAAGCCTCTGAGCAAACGCCGTTTGTATTGCTAACTCGCAACAAAGCCAGCGATTGGGATAAATATAGCGTGGAACAAAACGGTGACAGCTTCACCTTAACGCCAACCGATAAAGCTTCAACACAAGGTCAGTTCCAGCTAAACATCGATAAAGCCGGTGAGATCTCAGGCTTTAACGTGATTGAGCAAGACGGTCAGCGCAGTAAATTCACGTTCAGTGATTATCACTCGCAAGTATCACCGAAAAACCGCTTTGTATTTACTATCCCAAATGGGGTAGAAGTTGATGATCAGCGAAACTAAGCCGCTATCATGAGCAATATGCAGTTTGATTTCTCATCGGGTGAAGACTTTCGCCCGTTAGCCGCTCGAATGCGTCCTCGCACCCTTGAAGAGTACATCGGTCAGCAACATGTGTTGGCGCCGGGTAAACCCCTCTACAGAGCCTTACAAGCCGGTCAACTGCACTCCATGATTTTGTGGGGGCCTCCAGGCACAGGTAAAACCACTTTAGCCGAAGTGGCGGCCAGTTATGCCGATGCTCGTGTAGAGCGTATCTCTGCGGTGACCTCTGGGGTGAAGGACATCCGCGCCGCCATCGAAAAAGCCCGTGATAATAAACTTGCCGGTCATCGCACCATCTTATTTGTCGATGAAGTACACCGCTTCAATAAAAGTCAGCAAGATGCCTTTTTGCCACACATCGAAGATGGGACAGTGACATTTATTGGCGCAACCACCGAAAACCCATCTTTTGAACTTAATAACGCACTGCTGTCTCGCGCTCGCGTGTACAAGCTAGGCTCGTTAAACACCCAAGATATTGAACAGGTGATAGAGCAAGCCTTAAATGACCAAGAGCGAGGCTTAGGCAAGCTACAGGCTCAGTTTATCGACGAAAGTGATAAACGTCTTGCCGAGCTTGTCAGTGGCGATGCGCGTATGGCGCTGAACTATCTTGAATTGCTTTTTGATATGGCACCAGAAAAGAATTCGGTCAAACAGATAGACCTTGAGTTATTGGCGCAGGTGGCTGGCTCTAAGGTAGCTCGCTTTGATAACAAAGGCGATATTTGGTACGACCTCATTTCTGCGGTGCATAAATCCATTCGCGGTTCTGATCCCGATGGCGCTCTGTATTGGAGCGCACGCATGCTCAAAGCGGGATGCGACCCTCTATATATTGCGCGCCGTTTATTAGCTATTGCCTCTGAAGATATTGGCAACGCCGACCCAAGAGCGATGCAAGTGGCAATCAGTGCATGGGATTGCTTTACCCGTATTGGCCCTGCCGAAGGTGAGCGTGCCTTAGCGCAAGCGGTGGTGTATTTGGCCTGTGCACCTAAAAGTAACGCGGTGTACAAAGCATGGAAACAAGCCCTGCAAGATGCTGAGGATACCTCTGAGCTTGAAGTGCCTCATCACTTACGCAATGCGCCCACTAAGCTAATGCAAGATTTAGGCTATGGGGAAGGGTATCGATATGCTCATGATGAACCGGGCGCGTATGCCGCAGGCGAGAGCTATTTCCCGCCAGAGATGCGCGACACCCGTTACTATTTTCCAGAAAACCGTGGCTTAGAAAGCAAAATTGCTGAAAAGCTGAACTATCTGCATTCATTAGACGAAAAAAGCACACGAAAGCGCTACAAAAAGTAGTGGTTTTTCGCTATCTTTGTTCGGTTGAAATTTTCCCATTTTTTGGCTCCTTGAGAGTTATCGTTAACTACACGCAGGATTAGCAATGCTAGATTCTAAATTATTTCGTACAGAGCTGGACGAAACAGCAGCAAAACTAGCCCGTCGAGGTTACACCTTAGACGTTGATACCATTCGCCAACTGGAAGAACAGCGTAAAGCTATTCAAGTTGATGTTGAGAACTTGCAATCCACGCGTAACTCCATCTCCAAGCAAATTGGTCAAAAGATGGCTGCTGGCGATAAAGCAGGCGCTGACGAAATCAAAAAACAAATCGGTACTCTAGGCTCAGATTTAGATGCGAAGAAAGTAGAGCTAGCAGAAGTGCTTTCTCAGCTAGAAGACATCACTCTTTCTGTTCCAAACTTGCCAGACGACTCTGTACCAACCGGTAAAGACGAAAACGAAAACGTTGAAGTGACTCGTTGGGGCACACCAAAAGAGTACGACTTTGAAGTGAAAGATCACGTTGATCTTGGTGAACTTGCAGGCGGTCTAGACTTCGCAAGCGCAACCAAAATCACTGGCGCTCGTTTCATCGTGATGAAGGGCCAATTTGCGCGTCTACACCGCGCGATTGCTCAGTTTATGCTAAACCTTCACACCGAAGAGCACGGCTACACAGAAATGTACGTACCGTACCTAGTAAACTCAGACAGCCTATTTGGTACAGGTCAATTACCTAAATTTGGTGAAGACCTATTCCACACAGAACCACTGACTGAAAAAGTAAACGATGAAGAGCCACGTAAACTGTCTTTGATTCCTACAGCAGAAGTACCAGTGACTAACATGGTACGTGACACCATCGTTGATGAAGCAGACCTGCCAATCAAGATGACAGCACACACTCCATGTTTCCGCTCAGAAGCAGGTTCTTACGGTCGTGATACTCGCGGTCTTATCCGCATGCACCAATTCGACAAAGTGGAACTTGTGCAAATCACTCGTCCAGAAGATTCAATGGATGCGCTAGAAGAGCTAACAGGCCACGCTGAGAAAGTACTGCAATTGCTAGAACTTCCTTACCGTAAAGTGGTTCTTTGTACTGGTGATATGGGCTTCGGCGCTCGTAAAACTTACGACCTAGAAGTTTGGGTTCCAGCGCAAAAAACATACCGTGAAATCTCTTCATGTTCAAACACATGGGATTTCCAAGCACGTCGTATGCAAGCTCGCTTCCGTCGTAAAGCCGAGAAGAAACCAGAGTTGCTACACACACTAAACGGTTCAGGCCTTGCAGTAGGTCGTACTATGGTAGCTATCCTTGAAAACTACCAACAAGCAGACGGTCGCATCGAGATCCCTGCGGTACTACAACAGTACATGGGCGGATTAACTCATATCGGTTAATTCTGCTAGGTTGTAAAAACCGGCTGACTTATTTGAAACCACCTAGCAGTATTGTTAGGTGGTTTTTTTTTGTTATAGCTCTGCTATCTGTGACAGAGTTTCTGGATGACGCTGAACCAATTTTAGAAGGGTTATCGCTTGTCCATTGGGTGCGCTACGCCCTTGTTCCCAGTTTTCTAATGTACGAGATGAGGTATGCAATAAACGCGCAAACACACCACGAGACATATTAAATTGTTCACGAATACGCACGATCTCATTAGGTGAAATATCTAACTCACTGATATCGTTAACTTGGTAGGTTTTAAGGGTTAACTTACCCTCAGAATGTTCTTTAGCCTCAATAAGAGCTGAACTTAACTCTGTAAACAGATCACGACTGCTCATTACGCCACGCTTACCTTTATTTGCAACACGAATTTCCGCAAACCACCTGTACCTTGAATCACGTTACCTCATTTCGGGTTAGGCATTTACTCAGATCGAAAAAACCTAAACTCATCATCGCTGAGATATTCATTATGGTACTTTTCAAATATGGTCGATTCGACAAATATACTTTTCATATGCAAAGTGTACGCAAATAACGTATAGATGATTTTTAAGAAGACTGGTCTGACCCGAGCTATCATGCTTTGTTAAACGGCAATAAGATAATTGGCTAAAATAGGGTCAGGTCTTGAATTTTGCTTTGAAGGTTTAGCTTGTGCAAAAAGAAAGACCTGACCCCACTTACTTCCCTCTGGAACATAACGCCTAATTGACAGGCAAAAAATAGTCGGTTAAACAAAGGCACAAATCAACTGTTTTTTATCCTTATTTAATTTTTTGTTAGTAAGCTACACCGTTTTATTTACTACTTCTGAAAATCTATTGTTCTTAATTTGCCATCTAGCTATTTCACCAAAATCACCGGGAAGATCTTTAAAAATATGTGCTGATCTTGGGCTTATAACAGGGCTTTGTTCAGAAACTGGAATATCATATTTTATTAGTTCAGGTCTAAAGTTAAACCCCCAGTTTGAAATGGCTGAAAGTGACAAAGCAATATTAGTATTTTTAACTTTATTAAAAATACTAATTTGATTTTCGACAGACGTTCGTTCACCAAATGTAATTGATTTAATGCACTGAATTGGAAGCTCCTGCACATATATTGGATATTTAGGACTGTCATTGACTAGTGTACAATCAGCGAGGCTTCTTGCGATTCTTACCTCTTCTTCATATTCCCAATCTTTCGGCTTAATGCATAATTCTGAAAGCCTTATAGGCTCTTCAGAGTTAGTGAAAAAGGAATAGTCTTTGATTGGCCTGTTTTTTCTATAATCAACTTCAAATAAACCTTGAAAAAATTCATGATCTCTATCGAATTCAATCATGACTCCAGCATACTCTTCAGCATAGTGTGACCACATAAGAATAGAGCTTGGATTTTTAGTTAGACATAATATTCCGATTGACTTGTCTAAGTCATTCCGAATAGTTCTGGCAGTATAATCGTTACAAGTTGGAGATTGAAAGTCATAAGGCAGTTCTCCAACAGGAGGAACTCGTGCGGGACTCATTAAGTCAAAGCGCATATCCAAATCCTGTTTGCCTAATCCCTCGGGGATATTTATTTCAGGTAATAGCTCAAATGGGTCGTTAAACGCACTAGGCTGAGTAAGTCTAATATTACCTTCTAAAATTTTAAATAATGTATCAATTGAAACATATTTATATAGCCCCATTGCACCTCCGATGATACATACTTGCTAACATTGTTAATAACAGGCCTGCTCGTTTTTCTGCTTGCCTGAGGTTCACTTAATCTACCATAAGTCAATGAAATATAACGCATATACATCACATTTTGCATTCTGTCTCTACATAAAAACGAGCGTTCGTGCTGTCACTTTTTAACAGTGGACATTATCTTGGAAGAATAACGCCAATTCCATAGCTAATCTTTATAATTCAATTGGTTAACTTGCGATTGCATTCTTTGTTAAGGGGAGGCTAGTGACTCGATTCAAGCGTCCCAATGATTTTTAAAATACATCACGGTACTACATAGGCAGAACCTTGTTCGGAATAAGGTTCTGCCATCAAATATTGCTAATAGCAGTTTATTTAGATGGATAGGGGATGAGCTTTTTGTTTAGCGATGTGTGTTGCTAAGCAACCACTACAACTGAAAATTATCAGGATCAGCGACCGCACTTTCAACAGCATCTATCAAGCGCGCCAATTCGTCTGGCTGGATAATGTAAGGAGGCATCATATAGATAAGTCGTCCAAACGGACGTATCCACACGCCGTGCTCCACAAAGTGCGCTTGAATACGTTGCATATTGACGGCTTGATGAGTTTCGATGACGCCAATCGCGCCTAAATAACGAATATCTTTCACCATCGGTTGTGCTTTTAGCTTGGGCAGTGATTTGGCAAAGATGGATTCAATTTGCGTGACTTGCTTGCGCCATTCTCCCGTTTGCAATAGCGACAAACTTGCGGTTGCCACGGCGCAGGCGAGTGGGTTGCCCATAAAGGTTGGGCCATGCATAAAGCATTGCGCTTCACCTGAGCAGACAGTATTAGCAACTTTTTTGCTGGTTAGGGTGGCAGAGAGCGTCATGTAGCCTCCCGTTAGCGCTTTACCTACGCATAAGATATCTGGCTGTATATCGGCGTGTTCAACGGCGAACATTTTGCCAGTGCGGCCAAAACCTGTGGCGATTTCATCGGTGATCAGCAGCAGATTATATTGGTCGCATAACTCACGAACTCGCTTGAGATAGGTGGGGTGGTAAATACGCATTCCGCCAGCACCTTGCACAATAGGCTCAAGGATGATGGCAGCGACTTCTTGATGATGCTGTGCTAATGCATCAACTAGCGGAGCGATATCAGATTCATCCCATGTATCAAAGAAGCCCGTCTTTGGCGACTCAACAAAGATATGTTCAGGCAAAAAGCCTTTATACAACGAGTGCATGGAATTATCAGGGTCGGTGACGGACATGGCAGCAAAAGTATCGCCGTGATAGCCGTGTCTGAGAGTGAGAAACTTAGCGCGTTTTTCGCCTTTTGCGTGCCAGTATTGCAATGCCATTTTTAAGCTGACTTCCACCGCGACTGAACCTGAATCGGCAAGAAAGATATGCTCAAGATTATCAGGGGCGAGATCTAATAGCTTTTTACCCAGCTCTATTGCCGGCTGATGGGTGATTCCGCCAAACATCACATGCGACATAGCATCGATTTGCTGATGAGCCGCCTCGTTTAATGCAGGATGTGAGTAACCATGAATCGCTGACCACCAAGAAGACATGCCATCAATTAACTCTCGCCCATCTTCTAAGGTCAATTTGACGCCAGAAGCTGAGGTGACTGGGTAACAGGGGAGAGGGTTAATGGTTGAGGTATACGGGTGCCAAAGGTGGTTTTTGTCGAAGTCTAAATCCATAAAAGCGCTCAAATTGTACAATTAATGTTCGTTAGTAAACAAAGTTACCTTTGTAATGTTGACAGTGTATCGCTTCGGGTTAGACTAGCCAAGCATCAAAACAGCCCAAAAGGATAACAGCGTGGAAGTTCGCCATGATTGGACAGTTGCAGAGGTCCAACAATTACTTAATCTCCCTTTTATGGATTTGCTCTATCAAGCGCAGACCGTTCACCGAAAGCACCAGCAACATAACTATGTGCAGGTCAGTACCTTACTTTCAATAAAAACAGGCGCTTGCCCTGAAGATTGTAAGTATTGTCCGCAAAGTGCCCATTACCGCACTGACGTTGATAAAGAGCGTTTGATGGAAGTTGAGCGAGTGCTTGAAGCCGCTGAGAAAGCAAAAAACTCCGGTTCAACGCGTTTTTGTATGGGCGCAGCATGGAAAAACCCAAAAGCGCGAGATATGCCGTTATTGACGGACATGATCAAAGGCGTGAAATCTATGGGCTTAGAAACCTGTATGACGCTAGGCATGTTAACCCCAGAGCAAGCCTCTGAGCTCTCCACCGCTGGCCTTGATTATTACAATCATAACTTGGATACTTCTCCAGAATATTACGGCAACATCATTACCACTCGCACTTATCAAGACCGTTTAGACACGCTCTCTCATGTGCGTGATGCCGGAATGAAAATCTGTTCTGGTGGCATTATTGGTTTGGGTGAAGGTTCAGCCGATCGCGCAGGGCTGTTAGTGGAGCTCGCCAATTTACCTGTGCACCCTGAAAGTGTGCCAATTAATATGCTAGTGAAAGTCAAAGGCACGCCACTGGAAAACGTGGAAGATGTCGACCCATTTGAATTTATCAAACTTATCGCGATTGCTCGCATCATTATGCCGCAATCGGCGGTACGTCTTTCAGCAGGCCGTGAAAGCATGAACGAGCAAATGCAAGCGCTGTGCTTTATGGCGGGCGCAAACTCCATCTTTTACGGTTGTAAGTTGCTGACTACGCCAAACCCAGATGAAGACAGCGACATGCAGCTGTTTAAAAAGCTTGGCATTAATACCATTGCTACCAGTCAAAAGCCGGATGAAATTCAAGAGCAAGATTTGCTTGAGCAAGTGAACGAGCGCGTGGCAGCCAGACCAACAAAAGATGACTTATTCTACGATGCTACCGTTTGAGTCTCGTATAGATGAGGCACTGCAACTGCGTAAAGAGCAGGGCCTTCTGCGAACGTTAAACCCTGTTGCCGGAGGCAATACCGAGCAAATCATTACCGATGATAAAGCGTTTGTTAATTTCTCTAGCAATGATTATTTAGGGCTTGCGAGTGACGAGAGCATCAAAAGTGTCTGGAAATTGGCCATTGATGATTACGGCGTAGGCAGCGCTGCGTCGCCAATGGTCACTGGGCATTCATTGGCTCACCAAGCATTGCAACAGAGTTTATGCCAGTGGTTAGGTTACGAGCAAGCCGTGCTGTTTAACTCTGGATTTAGCGCCAATCAAGCGGCGCTATTTACCTTGTTAGAAAAGAACGACACTTTATTGCAAGACAAGCTCAATCACGCCTCATTAATGGAAGCGGGCATGTTAAGCCCAGCTAAGATGCAGCGTTTTCCCCATAACAACACTGATAAACTGCGTACTTTATTAGAAAAAAATGGCAGTAGCTTAGTGGTGACGGAAGGGGTGTTTAGCATGGATGGCGATACCGCTCCTCTGGATGACATCGCAACGCTTTGTCAGCAGCACAACTCTTGGCTGATGGTCGATGATGCGCACGGCATTGGCGTATTAGGCGCGCAAGGTCGTGGCAGTTGTCATGCCTTGGGCGTAAAACCGAATATCTTAGTGGTCACCTTTGGTAAAGCGGTGGGCGTGCAAGGCGCGGCCATTTTATGCGACGCACAAACGGGTGAGTACCTGTATCAATATGCACGCCATT
The DNA here is from genome assembly GCF_000496695.1 of Vibrio halioticoli NBRC 102217. Taxonomy (GTDB): domain Bacteria; phylum Pseudomonadota; class Gammaproteobacteria; order Enterobacterales; family Vibrionaceae; genus Vibrio; species Vibrio halioticoli. The sequence goes on from NZ_BAUJ01000018.1 coordinate 23,121, forward strand.
TTGTGTACTCGACGGCGATGCCTGCGGCGCAAGCTGTGGCGATTGACCATTCTATCCAGTTAATCCAAACACAAGCATGGCGTCATACCGCTTTAGCCAATCTGCAAAACAGTTATACCGAATACCTTGGACATCTTCCGGGATATATTGCGACAAGCACGCCGATTAAGCCTTACTTGGTTGGCTCATCGAATCGAGCGATGCACCTTGCGCAATACTTACGTGAACAGGGCTTTTGGACAACAGCCATTCGCCCGCCTACAGTGCCACAAGGCAGTGCGCGAATTCGCATTACCTTATCAGCAAAGCATCAGCCCCATCAGATCAAGGGACTTGCCGAAGTGATTGAACGCTTTGAAAAGCAGTATCCCAATGAGGACTCACTATGATGTCAGAACAGGGATGTTTGAATCTTAGCGCAGACAAATCGGCCATTGCTTATGCGTTTGGTCGAGCCGCCACACATTATGACAAGCACGCCAAGTTGCAAAGAGATGTGATAGAGAAACTATTACAAAAATTACCACTTTGCCTGACGGGTATGCGCATCTTAGATGTTGGGTGCGGCACCGGCTACTTTACTGAAAAACTGCTAGCACGTGGGGCGCAGGTGGTGGCTCTTGATCTCTCTTCACAGATGTTGCAACAGGCGCGTTTACGTTGCCAAGCGCGAGCGACTTATTGTTTAGGTGATGCCGAAGCCTTGCCATTTGCGGATAATCACTTTGATTACGTGGTCTCAAGCTTAGCCTTGCAGTGGTGCAGTGATTTGAGTGTTCCGGCAACTGAACTGCTCCGAGTTTGTAAAAAAGGTGGTGAAGTGCTGTTTTCGACATTGGCGGAAGGCTCCTTGTTTGAATTAAAAGAAGCGTGGCAATGTGTGGATAATCACCAGCATGTCAAAGAGTTCATTTCTGAAAATGCGATAAATATTGCGTTAGCTCAAGCGAATGGTAATCGATATCAAGTAGACTCGATCAAAATGACATATTGGTACGACAGTGCGTTTAGCTTGATGAAAGATCTTAAAGGCATAGGCGCAACCCAACTGGATGGGCGCTCTCAAGGGTTAACCAAGAGAAGTGCGCTGATTAAAGTAGAAGATGCGTATCAAAGTCTGTTTCAAGATAATCTCAAATTACCGGCAACTTATCGTGTTTGCCTAGGGTTAATAAAGAAATGAAGAAGACATTTTTCGTTGCAGGTACAGATACCGATGTAGGTAAAACCGTTGTCTCAAGAGGTTTACTACAAGCATTTCAAGCCAGAGGGCTTTCCACTATTGGCTATAAGCCCATTGCCGCAGGTTGCGAAGAAACAGAGCAAGGTCTGAGAAATTCAGATGCACTGTATTTGCAAGCGGCTGCCACTGTCGATTTACCGTATGAAGAAGTTAATCCCGTCGCCTTGTTGACACCTGCTTCACCGCATATTGCAGCTGAGATTGATAACATCGAAATCGATACTGAATTTCTTTCGCAAAAGCTTCATCAACATCAACAAAATGCCGAAGTGGTATTAGTAGAAGGTGCGGGCGGCTGGCGTGTGCCTATCAGCGCTGACCGTTATCTTTCACAGTGGGCTGTAACTGAAAAACTGCCTGTTATTTTGGTGGTGGGCGTGAAACTTGGCTGTCTAAACCATGCAGTGTTAACGGCTGAAGCCATTCGCAACGACGGCTTAGACGTTGTGGGTTGGGTAGCAAACCGTATTAACCCTTGTGAAGAGCACTATCAAGACATTATTGCCTTTTTAGAAGCACAAATTGGCGCACCAAAAGTGGGAGAGATCCCTTACATGCGCAGTGTGAAGAAAAAGGACATTAGCGAATACATCAACCTTGATGCCATTATGTAATTAATGTCGACTCAACAAAAAAACGCCCATTATTGGGCGTTTTTATTGAACAGAGTCAGGACTAAGCGTCATTGGCGACTTGAGATTGACTATTGACCACTTGTTGGTCAATGCTAGGCATATCCTCTAGTCCAAGCTCTTCTAATGCCTCTTGTTTACTCATCCCTAGATGACAACGAAGCATATCTACTGCCATTTCATGATTTGAACTATCCATCATAATCAACTCCCTTTGTTAAAAAATAGTTAAATCTATTTATTCTATGCTTAATATTTATACTCGTTCATTGATTTTAAGCAAGATACTTCGATAAAAAATGCGTCAACTTTAGCTTAAAGTCTCATTATTGTAGCAATTTGTTACTGCTATTAAGTTTGCGTGACCGGTGCTCCTGTATACAATGCTCTGATAAGGGGTTGTTGCTACCTAAGCGATCAGTCGCTAGCACTCACGTGGGAACAAAGAGTCGTTTTCTTTGTCTACAATATCGATTGACCCTAATAATTACATAGATTTAGCTTCTTACTTGGAGAACTCAGATGAAGCGCGTAGCGTTATTTTTACTTACCAACCTTGCTGTAATTGCAGTATTGAGTGTGGTGTTAAACCTTGTGTATGCCTTTACCGGAATTCAATCTGGTAGCCTTTCAGGTTTGCTTGTGTTGGCTGCTGTATTTGGTTTTGGCGGGTCTATTATTTCTTTGATGATGTCCAAAGGCATGGCGCTTCGCTCTGTGGGTGGACAAGTTATCGAAAGCCCTCGTAATCAAACTGAGCATTGGTTAATAGAAACCGTATCTCGCCAAGCGCAACAAGCGGGGATTGGCATGCCAACGGTTGCGATTTATGACGCGCCGGATATCAATGCTTTTGCGACAGGCGCAAAGCGTGATGATTCATTGGTAGCGGTGTCCACTGGATTGCTAAACAGCATGACTCAAGATGAAGCCGAAGCGGTATTGGCTCACGAAGTCAGCCACATCGCAAATGGCGACATGATCACTATGACCTTAATGCAAGGCGTGGTGAACACCTTTGTTATCTTCCTTTCTCGTTTTATTGCCAACATTGTGGCCAATAACAATAACGACGAAGGGGAAGGCGGCTCTAACATGATGGTTTACTTTGGCGTATCTATGGCGTTAGAGCTGGTGTTTGGCTTTTTGGCGAGCTTTATCACTATGTGGTACAGCCGTAAACGTGAATTCCATGCCGATGCAGGCGCAGCTGAATTGGTCGGTAAACATAAAATGATTGCCGCTCTTGAACGACTAAAAACCAGCCACGAGCCTCAACTTGAAGGTTCTATGATGGCATTTGGTATCAATGGTAAACGCTCACTGACAGAGCTTCTAATGTCACACCCACCATTAGATAAGCGCATTGAAGCGTTGAGAAATACTCAAAATTTCTGATCTTTGAGTATTTAAAAAAAATAACGAGAAAGCTTGGCGTTAAAACTGAGCTTTTTTTGATCTTAATTCACTTAAATCACGTAGTTAAGGAGAGAAAGATACTCTACCTTTAAATTGAGCGCTCCCATAAAGTGGTCACAGATTAGGTATTAAGCTGATAGGAACGGACTCCCTATAACGGTTATTAGGAATAGACAATGAGCATTGATAGCGTAGCAGATGTATACCAAAAACTGACCAAAGAGACGTTAAGTGATTTAACTCAAATTTATCACCAAGATGTCATCTTTGAAGATGCCGTACATAAATTAAATGGCTGGGAAGCTTTATCGTTATATTTTGAGAATCTTTATCAAAATGTGATTGATTGTCGCTTTGAGATTGAGAGTAAGCATCAAGCTGGCGAAGCGGGTTTTATTATTTGGACCATGCGTTTACGTCACCCTAAATTAAAAGGCGGCAGTGAGGTGGCCGTTAAAGGCATTAGTCACTTGCAGTTTAGTGACGGCAAGATCATCCACCACAGAGATTATTTTGATATGGGTGAAATGCTGTATGAAAACTTGCCTATTCTGGGCTCAGTGGTAAAGGCCATTAAAAAGCGTATGGGTGAGTTATGAGCCCGATTCTTATTACTGGCGCCACCTCCGGCATAGGAGAGCAACTGGCTTACGACTATGCAAAATTGTATGCATCGAGCCATTCTTTAGAAAGTGAAGTACAAATGCCTGTGGTCTACGTCTGTGGTCAAAACCAAGCCAAATTGGCAGCACTTGCTGAGCTTGGTAGCCATGTAGTCCCTCTTAACTTCGATATTACCGACTTAGCCGCCTGCAAAGAAACACTCAAATCTCTTGATCCCGTTCCCCGTACTTGGATATTAAACGCAGGAAGCTGTGAATATATTGATGATGGCGTGATGGACGCCGCGCTGGTGGCAAGAGTCATGCAGATTAATGTTGTGGGCCTTGCCAATACGATAGAAGCCGCGCAACACCACTTTACAGCAGGTCAACATTTGGTGGTGATGGGTTCGATTGCCAGTGAATTAGCGCTACCGAGAGCCGAAGCATATGGCGCCTCTAAAGCCGCGGTCAGTTATTTAGCCAGGACGCTGGCACTCGATTTATCCAAAAAAGGTATTTTGGTTAGTACGGTTTTTCCCGGATTTGTTAAAACACCTCTTACCGACAAAAATGATTTTCCAATGCCGATGATGATCAGCGCAGAACAAGCCTCCAAAGCGATTCAAAAGGGCATTGCGGATAAAAAAGCCCACATTTATTTCCCGAAACGTTTTACATGGATTTTAAGACTACTTGGCAGCTTGCCGTACTCAATACAGCAACGCCTCTCAAGCAAATTAATTAAGGATAATGCCGAATGAAAATTGCAATTATTGGCACTGGGATCTCCGGTTTAACCTGTGGTTACCACTTACATAAAACTCATGATGTGACTTTGTTTGAAGCCAACCATTATATTGGCGGGCACACAGCAACTGTGGATGTTGAAGTGGATGGAAAGCCCTATAGCGTGGATACAGGGTTTATTGTTTATAACGACAGAACCTATCCTAATTTCATTAAAATGATGAATGAAATTGGTGTGCCGGGTAATCCCACTGAAATGAGCTTTAGTGTGCGTAATGACAGCAATGGTTTGGAGTACAACGGACACGGTATTTCGAACCTGTTTGCGCAAAAACGTAATTGGTTGAACCCTAAATTTTACCGCTTTATCTTGGAGATTTTGCGCTTTAATAAATTAGCGAAAGCGTTTGCTGCTGATGACTCAGTGCAAGATGATACTTTAGGCGATTTTCTAAATCAGCATCAATTCAGCGATTATTTTTGTGAGAATTACATCTTGCCAATGGGCGCGGCGATTTGGTCGTCTACCCTTGCGGATATGCGCGCATTTCCATTGTCATTCTTCCTACGCTTTTTCTTAAATCATGGTTTGTTGGATATTAAAAATCGCCCGCAGTGGTATGTGATCGACGGCGGCTCTAGGGCGTATATTAAGCCGTTAATTGCAGGTTTTGCAGACAAGATTCACCTTAATTCGCCGGTTGAGAAAGTACTAAGAAGTGACAGCGGGGTGAGTATTTTAGTCAAAGGGCAATATCAGCATTTTGATCAGGTTATTTTTGCCTGTCATAGCGACCAAGCATTACGCATTTTAGGTGAAGAGAGCACAGCCACTGAATCCGATATTTTAGGGGCTATGACCTATCAAGCCAATGAGGTGGTATTACACACCGACACTCGCCTATTACCTAAGCGCACTAAAGCGTGGGCATCTTGGAATTACTACTTAGAAGGAGCAAGCGATCAAGAAGCTCGTCTACCGACTTTAACGTATGACATGAATATACTGCAGCATATTCAGTCACAGCATACTTTCTGTGTTTCGTTAAATAACAGTCCTAATATTGATAAAGACAAGATCTTAAAATCTTTCGTGTATCACCATCCCGTTTTCACTCGTGAATCTATTGCCGCGCAGCAGCGTAGCGCAGAAGTGCAAGGTCAAAATAATACTTGGTTTTGCGGCGCATATTGGCGTAATGGCTTTCATGAAGATGGTGTAGTTAGCGCTTTGAATGTGGTTCGAGAAATTGACAAAATCGCGCCAGTAACACCCGTGATTATGGCTCAAAAGGGCGCTGCATGAGTCAAGCCTCAATTAACCATTCTGCAAAAGAGCACGCTATAAACAGCTCAATCATGGTTGGCGAGGTACGACATAGACGTTTTTCGCCAGTAAAACACGCACTTAATTACCCTTTGTTTATGCCCAGCATTGATTTGGATGAACTGACTTGTTTAAAAAAGTCGGTATGGGGCTTTGGTGAGCGTTGGTGGCATTGGGCGAGATTTTCCCGTGCTGATTATCTAGGGACAGGCTGCCTAAAAAAAGCGGTGCAAGATAAAGTATTTGCACTGACCGGAGAGCGACATACTGGCAAAGTGATTGCAGTGGTGCATCTTCGTTATTTGGGGCTCTATTTTAGTCCAGTGAATTTTTATTATGTATTTGATGATAAGGGGCAATGGAGAACCTTGCTGGCAGAAGTGAGCAATACGCCGTGGAATGAACATCATTATTACGCCGTTGATGCCAATGAAGGTGAGCACGGAGAGAATTGGCAACACGATAAAGCCTTTCATGTGTCGCCGTTTAATCCTATTGACCAACAATATGTATGGAAACTAAAACCCTTATCTAAAAAATTGATGGTGCATTTAGAGTGCCATCGAGAAGGTAAAGAGTTCGACGCAACACTGTCCATGAAAGCACAGACTTTTAATTCAAAAAATTTACTCAAACAATTGATCTCAACGCCAATAATGGCAGTAAAAGTAGTTATCGGTATTTATTGGCACGCCTTTAAATTGTGGATGAAGAAAGTTCCTTTATACCCGCATCCGGCCAAAAATAAGTAAAAGATGAAGCAGGAGGCTTTTTGTAATGTACAACTCTCAATCTTTAGTGATCGAAAAGGAATTCTCACCATTGCAGCGTTCAGCCAGAGCGATGCTATTTAAGCAGCTTCAGAATTTAAAGCATGGCCATTTAACCATCAATGAGCGCTTTGATTCTTACTCATCAGAGCATAAATTTGGTCAGCCATCGCAGTCGCTAAACGGCAGTATCGAAGTGTTGCATCCAGACTTTTATTCTCGAATGTTAAGTGGCGGAAGTATTGCTGCCGCCGAAGCCTATATGGATGGTTGGTGGCAAAGCGTTGATTTGACGGCAGTAATGAAAATAATGGCGCTTAACCTTAATGCTCTGGATGACATGAACAGCAAGCAAAATATGTTAACGCGTTTAGCTTATAAGTTAGGACATTGGCTTAATCGCAACACTCAATCAAATTCGAAGAAAAACATTAGTGCGCATTACGATTTAGGCAATGAGTTATATCAGCGTTTCTTGGATAAAAATATGCTGTATTCCTCTGCTGTTTACCACAACCCAGAAGACAGTTTAGAGCAAGCGCAAATTAATAAAATGGAAAGATTGTGCCAACAATTGCAGCTTTGTGCTGACGATAGTGTGATTGAGATTGGCACTGGTTGGGGAGGCATGGCGATATACATGGCGCAAACCTATGGCTGTCAAGTAACCACCACCACCATTTCCCAAGAGCAGTTTTTGTATGCCAAACAACAAATACAGCAAGCAGGTCTAACCGATAAAATCACCCTGCTGCAACAAGATTATCGTGATTTAGAAGGGCAATACGACAAGCTCGTCTCCATTGAAATGATTGAGGCGGTTGGGCGTGAGTATTTACCTTCTTATATCCAAAAATGCCAAGCATTGCTTAAACCCGGCGGTTTGATGGCAATTCAAGCGATCACCATTGCTGATCAGAGATTTGAGTCATACAGCAAAGGTGTCGACTTTATTCAAAAGTATATTTTCCCCGGTGGTTTCTTGCCTTCGGTTTCGCATCTATTACAGCAAACTACCCAACATAGCCAATTGGTAGTGCACGATCTGCATGACATTGGTTTGGATTATGCGCGCACTTTAAGAGAGTGGTTACATCGCTTTGAGCTTGCTGAACGAGAGTTGTCAGAGCTTGGTTACGACGAACGTTTCATGCGTATGTGGCGTTACTATTTGTGCTATTGCGAGGGCGGTTTCCTAGCTCGCCGAATTAGCACCGTACACCTTACCTTTAGATGTCCTGCGTAAATTGCTAGGCAATGAGGTTTATGATGAATAAGCAACTTCTACTGATTTCTGTTTGGTTTCAATGCTTGTGGTTTTTAGCCGTAATAGGGCAACAAAGCACGCAACTATTGTTACTGGTCGGCGTTATTGCAACGGTCGTATGGTCCTATCGTTATCGCGGCATACCGCTGAGCTGGCTCTTTATGATTGTTAGCGTAGGCGTTGCGATGGATGTGATGCATGGTTTCACAGGGTTATTTGTGTTTTCTTCTACACCAACAGCAGGGATTCCACTGTGGCTAGCGCTGCTATGGATTAGTTTTGCTTGGTATGCCTATCATATGCGCACTCTTTTGATCCGTTTTCCGTTTGCCATCGTATGTATGGTTGGAGCGTTAGGAGCTGCTGCCAGTTATTTTGCAGGTTTGCAATTAGGTGCGGTGCAATGGCCATACTCAAATACAATGACTTTCGTGATTATTACATTGGAATGGGCATTGGTTTTTGCATTGATTATCTACTCCTTAAACGTGTTGGAAAAACGGCGCCATGGAGTAAAACCACATGAGACTCGTCCAAATTAAACCCCTATTCTTTAAAGCGAATACCTTTAAAACCTCAATCTTTAAAGGTATGGCGCTCATAGGCCTTGCTCTAATCAGTACACTAAGCTTTGCCACGCCCAGTAAAAGTACCTTACAACAATGGCACCAATGGCCAACGGTTGGTTCAGCTGATTTAGATTTTATGTTTTTTGATGTGTACACCTCAGAGCTGCGCTCGCCAAAAGGTCAATACCAAGTTGGAAATGATATATCCCCTCATCCTGTTGCATTGGCAATTACTTATGAGCGCAACATCTCTAAAAACCATTTGCTTAAAGAGACCAAAAAGCAGTGGGAGCACCTTGGTTATCACCACTCGCAATCATCCCAGTGGCTTGACCGATTAAACAACATCTATCCTGACGTGGCGCTAGGTGATCAGTTGGTGTACATCACCGACGGATTGTCAGGTGCATTTGTATACATTGAAAAAGACGGATTAGCGCAATGGCGAGGCGAGATCAGCGATGAAGCGTTAAATGATGCTTTTCTAGCGATTTGGTTATCGCCAAACACCGAATATCCTAAACACAGACAGCAATTGATCGGGTTGAATTAACGATGATAAAAGCACTGAAAGTATTGATGATGAGCACTGTGTTTTCCCTGTCTATGTTGGGATGTACAGCAGACGTGAATGAGTATCAAGGTGAAGGCCCTAACTTTGATTTGTTTGGTTACTTTGAAGGTAGTGTCACGGCGTGGGGCATGGTGCAAGACAGAAGCGGCAAGCAAACGCGACGATTTGAGGTGGCACTACAGGGAAGCGTGCAAGGCAATGTATTGACGCTACATGAAGATTTTGTATTTGCAGATGGTGAGCAATCAACTCGTATATGGGTGATCACACGTTTACCTGATGGCAGTTATGAGGGGAAAGCGGATGATATAGTGGGCGTTGCTACCGGAGAGGAAGTCGGTAATGCATTGCGCTGGCGTTATGACTTTGAATTACCTCGAGGGGATTCTACGGTTGTTGTTCATTTTGATGATTGGCTATACCGACAAGATGAGAGGCACGTGTTTAATCTTACTTCGATCAGGAAGTTGGGCATAGAGTTTGGAACCTTAACGCTCTTTTTCCAAAAGAACCCTTAATTTTTAATCGTGATTTGTTTGATGATGTGCTGATGCTTTGTGCGGTTAGTGGCGCACAATTTGCACTGTCACTCACTATTTGTTACAAAATCAACGACTAGGACAATCTGGCCTTTGGTCAATTATGTTATTATCAAATCCCTTTATATTTCCTTTTGTGTGATCAATGACCGCTATTGCTGAATCCAATCCAATGCTATTTCATAAAACTTACCGACACTGTGAATCTCAGGAGTGGGTAGTATTTGTGCATGGTGCGGGTGGCAGTTCGTCAATTTGGTTTAAACAAATTAAAGCGTACCGAGAACACTTTAACGTATTATTGGTTGATTTACGTGGGCACGGTAAATCCAATACCTTATTTCAAGATATCATCAGTAAGCGCTATACCTTTGAAGCTGTGACGAAAGATATATTGCACGTTCTGGATCATCTTAAAATCAAATCAGCGCATTTTGTCGGCATGTCTTTAGGTACCATTATTGTACGTACATTAGCAGAACTCGCTTCTGAGCGCGTTAAGTCTATGGTGCTTGGTGGGGCAATTACGCGCTTTAATACGCGTTCGCAAATCTTAGTGAAAATGGGCGATTTGTGTAAGAACATTATCCCTTATATGTGGTTATATAGCTTGTTTGCTTGGATAGTGATGCCGCAAAAAGGGCAAGTGGAATCTCGTTTGATGTTTATACGAGAGGCAAGAAAATTATGCCAAAAAGAGTTTAAACGTTGGTTTAAACTCGCGGCAGATGTGAACCCTTTAATGCGTTACTTTAGAGATAAAGAGCTTGATATTCCGACCCTATATTTAATGGGGGATAAGGACTATATGTTTATCCAACCGGTCAAAGAGATGGTCTCGGTTCATCAAAACAGCCAATTGGTGGAAATTGAAGGTTGCGGTCATGTGTGTAACGTGGAAAAACCGCAAGAGTTCAATCAAAAATCTATCGAGTTTATCCGCTCACAAAGTTAAATGTCGCACTCAATAAATACAGAGCTAAATCAATATCGCTTCATCAGTGGTGCTAGCACCACATTGCCAGCATAAGGCAAACTGGCCTTCATTTATCTCCCCACAATCATCACAGCGCCAATCTGGGCTGTGATTGTGTCTATTTTCAAATTCCGCAATCAGGGTTTTGGCTTGTTGTTGCTTGTGCTCATCTATTAGCCAGAGGTAGGGCAGGCTAGAGTCATCCATCGGGAGCTCTCCTTGCAGACCAAATAACCCTTCTCCACGCACTTCAACCTGAATGCGATGACTACGCAAAAGCTCACATAAAATATGAGCTTGAGGCGGATTTTGCGCAACGTATAACTTCATTCATATCCTTAAACAATGACTGTGATGATTAAGCAGGACTAGAGCCATTTTGCGGTCGAATCTTACCCATGATCCATTTAGCAATAAGCGGGAATAAACCCAATAGAGCAAAAGAGGCTAATACGGTAGGCGAAACAATGCCGGATAAGCTGTCTATTTCTGCCAGTTGCGTCCCGGCATTTAGATACACCATAGTCCCCGCTAGCATGCCGAGTTGGCTAAATACATAGTATTTCACTACCGAGATAGGGGTAAGCCCCATTAACAGGTTAATCAAGAAAAACGGGAACACAGGAATCAAACGTAACGAGAACAGGTAAAAGGCCCCATCACGTTCCACGCCCTTGTTAATGGCCTCAAGTTTAGAGCCAAACTTAGCTTGCACCCAGTCACGTAATAAATAGCGACTGCTTAAAAAGGCTAAGGTTGCGCCAATAGTGCTGGCAAATGAGACCAGTAATAAGCTCGTCCAAAAGCCAAACAGTGCTGCGCCAAGTAAAGTCACCACCGCCGCTCCTGGAATGGAAAATGCAGTGACAAACACGTAGCCAATAAAGTAAATAGCGGCAGATAATACGAAGTTATTTTCAATATGCGTATTGAGTGCTAACTGCTGAGCTTTGGCATTTTCTAAGGTGAAATACTGACCGAAGTTGATGCCGAGTAATACAATCGCTGCAACTAAAATTAGCCCGATTATCAATTTCTTATTCATGAGAGCGTCCTTATCATCCAGAGTAAGTATAGAGACAGGATCAGTAATAGGAAACTTTCAGCGATTGAGTATTTTATTTGATTTATTCTCAGCAGATACAAATAAAAAAGGCTAGAAATCATTAAGATATCTAGCCTTATTCAGTTAAATGGTCACGTTAACTAGCGTTTAGGTTTCTCACGCTTGAGCGCTCTACCAATTCTGGATGCATTTCAAAAATGCGGCGGTCGTGTTCTTTGTTTTTAATGCGCTCTAGCAAGATCTCAAAGGCGGTTTTACCTACGCGACGTTTTGGCTGATGTATGGTAGTTAGAGGCGGCGCAAAATAGCCGGCTAAATCGATATTATCGTAACCAATCACCGAGATATCCTCAGGAACAGCAATACCATGTTGTGTCAGGCGGCTAATCAAGCCTAGCGCCATGATGTCGTTGAAACAGAAAATAGCCGTAGGGCGTTCGCTTTCTGCTAGGGCGACCAGTTTGTCAGCCGTTTCAACTGCGGTATCACACTCAAAGTTGCCTTCAAAAATGAAATCATCGTTGTACGGGATATTGGCTTGAGCTAATGCTCTTTTGTAGCCAGACATACGCTCAATACAAGCAAGTTTTTCAGTTTGACCGGTCAAGCAGCCAATTTTCGTATGTCCATTTTCAACCAGATATTTAGTGGCAAGGTAGCCACCTTCTTCTGAGTTATCAATGATCTTGTCTGCAGAAGAAGATTCTGGACCCCAATCCATCACCACTTTAGGGATGCCTGGGTGAGAATCTAGCATTTCACGCAACTCTTCGGTTAAGTCAGAACACATTACTAATATTCCATCTACGCGCTTTTCGGCAAGCATACGAATGTAATCGCGCTGCTTTTCGTACAGTCCGCCAGTGTTACATAAGATCAGCGTATAGCCTTGACGGTAACAGTAACTTTCTACGCCATCGACCACTTCGGCAAAGAAGGGGTTAGTCGATTGAGTCACCAACATGCCGATAGTTCTAGTGGTGTTGCATTTTAAGCTACGAGCAACCGCACTTGGCGCATAGTTCAGCTCTTTTACAGCTTCCATAACACGTTGTTGTGTTGTTTCAGCCACAAAACGTGTTTTATTGATAACGTGTGAAACTGTTGTGGTGGATACACCAGCCAGTTTAGCGACGTCTTTTATGGTTGCCATGGGAGACCTTGTAAATATAAGTAATGATTATTAAAATGCGGCGAATTATAGAGTAAGTTGCGCTCAAAATTCCACTGCAAACGATTGCGGGGGAGTCTAGCCATAAATCGTGAAACTGACAACGCATTTATGACGATAATGTGAATCTATTTTTGATAACTGGGTTATTGCTCATTACTCAAGTAACGACAATCAATTTCACAAAAATTAACCAATAGCTCGGCCACCGCAGAATAGAAGCCAAATTCATCATATTTGGTACAGTTTGCCGAAAATTGCGGAATCCAACTAAGCAAGTGTTGTTCAATTAATGATTTTTGTTTAGTCAGAGCCGACTCTAAATGCGATTCCATTTCTAATGCGTTTGAACGAATAATTAGATTACCGATAAAGTCGAGCTCGATGGCAAGATGATCGGCGGGCTCATTAAAGCATTTATCCACTTCAATACCATGCTCTAACATAATTTGAGTCATCTGCTGCGCGGGAACGCCGTTGAGTAGTTTGTTTTCATCAAGATAAATAGATGCATAGGGCAGAGCTGCATGTTTGTCCGAAGTTAAAAACAAGTCACAAAAGTCTGCTGATAATTCAAGTTGCGCGTCAGGACGTTGCTGCAACCTATCCAGGGCGTCAATCAAACGTTTGGCCGCCACTGCTAATGATTCATTTTCGGCTAAGCCATGAATGAACGCTCTCACCTCTGGAGTTTGATAAGCGATAAGATCGTCTTCGGTCAGCTCTTTCGAAAACAAGCTTGAAAACCACCAATAAATCTCTGCTCGCTGTTCATTAAACTGTTTGAGTTCTTGCATTAATCAATCCATAACTATTTGGCAAACCACAACATCAGCTTAGCAAACCAAAACATCAGCGCCTAAGCTGGCGACAACCTATCCGTTGATTAAATTATGAGTCACTTATTTGCTACTGACAAGATCTCGTATGGTTTTCCACCACTTACCCATGGTTTCATGCCAATAACGTTCCGTTTGCTCTAGGTATCGCGCTTGCGGCGTGTACTTTTGCCATGCTTGATTAATGTTAGATTGTGCTAAGTAATTGGTCGGTGCCGGGGTAGGGTTTAGACCTGCACTGTGAAACTCGCGCAATGCACGTTCCATATGACTGGCAGAGGTAACCAGCGACATATGTTTTTCGCCAACAAAGCCGGCGGCTTGTCGGGCTTCTTCCCAAGTATCTTGCGCCGTTTCTAATAAAATAATATCCGATTTCGCCACACCTAACGATAGCGCCACCGTGGCCATCATTCGCGCTTGGCTCATTTCTGAGCCGCCATCATAGCCAGATAAAATCAATTTTGCGCCGGGATACATGCGCAATATACGAATGCCTTCACTTAGGCGCATTAATGCAGTGCGGCTTAATTCAGAGGTTGGCGGAATTTGCGGGTCAATGACATGTCCACTGCCTAGCACCATGACATAGTCTAAGCTTTCTGCTGGTGGTAAAAAGGCGGTGTATTTGCGCTCTAATGGTTTGAGCAACGAGGTAGACACAGGCTGGAATGAAATAGCAAAAATAGATGCTAATGAAATAAAAATAAAGATACAGCCAGATTTATGTTTACGGGTAAACATTACCAGTGCTAGGCCAAAGAAACCAATAAGTAGCATTGCAGGTAATGGCATAAGAAAGGCAGTAATGATTTTTTTCAATTCAAACATATTGGGTTAAACCATTTCCTAAGTTCTGTAGGGTAAATTGGTGTCACGAGTTAAAATGTCGTGTTATCGGTCGGTTTTTTAGTCGATCGGAGGGGCAAATCGACAACCGCTCTTTATTCTTGACGTCCTTGTGACACAATACGAAACTCACTCAAATAACATCATACATTAATTAAAAGTGACACAAGATCGTAATTTCGACGACATTGCCCACAAATTTGCCGAAAATATTTATGGCTCAGACAAAGGCAATATACGTCAGACTATCGTCTGGGAAGATTTGCAGCAAATCATAACCCAAATAGCAGGCCATGCAAAACCTCTCACCATTCTGGATGCGGGAGGGGGCTTAGCACAAATGTCACAAAAGTTGGCCGAGCTTGGTCACAATATTATATTGTGTGATGTCTCTAGCGAAATGCTCTCTTTAGCTAAGCAAGAGATTGCACAACAAGATTTGCTAGAGCAGTATCAGTTTATCCATGCGCCTATCCAAGAGTTAGATCAGCACCTCAAGCAACCGGTGGATCTGGTTTTGTTTCATGCGGTCATGGAGTGGTTAGCTGATCCTAAAGATGTACTCGAAAAATTGATGCAACATGTTCGTCCCGGCGGCATGGCGTCAATCATGTTTTATAACCACCATGGATTGGTAATGAAAAACGTAATATGTGGCAACATTCCACATGTATTGCAGGGAATGCCCCATCGTAAACGATTTAAGTTGCAGCCGCAGAAAGGGTTATTACCCGAAGACGTTTATCACTGGTTAGAAGAATGCAACTTACGCATTTGTGGAAAATCAGGGATTCGCTCTTTTCATGACTATATCGGTTTTACCCAATATGTGGGCGACTATAGTCAAGAAGAACTGATGCAGCTAGAACGACAATTATGTAGAACTGAACCTTATCTTTCTCTAGGAAGATACATACACGTATGGGTTCAAAAAGAAATGACAGTAGGGAACTGAATGAGTCAACTCTCCCAAGAAGGGCAACATGACGATCAAGTCACAGTCGATGAACTGGTCGGGTGGGTTAAACAACACGATTTCTCCCTTAACCTCAATAGTGAACATCTGAGTTTTTTAGTCGCGATAGCGCTACTCAGTCGTGAACGTTTTGATGAAGAGTTAGGAGAAGGCGAATTGCATGATGCATTCGCTATTGTCCAGCGAGAATTTAATGGTGATGCTAGCGTCAGCAACATCGCTTTCAAAGCCAATAACGCTATTAATAGCTTAGTCGCACAGAGATTATTGAGCCGATTTACCAGTGAAGGACAAGACGGAAGCAGCATTTATCGCCTTTCGCCCCTTGCTGTAGGCATTTCTGAGTACTACCTGCGCCACCGTCAATTTTCGAAATTGAAATTGTCTATCCAACTGACTTTAGCCGGCAAAGAGCTAGCAAATGTTGTGGCTACTGCTGAGCAGACGCCAACTGATGAAGGTTGGCGTAGAGACATATACGGCACATTGAAGTTTTCGGTAGCCGAAATTTTTGACCAAATTGACTTAAACCAAAGGGTCATGGACGAAGAGCAGCATCAGGTAAAAGCCGAGATTGCTGAGCTATTAAACCAAGATTGGCGTGAGGCGATTATTCACTGTGAAGACTTGCTTTCTGCAACCTCAGATACCTTAACCGAGCTGCAATCTTCCTTGCAAGCGGCAGGCGATGAGCTGCAATCTCAGCTATTGACCTTACAACAATTGGTGTATGGCAAAGAAGATTTAGACTACATCGATGCGGTGTTATTTAGCCTGCAAGTCAAGCTCGATCGCATCATCAGTTGGGGACAACAATCGATAGATTTATGGATAGGTTATGACCGTCACGTGCATAAATTTATCCGTACTGCGATTGACATGGATAAGAACCGAGCATTCAGTCAAAGGCTGCGTCAATCCATCCAAGATTTTTCCTCCAGTTCATGGCTATTGACCTTTGCCGATGCGGAGCGTTTACGAGACTTAAGAGATGAATCTCTGGTGTTGAAAAACGATGAAGCCTTGGGGCAATTGCCGCCAGAAGTGGAATATCAAGAAATGCAACAGGTCAGCAATGAGTTGGCCGAACAAGTCACAGCCATGTTGAAACGTCATAAAGATCAAGGGGCTAAAATCGACCTTGGTGAAGTGCTGCGTAATTATCTCGCCACTCACGCACAGGCAAGTCACTTTGATCTGGCTCGATTAGTGGTAGACCAAGCGGTGCGCTTGGGTTACTCAGAGCAAGACTACGCAGCAATACAGCCGGATTGGCAATCAATTAATGAATATGGCGCAAAGGTACAAGCGAATGTCATCAATAAATTCTGATACATATATGCCAGAGAATCTGGTTCGAGCGATAGCAAATCCGCTGTTTCCAGCGTTAGATAGCTTACTTCGCTCTGGTCGTCATATTACTCAAGACGACATGGATAACCATGCACTGCTGTGCGACTTTGAAACAGACTTGATGCTGTTCTACCAAAGATACAACACCGAATTGGTGCGCGCGCCAGAAGGCTTCTTCTACTTGCGCCCACGTTCAACCACCTTAATTAGCCGTAGCGTACTCTCTGAGTTAGATATGCTGGTGGGTAAGGTCTTGTGTTTCCTTTATTTAAGCCCAGAGCGTCTGGCGCAAGAAGGCATATTCAGCAACCAAGAAATGTTTGATGAACTGCTTTCTATTGCCGACCATCGCACTTTGATGAAATTTGTCACCAATAAAGCGACCGGTACCGATTTAGATAAAGAAAAACTGTACGACAAAGTGCGCACTTCTTTGCGCAGACTGAAACGTCTGGGCATGCTATTGCCAATAGGCGAAGGTGAAAAATTCCGCATCAGCGAAGCGGTATTTCGCTTTGGCGCCGATGTTCGAGTCGGTGATGATGTACAGCAAGCGCAAATACGCTTAATTAGAGATGGTGAAGCTGTCCCTTCAGAAGAAGTACAACAAGGCAGTTTGCTTGATGAGCCTAACCACAATGAAACAAGCTCTGATGAGCAAACTGGTGATGAGTCAAATAATGAGGAACAAGCATGATTGAACGCGGTAAATATCAATCACTGACCATGGTCAACTGGAACGGTTTTTTTGCACGTACCTTTGATATCGATGGTCTTGTTACTACATTGTCTGGCGGTAATGGTGCGGGTAAATCCACCACTATGGCGGCATTTATTACCACATTGATCCCTGATCAAAGCCTACTGCACTTTAGAAACACCACCGAAGCGGGAAGCTCGCAAGCCTCTCGTGATAAAGGTTTGTACGGTAAGTTGCAACCGGGCGTGTGTTATGCGGCGCTAGAAGTGGTCAACTCTCGTAATCAACGTCTGGTATTTGCGGTTAAACTGCAACAAATTGCCGGTCGTGATAAGAAAGTGGATATTAAGCCTTTCTTAATTCAAGGTCTGCCAAGCTCGATTAAAGCAGCAAACTTGTTCATTGAAACCATCAATGATACGCAAGCGAAAGTGTGTCAGCTCAATGAAGTAAAAGAGCGAGTGGCGGAAATCGAAGGGGCGCAATTTAAAGCCTTTAATTCTATTACCGATTACCACGCACAGATGTTTGATTTTGGCGTAGTGCCGAAAAAACTGCGTAACTCGAGTGACCGTTCTAAATTCTATCGCTTAATTGAAGCCTCTTTATACGGCGGCATCTCAAGCACTATTACCCGTTCATTGCGCGATTATTTATTGCCACAAAATGGCGGGGTGAAAAAAGCCTTTCAGGATATGGAAGCGGCGCTACGTGAAAACCGCACCACCTTGGAAGCGATTAAAAATACCCAAGCGGATCGTGACCTGTTTAAGCACCTGTTAACTGAGTCAACCAACTACGTTGCCGCCGACTACATGCGTCATGCTAATCAGCGCCGCTCGAAATTAGAAAGCACGCTGGCTATGCGCGCAGAGCTATTTGGCAATCGTCAGCAGATCATTGATAACAATGCACTGCTTAACTCAACGCAGCAGCAATTAGAAGCGGTTGTCGAAGAGTACTCAGCGCTAGAGCAAGACCATCAATCCGCGGTCGATTATGTTCAGCTAGTGCAAAATGCACTGCAGCAACAACAAAAAATCGCTCGTTACGAAGATGACTTGGTTGAGCTAAGCGAACGCCTTGAAGAACAAATCATGGTGGTCGAAGAGGCGCAAGAGCTATTAATTGCCGCCGAAGAGCAAAGCACCTTAACCGAAGAAGAGGTCGACAGCCTTAAATCTCAGCTCGCGGATTATCAGCAAGCACTGGATGTTCAGCAAACTCGTGCATTGCAATATCAGCAAGCCATTAAAGCCTTTGCTGAGGCGCGTGAACTGTGCGGTTTAGACATTGATTCAGTGGACGAGATCCCAGCCATTGTCAGCGAACTGGCTGAGCAGCAACAAAGTCAAACTCAGCAAATCTTATCGCTAAAACACAAATTAGACATCAATTCAGCAGGCGTTGAGCAGTTCAACCATGCCTTTGAATTGGTGAAAAAACTCGATGACACTTGCTCTCGCCAGCAAGCAGCAAGTTTTGCCAAAAGCGCACTGGCTAAAGCGGTATCGGCCAACAACGATGTGTCTCAATTGCCACACTGGCAGTCACAAAAACAAGCATTAAGCAGCGCACTGGCAAAACAAAAAGCGGTGCGTGCGTTGGTCACTGAGTACCAACAGCAATTTGCCTCGCAGTTGGCCGATGAAGCAGACTTAGAAATTGAGCACGAGCGTCAAGCTCTAGCCATTGAAACGGCTGAGCAAAACATTGAGTCAGGGCGTGACAACTTAATTGAGATGCGTCGTAACGAACAGCAAATCAATTCTGAGATTGCCCGTTTTGAGTCCATTGCGCCAAGCTGGATTAAAGCCAATGACGCCTTGACGAAAATTGCCGAGCAAACCGATGCTGAACTCATTGATGCTCAATCGGTAATGGCGTCTATGCAGCAAGTGCTAGAAACAGAGAAAGCCCTGTTATCGAGCAAAGATGCGATTGCCATTCGTCGCACTCAAGTTGACAAAGAGATCGAAGCGTTAGGTGCACCGGGCGGAGCAAACGATGCTCGTCTGAAAGCGTTAGCGGATAGCTTAGGCGGCGTGCTTCTTTCTGAAATATACGATGACATCACCTTAGATGACGCGCCTTACTTTAGCGCCATGTACGGCCCTGCGCGTCACGCGATTGTCGTGTCCGACATGAGCGGCATTAAAGAGCGATTGGTCGAATTTGATGATTGTCCTGATGATGTTTATCTTTTAGAAGGTGACGTTGATGCCTTTGACGATAGCCAATTTGAAGTGGAAGAATTTGAAGGCGCTGTGTGCGTTCAAGTCAGCGACAAACAATTGCGTTTCTCACGCTTCCCGAAAGTGCCATTATTTGGACGCGCTGCGCGTGAATCTCGCCTTGATACCTTGCGTGAAGAGCGCGACCAATTAATCGAAGATTACGCAAAAGCCTCATTTGATGCGCAAAAAGCGCAGCGTTTGTACCAAGCGTTTAATGACTTTGTGGCAAATCATGCACAAGTCGCCTTTGAAGACGATCCAGAAGATAGCATCCGCGAATTACGCAGTCAGCGCAGTGCGTTGGCAGAGCAGTTATCAAAACTGCAAGCGGCAGAAAGTGAACATAAAATCACTTTAGCCAAAGCGAAAAAAGCGCTCTCGGCATTAGATAAAATTTCGCCATCGTTACATCTTCTGGAAGACATCAGCCTTGCTGAGCGTCTAGAAGAGGTTGAGCACAAGTTAGAAGCGCTCACTGAAAGTAAGCGCTACCTTGACCAGTGTGGCAAAACCCTGCAACAGCTTGAGCCTATTGTGGATGCCCTTGATGCCGACCCTGAGCAATTTGATGCGATTCAAGCCGAATACGAAGCTCTTGATAAGGCTTTGCAGCAAAACAAAACTAAGAGTTTTGCACTGTCGAACGTATTGGGACGTAAAGCGCACTTTGCTTACCAAGATTCAGTGCAATTGCTGGATAAAAGTAACGAGCTGAGCGATCAGCTGAAACTTAAACTAGTAAGCGCAGAAGCGGCAAAAGAGCGCGCTAAAGAAGGCTTAAAGCAGGCGCAAAAGCAGTTCCAACAATATAATCAATTGCTGGCAACCCTAAAAAGCTCTCATCAAGCGAAGTCTGAAACCGTACAAGAGTTCCGCCAAGAACTCACCGATGCCGGCGTAACTTTAGATGACGGCATTTTAGAGCGTGCGCAATCTCGCAAAGAAAATCTGCATCAGCGCATTGAAACTTCGCGCACCGCGCAATCTCAAATGCAGAAAACCTTAACCGCGACTGAGATGGAGCTTCGCACCGCTACTAAAGCGTTGAAGAAGCAGCAAAAAGAGTACAACGAGCTGCGCACCTTTGTAGTGACAGCAAAAGCGGGTTGGTGCTCAGTATTGAAACTGGCTCGAGAGCACGATGTAGAACGTCGTCTGCACAAACGTGAGTTGGCTTACCTTTCAGAAGGTGAGTTGCGCTCGATGTCGGATAAATCGTTGGGGGCATTGCGCCTTGCAGTAGCCAATGAAGACGACTTACGTGATTCACTGCGCGCTTCTGAAGATACGGCGTATCCTGAACGTAAGGTGCTGTTCTACATTGCGGTGTATCAATATCTACGTGAGCGTATTCGCCAAGATATTATTCGCACTGACGATCCTGTGGAAGCCATCGAAGAGATGGAAGTGGAGCTGGCGCGTCTAACCGAAGAGCTTAATCAACGTGAAACTCGTCTGGCAATCAGCTCAGAGTCTGTTTCTAGCATCATTAAGAAGACCATTCAGCGTGAGCAAAACCGCATCCGCATCTTGAACCAAGGGTTGTCGAACATCCACTTTGGTCAGGTGAAAGGGGTTCGTTTGAATGTGCAAATTCGCGAAAGCCATCAAGTGCTGTTAGATAGCCTAGCAAGCCCTGATAAAGCGCACCAACAACTGTTTGATAATTCAAGACTGACCTTCTCAGAAGCGATGGCGAAATTGTTCCAACGCGTTAACCCACATATTGATATGGGTCAGCGTTCACCGCAAGTGTTGGGTGAAGAGCTACTGGATTACCGAAACTACTTAGAAATGGGCGTAGAAGTTAACCGTGGTTCAGAAGGTTGGTTGCAAGCCGAGTCTGGCGCACTGTCAACAGGTGAAGCTATTGGTACGGGTCAATCCATTCTATTGATGGTGGTACAAAGCTGGGAAGAAGAATCACGTCGTTTGCGCAGCAAAGACATTGTTCCTTGTCGTTTATTGTTCTTGGATGAAGCGGCGCGCTTGGATGCCAAATCCATTGCCACCTTGTTTGAACTGTGTGATCGCTTGAACATGCAATTGTTGATTGCCGCTCCAGAAAACATCAGCCCTGAAAAAGGGACGACTTATAAACTGGTGCGTAAAGTGTTTAAAGATCATGAACATGTACATGTGGTGGGTCTGCGCGGCTTTGGTCAAAAATCATTAGACAGCCAGCAAATTGATGAAGCGGAAGTGATCTAGACTTTCTCTTTATTAAGTGAAATAAAAACCACCTACCATGATTCATGACAGGTGGTTTTTTTATGTCCAATTTAATTGATAAACGAAGCTGGGGATTAGAGTAAATCTAACGTGTGCTGATAACGGTATTGATAGCCGAGCTTTTGTGACAGGGTGCTGTCGATTCTTTTATCAGGTGTATCGACGATTTCTGGAAGCGCAATATCCAGTTGTCGAGAGGCAATGGCGGCTTGATAAAACTGCGCCTTATCACATGTATCTGGGGTAGAGGCATTCAGTACTTGGTCAGTGACCTTATTAAGCGCAAATTCAATAATCCCAATGGCATCGTCTTTATGCAGCATGTTAGCCGGCGCATGGCGACTGACTGAACGCAAACGTGTGGCAAAGCGAGAAGGGTGGCGATGTTGGTCAATGAGTCCACTGCAGCGAATAACGGCATAATTCAATCCACTATCAAGCACTTGTTGCTCCGCTTTTAATAGCGCTCGGCTCTTTTCTGAAAATTGGTTATCGACAATAGATTGCGCAAAATCAGCATCGCTTTCTTGCATGGGCTTAGCAATGGCAGGATAGACCGCTGTTGAGCTGATCATGATGATCTTATTGATTTTCGCTTGTTTGGCACTTTGACAGATTTGCTGCCAGTTTTGTGCATAGCTGTCCCAATTTGGCGTTGCTGTGCGACGAAATCCGGGCGTAAAACAGCCAATAATGGTATCGGTATTTAATTGTTGTAGCAGATCTGTGAGCGAATGAGGCGCTTCTAACGGTAGCGATAAATGATGCGCGTGTAAGCCTTCTGTGGAGCTTTGTTTGACGGTGTCTAATTGGGAATTGGTGACATCAACTTGATGATGAGAAGCGCTAAGTTGCTTGGCTAAAGGACGACCAAGCCAACCTGCGCCTATTATTAGAACGGAAGCCATATTAGTGGCTAAGCGCCCTTAGAATTTTGTCTGCTGACTCAGCGATTTCTACGCCTTGATCAGTCAGGTAACCACCATCACTGAGTGTACATAAGCCTTTTTCAAATAAGCTTTTAATTGCTACTTGAGTAGCGTCACAAGCATCACTGCGAACCTTAATACCTGTAGCCGCACTATCTAAGTTGAATTGCATTAGCAAGTTCAGTTCATCGACCAATAATTGATTAAATTTCATGCTCTTTCCTTTTTGATTCTTTCCAACACATTAGAACTGGAATGCAAGTGAATCAACAACAAACAGTGAAAAACGTTACCTCTATCGGATGCACGCCTATTTGTTAGCCGCTTTTGGCTATAAGAAAGCGGAAATATGATTAATGTCATGAGCAAGTAAAAAAACGAAGTTTTTTATTGACTCTCCGCTATCCCAGACGAGGCAAGTCTTTACACTTTTTATCCACAATTATTGTGGATAACCGCATTCTTGATTTTCAAAAATAACACGCATGTTAAGTTGGAGTAATAGCTTGAAAATTAATCATTTATATAACCTAGCATAGAAAGTGCCTTGTTAAATACAGAGTGAAATAATTTATCGCATCAATGTTTGTTGAATTGATATGAAGTTAATTTCTTAGTTAATTCCCTAGATAGATTGAGGATATAGTCTAAATTATTACTATCGATTAACCGTTGAATAGTTGTGTTATTCAGGACAAATAAGGTGTTGCCAATGAGTGATACGAAAGCAATCCCAGAAGAAGAAAAACACTCTCTGGAATGGAAAGCGTTTCTTTTTATAGCCGTTATTCTTTTTCCTATTTTAAGTGTGGCGTTTGTAGGAGGATACGGCTTTGTTGTGTGGATGCTACAAGTCTTTGTTTTGGGCCCCCCTGGTGCGCATGGATAACTACTTGAAAGACCAACAAAAAATGAAAGAGTGAGACGAAAATGAAATCACTGATTATTAAACTGTGGACGACTATGAGTCGTCCTGCAAAGCACATTAGTCTGGGTATCCTCACCTTAGGGGGCTTTTTAGCTGGGGTGATATTCTGGGGTGGATTTAACACCGCTTTAGAAGCGGCCAATACCGAAAAGTTTTGTATTAGCTGTCATACCATGCGTGACAATGTATACCAAGAGCTGCAAACCACTGTGCACTGGAAAAACCATGCAGGTGTCCGAGCAACCTGTCCTGACTGTCATGTACCTCACCAGTGGACTGCTAAAATAGCCCGTAAGATGCAAGCTTCAAAAGAGGTGTATGCACAAATTTTTGGTGATTTAGGTACACCGGAAAAATTCGAGGCACGTCGTTTTGAATTAGCACGTCATGAATGGAACCGCTTTTCTGCGAACAAATCTTTAGAGTGTAAAAACTGTCACCAATACGACTCAATGGACTTTGAGGCTATGTCTCCAACAGCGCGTATTCAGATGAAGCATGCTGCAGAGCGAGATCAAAGTTGTCTTGATTGTCATAAAGGTATTGCGCACAGCTTACCTAAAAATATGGACTCTTCGGGTGGTTTGATAGGAGAGCTTGAACAGATAGCACACTCAACATCATTTGCTAAAGACACGGCGTATGTTTCTGTTCGTCATCTACCTCTCTACGAAGATCAAAACTTAACGGTAGAAGCTGGCCTGCTTAATCCCGCATCACAAATTAAAGTATTGCAAGTCACAGACAAAGCATTGCAAGTTGAGATTAATGGTTGGCGTAAAGACAAAGGCTTTGGTCGGGTAATTCAAGAAGATTTTGGTATGAACATCGCCGTCGGCTCATTGTTAAAAGAATCAGCACAAAATGATGCCGTAGTGCAGAGTTTTGAAGAGAAAGAAGATGAGCTTACTGGTTTGCCGTGGAGCCGAGTAGTGGCAACGGTCTGGATGAAGCCGGAATCTTTAGTGACGGGTTATGACGATATTTGGAAGCGAGCCGGTGAGTCGTACAAAGTAAACTGTTCGACCTGTCACACTCAGCCGGCCCCTGCGCATTTCACTGCGAATGCGTGGCCAGGTATGTTTAATGGTATGTCAGCATTTGTCAATTTAGACACTGATAGCGAAGCCTTAGTGCTGAAATATCTACAAAAACATTCCTCTGATTTTTCTGACCAAAATCACTAATTCTTGACGGAGAGAGAACATGTCATTATCAAGAAGAAACTTTCTGAAAGGGTTAGGGGCATCAGGTGCTGCTGCCTCAGTGATTGGCCCAAGTTTATTAGTTTCTAGTTCAGCGAATGCGGCAATGGAAACGGAAGGCACATGGAAAACCTCAGGTTCGCACTGGGGGGCATTTCGAGCCCGAGTTTGGGCTGGGAAAGTGCAAGAAATAAAACCGCTAGAGGTGGATAAATATCCCACTGAGATGCTAAACGGCATTAAAGGAATTATCTACAGTCCATCGCGAGTCCGCTACCCTATGGTGCGTTTGGATTGGCTGAAAAAGCATAAGTACTCAGCGGATACTCGAGGCAACAACCGTTTTGTACGCGTGACTTGGGATGAAGCATTAGATCTGTTCTATCGAGAGTTAGAGCGAGTACAAAAAGATTATGGCCCGTGGGCACTGCATGCCGGACAAACCGGTTGGCGTCAAACAGGGCAGATGCACAGTTGTAATAACCATATGCAGCGCGCCATTGGATTACATGGATATTCAGTAAAAAAAGTGGGCGATTACTCCACCGGAGCGGGGCAAACCATCTTACCTTATGTATTAGGCTCAACGGAGGTGTATGCGCAAGGGACTTCTTGGGATCTTATCTTAGATAACAGTAAAAATATTATTATTTGGGCGAATGATCCGGTTAAAAATCTGCAAGTAGGTTGGACTTGTGAAACCCATGAATCTTTTGAGTACCTCGAAAAGCTAAAACAAAAAGTGGCTAATAAAGAGATCAATGTGATCTCAGTTGATCCAGTAAAAAACAAAACTCAGCAATATTTAGGCAATGAACATTGGTATGTGAACCCTCAAACCGATGTTGCTTTCATGCTTGGCATTGCGCACACCCTGTATAAAGAAGAATTATACGATAGCAAATTTATTGAGCTTTATTGTTTAGGTTTTAAAGAGTTTACGGCTTATTTGAAAGGTGAAACTAAAGACAGAGTCGAGAAGACGCCAGAGTGGGCTGCAGAAATTTGTGGTGTGCCTGCGGATAAAATTCGTGAATTTGCCAGAATGTTGGTTAATGGACGCACTCAGATCTTATTTGGTTGGTGCATTCAAAGGCAAGAGCATGGCGAGCAGCCGTACTGGATGGGTGCGGTATTAGCGGCAATGATAGGTCAAATTGGTCTGCCCGGTGGTGGGGTCTCTTATGGCCATCACTATTCTGGTATCGGCGTATCGTCGACAGGCTTTGGCGCACCTGGCTCGTATCCGCTTAATATTGATACAGGCCAAACGCCAAAATATACCAATAAAGATTATAAAGGCTATAGCAGTGTGATTCCGGTAGCAAGGTGGATTGATTGCCTCAAAGAACCGGGTAAAAAAATTCAAGCGAATGGCAAAGAGGTAACTTTACCTCCCTTTAAAATGATGGTCGTGAGTGGTAATAACCCTTGGCATCACCATCAAGATCGCAATAACATGAAAGCGGCATTCAAAAACTTACAAACCTTGGTCACTATCGATTTTGCATGGACTGCCACCTGTCGCTTCTCCGATATTGTGCTTCCCGCCTGTACCCAGTATGAACGCAATGATATTGACGGCTATGGTTCATATTCAGGGCGCGGTTTAGTGGCAATGCATAAGTTAGTCGATCCACTGTTTCAATCGAAAACCGATTTTGACATCATGACTGAACTTACGGCACGTTGGGGGCGAGCAAAAGACTACACCCGAGGCATGTCCGAGATGGAGTGGGTACAAAAACTCTATAACGACTGTAAAGCGGCCAATGCTAAATTCAATTTGCCTGAATTTGATGAGTTTTGGCAAAAAGGATTTTTAGACTTTGGTAAAGGCCAGCCATGGACTCGTCATGCCGATTTCCGTGAAGACCCTGAAATCAGCGCATTAGGCACACCTTCTGGCTTTATTGAAATTACCAGTAGAACCATAGGCCGTTATGGTTACGAACACTGCCAAGAACACCCAATGTGGTTTGAAAAAACTGAGCGTTCGCACGGTGGTCCTGGGTCGCAAAAACACCCATTTTGGCTACAATCTTGCCACCCAGATAAACGCCTGCATTCACAAATGTGTGAATCCGAAGAGTTTCGCGCGACGTATGCGGTGCAAGGCCGAGAACCATGTTATATCAACCCTACGGATGCCAAAGCCAAAGGCATCAAAGACGGTGACTTGATTCGGGTATTTAATGACCGTGGTCAGTTACTCGCTGGTGCGGTAGTCAGTGACCATTATCCGCAAGGCGTAATTCGCATTGAAGAGGGTGCTTGGTATGGGCCGTTAAATGAGAAAGTGGGTGCTATTGATACTTATGGCGATCCGAACACCTTAACTCAAGATATTCCATCGTCTGAGTTAGCTCAAGCGACATCGGCGAATACCTGTATTGTGGATATTGAGAAGTTTAAAGGAGAGGTGCCGCCAGTCACGTCCTTTGGTGGGCCGCTAGAAATGTCTTAATAGCATGACTATTTGATTAATATGCGACAAAGTGGCATGAAAAAGCCTTGGGACATTGAATGTTCCAAGGCTTTTTAGTGAGTTGATGAAACATCTGTTTAAAGGGGAAATTGAACCCCTGTTTCTTGTTCTGACAGTGCCCATAAACGTTGTGCGCTCGCTTTGTCTTTCACAAAGGACTCTATTTGGCGCTGATCAACTGGGCCGACCCAATAATTGAATCCAGTGGGCCCATAGTAAGCTTGCTCAGATAAGTTAGCTTGTGTCGCACACATCAGTTCAGGGTAAGCGCCTTTCTCTGCCGATTGCACAATCGGAGTCATTGCCATTAATGAGAATGCAATGCGGGTAATGCCATTCGCTTTGTTGTTAATCAGCGAAGTTTTTGATGCGCCCGGATGACAAACGTACACTTGTACATTTTTGTTTGCCTGCTTGATTCTGTTTTGCAATTCATAACCAAACATCATTTGCGCTAATTTACTGTGGCAATAGGTGTTGTTTGGGTGATAGTTGTTATCCCAATTCATATCATCAAATTGAATTTTCTTGATACCCATTTTATAGCCTTCACTACCTACCACGACGATTCGTCCTTGAGAAGCATCAATGCGTTCAAACAACATGCCACACAATAAAAAGTGTCCATAGTGGTTGACACCCAACTGGCTTTCAAATCCATCAGCGGTAAATTCTTGTTTTGCTACTTGGGCAATTGCGCCATTACAAATAAGCGCATCAATTTGTGGGATGCTGTTAAGAATTTGCGTCGCAGCTTTGCGCACGGAATCCAGTTTAGAAAGATCTAAGGTAATAAAACTGACCTCAGCGTTTGCACCGAGTTGTGTTTTTAATGCCTCTATAGCCGTTTTAGATTTATTAGGGTTTCGATTCAGCATCACTACTTTAGCGCCCTTGGACAACAAAATGCGTGAAGCTTCAAACCCTGCGCCAGTGTTCGCGCCTGTGATCAAATATGTTTTACCCTTTAGAGAGGGCATCAATTCTGGAGTCCAACCTTTCGGGCCAAATTGCTTTGTTGTCATTATAAAAACCTTATTCGCTATATTAACCATGCGTTTTGCAAAGGGTCTGCAAAAGAAGATTTGCTAAACGTTGTTTGCAGTAGTAACCTTTTCTGGAAAAGAACTATAACTCTCAGATTGGTAGTTAAAAAGGCGATATAATCTTTAAAACATGCCTATTTGTATCTTTTGTGTTTGTGCGGGTGGTTTGGTAATGACAAAGAATAAAATAAAAATGCTACTAGAAAAGCAACTCAGTGAAGACGGTTTGCATGAAACTGGGATAAACGGCGTACGACTGTTTAAGGTGTCGGAGTCAATTCAGTGCGCACCTGCGGTGTATGAACCGACAGTGATTGCTATTGTCAGTGGTACGAAAGAAGCGATATTAGATGGCAATAAACACCTTTACGACAACGCTAAATACATGTGTTGCACCATGTCGTTGCCTGTAGAAGCGGGTACGCCAAATGCATCGCCTGAAAACCCATTGCTCGGGGTTTCTATCACCTTAGACAGTAAAGTAATGACTGAGCTGGCACTGGAGATGGAAAACGTGGCAGGTTCGGTTAAAACCCCAAAGGGAGCCGAATTACCCAAAGGGCTTTCTTTTGCATCATGGGATGATGCATTTTGCGATGCGCTGTTGCGCTTATTGCAACTGGGCGACGACTCGGTAGACAGCGCCATATTGGGCGAAAGCCGCTTGCGTGAGTTGTATTATGCGGTATTAAAAGGCGAAGCAGGTGCTTCAGTAAGACGCTCTTTTGGTGTCGGCAATGAAATTGCGCGCTCTATTGAGTATTTATCACATCGCCTTGATCAAAGCGTAACGATTGATGAGCTAGCCTCTAAAGTCGGGATGAGTCGCGCAGTGTTTCATCGCAAGTTTAAGCAGGCAACCTCACTGTCACCCATTCAATTTATGAAATCGATGCGTTTAAACAATGCGGCAATGAATATCGCAACAGGAATGAATGTCAATGAAGCCGCCATGAGTGTCGGTTATGTCAGTTCATCCCAGTTCAGTCGTGAATTTAAACGTTTGTATGGACAATCACCGAAACAGTGGGTGTCATCGCAAGGGCATCTAGGAATGATGGCGTAAACGAGTATTAATGATAAGTAAATAGCCGCAAGTGAATGACGAAAAAAAAGCCGACCACGAAAAAACGTGCGATCGGCTTGTATTCTTGTGAACAAGTACAACGTCAGTTGGCTAGGTGATCCTTGGCTTAAAAGGATCAATCTCCTTATGCATGATGTGTGCCAACTATAATGTACATATGGTAAGTCATTGTTATTTAAGGTTAATAGTGGGGAAATAAATGCACTTCGCATTATGCATTTGCAAAATGCAACGAAACTTTGATATTTGCATGTGTGTTTCTTTGCATAGCAAAATGTAATGTTGCTATTAATTTGCTTTCAGATAGCGCGATAGATGTCCAGTTTGCATGCACTTATGTATAGAAATGGGCACATCAAACTAGTCGCAAGAGCGTTGTTGCAGACAAACTTGGCAGTGAAATAGGCAGGGTGAGTCAATTAAGTGTTGCGTTAAAGCAGGAGAGCTCATTTATGAGACAACCTGCTTTATATTTTCAGTGAGAATGTTTGGCTTAGATCATTTGATAGCGAACATAGAACCAAAGTTAAAGCATTGGAACCACACTTCACTGCTACTAAAGCCAATATCGGCAAAGCGTTTTTTATGAGTGTCGATTTTGTCGGGCAACATTACATGCTCAATAGCGCTGCGTTTTTGGCTGATTTCCAATTCGCTATAGCCATTGGCACGTTTAAAGTCGTGATGAAGGTCGATAAGCAGTTCGTGCGAAGTCGGATCTTCAAAGATGAATTTTTCCGACAGAATCAAAATGCCACCGGGTAACAAACCTT
Organism: Vibrio halioticoli NBRC 102217; assembly: GCF_000496695.1. Taxonomy (GTDB): domain Bacteria; phylum Pseudomonadota; class Gammaproteobacteria; order Enterobacterales; family Vibrionaceae; genus Vibrio; species Vibrio halioticoli. The sequence goes on from NZ_BAUJ01000018.1 coordinate 53,668, forward strand.
GATAGATTTTCTCTAGTAGTTTTTGACGATCGTCAGGCGAGAGAAACTGCAAAGTGAAGTTAAGCACCACCACAGAGGCGTCGCGTATTTCTATCTCGCGAATATCGGCTTCCCGAATATCGACCGGCGTTTTGGCTTTATAGGCATTGATGTGCAATTTGCATCGCTCCACCATCGCCGATGAATTATCAACAGCAATAATGTGGCAGTTGTCAGCGGTAATGTTGCGACGCATCGATAGTGTTGCCGCACCCAACGAGCAACCAAGATCGTATAAATTGGAGCCTTCAGTGGCAAAACGTTCAGCCAGCATGCCAATGGCAGAGATGATATTGCTGTACCCAGGTACAGAACGTTGAATCATATCTGGGAACACTTCGGCTACGCGTTCATCGAAAGTAAAGTCGCCAATTTTTTCAATTGGGGCGGAAAAAATCTTATCTGTGCTCATGGGATCTTGCTGGGTAATTCATAACAGCGCTAAGTTTAGAGAAAAGTCGGCCAACTGTCATTAGTCGAGATCAGTGACCTTCACTGTTATGACTTTACAGCTATTGTTTTCTGCTAATGTTCCTTAAAAACGCTTATCTTGCTTAAAAACAGAGCAAAGCCGTCATTAACTGAATAAAAAAGTGCATTGAGTATCGATTTTACGGCTATTTCCGAGTATAAATATCGGTTAATTGCGTCGAGATCTTAGTCTCTCGACAGAACCTTATATAGTCATTAGAAAATAGTCGGGAAATTCAATATGCGTAGCCATTATTGTGGTCAACTGAACAAGTCCCTTGCAGGACAAACTGTAGAACTTTGCGGTTGGGTAAACCGTCGCCGTGATTTAGGCGGCCTTATTTTTATCGATATGCGAGATCGCGAAGGTATCGTTCAAGTCGTTGTTGACCCTGATATGGCGCAGGCACATGAAGTGGCAAGCCAACTGCGTAACGAATTTTGCATTAAGCTAACCGGTGAAGTGCGCGTTCGTCCAGACAGCCAAGTAAACAAAGACATGGCAACGGGTGAAGTTGAAGTGATCTGTAAAGGTCTAGAAATCATCAACCGTTCTGAAGTGCTGCCACTTGATTTCAACCAAACCAACTCTGAAGAGCAACGTTTAAAATACCGTTACCTAGACTTGCGTCGCCCTGAGATGAGCGATCGCATCAAACTGCGTGCAAAAGCTTCTAGCTACGTGCGTCGTTTCCTTGATGACAACGGTTTCCTAGACATCGAAACACCTGTACTGACGAAAGCGACACCAGAAGGTGCACGCGACTACTTAGTACCAAGTCGTGTACAAAAAGGCAGCTTCTACGCGCTTCCTCAATCACCACAGCTATTTAAACAGCTGCTGATGATGTCTGGTTTTGACCGTTACTACCAAATCGTAAAATGTTTCCGTGATGAAGATTTACGTGCAGACCGTCAACCTGAATTTACGCAAATTGATATCGAAACCTCATTTATGAGTGCTGACGAAGTTCGTGCTACTACCGAGAAAATGGTACACGGCATGTGGCAAGAACTGCTTAATGTTGACCTTGGTCAGTTCCCAGTGATGCCATTTAGCGAAGCGATTCGCCGTTTTGGTTCAGATAAGCCTGATCTACGTAACCCACTTGAGCTTGTTGACGTTGCAGACATTTTAAAAGACGTTGAATTTAAAGTCTTTGCTGGCCCTGCTAACGATGAGAAAGGCCGCGTTGCTGTTATTCGTGTACCGGGTGGCGCTAAGCTAACTCGTAAACAAATTGACGGCTATGCTGAATTTGTTGGTATTTACGGCGCGAAAGGTTTGGCATGGATGAAAGTGAATGACCGTGCTGCAGGCATGGAAGGCATTCAGTCTCCAGTGGCTAAATTCTTAAACGAAGAAGTGATCAACAGCATTCTTGAGCGCACTGGCGCAGAGTCTGGCGATATCATTCTATTTGGCGCAGATAAAGCCAACGTTGTTGCTGAAGCGATGGGCGCACTGCGTCTGAAAGTGGGTGTTGATCTTGAAATCACCGATCTATCAGCATGGAAACCACTATGGGTTGTTGATTTCCCAATGTTTGAAGAAGATGGCGAAGGTAACTTGCACGCAATGCACCACCCATTCACTTCTCCTCTGGGCATCACAGCGCAACAGTTAAAAGAAAATCCAGCTAACGTTAACTCTAACGCTTACGATATGGTTATCAATGGCTACGAAGTGGGTGGCGGCTCTGTTCGTATTCACAATGCAGAAATGCAAGCCGCAGTATTTGATATTCTTGGTATTGATGCGCAAGAGCAACAACTTAAATTTGGTTTCTTACTAGAAGCGTTAAAATACGGTACGCCACCTCACGCCGGTCTTGCGTTTGGTCTTGACCGTCTAGTGATGTTGCTATGTGGCACAGAAAACATTCGTGACGTAATTGCATTCCCTAAAACAACCAATGCTTCTTGTCTACTGACCGATGCACCAAGTCTGGCAAACCCTGCTGCCCTTGAAGAGTTAGCGATTGCAGTGAAACTTGCGAAAAAAGACAGCGAATAACGTTAACTGTTAATGAGTTTAAACTCCCGCTCTATTGCGGGAGTTTTTGTTTGAGGGAGAGAAAACATCAATGACGATAATTTTAGGCATTGATCCGGGCTCAAGAATTACCGGATACGGAGTGATTCGTCAAAATGGCCGCCATCTACATTACTTAGGCAGTGGCTGTATCCGCATGTCGGAAAAAGCGTTGCCGGGGCGGTTAAAGCAAATCTACGCAGGGGTGAGTGAAATCATCACTCAGTTCAAGCCCGATGTATTTGCTATTGAACAAGTGTTTATGTCTAAAAATGCCGATTCAGCATTAAAGCTTGGCCAAGCCAGAGGCAGTGCGATTGTGGCTGCAGTAAACGCCGATCTTGAAGTGTATGAATACGCGGCAAGATTGATCAAACAAGCGGTAGTGGGCACGGGCGGCGCCGACAAAGCGCAAGTACAGCACATGGTTCAACAAATGCTCAAGCTTCCAGCAAAACCGCAAGCCGATGCGGCCGATGCTTTGGGCGTTGCCATTTGTCATGCAAACACCAATAAAACGTTGATCGCTCTGGCAGGCAAAGCCACTTCAGCAAGACGTGGACGATATCGTTAATTCGACGGGTATCAGTTTTATTGTCTACAAGCCTTTCTCTATGTTTTTTGATCGTTTACCGCATCGAATTTAAAGCATAATCATTATCCGCTATTGATGTTGAGTACTGGCTATCCGTCCAGTTATTTATTATCATCAATACTATTACAAACAGCTATTGGAATGAGACCGTGATTGGACGTCTACGTGGAACCCTTATTGAGAAACAACCTCCTGAGTTACTGATTGAAGTCGCTGGCGTTGGTTATGAAGTACAAATGCCAATGAGTTGTTTTTATGAGTTACCAGAGATTGGCCAAGAAGCCATTATTTATACTCATTTCGTTGTGCGTGAAGATGCGCAACTGCTTTATGGTTTCAACAGCGTTAGTGAACGCGCGCTGTTCCGTGAAGTCATTAAAGCCAATGGCGTTGGCCCTAAATTGGGGCTTGGCATTTTATCTGGCATGACCGCCAGTCAATTTGTCAGCTGTGTTGAGCACGAAGATATCTCTACCTTAGTTAAATTACCGGGCGTAGGTAAGAAAACGGCCGAACGTCTGGTCGTCGAAATGAAAGACAGACTCAAAGGCTGGGGCGCGGGTGACTTGTTTACTCCTGCAACCGATGCAGCACCAATGGATAGCGCTATGTCTAGCGATCAAAATGCGGTTGATGAGGCGGTGAGTGCATTATTGGCTCTGGGTTATAAACCGCAAATGGCTTCCAAAGCGATTTCACAAATTGCGAAACCTGATATGACCAGCGAGTCGCTGATTAAAGAAGCTCTGCGAGCTATGGTGTAATTGATGATTGAAGCAGACCGACTGATCGCACCTGATAACCCAACCTTTAAAGACGAAGAGGCGGTCGATAGAGCGATTCGTCCTAAAAAATTAGAAGACTATCAAGGTCAAGATCACGTACGTGGTCAGATGGAAATATTCATCAAAGCGGCGCAAATGCGTAACGAACCCTTAGATCATCTTCTTATTTTTGGTCCTCCAGGTTTAGGAAAAACCACGCTGGCCAATATTGTGGCAAACGAAATGGATGTGAATATTCGCACCACCTCAGGCCCTGTGCTAGAAAAAGCCGGCGATTTAGCCGCGCTACTGACCAACCTTGAAGAGAACGACGTACTGTTCATTGACGAGATACACCGTCTAAGCCCTATGGTGGAAGAAGTGCTGTATCCGGCAATGGAAGATTATCAACTTGATATCATGATAGGAGAGGGGCCTGCCGCTCGTTCTATCAAGATCGATCTGCCGCCGTTTACCTTAATTGGCGCAACCACTCGTGCCGGGTCATTAACTTCTCCGCTTCGAGACCGTTTCGGTATTACCCAGCGCCTTGAATACTACAAGGTTGAAGATCTGCAACACATTGTGCAGCGCAGTTCTGATTGCTTAAATTTGTCAATGGAGTCGCAAGGCGCACTGGAAATTGCAAGACGTGCTCGTGGTACGCCGCGTATTGCTAACCGATTATTACGACGCGTTCGTGATTACGCCGAAGTAAAAAGTGATGGTCATATTGATTCGGACATCGCCGATAAAGCGCTCGACATGCTCGACGTAGATAGCCTTGGTTTTGACTATATGGACAGAAAACTTCTGCTTGCCATAATAGAGAAATTTAATGGTGGTCCGGTTGGACTCGATAATATGGCCGCTGCCATAGGTGAAGAAAAAGACACTATCGAAGATGTATTAGAGCCTTATTTAATTCAGCAAGGATATTTACAAAGAACCCCAAGAGGTCGAATTGTAACAGACCGCGCTTATTTACACTTTGGATTTGATATAAAAGATTAATATAAAGTTAAGGGGGTGTTACCCCCTTTTATTTGTACGACAATACTCCCGCCAAGCTGTTAACTTTGCTTACAAATTACACCGACTATGTTTAATAAAAACCCTTTATCAATTCATTCTCTTTGATTTGTATCAATGTAATTTTCTTAAATAAAGCCTTTGAAACCAACAAGCTAAACCTATACTATAGCGCCTGGATATATTAGGGGATGCTTAACAAATGTTTAATTATTAATTATCAGTGAATTAATAATTAACTCAGTTATTTAACATCTCTTGTTTAATTTTAACTTTTGCGCTTTATGCTAATCCGAATAAGTTAGGATTCAGATTATTGCTTGGTTAAAATTGCCTAATAATAGTTCTTGAAAATAGATATTTAATTATTTTTTTGAACGCAGCATGGATTGCCGCTAGAAATTTCTTCTATCAAACACTCCACGATGCTGTTTTGGGTAATTTAACTCTCAATGATGAGTCACTATTTATCTGGACTGGTATGGAATTGAACCTGTGTCTAGGAAGACACCCAAGGAGTTCTTATGATAGATGTCGTTGATCTGTCGCGACTGCAATTCGCGTTGACAGCAATGTACCACTTCCTATTTGTACCACTTACTTTAGGTCTAGCCTTCCTGCTTGCAATCATGGAATCCGTTTACGTGATGACAGGTAAGCAGATTTATAAGGATATGACTAAATTTTGGGGTAAGTTATTCGGTATTAACTTTGCCCTCGGTGTTGCAACCGGCCTGACCATGGAGTTCCAGTTCGGAACAAACTGGGCGTACTATTCTCACTACGTAGGCGATATTTTTGGCGCACCTCTTGCCATTGAAGCCCTAGTAGCCTTTTTCTTAGAATCCACTTTTGTTGGTCTGTTCTTCTTTGGTTGGGAACGTCTATCTAAACGCCAGCACTTAGTGGTGACTTGGCTAGTCGCATTAGGTTCTAACTTCTCTGCACTGTGGATTCTGATCGCTAACGGCTGGATGCAACATCCAGTGGGCGCAGAATTTAACTTTGAAACCATGCGTATGGAAATGGTGAGCTTTGCTGATGTTGTATTCAACCCAGTTGCTCAAGTTAAATTCGTCCATACTGTGGCGTCAGGTTACACCACAGGTGCAATGTTCGTTCTTGGTATCAGCTCTTACTACCTACTGAAAGGCCGTGATGTGGCGTTTGCTCGTCGTTCATTTGCTATCGCAGCCTCTTTTGGTATGGCTGCCATCCTTTCGGTAATCGTACTTGGCGATGAGTCTGGTTATGAGTTAGGTGACGTGCAGAAAGTGAAGTTGGCCGCAATTGAAGCTGAATGGCACACTGAGCCAGCACCAGCTGCCTTTACTGCATTTGGTATTCCAAACCAAGAAACCATGGAAACCGATTACGCGCTTAAGATTCCATACGTAATGGGTATCGTGGCAACTCGTTCAACGGACACTCAGGTAACGGGTTTACGCGATCTTCGCGAACAGCACGTTGATCGTATTCGTAACGGTATGTACGCCTATGAACTGCTTGAAAAACTGCGCGCAGGGGATCGCTCTGCTGAAAACAAAGCCGCATTTGACGAAGTAAAACATGACCTTGGTTATGGTTTATTGCTGAAACGCTACACCGATAAAGTGGTGGATGCGACCGAAACTCAAATCCAAGCGGCTGCGGATGATTCCATCCCAACAGTTTGGCCTCTATTCTGGTCATTCCGTCTAATGGTGGGTTGTGGATTTATCATGCTGTTCGTATTTGGCATGTCTTTCTTGCAAACTTGCCGTCAAAAAATCGAACAAAAACCTTGGTTGCTGAAAGCCGCTCTATGGAGTATTCCACTGCCGTGGATTGCCATTGAAGCCGGTTGGTTTGTGGCCGAATTTGGACGTCAGCCTTGGGCAGTAGGTGAAATCTTGCCGGTTCACGTGGCAGCGTCATCACTCACAATTGGCCAATTATGGGCATCGCTAGCCGCTATATTAGCGCTGTACACAGTGTTCTTGATTGCTGAAGTGTATCTAATGGTGAAATTCTCTCGCAAGGGACCAAGTAGCTTGAAGACAGGTCGCTATCATTTCGAACAACAAGACAATGATGAAGCGAAAGCAAAAATCGACCGTCAAGTTGAAGCATAATAAGGGAGCGAAATTATGTTTGAATATGAAGTTTTAAGATTTATATGGTGGTTGCTAGTTGGCATATTGTTTGTTGGCTTTGCTGTGACCGATGGATTTGACCTAGGGGTAGGCGCATTAGTGCCTATCATCGGTAAATCAGACAGCGAACGTCGCGTGATGATAAACAGTATTGCGCCGCACTGGGATGGCAACCAAGTTTGGTTGGTTACCGCTGGTGGCGCGCTATTTGCGGCATGGCCAACAGTGTACGCCACGTCATTCTCTGGCTTTTACTTTGCGATGATCTTGACCCTAGCGGCATTGTGGCTTCGTCCACTGGGCTTGGATTACCGTTCAAAGATCGAAGATCCAAAGTGGCGCAGCAGCTGGGATATTGCGATTTCAATCAGTGGTTTCGTACCGCCAATTATCTTCGGTGTAGCGTTTGGTAACCTATTACAAGGACTGCCATTCCAGCTAAACGAATTTATGATGTCTAGCTACCACGGTTCATTCTTTGGTCTATTAAACCCATTTGCACTGCTTTGTGGTTTAGTCAGCTTGTCTATGATCATTTTGCAAGGCGCAACTTGGTTGCAAATGAAGACCACTACCGAAGTACACGCTCGTTCACGTAAAGTGGCGCAGCTAACCGGTATTACCACTGCGTTGCTGTTTGTTATCGCCGGTTACTTCATCCATGGTATGGACGGCTATGTCATTACTAGCCAAATGGACCACAACGCTGCATCTAACCCTCTTAATAAAGAAGTGGTGCTAGAGGCGGGTGCTTGGTTGAACAACTTTGCTGAATACCCAGCATTGTGGGCAGCGCCTATTATCGGTGTATTGATGCCGCTATTGGCTGTGATTGCTTCACGCTGTGAAAAAGGCTTTGTGGCATTCTTATGCTCAAGCTTGGCTTGTGCGGGCATTATCTTTACCGCAGGCTTGTCAATGTTCCCGTTCATCATGCCTTCAAGCTTGAACCCTTCACAGAGCTTAACTATGTGGGATTCAACTTCAAGTGAACTGACTATGAATATTATGACGGCGGTTGCTTTTGTCATGGTTCCAGTAATTTTGGCTTACACCAGTTGGACTTACTACAAAATGTTTGGTCGCATCGATGCTAAATTCATCGAAGAAAACAAGAATTCACTTTACTAAGAAGGGATAAAGTATGTGGTATTTCGCGTGGATATTGGGTGTGTTGCTAGCGTGTGCTTTCGGCATCATCAATGCTCTATGGCTAGAGCACACAGAAATGATGGATAAAGACAAGCAAGACTAAGTCTTTAACTGTTACTAAAGAAGGTCAGAGTTGGGTTTTCCGCTCTGGCCTTTTTTGTATAATTTTATTACTAAGCGCAATAAACATCCCTTGTAGGAACGGATGACTGTATAATCAAGCGTCGTTATTTCTAGGGCAAATAATTTCTGTAGTAGAGCACAACTTGGTTTTGAAAATTGAACTATCTATATCAGAAACACTCTGAATTGGTTAAATAAAGTCAAATTTTGTTCAGTTAACCCACGAAATTGCCGTATGCGTCAAAAAAAGAGTGTTGCATAAAAAATAAAGCGATACATTGTGTATATTACAGGCGAGAAAATCAGGGACCTAAACGATGCCACAAGCCGAAAAGACATTATTTCGCTGGCCAATACGAATTTACTATGAAGATACTGATGCGGGTGGGATAGTCTACCACTCGAATTATCTGAAGTATTTTGAGCGGGCACGCACCGAAATGTTAAGGGTGATTGGTGTATCGCAAGAGGTTCTTTTACAACAGGAATTGGGTTTTGTTGTTCGACATATGGATATCGATTTTTTGCAAGGTGCAAAACTCGACCAAGAGTTGACAGTACTAACACATATTTCTCAAATTAAGCGTGCTTCTCTCGATTTTTGTCAAGAGATAGTCAATCTAGAAGGCAGAGTATTGTGCAAAGCTACGGTTAAGGTAGCATGTATCAATACCGCTAAAATGAGGCCTCAGGCCATACCCAGTTTCATGATCACGGAGTTATCGTAAAGTGTCCGCAGAAATCAATTTTATTGATCTTATTCTAGAAGCAAGCCTGCTGGTTCAGTTGGTTATGCTAACTTTGGTTGGTATGTCGATAGCCTCTTGGGCGATGATTATCAGCCGTAGCAAGGTTATCTCTGCCGCTTATGCTCACACAGAACGTTTTGAAGATAAGTTTTGGTCTGGTAAAGATCTCGGCAAACTTTATCACGAAGTGAAAGCGCGCAAAGGCAGTTTATCTGGCATTGAAGAGATTTTTTACTCAGGCTTTACTGAGTTTGCTCGTCTTCGCCGCACCAACGCTAACTCTCCAGACTTCATTATGGAAGGGACTGGCCGAGCCATGCGTGTATCAGTGGCTAGAGAAGTCGACAACCTAGAAACAAACTTACCGTTTTTGGCCACGGTTGGCTCTATCAGCCCGTATATCGGTTTGTTTGGTACGGTATGGGGCATCATGCATGCCTTTATTGCTCTTGGTCAGGTAAAGCAAGCGACGCTTGCCATGGTTGCACCAGGTATTGCAGAAGCATTGATAGCAACGGCTATGGGTCTATTTGCGGCGATTCCAGCGGTAATGTTTTATAACCGTTTAAGTAATCGCGTGGGTAAACTTGAGCATTCATACGCAACTTTCTCAGAAGAGTTCCATGCTATTTTGCACCGTCAAGCAATGAGCGAAAGGGACTAATTAATGGCGGGTTATCAACCTAAAAAACGTAAGATGACAGCCGAGATCAACGTGGTACCGTATATCGACGTGATGTTGGTACTGCTGATTATCTTTATGGTGACTTCTCCATTTGTCACCCAAGGTGTCGATGTTGATCTGCCTAAGACGCATAGCGCCACGCCAGCCTCAGAGCTTGCTGGAGACAGCGAAGCCAGTTTTATCATTATTGAGATAAACTCTAAAGGTGAGCTTGGTTTGAGTGTTAACGACCAAGAGATGCAACGTGGCATGAATCTGCAAGATATAGTGGTGCGAGTAAAAGCAGAACGAGCCATTTCTCCAAACTCTCCAGTTGCTGTGGGTGGCGATGCCGCTACTCCATACTCAGATGTGGTTCTAGTTCTCGATGAATTAAGCCAAGCAGGTATTGCGAAAGTTGGCCTGTTAACGGATATCAAGGAATAGAATCCAGTAGCCGATGAAACAAGATAAGAAGTTCATGAAATCACTTGTCATATCACTAGCAATTCACTTATTGCTAGTGATTGCTTTGATTTGGGGCACAAAATTTAATATGTCAAAGCCTGAACCTAAACCAAACATGGTTGAGGCGGTGGTCATTGACCCTAATGTGATTCACCAACAAGCGCGACAAATTCGTCAGCAGCGAGAAGCGGCAGCAAAGGCCGAGCAGCAACGCATTCGTAAGCTACGTGAACAAAGTGAACAGCTGGAAAAAAATCGCAAAGCAGAAGAGAAACGCATTCGTCGCTTAGCGGAACAAAAAGCGCAAGCGGAAAAGAAAGCCCGCGAAGCGGAGAAACATCGTCAGCTTAAAGCGCGTCAACGCAAAGAAGAAGAGCAGCGCGCAAAAGTGGCTAAAGCTGAGCGTTTAAAGAAAGAGCAAGCGACGAAAAAAGCTGAAGCAGAACGTGCGGCCAAAGTAAAAGCGGCCGCAGAAGCGAAGAAGAAAGCAGCCAAAGCCGAAGCTGATAGGGTAGCTAAAGAGAAAGCCGCCAAGGCAGCTGCGGAAAAAGCCCGCCAAGCCGAACAGAAAAAAATAGCTCAACAGAAAGCAGCCAAAGAAGCGGCTGAAAAGGCGAAAAAAGAGAAAGCACGTTTAGTTCAACTTGAGAAAGAGCGTAAAGAGAAAGAAGCGGCGCTGAATGACATTTTCTCAGGTCTTGAAGCGGAAGCGGCGAGTAACTCTAGCGCCCGTAGTCGCGCCATCACCGATGAGATTTCGCGTATGGGTGAGGTGTATAAACAGATGATTCAACGAGAGTTGTTGTTAGATGACTCTTTTAAAGGCAAAGAGTGTAAGGTCAATTTACGCTTGATCCAAGCGGGCAGCACCTTCATGGTTAGCGATCTTAGAACGCTTTCGGGTGACTCAAGCTTATGTCGAGCGGCAAAAACAGCCGTATCAAAAGTGGCTAGCTTTCCGCTACCAAAAGATAAAGCGGCCATTGATAAACTCAAGAATATTAACTTAACCGTTGCACCTGAATAAGGAAACCCCGGTGATTAAACGATTATTAGTAAGTTTAGTAATGATGTGCAGTTTGGGCGTATCTGTTGCCCATGCTTCACTTGAATTGGTGATTACAGAGGGCGTGAATTCTGCGCGTCCCATTGGCATAGTGCCATTTAAATGGGCTGGGCCGGGTAAACTTCCGCACGATGTTTCGGCTGTGATTGCCTCCGATTTACAGCGCAGTGGCAAATTTAGCCCAATCCCAACTAACCAAATGCCACAAACACCGTATCAAGATAAGGATGTGGATTATTCGGCATGGACAGCAATGGGCGTTGATGCGTTGCTAACCGGCACAATTACCGATGCCGGGGATGGCAAATACCGCGTCCAGTACAAACTGATTGATGTGGTGCGCGGCGCGTTGACCAATGGCCAGTCGAAATCACTGCAAGACGGCAAATTAGTGCTTTCGAAAGATCACATTTTATTTAATAAACAAGCGACAGTGCCAGGCCCCCGTTTACGCGAGTACGCTCACAGAATTTCAGATTTAGTGTACGAGCAGTTAACGGGCGATCGCGGCGCATTTTTAACTCGCATCGCTTACGTAGTGGTTAATGATAAAGACAGCTACCCGTATCAGCTGAGAATCGCAGACTACGACGGCTACAATGAACGCTTAGTGTTACGTTCTAAACAACCGCTAATGTCCCCATCTTGGTCACCAGATGGTAGACAGCTTGCTTATGTCAGTTTTCAAAGCGGACACTCAGAAATTTACTTAATGAATATCTATACTGGCAAAAGAGAGAAGCTAACGTCATTCCCTCGTCACAATGGTGCACCAGTATTCTCCCCTGATGGGAAGTCTTTGGCTTTAACACTCTCTAAAACCGGTAGTCTGCAAGTGTATACAATGGACTTGGCGACTAAAAAGCTAAAACAAATTACTCGTGGTCGCGCAAATAATACTGAACCATTTTGGCATCCAGATGGCAAATCGCTAATATTCACTTCTGACAGGGGTGGTAAGCCTCAGATTTATCAAGTAAATTTAGCGAGCGGCGCAAGTAAGAGGTTGACTTGGCAAGGTAACCAAAACTTGGGTGGTCAAATTACACCAGATGGACGTTTCATGATTATGGTGAATCAATCTCGTTCAGGCTTTAATTTGGCGAAACAAGATTTGGAGACTGGGGCGGTTCAAGTGTTAACAAAAACACTACTAGATGAGTCTCCGAGCATAGCTCCAAACGGCGGAATGGTGATATACAGCTCGATGTATAACAAAAATAATGTACTATCAATGGTCTCTATTGATGGGCGTTTTAAAGCCAGACTACCAGCAACCAATGGGCGTGTAAGAGCACCCGCTTGGTCACCGTTTTTGTAATCATTTCGCAACAACGTTACTTTTTATACAATAAGGAAAATTTATAATGCAACTTAATAAAGTTTTGAAAGGACTGCTAATCGCACTTCCTGTACTGGCTATGACAGCTTGTAGTTCATCTGACGATGCTACGGATGCATCAGATGCACAACAAACAACTAACCAAGAAACTCAACAAGCTACGCCAGCAGAAACTACAGATACAACAGTAGTATCTCCAATGACTGATGAGCAAAAATTGGCTGAAGAACGTGAAGTTGCTGAAAAAGCACTACGTGAAAACACTACTCTTTACTTTGCATACGACAACTCTGCAATCAGCTCTGAGTACGAAGAAATGCTTTCAGCTCACGCTAAATTCCTAAGCGAAAACCCAGATGTTAAAGTTTCTATCGAAGGTCACGCTGATGAGCGCGGTACTCCTGAGTACAACATCGCACTAGGCGAGCGTCGTGCTAACGCAGTATCTAACTACCTACAAGCTTCTGGTGTTCAAGCTGACCAAATCTCTATCGTAAGCTACGGTGAAGAGAAGCCTCTACAACTAGGTCAAACAGAAGAAGCGTACGCGAAAAACCGTCGTGCGGTTCTAGTTTACTAATCTTAGGAAGACGTAAACATGATCAGTAACTATAAGCGAGCAGTTGCGCTTACGTTACTAGCAAGTGCGGCGAGTGTTTCATTCGCCGCACCAGCTCCCGTTTCTGATCTCAACTCTAGCAGTGTCTCGACGTCAAAATCTTCCACTGCCTCTAAAGAAACTGAGACACAACGTCTGGAGCGTTTGCTTAGAAACAGCAACCGAGTTCAAGCTAATTTGCAACAACAAGTCGACGGTTTGTCGATGGATTTAAGCCAATTACACGGTGAACTTGAAAGAAGCACGCACGAAAGAGAACAACTTGTCGAAAGACAAAAAGAATTGTTTATTGAGTTAGACCGTATTCGTACCGAATTAGTCGAACTTAAAAAAGCCCCAGCTCAGCCAGCTCAAGCTGCGCCGGAAGGAAAGTACTCTTCTAACCAAGGTGAGCAGCAGGCTTATCAAAGCGCCGTGGATCTTATTCTAAAAAATAAAGACTATGACGCCGCCACCGTTGCCCTAGAACAGTTCAAGAAAGACTTCCCTGAATCGGTTTATTCGGCCAACGCCAGCTATTGGCTAGGACAGCTCTACTTCTCGAAAAAGAACGACGTAGAGTCAGCCAAGGCATTTGCGTCTGTGGTTTCTCACGAGAAGTCGAACAAACGTGCTGATGCATTGGTTAAGCTTGGTGATATTGCTGTGCGTAATAACAGTGCCAGCGCCGCTAAGAAATACTATCAACAAGCGATTGATGAGTATCCAAACACAGCGTCCGCCAGTTCAGCTCAGCAAAAATTGTCGAAACTGAAATAATCATAAATTGATTAGTAAAAGCTCAACTTTTTAGTTGGGCTTTTTTGCTTTTGGCAACCAGACTCAAAGCAGTGTACAATGCCCTGAGTTAGAGGAAGTTGCCCGAGCATTGCAATGAGCCAAATATTAGAAACAGCACCAACAATATACCCATTCCCTCCAAAACCTGTTCCATTGAGCGAAGATCAAAAGCAGGCTTATAAGGAGAGCATCAAAACGCTTCTTAAAGAAAAAGACGCGGTCTTGATTGCCCATTACTATACCGATCCAGAGATCCAAGCCCTAGCAGAAGAAACCGGCGGTTTTGTCGGCGACTCACTAGAGATGGCTAAATTTGGTAATCGTCACTCTGCAAAAACTTTGATTATTGCAGGCGTACGTTTCATGGGAGAGTCTGCCAAGATCTTGACCCCAGAAAAAACCATCTTGATGCCAACCCTAAAAGCAGAGTGTTCTCTTGATCTAGGTTGTCCTGAAGACGCATTTACTCAGTTTTGTGATGAACACCCTGACCATACGGTTGTAGTTTACGCAAACACCTCAGCAGCGGTTAAAGCGCGCGCTGATTGGGTAGTAACGTCCAGTATCGCCTTAGAAATCGTCGAGCACTTGGATGCAGAAGGTACGCCAATCATTTGGGGTCCAGACCGTCATTTAGGCTCTTACATCGCCAACCAAACTGGCGCAGAGATGCTACTGTGGAACGGCGAATGCGTGGTCCATGATGAGTTTTCTGCCAAAGCACTCAGAGACATGAAAGCGGTTTACTCAGATGCGGCTATTCTTGTACACCCTGAGTCACCTGCTAGCGTAGTTGCACTTGCCGATGCTGTCGGTTCAACCAGCCAGCTGATCAAAGCGGCCAAAGAGCTTCCACAAAAGCAATTAATCGTTGCTACCGACAAAGGTATCTTCTTTAAGATGCAGCAACTTGTGCCAGAGAAAGAGCTGATTGAAGCACCAACTGCAGGCGCAGGTGCAACCTGTCGTAGCTGTGCACATTGCCCGTGGATGGCGATGAACGGCCTAAAAGCCATTGAATCGGCACTTAAATTTGGCGGCGCTGATCACGAGATCTTTGTCGACGAAGAAGTTCGCGTTAAATCACTGATTCCGCTCAATCGCATGCTAGATTTTGCTGAGCAGTTGAACATTAAAGTGAAGGGTAACGCTTAGTAGTTACTACTTGCTTACCGGCACCAAATAAAAAACCTCGACGCACAGCGTCGAGGTTTTTTTATTTATATGAGTCTTATTAGTAGTGTAGAAAATTACTGCTCAGAAGCCAGTACAGCGCCACGCTGAGTTAATCCACACAACATCATAGGCACAGCATTAAAGATCTCTACAAACTGATCTAAGCCATTCATGCCTTCTTCTGACAAGGTCGCCAGTGAAGTCTCAGGATCGTAAAGCATACTAATAGAAAGCAATACACCGCCAAGCAATGCATTATCTTGGCTATTTTCAGGCATCAGCGTTTGCCAATCGTCCTGCGCCAACTGCCAGCCTTGTAGCAGACCTTCACAAAACTCTTTAGTCGCTTCAGTCACGATCTCTTGATCGTTCAAGCCACATTCAATAGGCCACTGCCAAGAGTCGTCAAACAGAGCAGGGCGGGTAGCATTCCAAGAACCCACTACCGCTTCTAAATACGCCTCTAACTGTTCACCATCGCTAAAAGGTGCCGTTTCTTCACCACCCCATAAATACGCCACCCACTGCGAGGGATCAAGCACATGAGGTGCAGCCGCAACAGCAGTAATAAACCCAAGAGTTTGATGATAAGGAAGAAGGCGGTCTTCCAGCTCAGGTTGAGCAATAATCTGTGCTAAATCCAAAATATTCGTCCAAATAAAGGTTTTCCTCATTGTATCAAGCCTTACCCAACAACTGGAATGCTAATTAGTAGCAAAAGCATCAATTTCCAACGAACTAGACAATAATTGTCCAAACAGACCAAAACTAAGCAAAAACACCCCAAATCTACTTGACCAACCGCCCACAAATCATTAAATTAGCGCCTCGTTGACTGACACAGTCAACCCAATCAAATTCGGTGAGTTGTCCGAGTGGCTGAAGGAGCACGCCTGGAAAGCGTGTATACGGCAACGTATCGAGAGTTCGAATCTCTCACTCACCGCCACATTAGAAACCCTTGCTTCGGCGAGGGTTTTGTCGTTTTAGGTCTACCTGTTTTCTCTAACACGGACACAGGACACAGACACAATGTATTTAACCAAATCTAACTATGGTATCTATTACTTTAGATTTACTGTTAGAAGAAACGGTATACAGCATCAACCTAAGTTATCTTAAAGAACCAAGTGTAAGCGCAAAGCTAGATACCATTCCGTTATCTTGACTAATGCTATATGAATGGCTTCAGTTACC
Source organism: Vibrio halioticoli NBRC 102217 (assembly GCF_000496695.1). GTDB lineage: Bacteria > Pseudomonadota > Gammaproteobacteria > Enterobacterales > Vibrionaceae > Vibrio > Vibrio halioticoli. The sequence goes on from NZ_BAUJ01000018.1 coordinate 70,075, forward strand.
AAAAATGCTTATCGGCTCTCAATTGTTTAGAACAAAAGGAAAAGATTAATCAGAGAGATCTATGTCATTTATTTTCCTTTTCATTGTGCATACATCACTCATGGATTTGATTGTTTAAAATATGCATGAACGGTGCGCGTATGAGTTCAGTAAAAAGAGAAAGTCCCCCGCAAAAAGCTTGATAGTCTAGGTTTCAACCTTTATTAGTTTGATTCAACACAAAAGTAATCATTTAGTTTTCGTTATATGATAGTGGTGACATAAAAATAATAGGGCTAGCTGAATGAAATCTCTGAGTGAAATACTTGTGACTATGCCGAGGCGAGCGGAGCGCAAGCCAGATGATTACTTAGTTAAATCATTTGTTCATGTTGGTTCAGTCTTTTCACTATTTTCTTGTGCTGAAAACCAAATTATTTACGGACGGCGAGGCACAGGGAAGACTCACCTTCTTAGATATTTGAAGAATGATACTCAAGAGCAAGGCATTATTACTGTCAGTTTAGACATGAGAACCATGGGCTCTACGGGAGGAATGTATTCTGATACGAATTTGAGCCTCAGTGAAAGGGCTTCAAGACTGCTATCAGATACCCTTTGTGAGGTTAGGGAACAGATTCTAGAAGAAAGTTACAATAACGATGAATGTGACTTTTCTGTCCTAGTTCCGCTCTTGGACAGCTTTGTTGAAGAAGCAACGAATATGACTGTGCAAGGTCAGTTTGAAGTCGAGACTAGTTCAAGTAATTCAGTTTCTCAAGAATCCACTAGCGGTCTAAATGCTACATTATCAACAACGCCACAACTGGGAGGCTCATACACTGACCGAACAAAAGAAAGCTGCTTAGGGTCATCCACAACAAGAGAAAGTGGTAAAAGAACCTTGCGAATTCACTTCGGTGCTCTTTCGAGGATATTGACTCGTATTGTTAAGCATTTACCAGGGCAGAGTCTCTATTTATTGATAGATGAGTGGAGTGAGATTCCACTAGACCTTCAGCCATACTTAGCGGATATGCTTAGGCGGATAGTTTTTTCTATCCCGTCTGTTACGGTAAAAATTGCGGCAATCACGCATCGTTCTAACTTTCGCACATGTTATGACAGCGGTGAATTTATTGGCTTGGAAGTTGCCTCAGATGCATCAACCTCTATTAACTTAGACCAGTTTATGGTCTTTGATAGTGACAGTGAGAAGTCAGTACAATTTTTTAAAAACCTGATTTATAAGCATGTACAGGCATCAGATAAATGTGGTGTTGTTCCTGACAATGTGGAGGCTTTTATCTCTCAGGTTTTTACGAATAAGCCCGCTCTAGAAGAGTTTACTAGAGCCAGTGAAGGTGTTCCAAGAGATGCTATTCATATCATATCCCAAGCCTCACTGTATGCAGACGGAAGAAAAATCGGAGTCACGGGTATTCGTAACGCAGCTAGACACTGGTACACGACTTCAAAAAGCAAAGACATCAATTCTCGAACAGAAGCAGTTAAATTACTTGAGTGGATTGTCAGCGCCGTCATAGCTGATAAGAAAACTAGAGCGTTTTTAGTCCAAAGCGACACAAATGACTCGTTAATCGATTTCTTGTTTGACGCAAGGGTGATTCATTTGATTAAACAAGGTGTATCTGTGAGTACGGTACAAAGTCAGAAGTTTAACCTGTATTCGTTAGACTATGGCTGTTACGCACATTTAATAAATACTAAAGATGAGCCTAAAGGGCTTCTATGTGATGATTCTAGTTACATAACCGTCCCTCGAATCGACAATATGTATAACCGGAACTCTATCCTTGATTTGGAAAGATACTATCAGGCGGGATTATTACCTTTTTTCGAAAATACTTCGGAAATTAGTCTTCCCAAGCAATTCTACTCTAAACCAATTAGAGCATTGGATTTTGATGATACGATTCTTAAGGAACTTCCTAAGTTCTTGGAAGCTAGAAAAGTCAAAGGAACACTCTATCTCCCGTTGGTGTTTGCAGGGCTTGTAGTTCGCACTAAGCAGGGATATAACTCAAGTAGCGGTAGTGAGATAACAAAGGCAATTAACACGTATATCGTCACCGACCCTAAGAACATAAAAGCTCCTAATAACATATCTCGTGCTTTGAGGCAGGAACCGCTAGTTAGTGAAGGTTGGTTAGACATAGCACATAAAGGAGTTATTCCATTATTTAGTTTGTCTGATGATTGGGAGGGGTACTGGACTGAGTACTTTAAGTGTCAGCCACCTAGGCTCTAAATTGTATTAGTTCAGACCTGATCTGACAGTTACCCACTTTTTACTTGGTGCCTGTCAGATTATATCTGAATTAGTACATCTAAATAACACAAAAGAAAAGCCCCATGAACGGACTCTCTTCTTGATAGAATATCAAGTCATCCGCTGAGTTGGCTAAGCTGTTCCTCTTAGATCTTTAATTAATAATGCAGTTTCTTTTAATTCTTGTTTCGATTGACATTGACTTATTAGATTGGTCACAAATGCATTAAATTCTGCATCATTCATATTTCTAACCAACTCTTTAGTTTGAAGGTACTCTTGATACTCCGGTGTAACTTTTGTCGGATTTAGTTGTTGTTCCATAAACTCTTTGAACTCTTTATCACTCATGGTCTTCTCATTATCAGGCTTGCCTTTGTTATGACGATACTTGCCTAAATCATGTTTTCGCTTAAAGTTATTCTCAGCTCTGTTTAGGGCTCTATTGCTTGCTCTAAATGCTGTGCCCATAAGACCAGCAATGATGAATATAAATATGAATGTAAGAAATTTCATAGTTGTTACTCTTCCTCTGGTTTAGAGGTAAAACTTATCAAATATGGAGAGAATAACCATGAACAGGTTTGTCAGTAGGGTTCATGTTTTGTATTGAGTTGGTTAATTCTTTGAAAACTATCTCTGTACTGAGAAGAGTTTGTCCCCAAACAAAAAAGCGACGCCCTAGGGCGTCGCTTCCATTCTAGTCTATCTTAGAATCAACAAATTATATGTTGGTTAGAACAGACGTATCATCTAATTGAGCATCGCTATCAGTGCGAGGCATAGTCTCTAAGATGGTTTGCAAACGAGCCAACTTAGCGTCAAGGACAGCTTGTTCTGCTGCAACTTTATTCTGCGCTCTTGCCATAAATGTTTGAATATATCCATTTAACAATACCAAACCTAAACGGTTGTTCTCTTTAAGAACGAACTTACTATTTGAGTTAGGAAGACGAACAATTAAGCTTTGAGCTGTTGCTGTATGGTGTAATAACTTCGAAAAGTCATCAGCCGCACTAGCAAAGGTTGTTGTATCGTTAAAATCAAACGTGACAGGTGTTTCATAAGAATAAATGGCATCTTCTGTGTAAACACTTGCAAACTCACGGTAACCTTTACTTGCTGCCTGCAGACCAACATCTGTGTTTTTGGTGGTTGAACCAAGCACAAACTGGTTAAGCATAGCGCGCAAAATACTAATATTTCCTGAAATAGGAAGGTTGAAGTATTGCGCTGCATCGTAAGCGAACGTTGGCATAGTTTCTATGTTCGTTGTTGCCCAGTCAGCCGATACGTTGTAATTGATATTTTGTGCCGCGTAGCCAGTCACTACCGCTGTAATTGCGTCATTATCAATTACACCATTGGTTGCAGCTGAACCGCTATTATAAATATCACCGCTAAGTACTTGGTAACATTGCGCTTCGTTAGGATCATTAGAGTTACCAAATGTATTACCTAATGCTTGACGACAAATACCCATTTTTAAGATTTCGCCGGCAAAGTTACTATCTGCTAATGCAGCTGTTGTACTTGACGTTTTTAAGCGTGGGTGGAAACGACCCAGTAGTGTTCTCACCGCTAGCAGTTTGTCTGGCCATACGCCCAATACATCACGATCGTTAATGTATGGATGGTTAGGATCAGCAACGTCTGCAGTTAAACTATTTAATGAGTGTCCAGTAAATTCTACACCTTTAGGCGTAATATCAATACTTTGTCCATCAAGTGTATAGTGCTTGCTAGGTCCTTTAGGTAGTAAACGGTTGTTTGGACCTAATTGATCTAGCGCACTTTGCACCATTTTGTTTAATAGCTCTTGATGAGTATCGCCATCAACAATCACTTCACCTGGTTCAAGGTCTAATGGACCGTGTGCTTTAACATACTCTGACTTAACGAGATCAAATGGAAGATTCAAAAGACCTGGAGTCGGAACAGTAGCACCTGTTGAATCAGTAGTCTCACTTTCATAGTAGGCTGAAATGTTACGATTCACTTGCGATAGGGCAGTAGTCAATAAGAATTGACGTGCGTTATCGGTACCTGCAACTAGGTCACATACTAACGATGCGATATGTTCATCGTTGTAGGTGGCCATCAGCATAGATAGGTTGCTTGGATCGTATTTACCAGTATCAGGATCTTGAGTACGACACTGCGTAATAATACTGTGAATAATATTTTGGTGATCAAGACTCATAGAATCTTCACCAGAGCCTAATAGATCGTGTGAATCTTCAATAAACGCGTGTAGCGAGTTGAAGGTGTTCATTCGACCTAGTATGTAAGACGTTAGGTAAGCCATACCATAGTCTTCTTGACCATTACGGGTGTTGTTTCTGGTGTAGCTGGCTTCGTAATCGTCAATTTTGTTGTGCACGATTTGTGCGCTGGTGAAGCCTGCGTCAAAGCGGTTACAAGTGTTGCCTAAGAAAACATTCTCATCTGTACAGAATTGGAAGCTCTTAAGCACTTTCTTCAGTTTAGCGTCAGTAACACCACGTGAGTAATGACCGTAGCCTTCACCACGACCGTCAAGATCGGCAATTTCAGCACGACGTTTTTGATCGCGCGGTTTTAGCGAGATGTAGTTACCTTCAATTGGTGTGTCTTCTAGTCCTGCGTTTTTTGCACCTTTATATGCGGTTAGTGCAGCACTTGAAAGTTCAACTTTACGCGCATAACCAAAGCGTAGTGCCGCCATATCATAAGGGCCGTAACCAGTAGAGTAAGCGTCTAGGCTGTATTCCATACGGCTACTAGAGTTTGAATGCGGTTCAATGTTTGGATAACCCACAGAGGCTAGCTTTTGCTTCAATTTAGCCATTTGCGCGTCATTGAAGTTGTAGTTTTCTGCATCCACACTACCTAAGAAGTTGTGACGTAGGCCTAAGCTGTGTCCCATTTCATGAGTTAGTGTACTTGCAAAAATTGCCGCTGATAGTTTCACTTTCAGATCTTGTTGCTGAGCAACAGTCAAATCTTTGAAGTTTTTCAACTTAGTATGGGTAGCATCGGTGTAGTAGCCATCGCTGTTCCAGTCGATGCGATACTTGTTTGCCGCCTCACCAGGTAATTCACGTACGCCTTGTGGCAGCGTGCGATAATCGCCGTTACCAAATGCAGTATGCTCTAGCGCTTGAACACTTAACATGTTGTTACGACCAAGAGTGTACATGTCTTCTTGTTTGGCTTGTGCTTGACGTTCTAGGGATACTGTTTCGCCCATTTCACGGTCAGCAATGATATCGCTTTGTGTTTTGTGGCGAGCTAATTCCATCACTTGACTGTTAGACAGCGCATCAAAACCGCCAGCAAGTACGTTAGCCAAATGGTTTAACTTCTCACCGAATAAGTAGCTACCATTCGAACCAGGCAGTACAGGGGTGATAACATAGCGAGCTTGGTTAGCGGTTAAGCCTGATTTGGTCGCTTTGTATTTAATTGGATTTGCAACGAGCTCATCAAATTGTTTTTGTGACATTTTGCCGTGGTTGTATGCACGACGCAGACGTTGCCAATAAGGTGGAACCACATTGATTGCGTTACCGCTATATTGGTTTACTACACCCGAAACAATTTCACCGGTCAGTGGGTTAACTGCTGTTGGCGCGTAACCTAATAGACCATTCGCTAATGGTTCATCAGCAAGTTCAATGATTGCGTAGCGTAAATCACCAGATTGACGATTGCCTGCTGGAGCCAATTCAATTTGAGGAACGCCAGTATTAAACACTTCGTTTTCTGCGTTGATTAAGGCAATGCCTTGAGTCGCTGCCGCTAGGTACGGTGCGTTCTTCGCTTCATAGAAGTTGTTTGATAAGTAGTAATGCAGTTTTGCCTTTTCAGGGTTCCAACGATTTAAGTATTGACGGAACTGACCATTTTGGTCGTCTTCGTTAAAGGTATCGTTGTGATCAATGCGCGTTTTAAAGAAGCCAAATGTAGAGGATTCTTGCTCTGCGTAAGGAACTGGTTTGTAGTTTTCTGAAACTAGAGTGCGCGAATGAGCGTCGCCATCTTTACGAGGAGAATCTAGTGCCACAATCGAAACAAAGCTAGTTACTGTGAGAGAGTAGTTGTCTAGGCTGTCTTGTGGCGAGAAACCTGCACAGGCAGCAGATGTGCTTGCCGTATAATCTTGCGCGATTTCTAAGTTGATAACGCCATTTTTTAGATCGATTTCATGACCGTTCCAAGTGACCTTTTTGCCGTCTGCAGTTTCTTCGGTGCGGTGAACAATACGTGGATCGCCAACTTCAGTCAGACAGCGGCTAATATCCATGTCGTTGAAACCAAGGTCTTTAACGGTAATGTTAGCTAAATCAGGAACGAAGTACTTTTTCTGATCCCATTTCACATCGGCATCAGTATTTTCTTCTTCTTGGTTAGTACACTTATCATAACTGTCAGTCGCACATTTATAATCAATGTAGCTACCGTTGATAGTCACTAATGGACGAAGATCTTCAGGATTATTATATGGAGAATATTCTTGGCCATCACCGATAGCACCTTTGTCTTCTTGTAACACTTCAATCCCGTTTTCAGAACGTTGTAAAGTGACAAGTTTGGTATCGTTGTACCACGTGTTACTGCCTAAAGAAGCAAAGTAACGCGGTGCTTTACGAATAGTGCGTAGGTAAAGGTAACGACGAGCATGTGTTAAGCCATCAGCAGCTGTGACGGTTTGCTCGATGTCAGCGCTTGAAATCATGTCAGGGTCTTTGGCGACCGTGTCATAAGACTCATTACCTGGGCCACAACCAAAAAGGCTGGCGGAAACAAGTATTAAGCTGCAATGCAGCAGACTTTTTCTCATATTTTGTTCCTATTTAAACTTGCCATAAGTGTTAATCCACTTGGATGTATATCCCTATACAAGAGCTTACTGAACGCAGTTACTAGGTGCGAAACGGCTTCGCCTTGAGACAGCATTACTTGCATGTGGTTACACTCAACGTTACGTAATTCTTATCTGACTTTTAAAGACGAAAATACGGCTCAAAAGTTGCGATATTAAGTGAGCTAAAAGGAGGTGTTTCCTTATTGAGCTCTACTTATGGTCACGACTTTATAAAAATTGTTGGATAGCACTTAAATCGAGCTAAGCGTTAAAGCAAAAAAATCGTGACACGCTATGTTAGCGCATTACATGTGTTGCATTTCAAATCGGTAAATAAGATTACGAAATTCACTGGAACTCAAAGTAAGGTTTTGTTATGCGCTGACAAACCCATAAACAAGGTTTTGTTAAGGGTGAAATGGCTAAATCTGAAATATGAGTAGGGGGGAGATTGAAGGTATTAAAGAGGAGAAATCTACATTAAATAAAGCAAAGCGGCACCTAAAAGGCGCCGCTGGTGTGATTAGTCCATTAATAGACGATTGACAGTGTCACGATCTAAACGTTTCACTAGTTCAGTGATAAGTTTAGTGGTCGCGTTGTAATCTTGTTTATGGATCATCGAAGTATGAGAGTGGATATAACGTGATGGAATACCGATTGAAATAGACGGTGCACCATTGCCAGATACGTGCATCATACCTGCGTCAGTACCGCCACCGTTTAATACTTGGTATTGGAACGGAATATCAAGTTCTTCACAAATAGTAATGCACAGTTCGCGCAGACCTTTGTGACCGACCATTGATGCATCTTTTAATGTCAGTTGCGGACCTTTACCCATTACGCCTTTGTTGTCACATCCTGGAGTATCATCGGCAATACCTACATCGACAGCAATCGCGATTTCTGGTTGAACTAAGTTAGATGCAGTGCGCGCGCCGCGCAGGCCTACTTCTTCTTGTACTGTGCCAACCGAGAACAATTGGTTTGGATGAGCAACGTCTTTTAGGTTGTCCATAACATCCAAAGCAATAGCACAACCAATGCGGTTATCAAACGCTTTACCTAGTAGGTAGTCTTTGTTCGCCATTTCGCGAAATTCGATATAAGGGGTGATCATATCGCCAGGTTTAATACCTAGAGCTTCAGCTTCTTCTTTTGTCGCAACACCGATATCGATGAACATAGCGTCAATTTCAACAGGTTTAGCACGCTCTGCAGGTTTAAGGATATGGGGTGGTTTGCTACCAATAACGCCGTGGATATGTTCGCCAGCACCGGTAGTAATTGTCAGCTGTTGCGCCAACATAACTTGGTTCCACCAACCGCCGAGTGGGGTGAATTTTACAAAACCGTCTTTGTTGATTTCAGTGACCATGAAGCCCACTTCATCCATGTGGCCAGCCAGCATAATGCGAGGGCCGTTTTCTACGCCCACTTTTTTACCAATAATGCTGCCAATATTGTCCAATACAACGTCGTCTGCAACGCCTTCAAAGCGTTGCGCCATGTATTTGCGACACTCACCTTCGTTGCCCGGTACGGCGTTTAGCTCGGTCAGTTTTTTAAGTTCTAGAATTTTATTTTCCATCGATTTCTAACTCATTTGGGTTAAAAAAATAAAGTCGCCCTAAGGCGACTTTGTTATATAGATCAGCGAGGTTTATTCAACAACAGGAAGTTGTTCCAACGCTTTAGTATCACGTGCTTTACGCATAGCCAGTGTTTTATATGCTGCGATTTGGTCTGGTGTTGCAGATGATAAATTCAACGCTGCTAATTTAGCGTTCAATGTAGTCATCTCATGCAACAAGCTAAGAGCCAAGATATTTTCACTGGTGATGGTGTAGTGCTTACCATTGATCAGATGATCTTTACCTTGTACGTAATCAGAGGCTAAGTGAATGCCTACAAATTCACGCAATAGACGCGCATCATCTTTACTGTTGGTATCACTATCTGTTGAATATAGTGCTACTTGGTTAAGTAAAGCGTGGAACAGATTTGTTTCACCTTTAGTTACGCCGTTATTACGGTCAAAACCAAAACCAAGAACGGCACTAGTAACATCTGGGCTTAGTGCTTCGATGTTTTGATATACCACATCATCATAAGCAGGGTAGAAATCATCAACACTTGAGATACCTTCCCATTTCCAATGGCTGCTTGAGCTTTCACCAGTAGTCAGGTCAAAGTCAGTTGGCAGTTGTGGGTATGAATTAGTGATTTGATCAATCGCCAATGCATTACAGTTTGCTTCAGGGCCCGCTACTTTAGCGATGTCAGAACCATCGATGTCAGACATTGCTTTAGCATAGGTGTGATCAACATCAGCCATTGCCATACGACATAACATGCCTTTGAACAATCTGTTGATTGGCGCAAAGTCAACCATGGCTTGGTGAGTCAATGAATCGGTATAACGGTCAGTATGACGAGTCACCAGTTGTTGGATTGCAATTAAGCGATCAGGCCAGATACCCAGTTTATCCACTTCGTTTGAATATGGATGTTCAGGATCGGACACCTTAGCACTTGAACTGTTTAGACTACGGCCAACAAACTTAATCACAGGAGTGTACTGGTAGTATTTATCCCAGTAAGTGTTCTTGATACCAAGCTGAACAGCCATAAGGTCAAGCAGTTTCGGCGCATCAGAGTACTGACTAATGACTTGTCCAGGTTGCAGTTTATCTGCGTCATCTAAACGTGATAGGTCAAGGTCGTCGTACTTGCTTAATAGGTAACTAAGGTTACTTACAATAGGATCAGACCAAATAAGGTTGCCATTGTTATCTTTGAAGTTAATCAATACTGCCGCATCGGGTTGACTTGCTACTTGTAACAAGAACTTCGCAATACGGTTTTTAGCATTTACGCGGTCACAATACCAAGCAGAGCTATCGTTGGCACACCAAGTATCTAGTGAGTTATCGCGAAGGTTGATGCGTTTTTCAAGTCCACCAACATCTTCGATGAACTCATGCATTTTCGAAAAGCCACTTTTACGCGAGCTGATGTAGCTGTTGTAGTTGGTATTAAAGTAACTAGCGCGATCTGAACGAGTATTACGTAGTGTGTAGTAGTTCAAGTAACGTTCAACGTAGTATTGCGCGATTTGGTCATAGTTAAAGCCAATATCGAAACGGTTACAGTCGCTGTTTAAGTCAACATGACCATCGGTACAGTATTTCCAACCAAAGAAGTTGCTGTAGCCATTGTCGTCAGATTTGCCATTAACTTTACCTGCTAGCTGTTCACTTAATAAGTTCACAGAACCGGTGCGAGTTTTACCATTGTTGATGTCTTGCGCCCACTCATCACGACGTTTTTGGTCAAGATCTTTTAGTGAGTGCCAGTAGCTTGCCTTATCCCAATCATCAACAGTAGTTGCACGGTTGTCTTGGATTTCACGGCTGTAGCCAAAACGGATTGCCGCTAAATCGTATGGACCAAAGCCCATGCCAAACATGTCGTTCATGTACTCCATTTGAGTACTGGTTGACGTAGAAAGGCTTACATTTGGATAACCTAGTTTAGCCAGCGCTGCTTTTTGCTTAGCAATAGCTGTTTTGGTGTAGAAGTGTTTGTAATCCGTTGAGCCTTTGAAGTTATGGCGAAGACCAATACTGTGACCAAACTCATGGATAATAGTACCTACAAAACCAACCGCCGCGGTTTTAACAACGATGTCGTGGCGAAGATCTTTAGGCAATTTTTTAAGTTGCTTAAGTTTGCCACCTACAATGCCGTCAACCCAAAGTTCAGGTTGTTTCCAATCAATCGCATAACCTTTAACGCCTTTTGGTAGCACGCCATAGTTACCGCCAAGATTCATTGCGTCAGCAGTTAAAATATTGTGCTGAGAGTTGTAGTCCATACGCTCGTTATACAATTTAAGTATATTGTTAGCGTGCGCTACTGCTTGTTGGTTTGATTGGATATTACTAGTGTCAGCATTTACTTTCTCTGATAGATCTTGCAATTCACTAAACTTAAGTGGCTGTTGAGCAACTCGAGTCATTGTGTCTTCCATCATTGGCAGCAGATTTGAACCGTTTTGCAGTGCAGCAGCCAGGCGTGCGTCAGCTTCTTTAATCAAATCATCTTGATTATGTGGCTTAGCCGCATTGTCAATTGCATTGGCAATATCAGCAGGAGCTTGAGCCGCATTTGCTGTGATACTTGCTTCTGAGTTGATAGCGTGGGTGTAATCAGTTACGCCTTCTAACTTAGTATTTTGTAACGCAGGCTCAGGGTAGGTTGCACCGGTTGCTTCTGTTACAGAAGTTGGGTTTAAACGACCAAGGTTATAGTCACGTACGAAAATATCGTAAGAGAACGCAGCATTGCCTAGGAAGTTACCACTAAATTGGTTAAAGCCACCACTGACGATTTCACCCGTTAGTGGGTCATCACTGCTGTTTGCTACACCCAGTAGACCATTGTCTAAAGGTTGGTCAAATAGTCTTAGGAAGCTGTAACGTAAATCACCGTAGCGTTTGTTTTTAGCTTGGACAAAGTTGATGTGAGGCAACCCTGTGTGGTACATGCTGTTTTGGGTGTTGATGATAGCTTCCGCTTCTTTAGCTGCGGCAAGGAATACGGCGTTATCTTCATCCCAGAAGTTGTTAGATAAGTAGTAATTTACTTCTTCTTTATTTGGATCGAAGCGGTTTAGATATGTGCGCTTGTAGCCAGTTTGACCTGATTGGTATTCATTATCACGATATGTGTGTGAAGTGGTAAAGAAACCAAAGGTGTTACCGTCTTCTTCTTGGTATGGGATCGCTTTGTAGTCTTTAGAAACGATCTTATCACGCTCAACCATTGAGAAGTATTCAGTAGTTTCAAAGCTGAGCTTATCCACGTCCCAATCACTGGCGAATTTAGGGATACAGTTCGCACTAGGTACAGAGTAAACCGATTTCAACTCAAAGTTGATTACGCCGTTCTTAAGATCAAGAAGATAGCCTTTCCACTGCTCGGCAGGTACTTTTGCCAATACAGAGCTAACAGGGTTTACGGCGCAGCTTAGAGAGAACAAGTCGTTGTAATCTTGCTCTGCAATGCTGACGTCAGAGAAGTCAGGTACGAAGTAATGTTTTTGGTCCCAAGTCAATGAGTCGCTTGAATCCACTTCTTCTTTGTTAGTACATTTATCGTAGCTGTCTTCAGAACATTTGTAGTCTACGTATTCACCGCCAATGGTCAGAATTGGACGATAGTTGTTTTCTGTGTCAAAACGACCACTGTGTCCATCACCTACATCGTCGGTGTCGAGTTGTACAACTTGAATTCCGTTTTCAGTCATACGAAGTTTTACTAGCTTGACGTCATTAGGCACTTTACCACGTACCGCAGTGAGGTAACGTGGTGTTTCGCCTAGCATACGACGGTATAGAAAGGTTTTCGCTGATAGAGTGTTGAGATCTGAAACTTTCAGCTCGTAAGGGGAGCGATCAACCTTGTCATACGCTTCATCCTTGGGACCACAGCCTACAAGTCCTATGGTTGCAGCAAGAATACTGCAACCTAATAAGCTCTTATTCATTATTATATCCTGGTAATAATTATACTAAATGACATGCTACTTTGTGCTCGTCGCAACTTAGAGTAGGGGAGCGTTCAAAACATCCTTTTTCAGCAAGACGGCACCTTGTTGAAAACGCACACCCTTTTGGTGGATTCATTGGAGAAGGAATATCACCATTAAGGATTATCCTGTCTTTTTTCGCCCAAGGATCGGGTTGAGGAATGGCAGAAATCAGTGCTTCTGTGTAAGGGTGTTTAGGCGTGTTGAAAACATCTTCAGCGTTGCCTATTTCCACAAACTTTCCTAAGTACATTACGGCAATTACGTCCGAAACATGTCGGACTACAGAAAGATCATGCGCAATAAAAATTAATGCGATGTTCATTTCCTTTTGTAGGTCAAGAAGTAGGTTCACGATTTGCGCCTGAACAGAAACGTCTAAGGCCGAAACTGATTCGTCACACACGATCAGTTTAGGTTTTAGCGCGATTGCTCTTGCGATACCAATGCGTTGACGTTGGCCACCAGAGAATTCATGTGGGAAACGTGAAGCGGCGTTAGGTCGCAATCCTACTTTGACTAACAATTCTGAAACCCATTGGTCTCGCTCTTTTGCTGTGCCTATGCCATGAATTTCGAAGGGTTCTTTGATGATGTCCCCGACAGTATGGCGTTGGTTTAGGCTCTCAAGAGGGTCTTGTAATATGATCTGCATTTCTTTGCGAAGTGAAGTCATCTCTTTGGCATTTAAGTTCGTGATGTCACGACCTTCAAAGAAGATGCTGCCTGCAGTTGGCTCGTACAATTTAAGCAAGGTACGCCCTACGGTGCTTTTACCACACCCAGATTCGCCGACAAGACCAATGGTTTGGCCGGGATAGAGGTCAAAAGAGACGCCATCCACGGCATATACGTATTTTTTGGGTTGAAACAGTTTGTTGGAGACCAAAAAGTGCTGTTTCAAATCTTTAATTTGGAGTAAAGGAGTTGCTTGAGTCATTACATAACCTCTTTAACAGCAAGACAAGAAACAAGATGGCCAGGTTCAACCAATGCCGGCTCGGGTCTAGTGCTATGACAATGATCCATTGCTTTAGTACAACGGTTGACGAAGCGACAACCAGACGGCATATCTTTTAATTGTGGTACGCTGCCCTCAATGGTAATGAGCTGCGTTTTTGGTATAGAAGAGACGGTCGGCATTGATGCCAACAATCCCTGTGTATAAGGGTGGGTAGGTTTACCAAAGATTTGATAAACATCGCCTTGTTCAACAACATTACCGGCATACATAACCGCAACGTCATCACAAATTTCAGCCACTACGCCCAAGTCATGGGTGATGAACAAAATCGCCATTCCCAATTCGTCTTGCATGCGTTTCATCAGCTCAAGAATTTGCGCTTGAATGGTCACATCCAATGCCGTAGTAGGTTCATCAGCGATTAATACTTTTGGCTCACAGGCCAGCGCCATCGCAATCATGACACGTTGACGCATACCACCTGAAAGCTCATGCGGGTAAACATCTAAACGTTTTTCTGGCTCAGAAATGCCCACTTTTTTGAACATTTCAAGAGCGGCCTGACGACGGGTAGCCTCAGTGGTGTATTTAGTACTATGCAGTTCATACACTTCTTCCACTTGCTTACCGACACGAACTACAGGGTTGAGAGCTGTCATTGGATCTTGAAAGATCATCGAGATATCGTGACCACGAAGTTTGCAGCGCTCTGCTTCGTTAAGTTTAGTAATATCACGACCTTCAAAGATAATCTCACCTTCGGTTACTCGACCGTACGGTTGTGGTAGCAGGTTCATGATTGACGCTGCAGTGATACTTTTTCCGCAGCCTGACTCACCAACGATACCAAGGGTGCGACCTTTGATAACATCAAACGTCACGCCGTTGAGTGCAGTAATATCGCCTTCATCGGTATTGAACTTAGTAGTCACGTTGTGCAGTGACAGTAATACTTTATTTGACATACTTAGACCTTATTGACCGATGACTTGAGTGCTTAAATGCGTCATTTTAGGGAAGGTTTTACCTTCACTTTTTGCTTGTAGAACTTCATGTTTTAGATCGGTATCGATCCACATTAATCCCAGATCAAGGCCACTTTCGTCGAATAAGAATCGAGATTGTGCAGTACCTACTTTGTCTGGTAGGCGAACGTAACGCCAATGCGCCGCACGAGTGAATTGCGACACAGTTCCAGGGATAAAGCAGTTGTATGCCATTACCATGCGTTGAATTTTGTTCGATTGTTTCACTTGCTCTGCGACCGTAGAAGCTTGGTCAAACTTGGCAATCAACTTGTCCATTTTTGGATCAGCAAAACTGAAAAAGTTGTTGGTTTGCGGAACAATATTGCTGGAGTGGAAATATTGTCGGTATGCAGGATATAAGCCTGATGACATAGACAAGTAAGCCATTTGGAATTTCTTCTCTAATAGCGATTTAAATCCTGTAGAGCCATCAACCAATTTAAGCTCAAGATCTAAGCCGGCTTTTTTTGCTTGTTCTTTGAGGATGATAACATCAGCGGTATTGCGCGGACTTAGGTAAGTCAAGGTCACTTGTAGTGAATTGCCTTGTTTGTTGTACAGCAGTCCATCCGAACCTAAAGTGTTGTAACCGGCTTTTGCGAAGTGTTTCTTCGCTTCGACAGGGGAGAAGGGCTTAACACCGACATCTTTTGGCGTGGCATAAGCGCCTACTAACGTACCAAAGCCATTTTGTCGTGTAGCTTCACCATGACGTACGTGCTTAATCACAGATTCGAAGTTGATGGCGTATGCGACGCCTTCACGAACTTCGCTGTCCTTAAGCAGAGGATCGACCATGTTAAGCCACAAGCCTGAAGCGCCCACAGACACTTCGTTATTAAGCATAGATTTTACAATGTAGCCTTTTTGGAAAGGTTCAGAGTTGGTTTTATCAAACCATAATTTCTGAGAGTTGATGTTAAACACATCTAACTCGCCTTTTTCAAAGTAGCGGTACGCTAAATCAGGGTCACGAATGACAGAGAAACGAATCTTATCTACGTTAAAGCGATTTTTTAGGTAGCGGTTATGATAGCCCCACCAATCTTTAACGTGTGACATCTCAATTGTACGGCCTTTTTTAAGTGCCGATACGTAGTAAGCGCCAGTGGTCGGCTCTGCTTTCCAGTTGTATTCGCGGATGTAGTTTTTACCAATACCATTTTTGAAAAAGTGTCTTGGTTTAGGTTGCAAGTTAATGCGGTCGATAAGTAGCGCTTCTGGTAACGCATCAGACGACTGTAACGAAATGGTGTATTTGTCGTAGACGGTTAAATTAACGATTTTTTCGGTGTAATAGTTGCTATAAAACGGCGCGTGTACGTTCTTGTTTTTTACGTATTCAAACAGAAACGCATAGTCATCTGCGGTGATTGGCACACCATCAGACCAAGTCGCTTTTGGGTCTAAACGGAAATACATCGTTTTACCGTCTTTACCAAATGCCCACTGCTCAGCAAGCTCAGGATAAGGTTGTAGCGTATTTGGATGAATGCCCAATAAGCCCGGGTGATTATCCATTAGATATGAACGAAATGCCGTATTTGAGTCTGGGCCGATAGTACGCATAGTCAATGGGTATGACGGAACATACAAATTAAGCGTGCCGCCACGTTTTGCTTTTTCACTGGCAAACAAAGGCAGATCAGGATTTGATATCCATTTTAAGTCTTTAGGCAGTTGCGGAGCTTGTTTTGCCTGTTGAGTCGTTGCTGGCGCTGATGTAGCTGGCGCGGCATTGGCGTAAACAGGCGCTAATAGCGTTGTTCCTAATAGCGCAACCAATAACGTTGATAGTTTTAGTGTATTTAGATTCATGATATTAGCTGTACTTAGTTTGTTTCTTAGGATCGAAGGCTTCACGAATAGCTTCACCGATGAAAGTAATCATGGTGAGAATTCCCACAATCGAGAACACTACGGAACTCATGATCCACCATGCATCAAGGTTGGATTTACCTTGTTGCAATAAATCACCCCAACTTGGGGTAGGGGGAGTTAAGCCTAAACCTAAATAATCGAGAGCAGTCAGCGTTGAAATGTTGGCAACGATGGTAAACGGCGCCAAAGTGACAATCATTACTAGCGTGTTCGGTAGAATGTGCTTGGTGATGATGCGCCATGTGCCAGCACCTTGTGCTCTGGCCGCCAGTACGTATTCACGCGCTCGCTCTTTGTAAGAAATGGAACGCATGTACCAAGTGATGGGAATCCAACCAAACAGAACGTTGATAAAGACAAATAAAGCAAAGTTTGGCTTCATTATCGACACTAAAATCATGATCACGTACAGCATAGGTAACATCGACCAAACTTCGATAATACGCTGCATGATAAGGTCAAATTTACCGCCTAAATACCCCATGGCACTGCCGACAATTACGCCAATAAAGTAACAAATAGCCAGTGTTATGAAGGCATAGAAAATAGCGATACGGAAACCGTACACCAAGCGCGCCAGTACATCTCGTCCTGAGTTATCAGTGCCAAGATAGTGTTGCGCGTGTGCATTGGGTGCACTAGGTGGGAAACCGTTCGAGTAATCTTGCTCTAGCGGATTCCAAGGTACGATAGGCATGATGACCCAGTCGCCCTTGTCGGCTTTTTCAAATTTAGCTTGTAGGTCGCGATAGTTTGCTTCGTAACCATATTGTTCGCCAAAATCTTCACCGGTACGCATCTTAGAATACGTTGGGAAGTAAAGGTGTCCTTGGTAAGAAACCACCAAGGCTTTACTGTTGATCAGAGCCTCTGAAAACAGTGACAGTACAACTAACAGTACTAAAAATATAAGAGAAAAGTAGCCTCGCTTAATTGAGCAAAAGCGTGCAATTTTCTTTTTAGTTAATTCATCAAAGTTAAACATTATTTACCAAACTTAACGCGAGGATCAACGGCCGCTACACACAGATCCGATATGATATTACCGAACATAAGCAGCAGTGCAGAGAGAGACAAAATACCCATTACAACAGGGTAATCTCGTTGAATAATAGCTTCGTAGCCAAGCAGTCCAATACCGTCGATATTGAATACCACTTCAATTAAGAATGAGCCGGCAAGGAATACGCTAATTACTGAGCCAAAATGGCTCGCAATAGGAATTAAGCTGTTTCTTAATGCGTGTTTGTAAACCGAGTCTTTGTAGGTTAAGCCCTTGCTTACTGCTGTTTTGATGTAATCGGCTGACAAGTTTTCAAGCAAGTTGTTTTTCATTGTCATAGTCAAGATGGCAACATCGGCAATGGTGTAACAAATGACCGGTAAAATGGCATGAGAAAACAAGTCTTGTACTTTGCCAAATAGGGTGAGCTCTTCGAAGTTATTACTGGTGAACCCCCCGAGAGGAAGTACATCAAAATAAAAGGCGAGTAAGGAGAGCAATAGCACCCCGAGCACATAGTTTGGCATCGAATAACCAATGAAAATGATAACCGAGCTGATATTGTCGCCTTTGCTACCATGGTGAATCGCTTTGTAGATCCCCAGAGGAATTGCGATACCGTAGCTAAGAATTAACGCTATTACACCGTAGAATAAAGACACCGGCATACGCTCTTTAATCATGCTCCACACCGGATCATAGTAACGAGTTGATACGCCTAGGTTGAGATGAACCAAGTCTTTCAACCAGTCTGAATACGCGATATAGACGGGTTTATCCATTCCATACAGTGCTTTTAACTCGTTGATTTCACTTTCTGAAAGGGTTTGAGAGGCTGTTTTAGCCCCACCGCTCATTTGCATTTGTGAGATCATTCGTTCAACAGGTCCACCTGGAACGAAACGAGTCAAACAAAAGATCAGTACTGTTATTCCTAAAAAGGTAGGAATAATCAGTAAAAGTCTCTTAATAAAATAACCTAGCAATTTAATTTCCTTACTTTGTATTGACTGCCTAGAACGAATAGTAGGTTGTTAGGTAAAAATGGGGGTCTTTATCATCGAACAGATCTGATATTGGGCTTGGACCGTGTTCAGGATCATAATACTGCGCACTGTTGGTATAACCCACACCGACGTAGATGTTGTCGGTAGCTTGATAGCCTAACTCTTCAGTATGACTGATGGTTGGGTAGGTAGTGGAACCTTGATAGGTAATGTAGTTGTAGTCATCTAAGCTCACCGTAAAGTAAAACTTGTCAGAGATTTGATATGTTGTATCAAGGGTTAACGCCAAAGTGTATTCAGTTAAGTTTTGGCCGCCGGCAGTTTTGTACTTATTAAAATACTTCGTGACCGATGGTGTTAGAGACAGGCTTAAACCATCGACATAGCGGTCTACATCAAATGAAATTGGCACATAGCCTTTTAAACCAAAGTACAGATTAGTGTCTTGGGAGTATTGTGTGGTTGGTAAAATGACACGGCCTTGCACACCAATAGTGGTGAAATCATCAAAGAAGCTGTAAAGGTTATTGTATTTTGCATACAAAGAAGTTGATGACATACACCAGTAATCTTTGGTGTGTGTAGAGCAGTAAGCGGTATCTAGGTAGTAGGCACCAGTAATAACGCCCGCGCTGAAATTTGGTGTGAACTGATAACCTAATTTTAGGTCAATAGAGAAGCTACGATCGTCTCTATAGTCGCTTGCCCAATCATCGGAGTAGGTACCCGCGACATAACCAGTAAACGCTGGTTGGAAAGTTTGGCTTGAATCAGCGTCTGCATTTTGAGTATTAGCTATAGTCGTTTCATTTGCCAAAGTTGTTGTCGCAGTTAGCGAAAGTAGGGCAAGTAAAACTCCGTTTTTTACCACTAGATTTGATCTGTTCAATTTGATATCTCAATAAAAATGAAAGTGTGTACGTATTGAGAGGGGTTGGGAAACAACCAATAGCACTATACAAAGGTTAATAAACCACTCTTAATGCAATCGGCAGTTTCTGCAGATTTATATACGGGCAGTTGAATATTCTGAGTAGTTATAGAATCAGCAATCCTTACTAACTATAAAGCGAACAAACTCATTAAACCTAACTAGCGATAACTCAAATAGCTATAAGCCAATAAACGATAATACTTAGTTAATAAAGGTGATCGTAAAATTGAATCATATCTATGCGAGTTAGTTCCCTCACACGCGTGTTACTAAATTTTATAGTATATGACTCACTTATGCTTTTGATATAAATCAATATAAAAAAATCAAAATCGTCCATATATAAGAACAAAACTTTCATTTTTCGTCATTTAATAACCAGTACGGGCTGGGTTGGGATGAATTCAATCATTAAAAATGAAATATTAAAAACCATTTTTATATTTACGAGAAATTAATTCTATTTATAAGTCGATATGTAACTTGATTTCTATTATTTGAATTATTATTGAGCTAATTTGGAATTTATTTAAATTGGTGAATAACAGTGATTATTTTTGAAATGAGCAAACTTCTTCCTGCGAAAGGTAACGCCATTGCCCTGGTTCAACATCTAGAGTCAGTGTGCCTATTTGCTCTCGGTGTAGAGCAACCACTCGATTGCCTATTGCAGAGAACATGCGTTTCACTTGATGGAACTTCCCTTCAATAATACTTAGGCGTACGTCTTTTGCTGATAATATTTCTAATGTCGATGGCCGGGTAAGAACTGACTCTCCCTGTAGTAATAGCCCTTGTTTGAATCGTGATTTGGCGTCCTCGGCGATATCCTTAGCAAGCGTGACACGATATACCTTAGGGCACTTTTGCTGCGGATTGGTGATAGCAAATGACCAACGGCCGTTATCTGTGATTAATACCATTCCTGTGGTATCAGCATCTAAACGTCCTGCGATATGAAGTTCAGAGACCTTTTCAATTTGCATTGAATTAAATAATGATGGATACACTTCATCGATATTAGAACAAATAGTGCCACTGAGTTTGTTCATCATAATATAGCGAAACGGCCGAGGTGTAAGAACATGAGTATTTAACTTTATGATATTGTTTTCATGTACTTGGGTTTGTTCTTTTGTCTCGATAGTTCCATTGACAGAAATATGCCCATTATGAATATGAAACAATGCCTCTGTTTTATTTAACTCGGTGCTTTTACAGACAAATTTATCAAGACGCATATATATCACAATGCATTATTCGTAACCTTTATCTTAATTATCAATACGCTACTGTTGGAAGCTTTGTTAAGTATTCAGTGTTAATTAATTTGTATATTAGTTAAATACTTGATCTCTTACTTGTTGTTCCAGTTCAAATAGGTGATTAGTCGCTTCCATATAATCAGGATAATCAATAAAGTGCTTTTGATACTCTGGCGTCATAATCTGTATTTCTTCAGCGCGCATTAATTTCCAATACAGCGGGGTGGTGTGCAGCATAGTAGCTAATGGTTTAAACACTTGTTTTTCATAAGCTAAAAACAGATCTTCTAGTGTGGCTTCACGTTCATTTTCACTTTGGATTGACGCTTGGATAGAGGCCAGCGCTTTTTGGTAGTGAGCGTTGCCTTGCAGGCCTGACATCACTGGGATATTTTCTTTGGCCAATTCTTTCAGTTGCGTATGAACACTCTCAAGCCATGCCTGCTTGGTGAGTTCTTCTGGGGTAACGTTGTCAAAGTGATGGCGGATTTTCTTTTCCAGCTTTACTTGCGAGCTTACTAACGCTTTACGAACTTTTTGAAATGAAAGTTGATAGGTTTTGCACAGTTCAATGATTAAGTCATGAAATCCATTGTCAGGGAAGTGCATACAGGCTTTAAATGTGGCAATGGCGTGTTCTTGTTGAGGGGTTAGCTCACTCATTGTGTCTTGATCCTTAAACTGTGGTGTAACGGTATTCTGTCTTTCAATGTGTGCTTTAAGCACGCTAAAGTAAAGTTGAAAATAGAGAGATGGTTTACAAGGCTTATAAACCAAAGCCCACTTTAGGTAACATACGCACCGAGCGCACGCCCCATGGGGTTAGGTCAGGTTTAGGCTCGCCGGTATAGTTACCCAAGCAGATATAGCCTTTTGAAAGATAACGATATAAGAAATCCCCACCTTCTTGTTTAGCGGTTCTCTCATCATATAAAGGCAGAGCAATACGCTCCACACGCAAATCAGAAGCCTGCTTAAAAGCGGGATAAACTGAAGAGTTAACTTGATGGGCATCCAGATTTTTTAATAGTGCTTTGTCTGACATTGATGCTTTCTTACGAATAAAAAGCATAATCATACGTTTCTGTTGTTCCGATGAAACAATAAGCATTTCCATAACGATAATTCCTTTGAAAGAAGCGCAGTATATAAGAAGTGCGGGGTCAGGTCTTGAAATTTGCACAGCTAGTTTTTACAAGTGTAGTTATGCTCGAAGTAGATACCAATAAAGCCAATCGATCCTCTGTCGCTGCAAACAAGATCATAGTCGGATAAATGCTTCTATACTTTGTTGAATAACATCAAAGGAGAGATTTAAAATGCTGAATGAAAACCACGCCTTTATTATTGATTTTCCTGAGTTAAAACTCGATATCGTTCAGTTAAATCATGATGATCCCGTGTTTAAAGCTAAGCTTGAGGAATATCATCAACTCGATTATCAAATCCGCGAACTTGAAGTTTCAGGTAGCCCAATAGACGACAATGAAATGCATGATCTCAAATTAAAACGCATGGAGTTAAAAGACAGTTTGTATCTCCAATTGACTCAGCACCATGGGGTCAGGTCTTGATATTTGCATGATTGGTATAACGAAACTTTATACCTGAGCATGTGAGTGACACAGTAAAAGTAAGCAGAAAAGTGTAAGTTACACTAACAATCTTTAATGGCGCTTTTCTGCTTATCGACTAACTCTGAATGGGTTTGATAATTTTAAATGTCTTTAAAAGCAGATTCATTTTTTCACTTCATCTATTAATCTTATCTAAAATCAATCGGTTATGCTTGTTGTGGGGTGGCTTCTTATAGTGAGGCTTAATACCCCTTGATTATACTAATCGCTATCTCGATAAACTGCCTGCAGTTAAATTCCCCCAAGGTCCTGCAAATTTCAAGACCTGACCCCAAGATACATTCGGTTACAAACTTTTTTCTCGCGATGAAATATAGTGTTTCCAACGTAAATTGAATCGAGCGAAAAAGGCATCAATTATGAAAACAATTAGCTTAGCAATCTCTGCAATTTTATTATCACATGCAGCATTAGCTGATACTGGCAACACATACATTCGTAACGGTAACATCTACACACACGAAGGCCATGCAGTAATCGGTGGTGGTGTCATTACCGGTAGCAAAATGTATAAAGGTCAAAAAGATCAAACCAGTGCTTACATCAATGGTGGTTACCATGGTGTCGACTTCAATGCGGATTTAACCGGTATTAACTATCGTTTCCTTGGTACTAACGAAGACACATTTAACATGAGTGTATTTGTTACAACTAACCCTGGTTTGGATGCGGATGATGCCACTATTCTTAAAGGCATGAAAGACCGTGACATGAGTGCTGATTTAGGTTTGAACGCTGACGTTCATCTTGGTCAAGGGACTCTTGCGGGTAAATTCCAACAAGATGTTACTGGTGCATACGAAAGCTTCCAAGCGGACTTAACTTACTACCACCCATTGGCATTCGGTAGCGTTGATTTTGTTCCTTATGCTGGTGTTCACTACTACAGCGAAAAATTTGTTAATTACTATGGCGGTGTTTCTGCTGCTGATGCGACTGCTGAGCGTCATGAATATAAAGGCGACGGAGCATTTGCTTATAAAGTAGGTTACGCAATGGTAGTCCCTGTTACTGAGCACGTTGATATTACTCAATCAACTGGCTACTCATACATCTCATCTGATTTTGCTGACTCGCCACTGATTGATACTCAAAATCAATGGGCAACAACACTAGGTGTGAATTACACATTCTAAGTAGAGGATGAATGATGAAACTATTTAAACGTATATCAGTCATTGCCATATTTGCTTGTATGTTGTCGGCGTGTGCTACGCCGTACAACACTCAAAAAAGCTTTTGGACCTTTGGTCAAGGTTTTGAAACTACGCAAATAGCACCAGATAGCTGGCAGATTAGTTTTGTAGGTAATGATCACACTGATAGAGCCTTGATGCGAAAATACGTCATGCATAAATCAGCTAAATTATGTCATGATGCTGGTTTCCCATACTTTATCTATACCACTGAGCAGACGACTCGTGATGCTGTAGGCGGTGTAGGAGTAGGAACTAAAATTAACAAAGACTTTATGTTCAACACGTCAAGTACGTTGCAAGAAGGAACAAGTATTGTCGAGGTTACCGGCCTAAAAACAAAACCTGCAAATCCAACAGGTCGCGTTTACGATACTGAGTTTTTGTTGAAGCATCTAAAAGTAAACGAATAGTTTCATCCTGACTGATAACTTATAATATCTAAAACGCCATATTTCTTAATATGGCGTTTTTTGTTTTGGGCCATCTCTTGGGGTCAGATCTTGAAATTTGCATGATTGAAGAGGGTAGGCTTTTGTATAGCGAGAGTCACTGTTGATGGATTGATGGATTGATGGATTGATGGATTAGTGGATCAGATATTGAGAAAGGTTAGACGTATTTAGAATGCCAAAGAGGTGTTACCCAGTATTTATTAGTTCAGTCATAGAGCCGTAAAATAGACGTCTTCTACATCAACCTAATACTTTAATTTCTATTTATCTTTCAATTACTCAATGGTTTATTAAGTTTCTAGCTTGCCTGTCACAGGGAGAGAGTTAAGGGCTGTTAATTAACTATTGAGGCAAGGAAAAATAGACGCTGTTTCGTTTCAGTGACTCGTACCTGCAAATTTCAAGACCTGACCCCATCACCTTGCCCCATCAACTGTTGTTATTAATTAGGAAGGTTAAGCGCATGCTGGCACCGCCAAGTTCTTTTGAGCGGTGAATGGTAAGAGGGGAGCCCATCCAGTGACCGATGCGGTTGACTATTGCCAGTCCCATACCGTGGCCAGCGTTGCCTCGGCTTTGTTGGCCGCGTACAAAAGGTTTTATCACTTGTGCTGCTTCTTGCTCATCAATGCCTTTGCCGTCGTCATCGACACTGAGTATGACGGTATGCTCTGTCGTTGTTATCTGAACTTTGATGGTACTTTGCCCAAAACGTTCCGCATTGCTCAATAAATTGCCCACTTGCATAGAGAGATACATAGGATCGCTCTGCACCCAAATAGGGTCAGCATCAGGGTTGAAGATGAGATTATGTTTATCCATTGAGTAACTTGCTAGCTTTGTTTGCAGCCAACTATTGAGTTCAATAGGCTCTAATTCTGGCTTAATATTGGCTTGATCAAGTCTAGCGTAGCTTAAGAGAGTCGATACAAGCTCTTCCATAGAATTAAGGTCATGATTTAAGCGCGAAAAATACTTAAGTTTGAGCTTTTCATTGTCGGTTTCTTCTAATGCTTCAATACCAAACCTTAGGCGGGCAATCGGGGTTTTTAAATCATGGGACACCGCGCGACTTAACAGTTTATTGTCGTCGACCAATTGTTGTATGCGGTCTGCCATGCCATTAAATTCTTGCTCAATCTCGGAAATATAAGAGGATTTTTGTATCTTTATGCGGTGTTGTAAATTACCCATACCAAAAGATTTGGTCGCTTTACTCAAATTTAATAGTTGCTTAATTAATGGTGATACCCAAAGCAGTAATATAACGACTATTCCGGTATAAAAGAGGGCGGTATACATCTTATTAAGATCTAGCCCCTGATCTTCAGGTGGTATTAATTGAGTTTGGATATTGAGTACTTGATGGGTTTTAGGCAGTCGATAATGCAAAGACACCCCTTCATCGGATTGCAACAGCAATTGTCCGTCATTCTCAAATTGTGCTTTTAATGATGCAGGTAATGGGAACTGAGCTTCCGAGATAAGTGAAAGCTGTTCTTGATTATGTTCATTCCAAGTATCAATAAGATTTGTTGGGGGATATCCCAGCTGATCATCAAGTATTTGAGCGAAGCTACTCCCGGCCAGTCTAAGCGCCTGTATGCGTTCAGAGGTAGTCACTGAGGCCACTTTACTATCATGTTGCTGTGCATACTGACTGATCGACCACCCTAAGATCACTATCGATGCAAGAACAGCTATTACCAGTGAGACAATGAGTTTTCTCATACTAATACTTCTACTTGGTTATTCGTCTTCACGACAAAATAAGTAACCCTTACCTCGAATCGTTTTGATTTTATAAGGCTGTGCGGGAGCTTCTTGCAGTTTTTTACGCAAACGAGAAATGCGAATATCGATTGAGCGATCAAAGCCATCATATTCTATGCCGCGCAATTGGGTAATAAGCTCAGTTCTGGGTACAACACTGCCTTCTTTGGAGGCCAGTGCCCAAAAAGCGTCAAATTCGTTAGAGTTTAGATCCAGTTGATGGTCATCAATTGTGACCGACTTTGCTGTGGCATTTAAAGTCAGAGAATCAAATTGTAAAAGCTCTTTTGGCACTTCATCACTGGCGCGGCGCAGCAAGGCTTTAATATGAGCAAGCATTACTTTAGGGTGGATGGGCTTAGTCAAATAATCGTCAGCGCCAACTTCTAAGCCTTTGATTTCATCACCGTCTTCCACACAAGCGGTCATAAATAGGATAGGGCCGGAATAAAATTTTCTGGCTTCTTTACAGACATCAAAGCCGTTTTTTACTGGTAACATGACGTCCAGCAATACCAAATCCGGTGTTTCTTCTTCAATCATTTCTAGTGCATAGTCACCTTGACTGGCAATGGTGATGTTGTAGTCATGATCAAGAAGATAATCGCCAATCCATTCTGAAAGAGAGGCGTCGTCTTCAACCACTAATATGTGTTTTTTATCGGTCAAAATAGTCTCCATCCAGATTGTGATTGCTTAGGGGCTTTATATACCCAAGTGACCACCACTTTTACTTCAGCGAGCGGCTGCGCTGTAGTTTGATCAATTAAGCGAAACTTTGTGGTTTTATCTTTATTGAAACTGTATTGATATTGTTGCATCAAACGACCTTGCCAACAGATCACTTGCTTACCAGTCTCAGATTGCAATAAACAAAATTTGCCGTCAGCCGGAGTTTTCCATTGAAAAACAATATCTTGATAACAGGTCTGTCCCTTATGTAGTGCAACACATTGTTCCGGTGTCGCAGTAAAAGAGACGTCTTTTTCTTTCGCCATTACCGGAGTTGTGCCAGCTAGCGACAATAAACAGCAGTAGAGTAGTCTATTCACATCGCCCCCTAAAACACATAACTAATTGACACGTTGAATAACGAGTTGTAATCAGCTTTGATAAAGGGACTATCCGTTATTTCGTCGGACAACGCGGTTACGCGATAGGTCGAACGGAACACCACATTTTGAGTAATAGGGTAGGCTGCGCCAAATTCAAGGCCGTAGTTAAAAGCTGCTCCAGCTTCATATTGTTCAAATTGCGTGGTTGCTTCTTCACGGCTTACGCCATAAATATTGTTGGTGAGTTTACTAGAGAGATAGGAAACACTACCGAGAGTGTATAGGTTCCAGTTTTTAACTTGCCAAGACTTACCGAGTTTAATCGAGCTTTGTAGGCCCAAATTGTCAGTGTAATCACTGACAATGCGAAATTGGAACACATAATTGTCATCCCAATAACGGGTAGCACGAAGACCCGCACCAACATAAATGCCTTCATCGGCCATTAGGTAATTATTACGTTGAGCCTCATTGAGCGCGCTAAGATTGACGTCTTTGTCTCGTAGCCAAGTGGTTTCAACATTAGCCGCTAAAAAATCAACAGACCAATCTTCAGAATTCCAGAAGTTATAACCAAGGTTAGCACCGTCTTGAGAGAGGTGTACCAGTTCAGCAAATAGGCCTTTATATTGATACACACCACTGAGCAGCAACATCGGTTGAAAGTCTTTGTGTTCAGTAGCGCGAATATCCACTTGATTGGTCACAAGACCAGATGCGCCTACTTCAAAATAACCGCCATTTTCATGGCGTCCGCCATTTTGTGTTGAGTTAGCCGTGATATCTTCAGCCATACTAGGCATAGTGACAACCAGCCCCAATAGCAGAGCAGCTAGGGTTGATGGCCTAACGAAATCACGTAGTAAAAGGGGCATCTTCTGTTGAACAACAAAATACGGTTTCATCTTGTTCCAAACTATTTCTTAACGCATTTAACTATTATGACTGTGTGTTAAATGTGAGTCCAATATAATGGGGGGGTCAGGTCTTGATATTTGCATAAATCAGACAAATCCCCAGTTAAATAGCTCGGATAACTTCTTCTTCAATAAAAAAACAGCAACCATTAGCGATAAACTAAAGTTGCTGTTTTTCATTATCCGGTGGCTTGATAAAGATGCATCCGTGCAAATTTCAAGACCTGACCCCGCAATTAGTCACGCAGTTCGCGGCGTAGGATTTTGCCTATGTTGGTTTTGGGTAGTTCGTCTCTAAATTCGATGACTTTAGGGATTTTGTAGCCGGTGAGGTGTTGGCGGCAGTGCTTTTTGATATCGTCGACAGTGACAGGGTCACTTGTGACTACGATTAGTTTTACGCGTTCTCCTGCTACGTCATCGGCAACGGCTACTGCAGCGGCTTCTACGATTTTGGGATGTAGGGTGGCGACTTCTTCTATTTCGGTTGGGAAGACGTTGAATCCTGACACTAAGATCATGTCTTTTTTTCTATCTTCGATATAGAAAACGCCATCTTGGTCCATTCGGCCAATATCACCAGAGCTTAACCATCCATCGGCAGTAAGAACCGCTTTGGTTTCAGCGTCTTGTTTCCAGTAGCCTTTCATAACTTGTGCGCCGCGTACTTGAATTTCACCGACTTCATTGGTGGCTAGAGGTTGTCCGTTGTCGTCGACAATTCTTAGCTCTGTGCTTGGCAGTGGCACGCCTACCGCAGAGACATACTCTTGTTGGGTGTGAACGCCGCCTGCAACCACTGGAGAGCACTCTGTCATGCCGTAGCCTTCAATAACGGGCATGCCTGTTACTTTTTGCCATTCATCAGCAGTGTGCTTTTGAGTCGCCATTCCGCCAGCGATGGTAAATTGGGCACTAGAGAAATCCAGTGCTTTAAATTTACTGTTGTTGAGCAGAGCTGCAAATAAGGTATTGAGACCAAAAATCATGGTAAACGGGTATTTGCCAAGGTCGGTAACAAAGCTCTTTAAATCACGAGGGTTAGTGATAAGCAGGTTTGTACCGCCCATATACATCATTAGCATCATACTCACAGAGTTAGCAAAAATGTGATAAAGAGGAAGGGGAGTAACCGCAAGCTCATTCTCTTTGGCAGTTCTTGGGCCAAAGTGGGCGAACACTTGCAGTACATTGGCAATGATATTTTTGTGGGTAAGCATCGCCCCTTTCGCAACCCCAGTGGTACCACCTGTGTATTGCAGGTAGGCAAGATCGTCATGTTCGATATTAGGCGCGTTAAACTCCATGCGCTTGCCTTCGGTTAACACGCGGCGTAATGAGATTGCGCTAGGCAGGTGATATTTTGGCACCATTTTCTTGACGTACTTCACCACAAAATTGACTAAGGTGCGCTTATGTGGCGCTAACTGGTCGCCAATACTGGTTAAAATGACGTGTTTAAGGCTAGTTTGGTCAATCACTTTTTGTAAGCTATCACCGAAGTTTGTCACCGCGACAATGATGCTAGCGCCAGAATCTCGAAGTTGATGTTCAAGCTCTCTTGGAGTGTAAAGTGGGTTTACATTCACCACCACCAATCCCGCTTTCAGTGCGCCAAGGATAGTGATTGGATACTGAAGAAGGTTTGGCATCATTAGCGCAATTCTGTCGCCTTTTTTCGCTTTTAACTCAGTTTGTAAATACGCGGCGAAGGCGTCACTTTTATCATTCAATTCTTGATAGGTGAGCGAGTGACCCATGTTAATGAACGCGGTTTTATCTGCGAATCGGTTAAACGAGTCATCAAACATTTCATTAATATTTTTATATTTGTTTGGCTCTATAAATTCTGGGACGTCGCTAGGATAAGTGTTTATCCATGGTTTATGGCTTGTGCTCATTGGTATTCTCACGCTTTTTGTATACGTGTATTTTAATAGATTATTCTAAGGAAGGAATTAATTTAGTGATTATTCAAATAATAATCAGTTTGTTAGATTATTTTGTGAGCAAATATGAGCGGGGTCAGGTCTTGAAATTTGCACGCAACGCGTGCAAATTTCAAGACCTGACCCCGCATTTAGCTAGCGAGCGTTTTCGAAGGCAAGGGCTTTGCGTTCTATGTGGCGGAAGATCAGAGTGAGTATTCCGTTTACGCTGAGGTAGAACACACCGGCGACACCGAACACGGTGAGGGTGTCGTAGGTTTGTGCGTTGATGCGTTGTGCGTAGCCCATAACATCCATAATGGTGATAGTACTGGCTAGGGATGTGCCTTTAAATACTAAAATCACTTCGTTGGAGTAGGCTGGGATAGCGCGACGAATCGCGTAGGGTAGCAATACTCTAAGGCTTTGTGCGTTGTTCATGCCCAGTGCACGGCAGGCTTGCCATTGCCCTGATGGAATCGCATTGTATGCGCCTTTGAACAATTGAGTGCTGTATGCGGCTGTGTTAAGTGCCAATGCCAACATAGCGCAAAACCACGGCTGACTTAACCATTGCCAAATAAAGCTGTTATGTATCGCTTCAAATTGTCCTGGGCCGTAATAGATCAGAAAGATTTGTACCAACAATGGCGTACCGGTAAACAGGGTAATGACGCCACGGCTCAACCAATGAACACCTGGAGTACGCAGAATTAGGGTTAGCGTCATCAATAGCGCAAGAATACAGCCAACAATCAGTGAAACCACAGTGAGGTGTACACTGGTCATCAACCCGTCAAGCATTTGGTAGAAATGTTGTGAATTCATGCTTTTGTTCCTGCACTCGAAGAAGCGTCTTGAAGAGAGAAGCGCGCATCTATGATCTTAACTATTTTCTGAGTAATAATCGTAATAACTAAATAAATGGCTGCCGCAGTTGCATACCAAGTAAAGGCTTGGTGAGTCGTTGCAGAGGCAAGCTGAGCTTGCTTCATCAAATCGGTTACGCCGATCAAAGAGACTAATGCGGTGTCTTTTAATAGCACTAGCCATTGGTTCATCAAACCCGGCATAGCGTGACGTACCGCTTGTGGCAATACGATTTTAATAAAGGTGCGAGAACGGCTCAAACCTAGAGCGTTTGCCGCTTCTATATGTCCGCTAGGCACTGCTTTTAATGCGCCACGAATGGTTTGCGATGCATAAGATGCAAAAATTAAACCCAGTGCAATTACCCCAGAAATGAAGGGGCTAATGTCGACAAATTCTCCCGTTATAATGAAGATAACTTCAGTAGAACCAAAGAAGATAAACAGCACCACCAGAAGCTCAGGTAGTCCTCGAACAATGGTGATAAATAGAGTCGTTGGCCATGCCAACCACTTATGGCGAGACATCTCACCACAAGCAAACAATACGGCTAAAATTAAGCCCACGCATAAACTAACAAAAGCAAGTTGGACCGTAGTCCAACTTGCTTGTGCGAGAGACGCGGAGTAACCCGTCAATTCCATATTACTTACCGAAGTACTTTTCAAAGATGGCTTTGTATTCGCCGTTTTCTTTTACAGTTTTCAGTGCAGCATTAAGTTGGTCAAGCAGGGCTTGGTTATCTTTATTGACTGCGATACCAAAACCGTTACCGAAGTATTGTTTGTTGGTTACTTGCTCGCCAACATAGCTAAGTTTATCGTTTTTCTTAAACCATTCAGCCACAACTGCAGTGTCACCGAATACAGAATCAATACGACCATTTTGCATGTCGATGAATGCGTCTTGGTAGCTTGCGTAAGGAACCGCAGTCACACCTGGTTTTTGTTCAATTAGGTATGATTGGTGCGTAGAACCATTTTGTACACCAACGCGTTTGCCTTTCAGTGCAGCTTGGTTTTCAACTTTACCTTTAACCGCGATGAAAGCCGCTGAGTTATCGTAGTAAGGTTGAGTGAAGTTCACTTGTTGTTGACGCGCTTCAGTAATATCCATACCAGAGATAGCTGCATCATAACGTTTGAACTTAAGGGCAGGGATCAAGCTATCAAAAGATTGGTTGTGGAACGTACATTTCGCTTCAATCTGCTTACATAGAGCATTTGCAAGATCAACGTCGAAACCTTGGATTTCGTTGTTTGCATCTACGTATTCAAATGGTGCGTAAGTCGCTTCCATTACAAATTTAATTTCTTGTTGAGCTGCCATCGCATGTGCTGACGTAAGACCAATCAAGGATGCTAATAAGATTTTTTTCATTTGTATTTCTCCAATCATTGCGCTGCCTAAAACTTGTCAGCGTCTGTAGGCGTATAATTAGTGGGTAAGGTAATCTGCGAAATTTTGTGTCGTTGGCTTATTAAACACTTCGTTAGTGCCATTTTCCACAACTTTTCCATCTTCTAAATACAACACATGACTCGCTACTTTACGGGCAAATTCGACCTCATGAGTAACAACAACTTGTGTAATTCCGGTTTTGCTAAGGTCATTGATAACCTTGGCGACTTGAGATGTAATTTCTGGATCGAGTGCTGCCGTAGGCTCATCAAACAGCAGTACATCGGGTTTCATCATCAAGGCCCTAGCAATAGCGACACGCTGCTGTTGACCACCGGATAATTGCAGTGGCCATGCATCGGATTTATCACCCAATTGCAGCATGTCTAAAATTCTTTTGGCTTCTTCTTTGGCAGCGGTTTTAGAAAGACCTGTTACGCGCACTGGCGCTTCAATCAGGTTTTCAATGACGGTCATATGCGGCCATAGGTTGTATTGTTGAAATACCATGCCCACTTTGTGTCTTAGTTGCAGACCTTGTTTTTCGGTCACGCCTTTTGCAAAATCAAAAGACATACTTGCTACTGACATATCGCCACTGTTAGCACTTTCTAACAGATTCAGTATACGGAGCAGTGAGCTTTTACCAGCTCCACTTGGACCGAGTAATACTAGAGTGTCACCTTTATTGCACGTAAAGCTTACGTCGTGCAGTACTTGTGTATCACCGTAGAATTTATTGACCTGATTGACTTGAATACTCATGCTAAAAAACTGTCCTATATCTCTTCAGTCAGCATCTTACCAATTTCGCTTGTTTATGCAAATAAAATGTATAAAAAAACGAAAAATTTGGTTTCATTAACTACTTATGAATAAAAAGCTAGTATATGTGGTTATATATTAGCCAATAACTTAGTCTGTTGTGTGTGTGATTTATTTCATAATAAAACACTAAGGTTTTTATCCAATTTCTACAAAAGTCGCACTCTTTACAGTGCTGTAAATAGCAACTTTGCAGGATCTTGTTTACCCCTTTATTTTAAATTTATCTGTGCACGGAAGTAAATGTGAGATACATCCTTTGCTTAGATGCGTGTCTATGGTGTTATTAAACCAATCACCACTTTTTACAGGGAAATGAACATGCGCCTTATCGCAACCCGTAACGACGATTGGAATCTATACCGTGCTGGAGACCAGTATTTTGAGTCGAGCATTCAATTAACGGAGCAAGAGCAAGCCACCAATGGTGAAGAGCTGTTGACCAACTCTGGCAACTTAAAACAACTCGCGTTTAATTTAGACTCGATTAATGGCTGGTTTAATTCCAATAAAACCGCAGAAGATTTTCAACGGGTGATCGTGGCGTTAGAGCCGATTATTATCCAGCTATGGCAAGAGAAGAAGCTAGGCTCTTGGGTTATGGAAATTTACTAATAACGGTTAATTAGTCAAATATGTTTAAATTTTTAGGATTGTGCGCGCTATTGTTTTCCACATTTGCGCTCGCCAGTGAACGAGCGCAAATGGCTTGGGATTGGATTGATTCTGGGGCAGTAGTGATTGATGTCAGAACGCCGCAGGAATTTGCCGCCGGGCATTTAGAGAATGCGATTAACATTCCGGTGCAAAATCTGGCACACGCCGATCTTTCGTTCATTAAAAGTCGCGATCAGCTGGTGGTGTATTGCCGAAGTGGCAATCGCTCTGCAAAAGCGCAGCAACTGTTGCTTACGCAAGGCTATAAACAAGTGCATAATGGCGGCGGATTGCAAGAAATGTTGTCAGTAAAGCCTGAATAACCCTAAATTCACACTATTGCCAGTCTTGGCAATAGTGTCTCATTGCTATCTTTTCTTGTACCAAGACAGTGTTTAACTGATCATTCTAACTCGCTAGAATGATCAGTTAATAATTGCGATTGGTATGCTTACCTTTCTATCACATCGATTAGGATGACGCGCTTTGAGCCACTTTGAACACACTAATACCGAATACAGCCACTCTTCACAGCCAAACTCTTTGCAACCGTTAGACGTGTTGAAAAACGTGTTTGGTTATGACAGTTTTCGTCATCAGCAACAAGAGATTGTGGATAGTGTAGTCAGTGGGCAAGACGTTCTAACCTTAATGCCAACCGGTGGTGGTAAATCGATTTGTTATCAAATTCCGGCCATTGTGCGCTCAGGCGTTGGGGTAGTGGTATCCCCGCTGATTGCTCTGATGAAAGATCAGGTCGATGCATTAAGACAAGTGGGCGTGTCGTGCGCGTTTTTAAATTCCACTCAAGACAGATATGAGCAAATGGAAGTGGAAGCCTTAGTCACCCGTGGCGAGATACAACTGCTGTATGTTTCTCCTGAGCGTCTCTTGATGGAGCGCACGTTAAATTTATTGGAGCAATCGAATCTCTCCCTATTTGCTATTGATGAAGCGCACTGTGTAAGCCAATGGGGACACGACTTTAGACCTGAATACCAACAGCTGTCTATCTTGCCGCAACGCTTTCCTAATGTGCCGCGCATTGCCTTAACCGCCACCGCCGATGAGCGCACCAGACAAGAGATCATCAGTCAGCTGCAACTTGGTAATGCAAAGGTGTTTGTACACAGCTTTGATAGACCCAATATCCGTTACCACGTCAGCGAAAAATCCAATGCTAAGCATGAGTTATGGGATTTTATTGAACACAACCATCCGCAAGACGCAGGGGTTATTTACTGCTTATCGAGAAAGAAAGTTGAAGAAACCGCCGCTTGGCTGGCCGAAAAAGGCCGAGTGGCCTTGCCTTATCATGCGGGCATGTCCATTGAACAAAAAAATCAAAATCAGCAACGCTTTTTACGTGAAGATGGGGTGATTATCGTTGCGACGATTGCCTTTGGGATGGGGATAGATAAGCCCGATGTACGCTTTGTTGGTCATCTAAGTTTGCCAAAAAGTATCGAGTCCTACTATCAAGAAACCGGTCGTGCAGGGCGTGATGGCGCACCTGCTAATGCGTGGATGGCGTATGGCTTACAAGACTTAGTGATGCAAAAGCAAATGCTAGAAAGCTCCGATGGCAGTGCGCAATACAAGCAAGTGCAGGTGGGTAAGCTTAATGCATTGCTTGGTTATTGTGAGCTGAGTACTTGTCGTCGCCAGACATTGCTTGGTTACTTTGGTGAAACTCTTGCGCAGCCGTGTGGCAATTGCGATAACTGTTTGCATCCGCCAAAAACCTGGGACGGCACTCAAGCGGCGCAAAAAGCCCTTTCAACCGTGTATCGCTCTGAGCAACGATTTGGCGTGACCCATTTAGTGAATGTTTTGCTAGGCAAATCCGATGACAAAATTAAACGCTTTGGGCATGACAATTTATCCACCTTTGGTATCGGTACTGAACTGACTGCTGAGCAGTGGCGAGGTGTGTTCCGCCAGCTCATTGCGATGAATTATCTAAAAGTTGAAGGCATGTACAACAACCTAAAACTGACTGAGCTTTGTCGCGCCGTGCTGCGTGGTGAGCAAAGCATCGAATTTCGTGAATTGCGTAAGAGCAAAAAGAAAAAAGCCAGTAGCACGAAGAAAAGCACTGCTTTGTCTGAACAAGATTCAGGCGTGTTTGAAAAATTGCGTGAGCTTAGAGCCAGTTTGGCAAAAACGCAGAATGTACCGGCCTATATTATCTGTCACGATGCTAGCCTTGCCGAAATTGCACTGCAGCGCCCAGATAGCCTAGACGCATTAGGGCAAATTTCTGGTTTTGGTGAGGCAAAACTGGCGAAATATGGTGAGGCAATTGTGCAGCTTATTAATGAGCAGCCTAAACCTGCGCCTACGTTAAGCGCCACTGAGCAAAGCAGTTTGTCGCTGTTCAATCAATATCAAAGCGTTGAACAGGTTGCCGCAGAGCGCGCTATTGCGGCTAATACGGTGCTGAGTCATCTGGCAAGTGCGATAGAGCTTGGTTTGTGCCCACTACAACAAGTGATTGAGCTGGATGACTCAACCCTTGAGCAGTTAGATTCTGCGATTGTTTTGCTTAATATCTTGAGCGAGCAAAAGCTAAAGCCGTTATTTGAGCACTTTGAAGGCAAATACGACTACGGCGTATTGCGCTGCATCGTTGCGCACTTTTCCTATCAGCAACAATTGACGCAATTATCCGAGCAGTCTGCTGAGCAGAAAGCAAATAAATAGAAAGCAAATAAATAGAAAACGAAGAAAAAGCTAGAACGGAATATCCGCAGTAAATGTCATCCACTCCTTAGTGACGGGGTGGGTGAAGCTTAATTGTTGAGCATGTAAATACAGTCTAAGGTCTTTTTTGCCGTATAAGCTATCGCCAATGATGGGCATGTTAAGACCATCTTTGTGTGCGCAGTGAACGCGAAGTTGGTGAGTGCGTCCGGTTTTTGGGTATAAAAATACCTTTGATTTCCCGTCCACAACCTCGATTAATTGATAATGAGTATGTGCGGGCTTTCCATGTTCAACGCTCACCCTTTGTCTTGGTCTATCTAATAGGTCGGGACACATTGGCAATTCAATATCTCCCTCATTTTTGATGTGAGTGCCATCGATTACGCCATCAATGAGCGCCGCGTAGCGCTTGGTCACTTCACGGGCAATAAACTGTTTTTGTAGATGTTTGTTGGCACGTTTGGTCAGTGCAAACACCAATAACCCAGAGGTCGCCATGTCTAAGCGGTGCAGGGCAAACGGGCCTTCTGCATCGGTATAGATCTGCTGCAGACGATGCCACGCCGAATCTTGGATATGGCGTCCCGGAACAGATAAAAAGCCTTCCGGTTTGTTGACCACCACAATATGCTCATCTTCATAAATGATAGGCAGAGGCTTGTCTTTGGCTGGGTTTTCCAATAGCGGATTATCATCCACCAGTAACCCTTTTAGCATATGCGACAAAATAGGGTGGCACTTACTCATGCACGAGGGATAAAACTGTTTATGCTGACGTATCTCAGATTTTGGGGATTGTCCCCACCAAAATTCCGCCAGTGAAATCGGGGCGTAGCGATTTAAATAGGCGTATTGCAACAGCTTTGGCGCGGCGCATTCACCGGCACCTGCGGGTGGCACTTTAGACGCCGTTTGAGCAAAGATTTGATTGAGATCTTGGCGCTCATTATCGGCATTTAAAAACGAATATTGAGTGAACAGCTTATGTTGCATCTGGTTAGAAAGATGCGCTCTGCGTGAGCGAAGCTCACTGATTTGACGCTCAACATCTTCTATCTCTGATGTTAACTTGGCTTGTTTTTCCGCCCACTGCGATTTAGTTGCTTTGAGCTGATTTTTCTCAAACACACTTTGTTTGGCAAGTTGCTGCTCTAGCTGTTGGTAATCATCAAAGCTTAAATCTTGCTTGGCTTGTGAGCGCTGCTGCTTTCTCAGCTTTCGGCTGTCTGCCATTTGCGCTTGCTGAGCTTGAATTTGCGCGCTGGCTTGGCGGTTAATCTCGGCAAGCTGCGCTTTTAACTGAGCTATATCGACGCTGCTTGTAAATGCGTTTAGCTCACTTGATACGGCATTGATCTTGTCAAATTCGTGTCTCACAAAGCCTTCACTGTTGAGCATGTCATACACAGGTGGCACAAAGCCCTGATGATGATTGGAATCATCAATCTTGCCCGAAAAAGCGCTTAAAAAACCCAGCTCACCGTCGCGATTTTTTACCACTAGCACGCCAAACATTTTGCCTTGTTTTTGGGGGGAGCTTGATGCCGAGCTTGGCTCTAAATCAAATTGGCAGTCAAAAGCCGAGTGCAGCTGTTTTTGCAATTGCTCGGAAGCTAACACGCTTAGCGGGTGAGGCTCATAATAAAAGGGGAATGTGAATCGCTTTGGCAGCGCAACTCCTGCGATGGATTGCTCAAATGGAGTGAAAAGCGGGTCGCTGCTCATGGGATAAGGTCTACCTATTTATGTACGTTGGCACGTGAAGATGCGGTTTTAGCTGATTGTATTGAATCCAATCGAGAACCGCCAGTGTATGTTGATGATTCCCATGTTGATATTCTCTATGTTGATATTCCTTAAGATATTAGAAATTGAGCGGCATAAAAAAGGGCTCTATCAATAGAGCCCCATAAACCTTTAGCAAATGGATTAGATATTAAGCGGAATGATGGTGACTAATTCACCCGGCTCAACTTTGGCGTATAGCGGATCAATTTCAATCAAACAGTTCGCTTCACTCATCGAGCGTAAAATTCCAGAGCCTTGTTTTCCTGTGCTCGATACCACCAATTGCCCAAACTCATTCAATTGATAGATACCGCGAGTAAACTCGGTGCGGCCATGGCGAGAGCGCAAAGCTTCGCTGGCAATAGCGCGCAATTTGGTCGGTTGCCAGTTGCTTTCACCTTGCATTTTATGGATAGCGGGGCGCACGAAATTAATAAAGGACACCATAGTGGCAACAGGATTTCCCGGCAATCCGAAGAAAGGGGTATCGCCAATCGTGCCAAAAGCGAGAGGGCGACCCGGTCGCATATTGATGCGCCAAAAATCGATATTGCCGTTTTGCTCTAAAACATCTTTGATGTAGTCGGCATCCCCTACAGACACGCCGCCGGTAGTCAGCACCATATCGGCGCTTACCGCGGCTTTAGAGACTGCATGTTCAATCGCTAAATGATCATCTTCTAAAATGCCTAAATCGATAATTTCACAATTAAGTTGGCTGAGTAGTCCCATCAAAGCGTAACGATTTGAATCATAGATACAGTTTTGTTGTTGCGGCTGGCTTGGGTGCTGCACTTCATCTCCGGTGGAGAAAATCGCCACTTTTAGCTTGCGTATCACCGCACATTCATTGATGCCAAGAGAGGCAATCATGCCCATTTCGGCGGCGCCAATTTTTTGGCCTTGGCTAAATACGGCTTGCCCAATGGTAAGATCTTCTCCGGCTAAGCGTACATTTTGTCCCGCTTTCACTAATGCGCTGTTAAAAGTGACAAAGTGTTGCCCGTCTTTTTCAAAGGTATCGGATTGCTCGCGCATGATGACGGTGGTGCCGTTGCTTGGCACTGGTGCGCCAGTCATGATTTTTACCGCTTCACCGGCATTAAGTTCAGATGGATAGCTTTGGCCTGCCATCACTTCACCAACCAGTTTAAAGCTTTCCAGCGCCACATCTTGGTCACGAATCGCGTAGCCATCCATTGCGGAGTTGGTGTGCTGAGGCACATTGATACTCGAAACAATGTCTTGCGCTAATACGTGATGTAAGGCGTGGTCGATTGTTACGGTAGTACTTTGGGTCAGTGGCGATACCGCATTTAAGATGCGCTCAATCCCTTGTTCTACCGACAGAAAAGCCGGTGACAGGGTATCGCAGCATTGCGCAGCAGCACTGGCGTCAGCGTTACTTTGTTTGGAAGGCGCTACGGTTTGGATGATAAAGCTCGCTATTGCATCAAGATCGTTGATATCAAACTGAGGTAGCGCGGCATTAAAGCCTTTACTGAGTTCTTTTTCGGTATCAATATCGGTGGCAACGGCAATGATATTGTCGTCGTTAGGGTGCATCCATGGATTGTCTAGCGCTTGACGGCGCAGTTCAATTTTGGGAAATGACTGACTTTTAAAACCTTCGATTAAAATCATATCCAGGTTTTTGTGATCAAATTGCTCTAGCAACTCTTCAAATGTCGCTTCTTCGTTAGGGGTTTCGCTGATCATGGCATGACGGTAGCGCGAGCTAATATACATTTGTGTTGCGCCCGCTTTACGCAAGCGATAACTGTCTTTGCCTTGTTGGTCGATATCAAAATTATGATGCGCGTGTTTTAGTACGCCGAGTTTTAGCCCTGCTTGAGTCAATTTAGGAATGATCTGCTCAAGTAAGGTGGTTTTTCCGGTGCCACTAAAAGCAGCAAAGCCAAGGATGGGAGTATTACGAATCGTCTTCATAGATTACTGCTTAAATTGTTGGAGTTCTTGTTGAGAATTAAGGTTTACGAAGCTGCCTTTGATGTCACTAAAATCGATTTGGCGCGTGTTACAGCGGTCGTAAAAGAGAATGATTTTGCGTTCACCATCGTCTAAAAATTGCTGTAAACGCTCCAGCACGCGACGGTGGAAAACGGTGAATACGGGCTGAACAAAGTCACCATCGTGGGCGACAAGGATCTCATCGTCATCACTGATTTCTTGTTGCATGCGCTGGATAAGCGTTGGCGAAATTTGCGGACAATCACAAGGCACAAATCCCACCCATTCACTGTCAACATGGGTTAAGCCGGCGTGAATACCACCCATTGGGCCGACAAAGCCCTGATAATGATCGGCAAATACCGGTGCGTATTCTTGATAACGTTCTTGTGAACGATTGGCGTTGATGTAGATAGAATCAGTGTGCGATTTTAAAACTTCTAGAACATATTCGATAAGGGGTTTTTGATTTAATTCGACCAACCCTTTGTCTTGTCCCTGCATTCGTGTGGCTTGACCACCGGCCAAAACGACCCAACTTATTGACTTCATGTTTCGTTACCTAATTTATTATTTGTTATTGATTTTATTTTTTTAGTTTCTTCATCGATGACTCTAAGGTGAGGCGTTACCGTTAGACCTTGATTTTCAATAGTCCATTGAGTGTCACAAAGATTAGTCAGCCCATTTTGCTGGTGGCTAGTGATCACGATACTTGCGCCTCGGTCTAATAGATCTTTTGCCAGAGTTATGATCCCTTGCGTTGACTCAAGATCTAACGAGGCGCTAGGCTCATCCATGAGTAAAATAGAAGGATTGACTATCCAAGCTCTCGCCATCGCCAAACGTTGTTTTTCGCCGCCCGATAATACCGAGCAATGTTCATCGGCAAGGGATTCAAGCCCTACCATTCTAAGCGCATTAATTGCTTGACTGCGACTGTGTAAGCCACGTTTTGAGGCAAAGGGCAGTGCATAGCGAATATTCTCCAGTAAAGTGGCATCAAACATATAGGGGGATTGGTGCAAATAGACCACATCTCGGAATAATTTACGGGAAAAAAGCCGATAAAAGGTCGAGATCTCAATGCCGTTGATTGTTCCTGTACTGGGCGTGGTTAAGCCTGCCAAAATTTTCAGCAGAGTGGTTTTCCCCACACCGTTTTGTCCTTTTAAGTAAATGGCGTTACTCGGGCCAATTTGCAAATGAGGAATGTGAAATAATACGCGGTCTTCATAACGTTTGGATAAGTCTTGAGTTCTTAACTGTATGGTCATTGATTCTTGCCTCTAGACTCGTAGATGACTTTGTCCGCGCATTGCGGTTAAGACAAAATTTAATATCAATGCAAGCAACAAAAGCACGATGCCCAAAGCAACCCCTTGTGCAAACGCACCACGTTGACTCTCTAATGCAATGGCGGTTGGAATATTACGTGTATGACCCAGAATATTCCCTCCCACCATCATAGAACAGCCAACCTCTGTGACAATGCGTGAAAATGCAGTAACCACAGCGGCAATTAATGCAAAACGGGTTTCCCACATCAATGCTCTAAAAATTTGCGGATAAGATTTCCCAAGCGTGATAGAGGTTTCAACATTGCGCATGTCGACACTTTGAAATCCAGCTTGAAGCATAGAAATAAGAATAGGCATTGCGATAAGTATCTGCCCAAGAATCATCGCTTTTTGTGTAAATAGCCATTGCCAATCACCAACAGGCCCAGAGCGAGATAAGGTCATATACAGTAGCAGCCCTATCACTACGGTAGGTACGGCTTGCAGTGTATTAATGATTGAGGTGACAAAATTTCGGCCAGGGAAAGGTACATAAGCGAGCACCAATGCCAGTCCAATAGCGGGCAATAGCGATAAACTCAACGCAAACAAAGACACACTGAAGGAGATAGAAACTACCTTCCACAGTGTAGGGTCAAAATTTAGAAGCAGCCTGACTGCTTCTATACTTGTTTCACCAATATCCATTATTGAGATGTTTTAGCGTTAGCCGTAAACAGTTTTTGTCCTTTTACTTGGAAGTCATTGATAAGCTTTTGTGCTTTGTCGCTAATAAACCATTGGCTTAATGCTTTAGCACCCGCAACATTTAACCCAGTGTAGCGTTCAGGATTAACGCGAATGATTTGATATTGATTGAACAAAGCCGGATCACCTTGTACCCAAATCGCAAGGTCAAGTTTCTCTTGATACGCAAGCCAAGTACCTCTATCGGTAAGAGTATAGCCTTGTAATTCAGAGCTCATGTTAAGAGTTGGCCCCATACCTTGACCAATTGAGCGGTAATTAGACCAGTCGTGTGCGGTATTATTGATTGCCCATAGAGCCAGTTCTTTTTTATTGGTGCCAGAATCATCACCACGAGAAATAAACACGGACTTACTGTCAGCGATTTTCTGTAAAGCCTGCGCGGCATTGTCAGCATCGGTTAACTTGGCGGGATTATTTTTTGGGCCCACAATAATGAAGTCGTTATACATTACCCCATGAGGATCTACACCAAAATGTGAGTCTAAAAAGGCTTTTTCAGCTTTTGGTGAGTGGGTCAGTACAATATCGACATCGCCCATTTCGCCCATTTTTAACGCTTTTCCAGAACCGGTAACCAACAATTGCACTTCATAACCCGTTTGTTGTTTAAATTTAGGTAATAGGTAATCGAGCAATCCAGAATGATAGGTGCTGGTAGTGGTAGCCATTTTCAGTGTTTTTGAGTCGGCATGCGCTGGCAGAGTAAAAAATAATGCACAGGCTAAGGTGAGCGTGATGGTTTTACTGCGTTGCAGAAGAGCATGTAAAGACATAGCTTATTGATCCTTGTTGAGTGTGTCGTTAGTGGCAGATTTGCCGTCAAATTCTATTTTTTCAATGCCGTGATAAACCTGAAAACGAAGTCCTTTAGCGCGAGCTATGATGGTGATACCAAAACGTTCAGCAAGCTCTAAACCCATTTGTGTGACCCCTGAGCGAGACAGCAAAGTAGGGATACCCATTTGCGCCACTTTAATCACCATCTCTGAGGTTAAACGGCCAGTGGTGTAGAAAATCTTATCGTGTCCTGACTCTTGGTTGAGCCACATTTCACCGGCTAAGGTATCTACTGCGTTATGCCGACCAACGTCTTCCACAAAAGAGATCACTTCACCTTCCTTACAAATTGCACAGCCATGCACAGCACCAGCTTTTTTGTAGGTGTCGTTGTAGTGAGTGAGAGCCATCAGTGTCGAATATAAGCCACTTTGTTTAATGTTAGTTTGAGGAACTTGGTAGTTTTCTAAGCTTTTCATGACGTTGCCGTACATGGTGCCTTGACCACAACCAGAGGTGACGGTTTTCTTTTTTAAGGCTTTTTCCAGAAAATCTGTGTTTTCTTTGGTGACCACTGCCACACTGTTTGTTTCCCAATCTATCAACACGGAATCAAGTTGGGTAGGGTCTGTTAAGAAGCTTTGGTTTTTGAGATATCCCAGAACCAATTGGCCGGGGTGGGAACCTAAAGTCATCAGAGTGACAATTTCGCGCCAGTTTAGCAGCACAGTAAGAGGACATTCACACGCAATGTCTTTACTTAAAGGCTCTCCGTATTCATCAAAAACAGTCACAGTTTGAGTCTGCGAGGGGGGCTGGCCAACCGCTACGATGTTAGGAGCTTGGGGCATTGGAATATCCTTTTCTATACTGAATAGTGATTGAAGAAATGTGGCAAGGAAGGGAAATCGGCTTGCACACAATCACGGTGACTCATGTAGAACTATATAAATAATAATAAGTTAGCTTAACGAGGTAGTAATGAAAACGGAAGATAATTGGCCTGTTCGATGTCAGATTATTCTACATCAGACACAAAATTCTAAATGGCAAACCAGTAATTGGCAGGTTGATGAGATATTTTTAGACCCTTGTGCTAGCGACCTTGGAGTAGAGTCTGAGATCCAATTGTTCAAAGACGAACGCACGGATTACCGTTTTAACCTTAATTCCGACAACCCCAAGTTGTTTGTGGTACTGGAAAATGACATCGAAACGTTAAGTCTGGTCAGCGTCACGGTTTCACAAAGTGTTGCGGGCAGCTATTTGGACGGTGATTATCTCGTGTTATCGGTTGATCTTCCTTTGCCTGTGCAGGTGTGGATGGAAGCCTATTTAGCTCGCCATGGCGAGCTAATCGAACATAAGCGTAAAAAACGCAAGGGAGCAGGGCGTGCCAGTCAATAATTTGTTATCAAACCCGTTTATCTTTGGAGAGTTACGATGAGTAGAGGTCTGTTTGAAAGATTGCTACATAAGCATGCTTCGCCCGTCGATATCGAAGAGCAACAGCAAACAAGTGACGATATCGAACCTGCCATGCAAGTTGAGCTTGCGACTGATGATGAACGGCCGCTTGACAGTCTTGCTCTCGATAATTCAGCCACAGATGAAATTGAGCACTTTGTTGATCCTTCAGAAGTGACTGCTCCTGCAGAGCAGGCTTCATTAGAAACGATGGATACAGAAGAAGCCATTGCAAGTGAAGTCATTGCAAGTGAAGGCATTGATAATGAATTAGCAAGCGAAGATGTTGAAGATGAAGAACGTAAGCAAGGCAATGCGATGTCTGCGCTACTTGCTTCAGATTCAGCGCCAGAAATTAAAAAGCGCGCGTTACGCAGTTTATTCTTTAGTGGGCAGTTTAGTGAAGTAGATGAGCTAAATGATTATCACCAAGACTTTAGTCAAATCAAACCGTTAAGCTCAGAGGTTGCCAG
Organism: Vibrio halioticoli NBRC 102217; assembly: GCF_000496695.1. Classification (GTDB taxonomy): domain Bacteria; phylum Pseudomonadota; class Gammaproteobacteria; order Enterobacterales; family Vibrionaceae; genus Vibrio; species Vibrio halioticoli. Next base: position 114,827 of record NZ_BAUJ01000018.1, read on the forward strand.
TAAGTTAAGGCACTGGACGACTGAAAAAGCCAATCAATTAAGTGAAGACCTGATTGAGCCGTCAACAGCTGACGCGAGCAATGGCGTTTTAACTGAAGATAATCAACCGAACGTAGACAAAGAACCATCGCTTAGCGAAGAGCGAGAAGTAGAACTTACCCTTGAGGACGAGGCGTCATCGTCACAGTTAGTCAAAGAGGAGTACCAAGAGCAAGATGCTTCGGATGAAATCGCGGATAACGAGCCTATGACTAAACAAAATAAGCATTAAATCTAAATGAGAATTATTATCTATAATAATAAATTTTTTTAAATTAAAATGCTTATGAAATCACATAGTTAACAATTTTATCCGTTTAACACCTCAAATTTATTAAGGATTTAACAACCTTATGCAAAAAATCTGCAATTCTTAATGAAACGATGCGCTTATATTAGGCACGCTTATTTCATTAAATTACGGAATCAGAATGCTAAAGGAATTTTTGGCCCAATCAACGTCAAGCAACGGTCAAGCGCGTAGTTACGCTTGTAACAACACGTTAGAGCTTTCAAATCTTATTCCTCCAACGGTGAGTTATGAAAGCCAAGGGGCGTTACTGATCATTGCTACCGAGCAAAATTTAGAAAACTTACAACAACAATTTTCATCCATGTCATCTGTGACCTTTGCTGTGCCAAGTGGCACAAAGATAACTGGTGATATCAGTCCATACTTTTTCTCATTAGCCCAATTATCTGGATATCTAGGGCGTTTCTCTTTTCATATTCTGCAAAGCAGTTCTATTTCCAAAGTAGAGCTTGCCCCGGTCGCTATCGCGCAACCGCATTTTGATGTGGTATTAGATTTTAGCGCAGAAGCTTTGATTGATACTGAAGTCCCTCCTGTCGGATATTTCCCTGTCGGCAGAGGCTACCCAAAACTTGAAGATGCTGTTGAAGAAATCAACGCTTTAATCGGAACCTTTGATAAGCCCAAATTTTTCCGCCTTGATACCGATAAATGTGCGCACAGTTCGCGTGGCGTTAAAGGCTGTGAGCGTTGCATTTTGTCTTGTCCTGCAGGGGCATTGACTAGTGAAGGGCGTGATGAAATTGGCTACAAAATCGAAATCAATCCTTATCTTTGTCAGGGAGTGGGCACTTGTGCCACATCTTGCCCTACGGGCGCAATCGAATACGCCTTGCCATATCCCAACCAAACCCAAGGGTTTATAGAGCGCACCTTACAAAATTATCAGGCGCAAGGTGGCAGTAATCCTATTGTGCTGTTCTGTAGTGAAGAACATGAAACCTATAACGTAATGGCGCTACGCGCGTTACCCGATAATGTCATTCCTATTGTGGTTAATGAACTACCATCCGTGGGTATTGATACTTGGTTTGCCGCGCTGAGTAACGGCGCATCGCAAGTGTTGTTTGCCGCCAGTCGTCGCATGCCTGCCACGATCATTCGGGTCCTAAACGAAGAAGTAACGGTGGCCAAGACCTTGCTTAGACAGCTTGGTATTCATGCTGAAAGTATCGATATTTTATACCTTGAAGATCTTAGACAAACCAAACCTGTGTTGATTGAAACACCTCTTAATGTGCATGTGGGGGAAATAGAAGGTGATAAACGCGCAAGGTTATTCCAGTCGTTAGATGCCTTAGCGCAATCATTTACTCCGCTCCAAACAGAAGCAGCTCTGCCACAGGGCGCTCCATACGGCACAGTGGCGTGTGATACCGATAAGTGCACCTTGTGTATGGCATGCGTGGCGGTTTGTCCGACTATGGCATTACACAACGAAGGACAAGTCCCTATGCTTAATTTCATTGAGCAAGATTGTGTGCAATGTGGCTTATGTGAAGCTGCCTGTCCTGAAAAGGCTTTGGATTTGACCCCAAGAATTAACTGGGATCAACAGCAGCGCAGCAGTGCACTCACTTTAAATAAAGATGAACCGGCGCTGTGTTTACGCTGTGAAAAAGCGTTTGCACCTAAGTCCATGATTAGCATGCTACAGAGCAAATTAAAAGGGCACAGCCACTTTTCAGATGAGATAGCAATTCGTCGAATTGCCATGTGTGAAGACTGCCGAGTTGTCGATATTTATGAAGAAATGGCGAAAGATCCTACAAAACAGCTAAAATATTAAGGGTGAGCATGCATAACCAAGTACAACAATCACCGCGATCAGACATTTATTTGTTACTAGCGACATTGTTTAGACAAGCACCAAATGCTCAGCTAATGCAGTGGTTGGCACAGTTAAATACTGAGGAAGAGTCAAGTGCAATGAGTGCTGACTGGCGCGCGCTTTGTCAGTTAGCAAAAGAGACTTCTCTTGAGTCGGTTGCAGAAGAATATCAAGACTTATTTATTGGTATTGGGCGTGGTGAAGTGATGCCTTTTGCTTCATGGCACCGAAATGGCGCGTTAATGGAAAAACCGTTAATTGAATTGCGCCAAGACCTTGCATCGTTGGGCTTTGAGCGTAACGACAGCGTTAAAGAACCAGAAGATCACATGGCAGCGTTGTGCGAAGTGATGGCGATGCTAGTAGAGGATAATTCGCCTCAGCAAGGCGTATTTTTTAATCGCCATATTGCCAGTTGGTATAAAGATTTAGTGAAACAAATTCAGGATGCGAAAGCGGCTGAGTTTTATCGAGTTGTCGCAAACCTGCTAGCCCAATTTATGGAGCTAGAAGAGGTTGCGTTGAGTGAGCAGAGCATTGCTGTTCGTTCTAGTGAGTTGGATTAGGTTGAGGATGGAGTCATGAAAAACAATAAAGAAATTGATAATCATCGTCGTAGAGCAATTAAGGCTCTAGGTGGCGGTGTTGTTGCCGGTGCGATAATGACCACAGCAACAACATCTGCACAGGCGAGTCAGACCAAGGTGGAAGCCGAACAGTCGGAGGATAATAAGGGTTATCGAGAAACTCAGCATATCCGCGATTACTACAATTCACTTTAGGAACCCATCACTATGAAACTGACTAAACGTTCTGAAAGTACCTCAAGCCCTAATAAAAAGTTTGGTATTAGCCGTCGTACCTTTATGCGTAATTCATCATTGGCCGCTGGTGGTGCCGTGGTTGGGGCTGGAATGCTTGCTCCGGGCATGATGAGAAAAGCCCAAGCCCAACCAGAAACTGGTGATGTTAATGTAGAGATAAAACGTACTATTTGTTCACACTGTTCGGTAGGTTGTGGCATTTATGCCGAAGTACAAAATGGTGTCTGGACTGGCCAAGAACCCGCTTTTGATCATCCCTTTAACCTTGGCGGTCACTGTGCAAAAGGTGCGGCTTTGCGTGAGCATGGTCGCGGCGAAAAACGCCTTAAGTACCCAATGAAACTCGAAGGTGGCAAGTGGAAAAAACTCACTTGGGAACAAGCCATCAATGAGATTGGTGATAATGCACTGAAGATTCGTCAAGAATCGGGGCCGGATTCGGTTTACTGGCTCGGCAGTGCAAAACACAACAACGAACAAGCCTATATGTTCAGAAAAATGGCATCGTTGTGGGGCACAAACAATGTCGATCACCAAGCCCGTATTTGTCACTCCACCACAGTATCAGGGGTAGCGAATACCTGGGGTTATGGTGCAATGACCAATTCGTTTAATGACATGCACAACTGTAAATCAATGCTGTTTATTGGTTCAAACCCAGCTGAAGCTCACCCTGTTGCCATGCAACACATCTTGATCGCCAAAGAAAAGAACAGCTGTAAAATCGTAGTTGCTGATCCAAGACGTACTCGCACTGCGGCTAAGTCTGACCACTATATTGCGCTTCGTCCGGGTACCGATGTTGCGTTTATTTGGGGTTTGTTGTGGCACATCTTTGAAAACCAGTGGGAAGACAAAGAATTTATCCGCCAACGTGTATTTGGCATGGAAGAAATTCGTCAAGAAGTGGCGAAATGGACACCCGATAAAGTGGAACACGTAACGGGTGCTTCTAAAGATCAAATGTACAAAACCGCCAAGATCTTATCGGATAACCGACCGGGTTGTATCGTTTGGTGTATGGGCGGGACTCAGCACACCACTGGTAATAACAACACTCGTGCTTACTGTGTGTTGGAGCTGGCGCTTGGCAACATGGGTAAATCGGGCGGCGGCGCGAATATTTTCCGTGGTCACGATAACGTACAGGGCGCAACAGACCTTGGCGTATTGTCGCATACACTACCGGGTTATTACGGTCTCGCACCGGGTTCTTGGAAGCACTGGTCAAAAGTATGGGATCTGGATTACCAATGGGTCGAAGGGCGATTTGATCAAACTAAGTACCGTGGCAAACAGCCAATGAATAACATGGGTATTCCGGTATCGCGTTGGATTGATGGTGTGTTGGAAGACAAACAGAATATAGAGCAAAACGATAATATTCGCGCCATGTTCTACTGGGGGCATGCGGTAAACTCGCAAACCCGTGGACCAGAAATGCGTAAAGCAATGCAAAAGCTAGACATGATGGTGATTGTCGACCCATATCCAACGGTAGCGGCGGTAATGAATGACCGTACTGATGGCGTGTATCTACTTCCGGCTACAACGCAATTTGAAACGCACGGCTCAGTTACGGCATCAAACCGTTCATTGCAATGGCGTGATCAAGTTGTTGAACCTTTATTTGAATCAAAACCTGACCACGAAATCATGTATCTGTTAACCAAAAAATTGGGTTACTCAGATCAGATGTTTAAAAATATCGCAGTCAAAGATAACCAACCGGTTATTGAAGATGTGACCCGAGAATTTAACAAAGGCATGTGGACCATCGGCTATAGCGGTCAAAGCCCTGAGCGCCTTAAAGAACATCAGCAAAACTGGCACACCTTCCACAAAACAACCTTGTCTGCGGAAGGTGGTCCTGTTAATGGCGAAACCTATGGATTACCTTGGCCTTGTTGGGGTACGCCAGAGATGAAACACCCAGGCACGCATATTTTATATGACACTTCAAAACCTGTGGCTGAAGGTGGCGGTAACTTCCGTGCTCGCTTTGGTGTGGAATTTGAAGGTGAAAATCTGCTTGCGGAAGACAGCTACTCGAAAGGGTGTGAGCTTGAAGATGGCTTCCCTGAGTTTAGTGATAAATTGCTGAAAAGCTTAGGCTGGTGGGACGATCTCACTAGCGAAGAAAAAGCCGCCGCAGAGGGCAAAAACTGGAAGACAGACCTCTCTGGTGGGATTCAGCGCGTTGCCATTAAACACGGCTGTATTCCTTACGGTAATGCCAAAGCTCGTGCGATTGTGTGGACATTCCCAGACCGAGTGCCACTACACAGAGAGCCACTGTACACGCCTCGTCGTGACTTGGTTAAAGATTATCCTACATGGGATGACAGCGAATCTATTTATCGTCTACCTACTTTGTACAAGAGTATTCAAGATGTCGATAAATCGAAAGAATACCCAATCGTACTGACCACCGGACGTTTGGTGGAATACGAAGGGGGCGGAGAAGAAACTCGTTCTAGCCCATGGCTTGCAGAGCTACAACGCGAAATGTTTGTCGAAGTGAATCCAAAAGATGCTAACGATCTTGGTATTCGAGACGGTGAGATGGTTTGGGTTGAAGGTGCAGAGAAAGGAAGAGTGCATGTAAAAGCTATGGTGACGCGTCGCGTAAGCCCTGGACTGGCATTTATGCCATTCCACTTTGGTGGCAAGTTCCAAGGCGAAGACTTAACAGAGCGTTACCCTGAGGGCACTGTTCCTTATGTCATTGGTGAAGCCGCAAACACGGCAACCACTTATGGTTATGACCCGGTTACACAGATGCAAGAAACCAAAGTTACCCTGTGTAATATTCGAAAAGCGTAAGGAAACCTAAATTATGGCTAGAATGAAATTTCTCTGCGATACCAAGCGTTGTATCGAATGTAATGGCTGTGTCACAGCATGTAAAAACGAAAATGACGATGCGTTAGAGTGGGGCATTCAGCGCCGCCGCGTTGTGACCCTTAATGACGGTGAGCCGGGCGAAAGTTCTGTTTCTGTTGCGTGTATGCACTGTACCGATGCGCCTTGTAAAGCGGTGTGTCCGGCGGATTGTTTTGAATACACCGCAGAAGGCATATTGCTGCACAATAAAGATCTGTGTATTGGTTGTGGCTACTGCTTATTTGCTTGTCCGTTTGGCGCACCACAATTTCCGCACACTACAGCCTTTGGTGAAAGAGGCAAGATGGACAAATGTACTTTCTGTGCAGGCGGCCTTGAAACCGAAGCGGGTTCTGATGAAGAACGAGCAAAATATGGTAGTAACCGTATTGCCGAAGGTAAGCTTCCTATGTGTGCCGAGCTATGTTCAACCAAAGCACTACTGGCGGGTGATGCAGAAATTGTTTCTGATATCTTCCGTCAACGTGTTGTTGAACGCGGAGCGAAAGGTGCCGGCTGGAGCGACGGTGAAGATATTGCGTTTGATGCGACTAAGAGCTAGTTAAAGGAGCAATCAAATGCAGTTAGCGAAACAATCGACATTGTTGTTGTTAGCGATGTTGGCAAGTGTCTTAATGGCGTTTAGTTTGCCAACGTATGCTGAGCAAAAACACAACGACACTGCGCAAAAAGAGATGGTGCAATTGGCTGGCGCGGATTATTGGCGTGAGGTCAAAGGAGGCGTGGAGGGTACTACCACTTCAGCGTCACCTGAGCACGGCATTTTGATCAGTGTGCCGGGTCAAACTTGGTTCATTTTAAAAGAGAAGTGGATGTCACCTGCGGCCGCTGTCGCTATCTTTGGTAGCATCATGATGGTGGTATTGGCGTATTTCTTAGTTGGCCCATTAATGCTAAGTAAGCCTCGCACCGGACGAAAGCTCAAGCGCTGGAGTCGTATGGACCGAGCGCTGCACTGGACGATGGCATTTACCTTTTTAACCTTAGCCTTTAGCGGTTTGATGCTGGTTTACGGTAAGCACTTCTTAAAGCCTTATATTCCTTCCGATATATGGGGTTTAGTGATTTATAGCGCCAAGCAGTATCACAACTATATCGGTCCTATTTTCTATATTTTGCTTATCTTCATGTTCGTGAAATGGTGGCGAAAATCGCTATTTACCAAAGTGGATTTGCAATGGTTTATGAAAATGGGTGGTATGGTCGGCAAGCATAAAGGCTCTCATCCATCGGCTGGGTTTTCTAACGGTGGTGAGAAGGTGATCTATTGGCTATTGATTGTGTTTGGCGTGGTGCTTGCAACCAGTGGCGTGATATTAGACTTCCCAATTTTTGACCAAACTCGCCGCGATATGGAAGTGGCTAACTTAGTGCACATGATTTCAGCATTGGTGCTCATCTGTGGTTTTGTGTTCCATATCTATATTGGTTTAGTGGGTATGGAAGGGGCGCTTGAAGGCATGGTGACAGGCAAGGTTGATGAAACTTGGGCTAAAGAGCATCATGATCAGTGGTATGCAGAGGTGAAAGATCAATTGGAAGAGGCACCGGTTAAAGACAAAAGTAACAAGGATGGGGTAAGTAATGAATAAACATCATAAGGGTATTTGGTACGCTTACATTGGTAGTTTTTTAACCCCATTTACGTTACTGCTGTCTGGTGTGATTGCCATTATCTATGCAGGGTATCGTTTAGATAAAGACGAAGATAGCGAAGTCGTGAACTCGCATTATTACGGTTTAATACGCAGCTTCTTTTTGTTTTTGACCTTTTTTGTGGTGCTTATCGTAACCATAGCCACCTCCAATGGAGTATTGATTGGGGTGAATGATTATTGGTTTAGAAACAGCGCACTGGAAGAAGTGGCGCATGTCATTCCCATTGCGGGTGGCTTTATATCGGCGGTCGCTATTTTGATTTGGTTTGTGCGCATGTTTAAAGGAATGCGTTTGTTAAAGCAAGATAAACCGGTCACTCAAGCCAAGTCGTTACATCAGTTTTAACGCCATGTTCTGAGTACAAAAACGCCAAGCATCTTGCTTGGCGTTTTTTCGTTTAATGCGTTAATGACTGACTAGAATCAGTGCTTATACCAATCG
>NZ_BAUJ01000017.1 GCF_000496695.1 Vibrio halioticoli NBRC 102217
GGCGTTTAAAGCCGCTAGTTCACAGCAAGAGATTCAGGGACACACACCGAATTTGATTCAGGGACAGGCACCGAATCTCTCTTCAGTAAAGACGTTTATAAAGAGTGAGTTACAACAAAATGTTGATGCTATTGTTAAGCAGCGGTTTACGGCTTTGTCTAATGATTTGTCGGTGGCGGTGATGGTGGTGGAGAATAAAACTGGCGCTGTGCTTGCGTATAAAGGCTCATTGGATATGGATAACTCTCGCAGTTATGGGCATGTAGATATGACCAAAGCGATTCGCTCTCCCGGCTCTACGTTAAAGCCGTTCGTGTACGCACAAGCGATGGAGCAAGGGTTGATTCATTCGCAAAGTTTGTTGATGGATATTCCAATGCAGTTTGGCACTTATAAACCGCAGAATTTTGATAAACATTTTCAGGGACGAGTATCAGCAACTGAAGCCTTACAACGCTCAAAAAATCTATCGGCTGTGTATCTGCTAAATGAAATCCAAGTGCCTAAATTTGTCAAACGAATGCAGATTTTGGGTTCATCTTTACGATTGCCTGATATGAATTTAACGGTGGTGTTAGGAGGAGGCGGATCAACGCTGCGTGAGTTGGTGATGTATTACACTGCTCTGAGCCGTCAAGGCGTGGCGATAAAGCCGAGACTCAGTCAGTTCGATAAAATAGAACAAACGCAATTGCTCACTCCTGAAAGTGCTTGGATCACGCGCACTATTTTGCAAGATATACGCTCGCCAGATAGACCTCGCGCTAAATTTGGTAGAAAAATCGGTTGGAAAACGGGCACCAGTTTTGGCTTTCGTGATGCTTGGGCTATTGGCACCAGCAATGATTATACGGTCGGGGTGTGGATGGGCAGACCTGACGGTTCACCATATGTTGGGCAAACCGGCGCCACGATGGCTGCGCCAATTCTATTCGATGTGTTTGATTTATTGCCTAAAGACGTGACTGAGGTAGAAAAACCCAAAGCTGTGGAGCAAGTGTCAATTTGCTGGCCGAGTGGTTTAGCCGCTGAGATGGTTTCGAAAGCCAATTGTCAGCAAAAACGTCTAGCATGGACCATTGATGGCGTTACGCCAAGAACATTGCGCCGAGATAAACGTTTATCTGTAGCAAATAATTGGCCGCAAGAACTGTTGTCATGGGAGAAAGTGCACTCTAAGTCAAAACGCTTTATCGATATTATTCAGCCTGAAGACGGCAGTCATATTTATCCCTATGCAGGACAAATCCTGTCACTAAAAGCCTCTAGCCCAGATGTACGCTGGTATTTAGATGGCAATGTGAGCGCAAACCAAATAGATGCAAAATCGTTATCAGGCAAGCATGAAATCAAAGCCTGTAATAACAATACCTGTAGCTCGGTAAGCATTACGGTTTACTAGTACTAATCGGGTTAAATAACGGGCCATTCTAGTTTGTTAAAATACTCGAGAACTGCGTTAGAATTTTTGATTATAGAATAACTACTTATCGAAAAACCCCACCTTGTTCTCGAGTATTTTTCCTGTGTTATTTCTGCTCACTTACTTAGAGTGATTAGTATAGCAATTACAAATACGCTCTAGAGCGTTTTTCTATTCGATTAAACAGACGTGACAATGCAAAGCATAAGCAGAAATACACAACACCAACAATCAACCAAATTTCAAAAATCATGCCTGATGAATTGGCCATCTCTGTGCCGACAAAGGTCATCTCTTGTATGGAAATTAACGAGACAATCGAAGTGTCTTTGACCAGAGAAATGGTTTGTCCCGCCAAAGGTGGCGTAATGGCGGTGAGCACCTGCGGGCCAATCACAAATCGATATTTATCAAGCCCAGAAAGACCCAACGAGTCGGCCGCTTCCCATTGCCCTTTAGGTATACTTTCAAGGCCGCCGCGAATCAATTCCGCTATGTAGGCTGATGATAATAAGCCAATGCAGATCACGCCCGAGGCTAGATTTTCCCACAAATTAGCAGGGCCAAATAGAAACTGCTGTACGCCATTAAGGTCGCCTTGGTGCTCACGAAGCAGGCTTTGTAAGCCAAGTAGCGGGATCAGTTGATTGGAGATAAAGAAGTAAAAAATGAACACAAACACCAAAGGTGGAATGTTGCGTACCAACTGAATAAACAGCAGTGCTGGCGTTTTGAATAGCGCCAGTTTTGAATGCCTCGCAATGCCAAGTAAGGTGCCAAAAGAGAGTGCGAGCACCATGCTCCAAAGACTTAGGCGCAGTGTTGCCACTAGGCCTTGGAAGAAGTAGGGGAGCTTGCCCTCAGAAGGAGGAACAAAAATCAAACGTATAGCGTCTTGCCATCGCCAATGGTAATTGATGCCGACAGCGGAGCGGTAATATAGCCAAGCGAGGAATACACCCATGATTGCCAGCAAGACACCGTCTAATAGATTGAGGCTCTGATACCAATAGCGCTTGCTAGTGGGGCCTGTTGCTTTAGTGGATACTGCTGCTTTAATGGGTGTGTTGCGTCTGCTCACGTTATTCCTAGTATTAATTGCTTTGTATGGCGTTGTTTTAATTCAGTATTAAGTGAACTGTGCTCACTACTAACAAGCACGGTTCACTTATTGGTTAGGCTACTGGCCTTGAGCCACTTGATCTTGCCAATCTAAAGTCGAGAACCAGTATTCATAGCGCTCTTTGAGCCAACCATCTTCAGTGCGATCTTTGATCCATTGGTTAAAGAATTCTGCTTTATCGGTTTCACCTAAACGCACCGCAAAGGCTTCATTGCCTTGTGATAGTCGCTCAGTAAACGGAATAAACAATGAGTCCGAGTGTCTGATGGCTTCTTGCTCAGGTTTAGGGCTGGATGCAATCACGGCCTGTGCATTGCCATTTAGCACTTCTTGAAAGGCTTGGGCTTCATCATCAAATTGAAGAATCTTTGCTTTGGGGAAGGTTTCACGCGCCACTTGCACGGTAACGGCGCCGCGACGAGCCGCTATTTTGATGCGGCGAGAGTTAAAGTCTGACACTTTATTAAAGCCCTTTGCCAGCTCTTTGCTGGCTGCTAATTGCACTCCAGAGTGCGAGTAAGGGTCTGTAAACAGAACGCTTTTTGAGCGAGCTTCGGTAATGGATAAACCGCCGATGATCACATCGAACTTTTGCGAGAGCAGTGATGGAATAATGCCGTCCCAAGCGGTTGGCACAAACTCTACTTTCCAGCCAGAATCGGCGGCCAAGCGTTTCGCAACATCAATTTCAAAACCAATTAGATCGCCTTGTTTATTGCGCATTGCCCAAGGGACAAAGGTCGACATGCCAACTCGCAAAGTGCCTCTATCGTTTATTTTGTCTAAATTTGGTGTAGCTGTGTTTTGCGTATTAGTGGCCAATGCAGGCAAGCTGACAGCGAGTGCCAGTAGTGCCGTAATGGCGGTTTTAAATAGCTTCATGCTGAGTCGTCCTTATTGGGTTCGCCAGTTAGCGCCAAGCTTATGTTCTAACCAAGCGGCAATGGCAGAGAGTGAAAGAGTAAGCGCAAGATAAATGATGGCCACCGAGAACCAAATCTCAAACGGCATCGCGGTTTCAGAAACAATGTTTCTGGCTTGAGTGGTTAGGTCAAATACAGCCATAACACTCACTATAGAAGAGTTTTTAATCAGCGAAATCACCTCATTGGTTAATGGAGGTAATGTTCTTTGAATCACTTGTGGCAGAATCACATCCCAAAAGGTAGATAGGCGGGATAAGCCGAGAGAGTGAGCCGCTTCAAACTGCCCACGAGCAATGCTGTTCAGCCCCGCTCTAAAAATCTCCGCAGTATACGCACCTTGGAACAGTGCCAGTGCCAATACTGCGGTGCTGAATCTATCCAGCCCAATGACGGGGCCAAATACAAAATACAAAAGATAAATTTGCACAAGCAACGGGGTGTTACGAATCAGTTCCACATAGCTGGTGGCTAATGTTCTGCCCACCACAGAATTGGAGTTTCTTAGAAGCGCGGTCACTAAACCTATTCCTAGCGTGGCCACGAGAGCAATCAAAGAGATCTGTATTGTGACTAGTAATCCGTCGAGCAATTCGGCAGACCACCACTGGCCATCTTCATAGATAGCAATGTAATCTGGCACTCTATCCCATTGCCAGTGATAGCCCATAGCCTGTGCGCCCGAATTCAATATCCAAGTGACTGCCGCCGCCAGAACAATGATTTGCAGTATGGCGAACAGGGTGGGTTTAATAATACGCCCAAACATCAGTAGCTTAAGATCTGCTTAAGGAAAGCTTGCGTGCGTTTGTGTTGCGGGTTTTCAAACAATGCCTGCGGACTATTTGATTCCACTATTTGTCCCTCATCCATGAAAATAACGCGGTCGGCCACTTTTTTGGCAAAGCCCATTTCATGGGTCACGCAAACCATAGTGATTCCCTCTTTGGCAAGATCGACCATAACATCAAGCACCTCATTGATCATTTCAGGATCAAGGGCAGAAGTGGGCTCATCAAATAATAATAGCTCAGGCTTCATGCATAAAGAGCGTGCAATAGCGACGCGTTGCTGTTGTCCGCCAGATAGCTGTACTGGATATTTGTGTGCTTGCTCTTGAATATGCACGCGCTCTAGATAGTGCATCGCCACTTCTTCTGCTTCTTGCTTACTTTTCTTTAGAGTGCGAATGGGCGCAAGAGTGAGATTTTCAAGAACCGTTAAATGCGGGAACAGGTGGAAGTGTTGAAAAACCATCCCCACCTTGCCGGGGTTTTTAAACGGGCAGGGTAAGGTATGTTCAAGCACGCTAAGCTCACCGCTATCAAAAGGCTCAAGCTGATTGATGCAACGAATAAGCGTTGATTTACCGGAGCCTGACGGGCCACAGATCACAACAATCTCGCCTTTGTGGATTGATAAATCGATGTCTTTTAGGGCGTGAAAATCGCCGTACCACTTGTTAAGCGATTGGAACTTAACCATACCTTGTTGATTATTCAAACTATTAGTCATTGGTAGTGCATGTGTCGATCACCTTATCAATTTAGCCACGGCAATGCACATAAATTTGACGACATTGGTAAGAATAAATATAGGGCTTTATGGGATGTTTACACCACTTAATGGTTAACCCTCGTATTTTTAAAAGTTTGTTAGGCAGACGACTGAGTTTTTCCATGATCAACCAAGTGCCTTTGATGTTGCAGAGGTGCTTGGTTTTATCCATGAGAGTAAAAATCGTCAGTCTCTCTTTTTGCTAAGCATTGAATGTCGTTATTTCGTGCAATTTAGCAAAGTTAAATTCAGGAAATGAAGGTCTGTTAGTTTTTATTGTTATTAAACAATAGGTTAGTAATTATGATATTACAGTGCTTGTACATCAATATTATTCAAATCGGAAATGTTATGTTATAACGTCCGACCTAATTATTTGAACTCTATCACATTTAATGAATATCAAAGCAACTGAAAACACCAATGACGAGCGTTATCTGCTGGCGATGTCTGCACTCAGTCGAGTGTTGCTGGGCACGGTAGGGCTTTGCGTTTTATGGTTGGCAATTAAATGGGCGATCTCTCTAGCATGATTCACTTTAATGATTTAGTCATTGGCTATCAGAACAAAGCAGTGTGTCACTCCATATCCGGTCAGGTAAAGCTAGGTTCTTTATCTGCCATTGTAGGGCCGAATGGGGTAGGTAAATCAACGTTATTGAAAACACTCTGTGGGTTAATTCCTGCTATTTCAGGTAGCACAAGCCTAGAAAATATAGACAAAAAAGGCATTGCTTGGTTGCCGCAAAAATCAAACATTGATCAGGATTTTCCAATCAATGTGTTTGAAGTGGTTTCTATGGGGTGCTGGCCGAGAAAAAGCATTTTTAGACGTTTGTCGAAAAAAGACATGCAAAACGTCGATTGGGCACTAGAACAAGTCGGGATTACCGAGCTTAAAAAGACCAGCATCAATCGCTTATCCGGTGGGCAATTTCAGCGCATGTTATTTGCCCGCTTATTGGTACAAGATGCGCCAATAATGCTAATGGATGAGCCTTTTGCCGGTATTGATGAAGATACCCAAATGCTGATTTTAAATCTCATTTTAGAGCTTCACCGCAAGGGTAAAACCATTGTGGCGGTGTTGCACGATATCTCAATGGTTGAAAGCTACTTTACCGACATTATCCGGTTGAGTAATGGACAGGCGATTTTTGAACAAAATAACGTAAATCAGGTAACAGACTAACATTATGTCCATTCATATTCTCGATGCGTATTGCCAGTTTGGCTTTATGCGACGCTCACTTGTTGCCTGTGTCGTGCTGTCTTTTAGCTTACCGCCACTGGGCATATTTTTACTATTACGCCGCATGAGCCTAGTCGGCGATGCGCTGTCGCACGCGGTATTGCCAGGCGTGGCCATTGGCTACCTGTTTGCGGGAATGTCATTGTTTTATATGGGTGTAGGCGGTTTTATTGCCGGACTATTTGTCGCGCTCACCTCCAGTTGGATCAGTAAGCGAGCCAAACTCAGTGAAGATTCCACCTTTGCCGGACTCTATCTAGGCTCACTTGCCTTAGGGGTGATCTTGGTATCGTATCGCAAGAACAGCATTGATCTATTACATCTATTGTTTGGCTCACTGCTAGCAGTGGATAACGGCGCATTAGTCTTTATTGGCGTGGTGGTGAGCATCACCCTTTTAACGCTGGCTATTTGCTATAGAGCGATTGTTTATGAGTCCTTTAACTCAAGCTTTTTCTCTATTTATTCCAGTCGCTATTCCATCTATATCCATGCCTTATTTATGGGGCTGGTGGTATTAAATCTTATCGCAGGTTTTCAGGTGCTAGGCACGTTAATGTCGGTGGGCTTAATGATGTTGCCAGCCATTTCAGCGCGATGCTGGACTGACCGATTACCGCATATGCTGATGATTTCGATTGTGTTTGGCATGGTCAGCTCACTACTTGGTTTGAGCTGGTCTTGGTTCCAATCCATACCGGCAGGACCTGCCATTATTTTGGTCGCTATGTTTATTTTTATTCTGTCTATTTTCTGTGGAAGCAAGAAAGGAATGCTTCGACAGTAATGGATGTCATTATTTATTAGGAAACCCCCAATGAAACTATTAAAAATTGCAAGTGTCACTTTGGCTCTTGCAGCAAGCAGCACCGCTATGGCCGGAACAGTCAATGCAGTAGCGAGCTTCTCTGTACTGGGTGATATCGTGCAGCAAGTTGGCGGCGAACACGTGCAGGTAACCACTTTAATTGGCGCTGAAAGCGACCCTCATTCATTTTCTCCTGCACCACAAGACAGCGTGACTTTAAACAAAGCTGACGTTGTATTTGTTAGTGGCTTGGGCTTAGAAGGTTGGATGGATCGCTTAGTCAAAGCATCTGGCTATAAAGGCGAGGTAGTGACTGCATCTAACGGCATTCAAACTCGTAGCATGATTGATGATGGCGAAAAAATCATTGATCCTCACGCATGGAACAGCATGGCAAACGGTGTAACGTACGCCACTAACGTAATGAATGCGTTGATCAAAGCTGATCCGGAAGATGCGGGTTACTTTAAGCAACACGGCGAACAATACATCAAACAATTGTCTGATCTTAATGCTTGGGCCGAGACAACGTTGAACGCCGTTCCAAGAGAAAAACGCAAAGTGCTGACTAGCCATGATGCGTTTGGTTATTTTGGCGCGCAATACAATGTGGATTTCCTTGCACCACAAGGCTACTCAACAGAGTCTGAAGCCAGTGCTCAACATATTGCTGAACTTATCAATCAGATCAAATCTGAAGGAGTAAAAGTTTACTTTATGGAAGACCAAACCGACCCGCGCTTAGTTAAGCAAGTGGCGGCGGCAAGTGGCGCCAAAGAGGGCGGTGAGCTGTACCCAGAAGCGTTGTCTTTGACCGACGAGGCAAATACTTACGCGAAAGCCTTTAAACATAACGTAACTGTTATCGCCAATAGCATGAAGTAGGCACAATATGCATCCTATCAAACCGACATTTCGAACTGTATTAGTTACCCTGTTGCTGTGGCTATTTTGCCAGTCAGCAGTGGCTCATCCGCACTCGTGGATAGATACTAAGACGCAAATACTAGGTAATAGCCAAGCTATTGATGGTTTTAAGATGGAATGGACGTTTGATAGGATGACGACTGCGTATTTGTTCGATGGTGAAGACATGTCGCCCGAGCATCGACAACAGACGTTGAACACTATTTCAGCCTCTGTGATTGATAACATGCGACCTTCCCATGACTTCACTTATTTGGATGAAGGTAAACACTCTTTCAAATACCAACAAGTGACCGATGCGAAGTTAAAGGAAGTCAAAGGCAAAGCGATTTTGAGCTTTACCTTGCTGTTAAAGAACCCTTATCTATTTGATGGCAAAAAGCTCGCTTTGCGCATTTTTGATCCTTCTTATTACGTGGATATGTCTTGGCGAGCCGCTAGTGATGTACAATTTGCCAGTACTCTTGCACCTTATTGCTCTTCATCTTTGATTGAGCCGCATCCAACGGCTTCGCAAGTCAATAAAGCCATGTCGATACCCGTTGACGCTACTCCTGACACCCAATTGGGCAAAGTATTTACCCAAACACTGAGCTTTAGTTGTAAACATGGGCCGTTGCTAAAATGAACATAAATAAAATCACTCCCCTTGAGGCATCGCAGCCGATTTTTCAACAAAAGCCACTATCTACACCACTAGCTCAAGCAAAAGTAAGCATGTCTAAATCTATGCTGGTGATTGCTGTCGTACTGGCACTTGTTGTTGTGGCGTTATGGTTTTTGTGGCCAGTTATTTTACTGAACAGCATCCATCTACAAAAAGAGTCATTGGATTATCTGACGGAGCAGTTTTATAGCGGTGATAGCAAAGCTGATTTCATTATATTAGGCGTGTGCTTTTTATATGGAATATTGCACTCGTTAGGTCCCGGCCACGGTAAAGTGGTGGTTAGCACCTATTTGGCAACCAATGAAACGCGACTTAAAGCGGGCATCTTTATCACCATGTGTTCTGCGGTTGTGCAGGCGCTTGTTGCGGTAGGTTTGGTCAGCACGTTTGTTTTTGTGTTTCATCAAACTATGCGCAAGCTTAATACCACCGTCAGCGAATTAGCTACTTACAGCGGCGTATTGGTGGCTCTATTGGGCATTCAGCTTATCTATAGCGCGGTTAAGTATCTGTATGCGTCGAGTAAAGCCAATCAGCATCATAAACATGGTGACAACTGTGCTTGCGGGCACAAACACTCAGCGAATGCTGCTGAGTTAAATACTATCTCGAAGCCGAAAGAGTACTTAATGATTATCTTGAGTATAGGGTTAAGACCGTGCTCTGGAGCTATCTTAGTGCTGTTCTTTGCAAACTTAACGCATCTGTATTGGCTTGGTGTCATTGGCGCTTTTTTAATGGCGATAGGCACTGCTATAACCACGTCCAGCATCGCTTTTTTAACGGTCACCGGACGCAAATTTATCCAGTATTACACCAAATCAACGCGTTCTAGCATCAGTGTCGTATTGCCGACATTAGTGAAATGTCTGGCTGGACTGTTTTTGATCGTGCTTGGGGTGCTACTGATAGTGATACCTAGCTATGGAATGTCACCGATTTTTTCATAGTGATTCTGTAAGTCTTCTAATCACGCTACTTTAATACTTTTTATATGCAGCCTCTTTGTGCATCTCTTTTCTAAATAGTATTGACGTAGCGTAACGCCTTAAACCTTTCATCGATTATTGAGAACCTACTCACATAACTCTCTTGTGATTGAAATAATTGAACTTTCTCTGAAAAGTAAACTATTCAAATCCCAAAATACAACTAAACTTTTTCTGTAGTACAGCTTAGCTGTGCACCCCAAAACTTAAGGTATTTTTCATATAAGGACTTATGAATGAAAAAGGTTGTATTAACGTCAACACTCGCGCTGATGACCTCTATGGCTCTGGCTAATGAACAAGCGGTTACTGAACAAACAACTGCTGAACAAGCACTGCTACCGCAGACGGTATTTAAAAATGTAGATATTTTTAATGGTACAGAAAATAAACTGTATGAAAACCATCATGTTTTGATTGAAGGGAATAAAATCAAAAGCATTTCTGGTGACGAAATCACTGTCCGTGACGATGCACTTATAATTGATGGTAAGGGCAAAACTCTAACCCCAGGTTTTATTGAAAACCACGCTCACTTAATGCTGATGGGCCCAAGTTTGCCGGCGATGGAGTCAGGTAAAACCTGGGAAGACTTTGCTATACACGGCTCACGCATGGCGCAAATGTATCTTATGCAAGGCTTTACCACAGTGCGAGATGCCGGCGGTGCAAATGGTGGCTTGCGCCGCGCCATCGATGCAGGTGAGATTATTGGACCGCGCTACTATCCGTCAGGCGCCTTTTTGAGTACCCGCGGAGGACACGCTGATTTTGCCAACTATTCTGCGCCTGTAGGCCAAGAGTCAAACTTTACTCGTCTGAATATGGCGCAAGAAGTGGATAGCGTAGGGGATGTTAAAAAATACGCGCGTAATAACTTTCGTATGGGTGCCACTCAGCTCAAATACATGCAATCTGGCGGCGTAGTTTCGGCGTTTGACCCATGGCAATTACTTGCAGGTTCACCAGAAGAGTTATCGGCGGCGGTCGCGGTGGCTGAAAGCTACGGCAGTTACGTAATGGCGCACTCCTACCGTAAAGAAGCCATTTTAGGCGCACTTGATGCGGGCGTCATGTCCATTGAACATGGCTTTTCGTTTGACTGTGAGATTGCCGAGGTAATGAACGACAAAGGCGCGTATATCACCACCAACTTAACCGCTTTTGATCCGGGCCTGATGGATATTCCTGCCATTAAAAACGTCCCTTCGAGTTATCGCAAAGCGCAGTCTGCTACCGAGTCTTTTAAAAACTACATTCCGAACATGAAAAAGTGTCCGGTTAAGCGCGGTTTTCAAACCGACTGCGTAGGCTCTGTCGACGCCTGTAATATCCAAATTGCCTACGAGAAAAAGCTCAATAATGACTTTTTTGGCCCGTATGAATCATTAAAAACCTTGACCTCAATCGGCGGTGAAATTGCCACGCTAACAGGCGATTTCACTAACCCTTACCCAGAGGCAAAATTAGGTGTGATTGAAGTGGGAGCGTATGCCGATGTATTGCTACTGGATGGCAACCCTCTGCAAGACTTTTCAGTGGTGGGTACAGGTGATAAATGGTTTGGCGCGGAAAAACGTGTGGACAGTCCTGAAACTATTCAGCTGATCATGAAAGATGGCGTGATTTACAAAAATACCTTATAGCTTAAATAGCAGTAGCTTAAGCAAGGGTAGCTTTAAGCAAGGGTGACTTAGACAAAGGTAAATCAATCTCAGGTTTGTCGACTTGCAAGGTTATGTGTTAGCCAGTCGATAGACCTGTTGATTAGCGCAATGACGTTAACACAGTTATTTAAGGATATAAGTAGTCAACATGGATGTTAAAAAGTGTATTTGTCTTCTATTTTCGTTGTTCACTTTAAGCGTATTTGCCAATAGTGCGATTGCTAGAACTGCCATTACCGTCGATTGGGATAACCTAAGACCTGCAGTTGCGCCCAATCCGATTGTGCTTCCAGAGCTGAGTCGTGAGCATTTAAGTAAAATACAAAACGTATTTACCTTGATGCATTCCACTGAGTCCGCAGATGAAGAGCAGTTAACGGCGCTGCTAGCAGAGCTCAAGCAAGATAATATTGATGCCATTGAACTGCTAAATATGCGTGAGGCGTACATTGAAGCGCAAAAGCTCGCCTCACAGTCCCTTACCACCGAATTTGACGGTAAAAACGTACGTATTCCCGGCTTTTTAGTGCCCATTCAATTCTCTGATGCCATGGTCGCCACTGAGTTTTTATTGGTGCCAGTGGCAGGGGCGTGCATTCATATGCCTCCTCCGCCAGCCAATCAAATTGTACGAGTGTCATATACCAAAGGCTACGCCATGCGAACGGTGCAATATCCTGTGTGGGTGGAAGGCGTAATGCAATCCTCATTAACCACAGAGGATGTCTATATCGTAGATGGCACAAGCAATATTTCGATGGGTTACCAGTTACAGGCTTCTATGGTGATGGACTACCATTGATAGTAGGTATAAAAGATCCATGACAACAAAAAGCCAGTGCAGGTGCACTGGCTTTCTCTTTATATTCAGCCTAAGCCCCGGTTATGCCTAAACCTAATTAAGCGATCGCAATCTGACGGTTTGGTTTTTTGATAATGATAGAGAGCACAATCGAAATCACAATAAGCGCCAACATTACGTGGAAGGTGGCTAAGAATCCGCCAAACAGTGAGGCAATAACCGAACCTGCAAAACTGCCGATACCAAAACCTAGGTAAATTAAGCCGTAGTTTTTCGCAACATGCTCTAAGCCAAAGAAGTCGCTCACCAAAGACGGATATACGGTGATGGTTCCGCCAAAGCTAAATGCGATACAGGCCAGTGACCAATAGAAGGTATTTTGTGTCGGCGGAATGAACATTAGAACGCTCACCCCCGCAAGGCAGATAACCAATGCAATGGTTATCACGTACACGCGTGTAATTTTGTCAGACAGGACTCCAAGTACGACACGTCCGCCTAAGTTGGCAACGGCGATCACAGAGACGGCAGTTGCGGCGATGTCCATGGATAGGTGTACGTAGTTTTGACCGATGTCTTTGGCAATCCCGATAGCGTACAAGCCCGACATACATACCGTGGTAAACATCAGTGCTAGCATGTAAAACTGAGGTTTCCTAAGCACTTCTTGCAGAGTTAAATGGTGATGAGATTCGGCATTCGCGGTGTTTTGCGCAGTTTGTTTTGGCGCATCTTTCACTAGCATAGCGCCAATTAACACGAGCACCATAGCGGTGACGCCCCATACTTCAAATGAGTACGACAAGCCAAAGTGTGTCAGTGAATACATATTAATGTATTTAAAGCCCAGACTGCCCAAACCGTACGCGCCAATCGCGCAGGCAGACGCAATGCCTTTGTTATTAGGGAAGAACTTAATGCAGTTGGTGAGGGCCAATAGATAGCCAGTACCGTCAGCAAAACCCACTAAGAAACCCGCACACACATAAAGCGCAGTTAAGCTAGAAGCAACCGAGGTAAGGTACAGACTCGCCCCAAGCAACAGCCCAGAAAACGCGATGACTTTTTTGATGCCGAAGCGTTCTTGCAGTTTACCCGATAGCGATGATGCGACCGCTAGTGCAAGGCTGAGCAGACCAAATGAGAACGCCACTTGCTTAACGGGTTCGTCCAACTTGTCTGCTAGATGGGCGTTAAATAAGCTCCATGTGTAAACAGAGCCTAATGCAAATTCAATTAAAACGGTGCCGAGTAACGTCGACCATTTGTCGCGAGAGCGAAGAGTAGTGCTCATGAGATGCCTCAAAAATAAATCAATTGCGTGTAAATTAAGAGATTATTTTTAAGGCTTCAATGGCAAGGGGATGATAGAAAATGAACTGTATCAATGTGAGAATGAAATGCAAAAATACGGAATGAATTACAAGCCCATACGCTCACGAAACTCTTTGATATTCGAGCGACTCACTGGAATTTGTGTTGCTACGCCTTTGCATTTTAAACGATAAGTACCGCTGTGCCACGGGGTGATTTCTTCTATTTTTTCTAAGTTTACCCAATAAGAGCGGTGCGCTTTAAAGAATTTAGCGTTATCGACTTTTTCTACAAATTCACTGAGCATCATCGGCGAGGTAAACGCGCCGTGTAGGGTTTCAATATCGGTGATTTTACCGTTGGCTGAGGCAAACAGAATATCATTGACTTCAATGACTCGAATACGGCTACCTTGATACAGATTGACGCTGCTGTCAGAGGCTGGATTCGGTGCGTCGCTACCTGCTAATTCAGTGCTGAGCTTATTCAGTGTTTTTTCGACGCGATCTTCGGTATAGGGCTTGAGCAGGTAATCAAAGGCTTCGATTTCAAAGGCCTCAGCGGCGTGTTCTTTATAGGCGGTAGTAAAAATAATCGCAGGCTGAGATTTAGAGTTATACAGGCTTTTAGCCAAAATCATGCCGTTGATTGAAGGAATATTAATGTCCAAAAACGCCACATCAACCTGTGTGGATTGCAAAAATTCCAATGCCTGTAATCCATCGCTAAATTCAGCAATGATGTTTAAGTCGCTGTATTTGCGAATTAAGTATTTAAGCTCTTCACAGGCCAAATATTCATCTTCTACTACGATGGCGGTTTTCACAGTGTTGCTCCCAATGGAATAGTGAACGAGATTTGAGTACCGGATACTGGAGTCTCTGGATTTTGAAGCTCCTGATCTTGAAAAAGAGAATTAAGGCGCTGAATATCTAAACCTTGACCATACAAGAGTTTAATGCGCTGATGTACATTGTTTAAACCGATGCGTTTTGAATCTAAAGTGCCGGCTTGCACGCCATCTATTACGGTTTGCGGTATTCCTACGCCATCGTCACAGACAGTGATTTTTACGCGATCATCGTGCTGTTTTACTGAAATACTTACCGTGCCGCCACTGCCTTTTGGCACTATGCCATGACCGATGGCATTTTCCACTAATGGCTGAATAATCAAAGGCGGCACAGAGGCCGTTACATCATCGATATCAAATAGCACGGTTAGCTTGGTACCAAAGCGGGCTTTTTCAATTGATACATAGTCGTCGACTTGTTGCAGTTCAGCTTCAAGTGGAATCATTTCTGCCACGTTCTCTAGGTTAAAGCGCATAAATCCGGCCAGTTTACCGACCAAATCGCGAGCCCTATCTGGTTCAATGCGAATAAGTGTTGAGATGGCATTTAAGGTGTTGAACAAAAAGTGCGGATTTATTTTATTTTGCAGTGCACCAAACTCAGCTTCATTAGCCATCACTTTAAGTTGCTCAACTTTGGCCACTTCCAATTGTGTGGAGATAAGTTGTGACAAACCAATCGCCATTTCATGTAGCGATAGAGTAATTTGGTGGGGCTTACTAAAGAAGATTTTCAGTGTGCCCGTGACTTGTCCATTTTCGGATAATGGGATAATCATCAACGAACGAAAGGCATGCTCGCGAATGTCGTTGCTTTCTATGATGGTGTTATTTTGAATCGCTTTTAAGGTCATCAAGCTGACTTGAGTGTGATGATTATAAAACTGCTCTTCACCATAACCCACATACACCTGCACATCTTTAGTATCAGTAATTGCCACCGCATCGGCGTACGTTTCGGCGCGAATAATATCGCATACTTTCTTTAGGGCATCGACCGTATTTTGGCGAATGAAAGGTAGGGTTTGGTTCGCTACTTTTAATGCTTGCTTGGCTTGATAAGCCGCGACTTTGTCTTTTTCACTTTCGGTATCTTGTAGCCACTTAATAATCAAACTTACGCACAAAGCGCCAATGATCATAGGTAGGGCAATGGCATGCACAATCGAATATGCCAGCACTTTATCGTCATTTAGAATGAGAATTAACCCCATGGTCATTACTTCACATATTGCGGCGACCAATACGCCATATTTGGCATAGTGAGCGTAATTGGCTCGAATATGTACCCATGAGGCTAACAGCCCCGCCGTTACACTGGTGATAAGGCAAGGAATCGAAGAGGGGCCATTTAGATCAATAAGATAACGGTGCACACCAGAAATTAACCCTACAGGGATACCAACCCAAGGGCCAAACAAAATACCGCCAGAAACAATAGAGATAATACGCACGTTCACCAGCGAACCTTCGACATTAACTCCGGTATAAGTGCTGAAAATTGCAAATAGGGTAAAAAACAACGTCAGTATGGTCAGTTCCATACTACTGCGGCTTTGTTTAGTAATGATGGCCTGAAAAATTTGCGTATGAGTCAGAAAATACAGTGCCATCAACAGCAAAGAGGCTCGCTCGACGACCGCCAGTAACATCATCAGTTGTTCAATATACATTGTTCAAAGCACTTGGTTGAATATGGCTCGCGATTTTAACGTTAGGTTGTTTTTTTAAGCAAGGATGAAGCCTTGGCAATTATTGAAACTTAAAACCCGATTTTTGCGTGTGATTTAGTCGATAAAGCAAATCGCGCCAGAATTTAGGTTATGCATTCTGAATTGTTCGAGTTACTGCGCTTTATGTAGCCGTAATTACATGATTTTATTTATATTAATTCAATGTTCCCTAATTACACCTGTATCACAGTTTCACGAGGCAATTCGGCATAGGGTACAAGCCTTGTGTGGCGGGCTGTTTAAGAAATGGAAACTAATAATACCGTCTACACATTCGTATGCGATGTGATGCAATGGAGGATGTATCAGTTAACGTCTGAATATTAAAGAAAATTTGCGATAGATATGAGTATGAAAATCAAAAGTGTGTTTGAAAAAAGTCGCCAAGAGCTCTTGGATATGGGGTTGCGTGGCAACACACTGCTTAGCTTAGGTAAGGGTGCTAAGGTCTTAGAAATTGTGGATGAAAAATCCTCTCAGGTTTTTGATACTTTGGTGAATAAGAGTCGGGAAATGAAATTCATTGCCGCTCCTGATGCTTTAGAAGATGAACATTCACCTTTGTTATTGAGTGAATTGACCGAGCATCTGCAAGGCAGTGTTGGCGATAAACGCCACGAAGATAATTCACTGCAAACTCAATTATTTCGCCGCAGTTTAGATACCCGTCTACTTAAAATTCACTCAGAAGCGCTCACTTATGTGCAAGAGCAAGGTGTGGATCTTTTGTATATCGCCACCGGCTTTTTACAATGGTACGAAGACGACCATTCCAGTAAAGCCCGTTACGCTCCGCTGATTTTAATCCCCGTTAAACTGACCCGAGCAGAAGCCGGTGATGCATTTAAGCTGAGATACACCGAAGCGGATCTGGGCACCAACTTAACCCTTGCAGCTAAACTCAAAATGGATTTTGCCATTGAACTGCCTAAATGTGAAAGCGACGATGGCGAGTTTGATTTACAGCACTATTTTGAGTTAGTCAGCGAAGCGGTAGCAAAAGAAAAACGCTGGCAGGTGGTGAGTGACAAAATTTCTCTTAGCTTTTTCTCTTTTGGTAAGTTTCAGATGTACCAAGACTTGTCTGATGAGGCGTGGCCGGATGGACAAAAACCGTCAGAAAATGCCGTGATTCAAAAGTTATTCGGTGGCGGTTTTGAATCTGACAGCACGCGTTTAGATTCCACACCAATGGATGTCAATAAAGCTGAAGCGATTCAACTGGTGCTTGATTCCGACTCTAGCCAAACTGAAGCGGTATTAGCGGCTAAATCTGGCGCAAACCTTGTAATTCAAGGGCCGCCGGGGACAGGTAAATCGCAAACCATCGCCAATATTATTTCGCAAGCCTTAGCCGATGATAAGAAAGTGTTATTTGTGGCGGAGAAAATGGCCGCATTAGATGTGGTAAAACGACGTTTAGATAACTGCAATATTGGTGATTCAGTACTTGAACTTCACTCGCACAAAGCCAATAAAAAAGCGGTGTTAGGCTCTCTTGAAGAGACTTTACTACAAAAAGCGCCAGTGACCCCTCAGCGCAGTGATGATATCCAAAAATTGGTGGCATTGCGTGCCCAATTGGATAACTACAGCAAAGCGGTCAATACGCCAATTGCCGACACTGGCGTCAGTTATCAAGTGGCACTAGGCCATTCATTGCAAGCTGAGCAACGCCTGCAAGAGTGCGACATTGATAAAACCTTATTACCTGCAATCACGCCAGTTATTAGTCAGTGGTCAAAAAGCCAATACAAACAAGCGCTGGGCAATATTCAAGAGTTAGTGGATTATCTTAGCGCGCATGGCTCACCAATGGGCAATGCCTTTAATCCGACTACCTTGTGTGAAGCCTCACCAACACTGCTTTCCAGTAGCAAAACACTATCATCAAAGCTGGTGGATGCAAAACGTCAGTTAATTGAACAGGTTAAAACTTTAGCAAACAGCGCCAATCTTACCTTACCTATAGAGTCATATAGTGATGCCTTAAAAGCGCTTGCTTCATTGCAGATGATTGCCTCAAAGCCAAATTTACAAGGCTTAAATAGCGATACTTCAAAGTGGTCACAACAGGGCGAAGCGATTTTGCAGTTTGCTGAGCAAGGCTTGTCGTTGCAAACGGATAGACAAACCCTAGAAAGTGAGTTTGTCGATGCGGCATTTGATTACGATTGGACAACGCTTCGCGGCACATTTTCCACCACAGGTAAAAAGTGGTGGCGCTTCTTATCAGGCGACTTTAGAAAAATGAAGGCCAGTTATGCCGGATTAAGAAAAGACGGCCTTAAGGGTGACGTCAACGACTGGCTTAATGCGATTGATGCAATGCAAGGCTTTGAATCTAAGCAGAAGAAATTTGTTGAGTCGGCGCAGGTGGCCATTGCCGTTATTGGGAGCCACTACCGAAATTCAAACACTGATTGGGGCTCGCTACTTGAGCCTTTGCAGTGGTTGTATCAGGCCACTACCGCAATTAATGAGCAGCGCATAGACCCTAGTGTAGCAAACGTTTTTGATGCGCAGCAAAGCCCAATATCGCAAGGGCAAATGGATACTGTCAATGAGCAGCTTGCCACTCACGATGCTTTGCTTGATGAGTTGTGTATTGCATTGCAAATGGATGTCGAGACCTTTACCGAGCAGTTAAGTTTACGCTCTATGCAACAGCTACAAACATTGCCAATTGATCTAGACGCTTTGTATGAATTGGTGCGCTTTAACCGTATTAGCGCAAGATTAGATGAACAGCAGTTATCCGCTTGGAGCATACTTGCTCGCACTTGGCAGAGTGAACCGGCGTCCTTCTTACTGGCCTTCCAATATCAGTTCTACTCGCAACTTGTGAATGAAGTGTATGAGAAAGAGCAAGCGATCAGTGAATTTGACCGAGTAGGGCATGAGCACTGCATCGAACAGTTTAGAGTGATAGACAAACAGCTGTTTGGTTTTGCTCAAGAGAAATTAGTTGAAGACTTATACGCGCGTTTGCCAAACCCAAGCGCTCGTGGTGAGGTGGAAACGCTGCGTCGAGAGTTTAATAAAAAGCGCAGACACTTGCCAATACGACGCCTACTTAATCGTTCGGGCAGAGCCATTCAGCAAATTAAACCTGTGTTTATGATGAGCCCGATGTCAATTTCGACCTATCTTGAGCCGGGTAGTATTGAGTTTGATCTGGTGGTATTTGATGAAGCATCACAGGTAAAAGTAGCCGACGGCTTAGGCGCCATATTGCGCGGCAAACAAGTAATTGTGGTCGGTGATACCAAGCAGATGCCACCCACTAGCTTCTTTGGCCGTCAGTTCACTTTAGATGATGAAGAAGCTGAAGAGAGCTTAACGGCGGATATTGAAAGTATTCTAGGCATGTTCTTAGCCTCTGGTGCACCAGAAAGAATGCTACGTTGGCACTATCGTAGTCGTCACGAATCATTGATTGCCGTCTCTAACCAAGAGTTTTATGACAACAAGCTGATGATCTTCCCGTCATCGGGCATTAATCCGGATGCAACGGGACTGACGTTTAACTATCTGCCTGAAACTAGCTATGACCGAGGTGGCGCGCGAGTCAATGTTGGTGAAGCACTAGCGGTTGCCAAAGCGGTGATTGAGCACGCCACAACCATGCCGCATCAAACATTAGGTGTGGTGGCATTTAGTACTGCGCAACGTGACGCAATTTTGCTTGAAGTCGAGCGATTGCGTAAAGAAAATCCGCAATTGGAGCATTTCTTTGCTCATCATCCTGAAGGCGAAGATTTCTTTGTGAAAAACTTAGAAAACGTGCAGGGTGATGAAAGGGACAGTATCTATATCAGTATTGGTTATGGTAAGACAGCCGAAGGGCGTTTGCCAATGAGCTTTGGCCCAGTCAACTCAGCTGGGGGCGAGCGCCGTTTGAATGTGTTGATCTCGCGCTCTCGTCTGGCAATGCAAGTATTTTGTAACTTTAAATCGGAAGAAATGCCGACCACAGCGGAATCGCCATTTGGCGTGCGCGCATTAAAGCATTTCTTACATTATGCGGATACCAAACAACTGATTCGCGCTGAGGAAACCGGTAAAGAGCCGGATTCTCCGTTTGAAGAAGAAGTGATTTCCACCATTCGTAGCCTTGGTTATAGCGTACAACCGCAAGTGGGTTGCGCGGGATTCTATATTGATATTGCAGTGCGTGACCCAAGCAAAGAAGGGCGCTACATGTTGGCGGTTGAATGTGATGGCGCAACCTATCACAGCTCAAAAAGCGCCAGAGATAGAGACCGCATTCGTCAAGGTGTGTTAGAAGGGCTTGGCTGGCGTTTCCATCGTATTTGGAGTACTGACTGGTTTAGAAATCGTCATAAAGAGTCGCAACGTTTAGATGATGCTCTGCGCTCCGCCAAGGCGTATTATGCCAATTTTGATGAGCAAGTGGTCAAGCCAAAACCTGCGCAAAAAACCGCGCCTAAAGCCAGTATTGAGCGAATAGAAAGCCAACCTAAAGCCGAACAATCTGGCGCAACTTATACAGTGGCTGACGTGCAAAATCTGTATTTAAAACCGGGCAATACCATTCCTGAAATGGAGCAGTATCAACTGGCTAGCGACATAGAAACGGTATTGAAAGTAGAGTCGCCAATGCACGCTAAACATTTAGCAATACGCTTGTTGTCAGCACTCGGTACGACGCGTACGGGCGCGCGTATTATGCGCGCTATCGGAGATGCGTTACAGGAGTTGCAACACACGGGTAAACTCCACCTTGACGGCGATTATGTGATTTATCACGATAAAGAAACCAGTGTGCGTAACCGCAAAAACTTGCCGAACAATGAACGTAAGTTTGACTTTATTTGTGACGATGAAATTGCGTTAGCGGCAGTCGAAACCGTTAATGATACTTTCTCTATCCCACAAGATGATTTGATTCGTGGTGTGACTGAAGTGCTAGGTTTTTCAAGTACCAGTCAAGCGATGCGCAGTAAAGTAGAAGCAGTGTTGGTGGAATTGGTGAATGCGAAGAAAATCAGTCTAACGGGTGATACCTACCGCATGCCACATGCGTGATTTACTGCTCTAAATCCTGGATCACTATCTAAGCCACTACTGCTTACTAAAACGCCTGAGTTACAGTGTAACTCAGGCGTTCATTCTATAGAGTTAACGTTACCGTAAGCCAGTGATCGTTCGACCATTGGCCAGAGTATCCCCAACTTCCGCTCCATTGATCATCTGTCCCAAAGGTGACTGTGGCGTAATCACCACCAGTTTGCCGTTATCGACTTTAAACCCACCACAAACAGGCAATAGCCAGCAAGTCATGCCATTATCAAGGGTGACAATGGCACCCAGTGATATCTCGTCAAGATCGTCAAAGTCACGCAATACCAATGCGTTAAGGCGACTGATCATAGCATCACAATCGGCGACGCGTTGCGATTGTCCATGAGCAAGATAGGCAGCTTCAATCGCTACTGTGTCATATTGAGTCTCGGCGACGCTTTGTTCATGGGTGGCATCACCGTGCGCACTATCTGCCGCTTTTAATGCATTGAGACGCTGAGCATACAGCACTTGCAATAGATCTTGGCGTAGGGGTTCTTTGTCAATCAGAGGGGTGTCAGTCATAGTGCGCTAGTGTGAAGTAAAAGCGTATGGTAACGAAAAGTGAGCGAGTGTGCGATATGAATACGCCTGAGGCGATAAAAAACAACCTGCCACTGAGAAAGTGACAGGTTGCCATAGAGCATAACGACTAGAAATTATTTGTCAGCGCTGGTGGAGCCGATCTTATGGATAGCAAGGTCAGCACCAATAAATTCGTCTTCTTGGCTTAAACGTAAACCAAATAGCTTGTTGATGATGCCGTACACAATAAAACCGCCGACGATTGCGACGATAACGCCCGCAACAGTACCAATGATTTGTGAGATAAGGCTAACGCCGCCTAGACCACCTAGCAGCGGTGAGCCAAAGATACCCGCAGCAATTGCGCCCCATACGCCACACAATCCGTGTAAAGGCCATACACCTAACACGTCATCAATTTTTGTGCTGCGCTGTAATTTGGTAAATACCCAAACAAATAGTGCACCGGCAATACCGCCGACAACAAATGCGCCAACAGGATGCATGATGTCTGAGCCGGCACATACTGCAACTAAACCGGCTAATGGACCATTGTGAATAAAGCCTGGATCACTTCTGCCTACGATAAGCGCAACGAGCGTGCCGCCTACCATCGCCATTAAACTGTTTACCGCAACCAGTCCATTCACACCGTCTAAGGTCTGTGCTGACATGACGTTAAAGCCAAACCAACCAACAGTCAGAACCCAAGCACCAAGCGCTAGAAATGGAATGTTAGAAGGCGCAAAAGCAATGCCTGGTTTACGACCGCGACGAGAGCCCAGTAGATAAATGGCCACTAGTGCTAACCATCCACCCATACCATGCACCACAACAGAGCCTGCAAAATCATGGAACTGTGCACCAAATTGGTTCTCTAACCAGGCTTGGAAACCAAAGTTACCGTTCCAAATGACACCTTCGAAAAATGGATAAACAAAAGCGACGATAAGTGCCGATGAAAATAGAAACGGTTTGAACTTGCTTCGCTCTGCGATACCACCAGAAACAATGGCAGGAATCGCGGCGGCAAAGGTCAGTAAGAAAAAGAACTTAACCAGTTCATAGCCGTGGTTTTGTACTAAGGTGTCGGCACTGACAAAAAAGTTTTGTCCGTAAGCAATTTGATAGCCAATCACAAAATAAGCCACGGTTGCCAGTGCAAAGTCGGCCATGATTTTTACTAAGGCATTGACTTGGTTTTTATGACGCACTGTCCCCACTTCTAAGAAAGCAAAGCCTGCGTGCATCGCAAGAACCATGATGGCACCAAGAAGGATGAATAAAGTATCTGCGCTCTGCGCAACGGCACCAATTGCCTGACTAATGTTGTCCATAATTTGTATCCAGATGAGTGTCTAATTTCTGGATTTATTACTGCAAAAAGCGTTCCAGTTTTCGGCTTAACTGAATAAACAGTATAGGTTTTTGTTAAAACCGTGCAAAACCTGTTCAATGTGCTGTTTTTGTCGGCATAACAAGACAAAAAGTAGTGGAGCAACGCTCTTATGTTATGCAATCAAACATAGATAATGTGACGTGGTGCATTGTTTTGGTGCGTAAGTGTTGTGTTGGCACTAAATTGGTGCGCTGTAATGGTGCGTGGGTAAGATGTTTTATGGTGCAGGGATATTAATACCAATCG
>NZ_BAUJ01000016.1 GCF_000496695.1 Vibrio halioticoli NBRC 102217
AGTGTGATTGGTATTATTTCGCGTTGCGGTTTAATTTAATCGGTTTTTTCGCGTTGAAATATTTCAATTATTTCATCGTCAATTATGACAGTTTAGTGAAAGGCTACTGCGGGGAAGTGAGTCTATTTAGCGCGAAAAATCAGTATGAGATTTGAGCAAAATCGTTAACTTTGCTTTGCGTTATGCTAAGTGAAAATTAACATGCCTCCATTTAATTATCATTTAAATCATTGTTTTTAAAAGTAAAAATAAATATAAGCTCAGCTGTTATATCAAATCCACAACCCCGTATTTCATTCTGTCCTTGACGCTTGTGCTTATTTATAGGCTTTAAAAACTCAGCGTTATGTATTGTCCTATTTGATGAAAATTGTCATTTAGCTTTCAAAGTTCTGAAACATAAGTGTCACACAACACCCTTAAAGTGTCCCTCGTCAACTAAACAAACCCACAGCATAGTAAATGTTGTGAACGTTATTCCCATTAAGGACAAACAGATGAAAAAGACAGTAATCGGTGCAGTTGCACTTCTAGGCGCACTAACAATGACTCCTGCAGTTGCAAAAGAGACTATCTCAGCAGTTGGTTCAAGCAGCGTTACTCCTCTTATGGAAGTTTTCTCTGAAACTTACATGAAGTCGAACAATAACGTATTTATCGAAGTTCAAGGCCCTGGCTCTTCTGCAGGTGTTCGTGCTGCTAAATCTGGTACAGCAAACCTAGGTATGTCTTCTCGTGCTCTTAAAGCTTCTGAAGAAGAACCTTCTCTAAAGGAACTACCTATCGCTCATGATGGTATCGCAGTAGTTGTTAACCCTGACAACTCTGTAGAAGGTCTAACTTCTAAGCAAGTTCAAGCTATCTACAAAGGCGAAATCTCAAACTGGAAACAAGTTGGTGGCGCAGACAAGCCAATCGTAACCGTTACACGTGACACAGCTTCTGGTACTCGTGGCGCTTTCGAAGACATCATGGGTCTTAAAATGAAAGTAAACGACATTACTGTATCTGCTATCTCTCAGCGTGCTCAAGTAGCAAACGGTAACGGCGCACTTAAAACTCAAGTTGCTTCTAACCCATACGCTATCGGTTACATCTCTCTTGGTACGGTAGACAGCACGGTTCACGCTTTAGCAATCGACGGCGCAAAACCTTCTGTAGAAAACATTAAGAGTGGTTCTTACAATGTTTCTCGTCCTTTCCTAGTTCTTTACAAAGAAGCGAACACTTCTGCTGAAACTAAGAAATTCATCGAGTGGATGCAATCTGCAGCAGCACAAAAACTAGTAGCAAGCAAAGGCTACATCGCTGCTCACTAATAGAAAAAGAGTTATTTTGCTCAGCCTGTGAAGGCTGAGCTTTTTCCGCGCACCTTGTTTGCGTATTTGATTTTCCCATCGCAATTTATAGTGAATTTTTCAATGAAAAATGACAATGTTCAAGCTTCGGTTATCCCTAGCTCTTCATTAAGGGAAGACCGTGGCGTTGATTGGAGAGAACGAATCTTTCACGGATTGTTCTTATCCAGTGCCGTTATCGGTATTGTTTCTCTAGCCATCATCGCTTACTTCATCGTTAAAGAAAGTATCCCAGCATTCCAAGCCGCGGGTTTTGGCGGAATCGTCCTAGGACAAAACTGGTTACCACCTGCACTGTACGGTGTTGCAACAATGATTGTTGCCTCGCTGGTCTCTACACTCGGTGCGGTGCTATTTGGTGTTCCTGTTGGCGTATTAACCGCCATCTTCATTGCTGAAATTGCGCCTAAGCGCGTAGGTAACATAATCCGCCCTGCTATCGAATTATTGGCGGGTATTCCTTCGGTAGTGTACGGTTTCTTTGGTCTGGTGATTATCGTTCCACTTATCCAGCAGATCTTCAACGTACCTGCGGGTAACACTATCTTGGCCGGTATTATCGTACTAGGCGTAATGATTCTACCGACGGTAATTACCGTTTCTGAAACTTCTATTCGCGCTGTGCCGCGAGCTTATAAAGAAGGGTCTCTAGCGTTAGGTGCTTCAAAGATTTACACCATCTTTAAGATCCTCGTTCCAGCGGCTCGCTCTGGCATTATGACGGGTGTTATTTTGGGGATTGGTCGTGCTCTTGGCGAAACAATGGCCATCATCATGGTTATGGGTAATGCCCCAGCGATGCCTGAAGGACTATTGGATGCGGCGCGTACACTGACCGCCAACATCGCAATCGAAATGTCGTACGCAAGCGGGCTTCACGCAAATGCATTGTACGCAACCGGTGTGGTTCTGTTGATCTTCATTATGATGTTAAACGGTGCTCTTTTGTATCTTAACCGTCAGAAAGCGAGATAAGAGTAATGGATACAGTAAAACTAAAACAATCTCGTCAGCGTAAAGACAACATGCTTAACGTATTTGTATGGCTTTCTGCTGGCTTAACCGTGGGCTTCTTGTTCTGGATTATCTGGTACATTTTGTCGAATGGTTTGCAATTCGTAAACTGGGACTTCGTGACAGGCGACTACAGTCGTACTGGTGATTCTCAGGGTATTTTCCCAATGATCGTGTCAACGGTTTATATGGTTGTTGCTTCGATTTCTGTTGCAGCGCCTTTGGGTATCATGACAGCTATCTACCTGACTGAATATGCGCAAGTGGGTAGTAAGTTCGTAAAAGTGATTCGTTTTTGTACTGAATCACTGGCGGGTATCCCGTCAATTATCTTTGGTCTATTTGGTATGACCTTCTTTGTGACCATTTTAGGATTAGGCTTCTCTATCTTATCGGGTGCACTAACGTTAAGTATTTTGATTCTGCCAGTGATTATCCGTGCAACGGAAGAAGCACTGATGGCGGTTCCACACACTTTCCGTGAAGGTTCTTATGCTTTAGGCTCGTCAAAAATCTACACCATTTGGCGCTTAATCCTACCAAGCGCAATGCCAGGTATTTTGACGTCTGTTATCTTGAGTATTGGTCGCGTAATTGGTGAATCAGCGCCGGTATTTTTGACAGCAGGTATGGTGGCACGTATCCCTGATACGCTTCTTGATTCAGGCCGTACGCTAACCGTTCACCTATATAAGTTAACAACAGAGCTATTTACTATTGATGAGTGGAACCAAGCCTACGGTACGGCAACAGTGCTGATTGTGGTGGTGCTTCTGATTAATATGTTAACCAAACTTATCGCTAGCCGTTTCAACAAAGCGACTTACTAATTGTTGTTAGATAGACACAAAGAATTTAAGAGATACTGAACATGAACAAATTTAATATCGAAAACCTAGATCTTTTCTACGGCGACAATAAAGCGCTAAAA
Organism: Vibrio halioticoli NBRC 102217; assembly: GCF_000496695.1. Classification (GTDB taxonomy): domain Bacteria; phylum Pseudomonadota; class Gammaproteobacteria; order Enterobacterales; family Vibrionaceae; genus Vibrio; species Vibrio halioticoli. The sequence continues at coordinate 3,304 of NZ_BAUJ01000016.1, forward strand.
AGCATCAACTTACCAATTCCTCTTCGCCAAGTAACGGCGCTTATCGGCCCATCGGGTTGTGGTAAATCAACGCTACTACGTTGTCTAAACCGCATGAACGATTTGATTGAAGGCGTAAAAATTACCGGCCTTGTGGAAATGGACGGTCAAGATATCTATGGCAACATCGATGTCGCTGACCTGCGCATTAAAGTGGGCATGGTATTCCAAAAGCCAAACCCATTCCCGATGAGCATCTATGAAAACGTGGCTTATGGTCTGCGTGCTCAAGGCATCAAAGACAAGAAGCACATTGATAAAGTGGTTGAAAAATCACTGCGCGGTGCAGCGTTGTGGGATGAGGTGAAAGATCGTCTTAAATCACACGCATTTGGTCTATCCGGTGGTCAGCAACAACGTTTATGTATTGCGCGTACTATCGCTATGGAACCGGATGTGATTTTGATGGATGAACCTACATCTGCGCTTGACCCAATTGCGACACACAAAATCGAAGAACTAATGGAAGATCTGAAAAAGGATTACACCATTGTTATCGTGACGCACTCAATGCAGCAAGCTCGTCGTATTTCAGACCGCACTGCTTTCTTCTTGATGGGAGAGTTGGTTGAGCACGATGAAACACAAGTAATATTTAGTAACCCACGTGATGATCGCACTCAAGGTTACGTAAACGGTGATTTTGGTTAATAGCGCCGTTTAAATTTGCAAGATTAACTATAATAATAAGCGATGGACTTTTGCCCCTCAATTATTGAGGGGCCTTTTTACTCTACATAATTGCAAATTTCCAGTTATATCAACCCGGATAAGTACTCGTAATCAAATACTTATGTGGACTGATATTACGTTGTTGTCAAAGTGGTCCCGTTTGACTTGTCAGGGACCGCCTAGAGAACGATAGCGATAAGATTGACCTTCTATTCAGGTCTAAGTACACTCAATTTAGTTTCGATATGAGGTATTAATCGTGAGTGATTTAGAGAAAGAGTTAGCATCAATGGCCGAGCAAGCCGGAGATCAGCCTGAAGAGAAATTGCCTTCAATAGAAGAGCAAAAGAAAATAGCGGCAGAATTAAAAAAACTTGAAGAAGCGGGTGAGTTAACGCCAGAAATACTAGAACAGTATTTTGGTAAGTTTTATTCAGAGTCAGAGACTCCTGTTCATTAAGTGATTACGTGATTAGTGAAAACCGAGCGCTTATATAGCTCGGTTTTTTTATGCCTTAGAAAAAGGTTCGTGGCTTTGCCTGTGCTCTCGGATGACTGATCTTAGTTAATGTGAATTAAAACTGATTTTTATATGCCATATTGGTCTAAGAGCAACAAAATGGAAGATCTTATAAAGTATCAATAGCTTAGTCGTGTCTCCTTTACAGTCATTCAAGAGGTGAATGACGGAACACGTTTAGATATTGAATTACTTCAATAAAGTCCTACCTTTAATAGCAATCACCGTAATTAAGTGAACATAAATCCCATCGCTGTCTTCAAGTGTGTTAACACGCTAGAGCGATCAGTTAATTACGATGATTGGTATACATTGCCTTCAAGTGGATTAGAAAGGCGATCTCCTGATTTTAAAGCGCTATGGATACAGTCGCTTTAAAATGATAAACGGATCATCTACTTGCTGGCGAGACGTTTAGGGAGGAACTATGTCTCTTATATACGCAAGTGGCTATGTGATTACACGTTCAGAAGAATTTGCCAACGCCTCAACCGCAATACTCAATCAACACTTTTCAACTCCTAGGTTTTCTGCCTTCACTAGCGTGAACGACTGCTTTTGCTCTGCCGATAGTTTTAATGAAAGAAGTATTTATCTAATTGATACCCAAACAGTAAGTAATCCCATGCGCAGTGGAATCAATCCAGTGCATGAACAAGGCGATTGGCTAGCGGTTAACATTGATGAATCGGGATTTCAGGTTGGGGATTGGATTTTAAATGGCTTTTCTGGTGTGGTAATGAAAAAGCGTTGCTTAGAGCAATTAGCACCTGCAGTGGAAGCGGTTAGCCATGGTGAATTATGGTATAGCCGACAAGACCTCAGTAAGTTGGCTAAGGCATACGTGACCAATGAGTTTGACCCTTATATTGCAGCCGATGATTTTGCTCAGGTCCATTCGTTGACACCCAAAGAGAAAAACATCTGTTTTATGATCCTAAAAGGATTGAATAACCCGCAAATAGCGGAATCCATTAACGTGAGTGTTAATACAGTCAAAACACATGCTTCGAGTGTAATGCGTAAGTTGAATGTGCATTCCAAAGCCGAACTGATTGCCCGCGCGGTACAACAAACATCAAATTCACCCAAAAATCATCCTATGAATGGCGCGTAATTCACCATTTTGGGTGACGTGAAAAATGTTAAGCCACACTAAACTTTCCTCGCAACGTGCTTAAAAGCACAACATTAGCGAGGGACTGAAAATGAAGAATGCATTATTTGCGGCTGTATTGGGGTTAGCCATGTTTGGCTTAATTATCCCAGATGCCGATGCTGGCCGAAAACATAAAACCAAAATATGTCACGGAGGCTATCCTGGCGGAGACGATGAGCCAGGCGATCCACCAGAGACTTTTTGTGAAGTCGATTTACCCCTAGAGATTTCCGGTACGGTTCCATGTGAGTGTGAACTAGAAGTGGTAGACAGTGATATTGACGTATTTGCAGACAGTAAATCAGTGTCAGGGTTAGCGATTGGTTCGATCAGTGCATACTGTAATACCACCGATGGCTTTACAGTGACAATGACTTCTGGCAATGGTGGTCTAGCTCACAATAAATCACCAGCATTACTGCCTTACACGTTAGACGTTGCAGGAACAGCGCTTTCGTTTTCTCCTTCGGTAGGGGATCTAGAAGTAGAAGAAACCATTGCTGAAGCGGATGCATTGCAAGATGCTGCTGTGGAATTAACTGTTGATGCAACAGGGGCTTTAGAGGGTGAATACTCAGATACAGTGACTATTGAGGTAGCCGGTATTCTGTAATGGAGTTCACTTTAGTTAATCGCACTGCATGATTTAGCGCGATTAACACCAATCGTTACGATTGGTCAAATATAAGTCACGTAACCTTAAATGAGGCGAGTATCACTGTACTAGCCTCATTTTGATTCATTGGAGGAAACATGAAGGTTATATTGGGTGTGTGTTTGATGTTGCTTTGTTCGGTTCGCTATGCGTTTGCTTATCAAGTTACTCCTATGTATATGGAAATGGAGTATGTAGGCTCAAAGGCTCAGTCGAGTTACCAGGTAACCAATACTTCAAACAAAGAGGTTCGTGTTCAAGTCTCAGTGCAGCGCATAGAAATAGATCCAGAGACCAATGAAGAAACCACTTTAGAAGCCGATGAAGACTTTCTGATCTTACCCCCCCAAGCGATTGTTGCCGCAAATAGTGTGCGTCGATTTAGAGTGCGATATTTAGGCTCAGAGCAAGTGCAATCTACCCATACTTACCGAGTATTATTTGAAGAAGTTCAAACCAATGATGGTACGGTTGATGATGCGCAAGTTAAGTTCTTATTCAACTTTTCAACGGTAGTTTTTGTGTCTCCGACTGCGGAAGAGTGCTCAAATAGTTTGAGTTATAAGGTTCAATCCGATTATTTAATTTTGATTAATCAAGGAAATTGCGTTTTAAACGTAAGCCAAGCACAGCTGACATTTTCAAAAAATGGTCAACAAAAAACCATGAGTTGGAACGAGCTTGAGTTTGAGAACAAATCAAATTATTTGCTGCCAAAGGTCATTAAGAAATACAAACTATCACAAGGTAATAAAGGCAGTGCTATTGTCGAATTTTCTTTGAATTAGCGCCATTATTCTATATGAAATCTCATATAGCCTTTTTATTATTGTGGGTTAGTTTTTCTGCTTGTTCGCAGAATTGGAATTTTCCTGTGCCTTTGTATCGCGGACAAACTTTGTTATCTGAAGTGAATATCATCACCGATGGAGAAAACTTAATTGGGGTCAATGCGACTGAATTACACAGTCATTTGAAAAATCAAATCACATCAGAAGTGTCGCAACAATTGCTCACTTTTGGTAATAAAATTGTCACTCAAGAAGAGTTATACAATATTGGGATTGATCTCAGATTTGATTATTTAGATTTGAGCTTAAATTTGCATTTAAATAAAGACAATGCCAAACAAAATGACTTAAGTTTTGATATTCCCTATGAAACGCCTGTTTATACGGAGTCTGGTTTTTTTGCTTGGCACAATATCTTTAATCTCACCGCCAATTACGTGGACAGCACTCAAATTATAGACCCTGTAGATTGGCGTGTTGAATGGATAACCGCCACTAATTTTGGTGGATACAAGGGCTTAAATTTAGACGGGTCAATTTACGCTTCGCCGAGTAATTCAACGCAAAATAGCGAGATAGAAGTGTACCGCGGTGATTTACGAGCGTTTGTCGACCGCCCCAGTTATCCGCTCCGACTGACAGTTGGAGATATTCAGCCTTATACCACAGGGCATTTACCCTCAGTCACATTGGGCGGGATAGCGTTAGAAAGGTTATGGAATCGATTACAACCGAGCCGAAATATTCAAAGTGGCGGTTCGCAGGAAGTGTATTTGGTCGAGAGTGCCACTATTGCCGTTTATATAAACGATACTTTTTATGGTGATTTACGTTTAGCGCCGGGTCGATATAGCATAGATGATTTGCCGTTACGCCAAGGAAATAACGATATTCGTTTAGAGATCCGCTATCAGTCAGGGCGGCGTGAAGAAATTTCTTATAGTCAGTTTTTTAATACTCGATTATTAAAAATGGGTTTTAGTGATTATGGGATTTATACGGGGTTGTCTTCAAACGTTGATAATCGGAAATATCAATATGACCAAGAGCAATACTTAGTTCAGTCTTATTACGACTACGGTCTTACGCAGTGGTTAACGGTTGGTATCAACGGTCTTTATCATCCTTTAGGGCAAATCGGTGGTATCAGCCTAGGGTTGGGGACAGGTGCATCAAGTATCGGGTTTCGAGGAAGCGTACTTAATTACGATGATGTGGATGTGATAGGAGGGGTAGCCTCAATCGATTACTCCAGTACATTTTTGGAAGGGGTGAGTTATGGGTCTCCCAATTTTAGAGCCAGTGTTGAGTCATTCTATGATTATCGCCCAATCCCTTGGGATATCACTCGCGACTTAGAAACCGGAACCAGCGCCATTGTTGATTATACTTATCGATTTAGCTCAAATTTAAATTTAAGCCCTTCTTTTCAAATCGATTATTTGCACTCCCCAGATAGGTACGATCTGGCGGCGCAATTAGAATTGCAATGGATCTATCAAAACTTTGATATCACTCTTGGCGCAGAGTATCTCGAAGCAGGGGGGAGCACTGAGACAAGCGATACCAATTTCTATTTTGTGGTGGAGTGGGATTGGTATTCGGATAGTGGGGATTACGAAGCACTTGCGCAGTATTTTAGCCAAGGTAATCGTTCGCGGGCCAGTTTTACTAAATACAGTTCTAACAGTGTTGGCGGTTATGGCTATCAAGTTGCTGGAGAGTATAGCGATGCTTTTGAAAACTATGAGGTGCGAGCAGATTATATAGGCAACCGTTATTCAGCTGAGGTTGATGTCGAACGTTTAGTTGATAGAAATGCTGATGTGGAAACAAATGCGGTATCTGGGCGAATTTCCAGTGGTTTTACTATGGTGGATAGCCATTTATCTTGGAATAGAGGCTATCGTGGGCCGGCGGTTATCGTTAACGTTCATGATTCACTTGATGTACCGGTCTATATTAATGAATTTACAGATTCCTCCCCAGAAGCGATAGCCACCACTGGGTTAAGCAATGCCGTGCCTTTATATGGTGGTCATTCTGCCAGTTCGTTTGACGTTACTATACCGCAGGCGCCGATTGGTTATGATTATGGTTCTGGGTACTATCAAATTACGGCGGGCACTTATACTGGGCACTCTGTGGTTGTCGGCTCCGATAATACCAAAACCGTTATTGGTTCGTTAGTGGCGGCTAATGGTGATGCTATTGCGCTGAGAAACGGTGTGGTTGTTGGGCAAGGGTTGCGGCGCAGTATCTTTACCAATAAAGCAGGACGATTTGCAATTGAAAGGATGAGTGATGGTGAGTTTGAAGTGACCATTATCGGAGATCCTTCGTTTAAAGGCATATTAGTGATCGAGAATACGCAAAGTAATCTCATTTATTTATCGCCTTTGAGTTTAGAAGAGGTGAACCCATGAAGTTTTTGATTGGTCTAATAGTGGTGATGTATTCGCAATTTACTTTTGCCGAGTGCCGAGGTAGTTGGGGGATATCGACTCAAAATGTACACAGTAACGATATAGAGAGTACCCCGAAAATTCGCGTTGAAATCGAGCTCAGTGATGCATTGCGAAAGTGTGGTTTAAAAGGGTTTTTATTAAAAACCGAAGAAAATGGGCAGATACGTTTTAAACAAAAGCAAAGCAGCATGTTAGCTAATGTTACTGATGAACAAGGCAGGGCTTATAATGCTCTGAAGAATAAGCAAATATTCATTCCTATTATAGGAAATAGTGCCAGACAATCTTTTCAACTTTGGTTTGCAGATGATGGGCATCATCGCCCCGGCATTTATTCCGCAAACCTCACATTAGCGTTATTTGATGTCAAACGTTCAGCTAAAAAACGAAAAGCATCAGTGCAAATATATCCTTATTTATCGATAAACTTGTATAGCCCTTCCATCAAGAATAACACCCTAGATTTTGGCGTTTTAACCTCGGGGAGTCGCAAACGAGTAGAGCTTGGGGTGTATTCTAATACTTCATACTCCATTGAAGTTGAGTCAAAGAATGGCGCATTAATCCACAGTCAGAACGAAGGGGAAGTGATTCGTTATTCTGTTAGTTTAGATGGCAAGCCCATTCATTTTGGTTCTGCTATTCCTTTTTCACCACCATCGGCATCAGGACATAGAAAAGAAATGGAGTTTCGTGTGGGCTCTGTGGAAGGTGCTATAGCGGGCCGTTATAAAGACACAGTAACGATTACAGCAACCGCCAGACCATAAAAAGACCCCTTTAATTCCTATCTGATGCAGAAATTAAAGGGGTCTTAGTGGGGTTCTAGCTTTCGTTGGCTTTAAGGCTTTATTACATACAGTCTGTAAACTTATGCCTCAGGAATACTCGCGCCAACTTCTTGATGTAAACGGCGGCAAGCGCGTCCATCATCGTGGAATAGGTGACAGCGTTTAGGATCAATGCCGATGGCGTAGTGATCGCCAGGCTCAACTTCTAAGGTATCAGGTTGTCTAAAGTTGATATCAGTATCTGCGCTTTCCACCGACAAGTACACTTGCGTTTCTTGCCCAAGTTTTTCAACTATGGTCACTTCACCTTCAATGGTTGCTTCTGAAGAATCAGACATTAATAAGTGCTCTGGGCGGATGCCTAATGACATACGTTCACCGACGATGACCGTGGTACCATCGACAGGAATATTAAACGCCACTTTGTTTTCTAGCTCAACTTTGACATGCGTTGAAGAAGCTTCGATAGCGTGCACACTAATGAAATTCATTTTAGGTGAGCCGATAAATCCAGCCACAAAGCGGTTTTGTGGGTAATGGTATAAATCTAGTGGTCGGCCAACTTGAGAAACATGGCCTCCGTCTAATACCACGATTTTATCGGCCATGGTCATAGCTTCAACCTGATCGTGGGTTACGTAGATCATGGTACAACCTAATTGACGTTGTAACTTAGTGATTTCACTGCGCATTTGCACACGCAATGCCGCATCAAGGTTAGATAACGGTTCATCCAATAAGAAGACTTCAGGTTGTGATACTAAAGTACGACCAATTGCTACACGTTGGCGTTGACCGCCTGATAGCGCTTTCGGTTGTCGGTCTAAAAGATGTGTCAGTTGTAGAATATCAGCGGCGTGCTTAACGCGTTTTTCTGTTTCGGCTTTGTCTGCTTTTGCCAGCTTCATACCAAAAGACATGTTGTCGTATAAATTCAGGTGCGGGTAAAGAGCGTAAGACTGAAACACCATACCAACGCCACGTTTAGAAGGCTCAACATCATTCATTCGTTGTTCGCCGATGTACAGATCGCCTGACGTAATGTCTTCTAGGCCGGCAATACAACGTAACAGAGTTGATTTACCACAACCTGATGGACCAACGAACACGACAAATTCGCCTTCGTGAATATCTAGGTCGACGTTTTTAGAGATCTCTACGTCACCGTAGGATTTACATACATTTTTTAGCGTGACACTGGTCATTTGAGTGGATCCTCAATATTAATTTTACCCATTAGCACTCATTTATGGTTATTGATTATTCCATGAGCACTAAAATAGAAATTCAGAAGTAATTGTTCAATATATTCTTTAGAGAACAGGAAAGAAAAAAGGTGATGAACACAAAACACGAAGATTAATGACTCACCCTAAGAGTCAATAACTTCAGCCTGTTTTGGTCACATCACCTGACCATCTCCAATTCTAGCTAATATCCCCCGCATCTTAGTCTCCGTGTTCCCCGTAATGATGTTCATTGCGCACGTCAATTAAGTTACTACTAGCCAGGTTTGAAATGTAATCCCAACAAACAAGTTAGAAAAGGGTTCTTACCATCCATATCTCGGATGTTGTTAGTTTGTGCAATTTGGTGGTGTCATACATCCTCCCGAACGGCTTTTTTGTGGGGGGAGTAGCAGGGGAGGAGGGGTAAATCACCCCCTATTGAATAAACGGATCAACCTCTCTTTTATTCGGGTATTTCTGTTGATTTTAATCACATTTATAGACTTTATGTGATTCGCGTCACTGTTACTAAGAGAGCTCGATCACGAAAATGCGTTCATTTATATAGGGCGTAGTAGTCAGGATGATGATGATTCATAGCGACTAGCGGATGATAGATGCTGAAATTTGGCTTTCAGGAATAACTTTGATAGCCCTACACATATAATAAAAAGGATTACACACATGAAAAAAGCTCTAAGTACAGTGGCACTTGGAACACTTGTTGCGCTTGGTTCTTTTGGTGCTCACGCAGCAATTCAAGAAGGTCAACTGACTATCTGGATCAACGGCGATAAAGGTTATAACGGACTGGCTGAAGTGGGTAAACGCTTTGAAGAAGATACAGGCATTAAAGTGACTGTAGCTCACCCTGATGGCTTAGAGTCTCGCTTCCCTCAAGTGGCTGCAACTGGTGACGGTCCAGACATTATTTTTTGGGCACACGATCGCTTCGGTGGTTACGCAGAAGCCGGTTTACTAGCTGAAATTAAACCATCTAAAGAAATCAAAGACGGCATTGTTGATTTTGCATGGGATGCAGTGAACTTCCAAGGCAAAACCATCGGTTACCCTGTAGCTATCGAAGCTCTAGCTCTTATCTACAACAAAGATCTTGTACCTAACCCACCAAAAACTTGGGAAGAAGTAGCGGCTCTTGATGCTAAGCTAGCAAAAGATGGCAAAAAAGCGATCATGTGGAACCTAAAAGAACCTTACTTCACATGGCCACTAATGGCCGCTGACGGTGGTTACGCATTCAAACATACTGATGCTGGTTATGATGTTAAAAACGTAGGCATTGATAACGCTGGCGTTAAAGACGCAATGAACTTCATCAAGTCATTAGTAGATAGCAAAGTGATCTCTGCGGACATGGATTACTCTATTGCGGATTCTTCTTTTGCTAAAGGTGATGTTGCACTTACCATCAATGGTCCTTGGGCATGGGGCGGTTATGACAACAAAGTGAACTATGGCGTAACGACGCTACCGACGTTCAAAGGTCAGGCTTCTTCACCGTTTGTTGGTGTATTAACGGCTGGTATTAGCACTGCGTCACCAAACAAAGATCTTGCGGTTGAGTTCCTTGAGAACTACTTGCTGACTAACGAAGGCTTACGTGACGTAAATAACGATAAGCCACTGGGCGCGGTTGCACTAAAATCGTTCCAAAAAGAATTAGCTGCTGATCCGCGCATTGCTGCAACAATGGCAAGTGCTGAACACGGTGAAATCATGCCGAACATTCCGCAAATGAACACTTACTGGAGTTCAGCGAAAAACGCCATCATCAATGTTGTCGATGGTCGTCAATCGGTAGATGCGGCTCTAGAAGACGCTAAAAAACAAATGCTTAAGTAAACCCTTTAAGGAGGGGGTAACCCCTCCTTACTTTTCTCTATTTATTATTCGCTAGTAGGTTCTTTTTATGCAGACAGTTCAATCTTCTGGTTCTGTTGAGACTCCTTCCGTTGCCGGAAATACTAAATCAGTATTGAAATGGGCAACCCTTGGCTTAGTCGGAATTGTAAACGGTTATGCAACCGTCTTGATGTATTCTCGTGGAGAAGTAGCTTTTGCTATTCTCACACTGATTTTAACGGCGTTAGCGCTATATATCTTCGGTAGTAAGAAAACCTACGCACATCGCTATATTTATCCTGGTATTGCGGGAATGATTTTATTCATTCTTTTCCCGCTGGCTTATACCGTTAACTTGGCATTCACTAACTACAGCGCGAAGAACCAACTGACACTCGACCGTGCGCAAACGGTTCTGGTTAATCGCACTTTCCAAAGTGGTGACAGCTATCCATTTCAACTGCTCAAAACCGCTGGTGGCCATATTATTGCGCTGCAAGACGGTGAGCATACTCTAGTTACGCGAGAATTTAGCTTAACTAAAGATGTGACCAGTAAAGATCTACAACTCACCGCCATTGATGCGAACTCAGTTCAAGGTACTAAAGAGCCAATTAAAAGCATTATTAAAGCTCGCCCGATATTGAGTAACATTGATCTGATTAAGCCCAACGGTGAAGCTGTCCGTATGAGTGGGTTGCGTAAATTTGCTGGTGTCGAACCGCTGTTTACGTTGCAAGCCGACGGTCAAACTATGCTCAACAACGAAACCGGTGAAACCTTCATGCCCAATATGGACGTGGGTTTTTATCAACCGGTAGATGCCAATGGAGAATTTGTTGGTGATACAGTTTCGCCTGGCTTTATTGTTGGAATAGGCACTGGCAACTTCGAGCGTGTTTGGAAAGACGATGGTATCAAAGAGCCATTTATCTCGATATTCATCTGGACCGTAGTGTTCTCAGTATTAACGATTATTTTTACTCTTGTGATCGGCTTGGTATTGGCGAGCGTAGTGCAGTGGGAAGAACTGAAAGGACGTGCTATTTATCGCGTGTTGCTCATCTTACCTTATGCGGTGCCGGCGTTTATTTCCATATTGATATTTAAAGGTTTGTTTAACCAAAGTTTTGGTGAAATAAACTTGGTGCTCAGTCAGCTGTTTGGTATTTCGCCAAATTGGTTCTCTGACCCGTTCTTAGCCAAAACCATGGTGTTGATTGTGAACACTTGGCTCGGTTTCCCGTACATGATGATTTTGTGTATGGGGCTATTAAAAGCTATTCCTGATGATTTGTATGAAGCTTCTGCAATTGATGGTGCAGGTCCATTTAAGAACTTTTTCCACATCACAGTGCCTTTGATGATTAAACCAATGACGCCGCTATTGATTGCCAGCTTTGCGTTTAACTTCAATAACTTTGTCATGATTCAGCTATTGACTAATGGTGGTCCAAACATGATAGGTACCTCAGAGCCGGCCGGTTATACCGACTTGTTGGTGAGCTACACCTACCGTATCGCCTTCGAGGGCAGTGGTGGTCAAGACTTTGGTCTAGCAAGTGCTATCGCAACGCTTATCTTCCTATTGGTGGGTGGTATGGCACTACTTAACCTTCGTTTCACTAAGCTATCTCAAGATTAAGGAGCAATAACAATGGCTATGGTACAAGGCAAAAACCTTAAATACCGTGTTTGGGCAACGCATATTGCTCTGTGGATCTTCTTGTCGTTGATTATCTTCCCTTTGTTGATGGTTATCGCCATTTCATTTCGAGAAGGTAACTTTGCAACAGGTAGCTTGATTCCTGATAATCCTTCTTTAGAGCATTGGAAGTTAGCGCTTGGTTTATCTGTGACCCACGCTGATGGTAGCGTGACACCGCCACCGTTCCCTGTGTTGTTATGGTTATGGAACTCAGTGAAAGTTGCAGGCATTACTTCAATTTTGATTGTGGCGCTGTCTACCACCGCAGCATATGCGTTTGCTCGCATGCGCTTTAAAGGCAAAAACACCATCTTAAAAGCGATGATGATTTTCCAAATGTTCCCTGCGGTGTTGGCGTTGGTGGCTATCTATGCACTGTTTGATAAATTAGGTCAGTACATTCCATTCTTGGGGCTAAATACCCATGGTGGCCTTATCTTCTCGTACCTTGGTGGTATAGCGCTGCACGTTTGGACCATTAAAGGTTACTTTGAAACGATTGATAATTCGTTGGAAGAGGCGGCAGCTCTGGATGGCGCAACCCCTTGGCAAGCGTTCCGTTTGGTATTGTTACCTCTGTCTGTGCCAATTTTGGCAGTGGTGTTTATCCTATCTTTCATCGGCGTTGTGGGTGAAGTGCCAGTGGCATCATTGCTACTTTCGGATGTGAACTCATACACGCTAGCGGTAGGCATGCAACAATATCTTTACCCGCAAAACTACTTATGGGGCGATTTTGCTGCAGCCGCTGTATTGTCAGCATTGCCGATTACGATTGTGTTCTTATTGGCACAGCGTTGGTTGGTTGGCGGCTTAACTTCCGGTGGTGTGAAAGGCTAAGCGGATTTATTGCTTACTCGAAAATGAAAAAGGAAGCTGCAAAGCTTCCTTTTTTAATGGCTTAAATATTTTCAATATTGGATGGTGCATGCCCTAAGTGCCGCATCAGTACGTATACGCTTTCCTGATGCAGAGCGACTTTTCTAAATAAGTGAGAGAAGACAGGATCGCCCCCAAAGCATTCATTGATGTAGTGATCAATGCGTTCATTCGAATAGCCTTCAACGTACATGGTTCTTACCCATTGATACTCGACGGCTTTTTTATCCTTTATGACATCAATTCCTAGTTTTATCTCGTGCATGTTATCTCTTAACTTATGTCTTTTTATAGAAGCGATCCGTGAGGCATGATCTTGTAATAATGTGATTCAAGGGCTTTATGTTTGGTTGTCTAAGTTTTAGAATCCAATGCGTTAATCCCTTACTCCTATGCTGATGGCAGATTTAAACAGAGTTAAATGAAAATATGATTACAGTTAAGTTTCATTCTTATGTATTCATATGAATATTTAACTATGAATCACAATTCATTATTTTTTGACGAAAAACACACTAAATAATAAGTCGGATTGGGAGAGGGATCGCAGGCTTGTTGAAGAAGAACATAAGCAATTTGATTGTGAATCAAAAACTTAAGCAATGTAGTTAAACACTGTATTGCTGTTTGTGGTATATGCAATCAAAGATTGACAAAACTCTGTTATAAAAATAGATATAGCTTGTTAGAATACGCGCAGCGAAAGCCTTGTTTAGATGCATATGGCTTAGAACACAGATTGGTTAAGTCACATGTTAAATATTTTGAAAGTCGCACTGATAGGCTCTGTATTGATGGCGGGAGTCGCAAACGCAGATTCATATACTAAACATGACTTAAAACATAGCGCCAAGCTGTACAAAGTAAGCGAAGTACATTTAGACAGTCGTTGTGAGCACTCTCAATTTAACCTGCCTAAATCTCTGGTGGTAAAACCCGGTGCGCTCAATGATGTCATCATTCAATCTAGCGTACAGTTTCATCGAGGTATTCAAGACCCTTACCTATATGAATCTGATTATGTCTATAACCAAGTAAAAAGTAAGCTGTTACTGAGTACTCATTGGTTATGTGAAATCAAACAAAATAGAACAAACCCTCGATTGTGGTTGGTTCCGTCTGTTGTTCGAACTTCAGGAAGTGGCGCATTTTATTATTTGGATGTAAATCAAAAGCATCAAGGCCACTATTCTATCGCTCAAGAGTTGTTCTTAGGTGATCGCATCGAAATTGAATCTTTAGTTTATAAACAGAATACGGTCGAGCTTAGTTTTAAACAACACAGCCTCAGCCAATCTATGGCAGAAAAACCTAACCAATTGATTACGAGAAGATTTACGCTTTCTGACAGTCGACTTTTTGAACGCAAGAATTGAACTTTTTTGTGTAGAGTGGCTCAAACATTTACTAACAGCCAGCACTGGAAAGAGTATACGACTGCCATTAAATCTATTCATCAATATTGAGTTAAGTTAATTAACGAATGCGAGCTCATTTAAGCTCATCAATTTTTACAATGAACAGGCTAGAATTTACATAAGATTCTATGGGTTATAGCGTGTTCAATTATATTTTCAGTAGGTACTTCGGTGTTAAAGCTAAATCAACTTAATCAACAATCTCGGTCCAGAATCAAAAAGGGAGGGTTGATTTTTCTTTTAGTGTTAGTGGTAAGTCTGGTGTTGTCTCACAACACAGATGAGCGAAAATTTGTACCGCTAAATATCCAAAGCACTGCCGCCCCAGCTCCCGAGACGAAAGTTGAACATAACGCTTACGCGTCTATCCCTACTTATAGCTACACCATTAAAAATGGTGACAACCTCAGTGTGATTTTCTCTAAGCTAGGCATCTCTTATGCAAGTTTATTGAGCATAATGGAAGAAGATCTTAACCATCTAGCATTAGATACCCTAAGCCCTGGTAACCAACTGCTATTTTGGGTAAATGACAAATCCGGTGTATTGGAAAAAATGCAGCTGAAATTTAACCCCGCTGATAGAGTGCAATATTCTCGAGTTAAAAATGGTGCTTATGCTTTTAAAGATATTTCAGTTAAAGGCCAATGGGATACCACTGCATTAGTGGGTACGGTTTATGGCAGTTTTTCTAAATCAGCGCATAAACTAGGCTTGAGCATTAATGAAATTCGCACCATTACGACCTTAATGAAAGACAAGCTGAATTTTGCTCGTGAACTGCGTGCGGGTGACAAATTTTCTGTGGTGCATAAAGTGCAAACAGTCGATGGAGTCGAAACTGGCAGTCGCGAAATTGAAGCCGTTAAAATATTTAATCGTGGCCGCACTATTAGTGCATTTCTTCATACTGATGGTCAGTTTTATGATGAAAATGGCGAAAGTCTGCAACGTGCTTTTATGCGCTACCCAGAAGCCAACCACCACGTGACGTCACCGTTTAATCCAAAACGACGCCACCCTGTAACGGGAAGATTATCTCCTCATAATGGTACAGACTTCCGTGCACCTGTTGGCACTCCTGTATTGGCTACGGGTGATGGTAAAGTGATCATGATTCGTAACCATCCATATGCGGGTAAGTACGTTGTGTTAGAGCACGGCTCTATCTATAAAACACGATATTTGCACCTTAGCCGTATATTGGTGAAAAAAGGGCAACAAGTTAAACGCGGTGAGCGCATTGCATTGTCTGGCGCTACTGGACGTATTACAGGGCCACACCTTCATTATGAACTATTGATCCGTAATCGCCCTGTTGATCCGATTACCGCAAAAATCCCAATGGCAGAATCTGTGCCGAAAAATGAGATGACTAAGTTTGCTGCGCGTCGTGATAATTTGATTCAGATGATGAAAGAAGAGGAAGTATTGCTTGCGAGTCAGCATGATTCACAGAATAATAAGCCTCAAGAGTCTCTTTAATTTAGGTATAGTAAATGAACCAAAGCGAATTTACCCAACTGGTAATGCTTGCAAGTCAATGTGACGATCTTCCACAAGCTTTGCAACTACTGCAAGAGTGCGAGTATGAAGAAGTGTCCGAAGTGGCTTTATCTTTAAAAGGACAGTTTGCGGTTGCTGAAGTAGAAGGCGAACAACGTGTTTATCATGTAACGACTCAGCAAGAAGGTGATGATCTGCAAGAGTTTGTAGAACATGTCATGAATACTGATGAACATGTGATTCGTTTTGTTGCTTGGTTCTTTGATGCCTACTTTGACGTAAAGCAGAGCGATACGTACAAAATGGCCGGTAAAACTTACCAGCAGCCAAAAAGAAAATAAGCAGACGCTATATTAAATCGTCATAGTTAAAAATCCGCCTCTTGAAAGTTGAAGTGGCGGATTTTTTTGTTTTAGAAGTGACAGGGATTAATCACTGCCTGTTCGCGCTGGAATATCGACCACATTATCCGGCAGTACAGTATTACTTGCACTGGGTAGCCATTTCTCTAGGTTATCAGCGCCCCCAATATATTGCCCATCCATCCAGATTTGCGGAACAGTGACGGGTGTTTTTTGTCCGATGTGAGCTTTAACCTCTGGGATCATTCGATATAGGGCGGCGCTGTCTTTTACTACATCAAAATAGGTGTATGAGATCCCGGCTTTATCCAGTAATGCTTTCGCTTTGACGCAGTAAGGGCAGGTGGCTTTGCCAAAAACGATGTTGCCCTTTAAATCGTCTTGTTTGGTCCAGTGAGCGATGACCGATTGTACCAACACGCCTCGGTTTAATGCTTCGCCTTGGCTGATCACTTTACCTTCAACTACTAGAATGGGTGCATGCCATGCGCCCATTTTTAAAGGCTCCCACCAATGCGATAGCCAATCTTTTACTTCGAGCTCAATAGGCACGTCTTTGAGTTCATTGTCGAAGGTATCTTTGAGAATGTCTTTAGTGAGAGTACATTCGCCACAAGGGATATTGACTTTAAAAGGGCCCCAACTGCCTCCCCAACGATACAGGGTGATTTTAATGGGTTTGCTCATGCTACTGTTCCTTTTGTAAATCTATTAATAAAGTAGAACATAGTTCATCAAAAAAACTTTCATCTATTGTGTAATTTATACAAAAAATTGGCATGAACAGTTTGTCAGCCATAAACAAAAAGACCGAGCACAAGGCTCGGTCAATAGCATATTCAGTTTGTCTAATCAGAAGATTAGGCGTTAACCAATATTAGAAATCGTAACGGATACCCGCTTGGATTTGGTCGTCGTCACCTTCAACTTGCTCAAACTTGTAGCCAGCGTAAGTGCGAAGGTTGCCGTTGAACTTGTAAACCGCTTCGATTGCTGCGTTATCAACAGTTGCGTCGTCAACACTTTCAACGTCTTGGTAGTTGTATACTGCTGCGAATGTCCACTTGTCTAGCTTGTAAACTGCAGAAACTTCAAATGCGTTTACGTCTTCGTCAGCTACAGAACCTAGTGCGTAGAAACCGCCTAGAGTGAAATCTGCAATTGAGTACTCAGCTGCAAAGTTGATTTGGCTGTCGTCATCGTTGCCGTTTGCTTGAGCAACGTAACCAAGACCTAGCGCTAGACCGAAGTCAAAAGAGTACATAGCTGCTGCGCCGTAGCTGTCAGCGTCTTTTTCGTCGTTTGCTAGGTAGTTAGCTTGGATGTCAAAACCGCCGAACTCACCAGCGTATAGGAAGTTGTTTGTACGCTTGTCTTTGTTACCAGAAACGATGTCAGCTGCGTCTGCGCCAAATGTTGCCATTACATCAGTAACGTCAGTTAGCATAACTTGAGCTGTGTCTTGCTTACCGTAAGAGAACTCACCGATGTTAGTGCCGATACCTGCGAAAACGTAGCGGTTAGTGATGTCTGCATCAGTATCAAATTGAGCTTCATACTTACCAAAACCGTAAAAATCTTCGTTGATTTGAGTTTTGCCAACGATGTTTAGACGAGCACGAGACTTATCTTCGAAAGTGCTGTTAGTCGTAGATTCGTTGTTGTCAGAAATGTTGAAACGAGCTTCCGCACGACCGCCAATTTTTAGCTCAGAAGCATCATCTTTGTATACAGTTGCCGCTGCTGCAGAACCTGAAGCCATTAAAGCTAGAATCGCGGTAGTTAGTGCTGCCTTTTTCATTTTGAAATTTCCTATTTTATAAAGTTTGAGTTGTTACTCAGGAGTTATTTTTTCGAGCTGATGCCCGTTTGATTTGCCGCTAATTTAGATTCGGAATATGAATGTCTAATGACTCAAATATGAATGAGCAGTGACGCTTTGATGACGAAATGATGAATTGAATGATTATTAACCACTTGATTTATAAGGAATTTTAAGGCGTGAGAATTGTTTTTAAATGTGAATAGCTATTTGTAAGCTATTGAAAAATAGTTATTAAGTAGTATTTATTGGTAGGGGTGTTTTTCGGAAATTGAGGAGCTTTAGCGAAGCAAAATAGAAAATAGTGGGATTTCCTTTGTGCCAAAATAGATTGAGAGCTAGCTCTAATTATTAATAGAAAATGTGATCTAGATCGGCTGTGGTGTGTTCGATATTTAAGCAATATATAAAAATAAAGATGTGCTTATTCAATTGTGAGCGTATAGGTGAAAGCTTATATTTGTAGTGGTTTCATCAAGTAATGAGCAACAGCGGTTGATATTGCAGATCAGAAAACCGCAATCTTGTGTATCTCTTTACGGTTAGACCCTTTAAACTTGGGCTCAGTTACCGAGTTTCACTTGCAATTAGCGTGTCTACCCTTTAGGGTCATCAACCTTGCAATACCTGCCAACCCTTAATCTACAAAAGGAATCTCCCTTGAGCGACAATAAATTTTCTAAGTTACCTTTATCTCAGCCATTGCTTGATAATTTGGCGTCGATGGAGTATTCCGAGATGACCCCAATTCAGGCACAAAGTTTACCGCTAATGCTAAACGGTAAAGATGTGATTGGTCAGGGTAAAACAGGTTCAGGTAAAACAGCTGCATTTGGTTTGAGCTTACTGACTAACCTTAACGTGAAGCGATTTCGTGTTCAGTCTTTAGTATTGTGTCCAACGCGCGAGCTGGCTGACCAAGTAGCCAAAGAGATCCGTAGATTAGCGCGCACCATCCACAATATTAAAGTATTGACTCTTTGTGGTGGCGTTCCTATGGGGCCGCAAATTGGTTCACTTGAACACGGCGCTCATATTTTGGTGGGGACACCGGGCCGTATTTTGGATCACCTAGAAAGAGGGCGCATCAACCTAGCTGAGCTGAATACCTTAGTATTAGATGAAGCCGACCGCATGCTAGACATGGGTTTCCAAGATGCCCTAGACGCTATCATCGCAGAAGCGCCAAAACAGCGCCAAACCTTGCTATTTAGCGCCACTTTCCCTGAAAAAATTCAACAAGTGGCTTCTCGCATCATGCAAGATCCGCAGCTAGTTAAAGTTGAATCAACCCATGATAAAAGCAGTATTACTCAACACTTTTATAAAGTAGAAAACAATGATCAACGCCTGAAAGCGCTGGAAACCATTCTGTTAGCGTATCAACCTGAGTCTGCAGTGGTTTTTTGTAACACTAAGCGTGAAGTTCAAGAAGTGGCAGATGAGTTGCATTACAAAGGCTTTAGCGTTATCGATTTACACGGCGACCTTGAGCAAAGAGAACGCAACCAAACTTTGGTTCAGTTTTCTAACAAAAGCGTATCTATCCTAGTGGCCACCGATGTTGCCGCTCGTGGATTAGACGTAGAAAACCTAGATGCGGTTGTTAACTACCAGCTATCACGCGATCCAGAAGTTCACGTACACCGCATTGGCCGTACCGGTCGTGCCGGCAGCAAGGGTGTAGCCTGCAGTCTGTTTAGTGAAAATGAATACCACCGCGTGGCGCTTATCGATGAGTACATGAACACAGAGATCTCTGCGGAACCATTACCAAAAGCGACGGCTACAGCCTCAGTGCAACCAAGCATGGTGACCATTGAAATCTCTGGCGGCAAAAAACAAAAAGTAAGAGCAGGCGATATCTTAGGTGCTCTCACCAGTGGCGACGGTATCGACGGCAAAAAGGTAGGTAAAATCAACCTATTCGACATGCGCTCATACGTAGCAGTAGATAAATCAATAGCAAAAATCGCCCACAAAAAACTAGAAAACGGCAAAATGAAAGGCCGCAAATTCCGCGCCAGAATCCTTTCCTAGCTGCGGGGTCAGGTCTTGAAATTTGCACCGCTGTTTGTCGGTGGTGTTAGGTCATAGATTGAATACCTAAATAGAACGTCTGATGTTTTCATCAGGCGTTTTTTTTGACATGGATTTGAGAAAAGCGGGGTCAGGTCTTGAAATTTGCATCACTGTTAGGTGATGGCAATGAATTAAATGCTATGTGGATTGGCGATTAGGTTACAGTGATCGAGGAGGGGAAAGATGAATGTGTAAATTAAAAAAGCCTCAACAATGGTCAACCAATTGTTGAGGCTTAACAATAATGTGTTTAACTTTTCTTATTACTTAGCAAAGTTTTGCGTTAAGAAGTCAATTCCAGTTACTTTATTTTGAGTCACTTGCTTAAATGATAGACCGGTAGTCATTACCCAATCAGCCATTTCATTTTGACAATGTCCAGCATGTCCAGCGAAACTATTTGCACCGGCGTTGTTGAACGTAGGGCTTACAGGGTTTGCATCTTTCACTGCTGTATAACCATAAACCGCCTTAAGTGTGCCAGAGAATGGGCTTGCACCTTGCGGGGTTACAGAGAATGCATTTTGTGTTTGACCATGTTGTTCAAAGTGACCTTGCTTATTGTTGCTTTTCTGAAGGTTGGTATTATCCATTGCGAAGTTATATACCGTATCACTCCATGCTACTGGAGAAGTTGCTGGTTGCATTCCTGCAGGGAAACTTGGCAAGTGTGCTTCACAGTATCGCTTAACAGAACGAGCACAGTTGACAGCGATCATCGTCTGAACTTTTTGGCTATTCAGGTCTAAACCTTTTGGAATATTCACAATACGACACCATTTAGCACTGGCAATTCCACTCCCCGGTTGGCCACCAAACACTGTGCCGGCAAGTAATTTTGAGTTATCTAATGTATTGTAATCAACCATACTTGCAGGAATGTGTTGGTACTTAATACGTTCATCATCTAGTTTCAAAAAGTCATTTCCAGCACTTTCCGCCCCTGCTTGCCATTGTGCTAACCATGCTTTACCAAAGGCCTGCTCAACGCCACTTTCTATACTTGTTAGTAATAGTTGATTTCCAGCAAGCGTTTTTTGGCTAAGCAGATCTTCAACACTTCCTGAATCGAAGATAAAGCTAGGATTTAGATGCGCATTCTTAAAATTATAAGAGATGATCTTTGTGTTGCTAGCTTTACAGCCCGATTGATATTGGTACTCAGTCAATGTGCCATTAATTGTCATACCTTGGCTATCAACGTCAACAGTCATAGGTGTTGAACCGTAGCAGTGCCATTCTTCTTGCTGTGTAGTTGGTGCCCCTGTTGCTGATAATGTCACGACGCGTGATGCATCAAAAGTAAGACTGGTTTGGCTACCTTTTGTGGGTAGCTTGGCAAATGCACCAGGCTTAAGGGTCATGCTAAGACCTTGAGTGATACCAGGGTTAATATTTTGTATTGTGATTTTGCTTTGTGTTGAAAGAGCGAACAGGCTATCCAATGCATTATATAAAGGGGAGTTATGACTAAAATCAAAACCATTTTGTGTATCGATATAATTATTTAATTGGCTTTTCTCATTAGCCGATAACTTAGGAACAAGTTTATCAGCGTTAATATCATTATTGCTATTACACGCACTCAGCATTAATAGACTTGATACAATAGCCGTTGTTTTGAATAGATTCATAAACACTCCATAATTTGTGAATTTAGCCTAAGTAGTACATTAATATTCCACTAGTCTGTAATCCGTTGCAGCAAAGCTATCTTCGGCAAGGAATCATTTAGGCTGATAATATGCGCTGAATTATAAATGAAACCAAGAATATGGGAGCCGTTGAAGCTATGTTCTCATATTTGATGATCGTCACAATACAACATGAAAAGATGCACTTAAAGTGACTGTTAGTGTGGGTTGGTATGCAAATTTCAAGACCTGACCCCGCACATAACAGACTTAATTGATTGAATGCACATTGAATTATGAGTTGTACTCTATTTTTGTGAAGTGATTTTTCATCGAGATTAGTGGATGTCCTTATAGGTACAATTATAGTTAAGATTTTATATGTAAGAGTTTTAGTGATAATGATTTTATTTTGGTTATGTAGTTGGATTTTTCTTTCTTTATACTGTGGTATATATGCTTCAAGAAAAGGGAGATCAGGTTTAGGGTTTTTTCTTATAGCGTTACTTTTTTCACCAATTATTAGTTTTATTTTGGCTCTAATTTTTTCTCCAACCCAGAGTAAAGTTGAAGAACAAGCCATGAGTTCAGGGGAATTACGTAAGTGCCCAATGTGTGCGGAGTCAATTAAATCAGAAGCTATAATTTGTAAACATTGTGGTTCTAAAATTGATACTGATGAGGAGTTTTTTGATGAGAATGAAGAATCAGGATATCAGTATCAAATCATGGTGAACGGTGAAGATATTATAGCCTTTGATGTGAGTAAATCAGGTACGCCGGATAATATAGACAGAGCGAAAGCGAAAGGCTTTAAAGAAAGAGGCGTCGTGTTTGCAGATAATGCGATAGAAGCCATCAAAATATATTCTGAATCTTAAAATTAAAGTGTGATGCAACGGTATTAGCAGTAAGAATTGATTCTTAGCCAAAATACGTTAAATCCGACTTTAAATAATCACCAAACATCATAGAAGGGAGTTAAATCCCTTCTATCTATTAATACCAATAATTAGGCGAACGCTGCTTTACTCGCTTCAAGAGTACGCTTTAACGAATCGGTAAATCGAGTTCTTTTGGCTACGGTTAATCGGCCGGCATAATAAAGCTCAATCAATACACCGCTGTCGCAAATATCACATTGGCTTTCGCAATGCATCTGCTCTAAAAACATTTCCATTTTGTAGGGGGATAACTGAAATCTTTCTATTTCATCGCCCCTATTGCAATTATAAATAATAACTTCCATCTTCACTCCTTGAAGAATTGCAATGATTTCCTGTGATTACTATGGCTCATATTGAGAAGTTTTTTATAGATTGAAATCACATACTTACGTTTAATGAGCGTATGTTTGATCGCGATCAATGTACGAAACTAAATGCACTAATTGTTTGTGAAGAATATCAATGTTTTCGTTGTGGATTTTTGTTGATGCAGAGAGTATTTAATTAAGAAGTAGCTGCTGATTACTAGGATAGGTAGGTAGAATCCAAATGCTCGTAACAAAATAGGCCCGCCGAAGCGAGCCTATCAATTTTAATGTGCAATCCGGCTTAAGCCGTAGCAAGTTGCAAAGATTTCTCTTCAGAAATAGGGCGCGTAACCAGAGACAGCACTACACAGATTGCCATCATTACCGCAGAGATGGTGTAAGCAATAGTGTAACCTTCGCCATGCGTCATAGAGAAGCCGACCACCGCTGCGCCAATCGCACCGCCAATGCCCCATGCTGTATACAATACGCCATAGTTAGTACCGTAGTTTTTCAGACCGTAATATTCCGCTGTAATCGATGGGAATACCGCAAGCAGTGTACCGTAGCCAACTGCCGCAATTGCGGTGCCTAAAATAAGCGCTGCTTCTGATTTGAAGGTCGCAAACAAAGCCATGTTGATGCCTTGCAGTGCAAAAGCGATAAATAGAGTACGCAGACCGCCAATCTTGTCAGATAAAATGCCCGCGCCAATACGACCGCCAGAGTTAAAGATAGCCAAGATAGAGGCTAGGTAAACCGCATTAGGCAGGTTAGCTTGCACGCTAGCGATAGTGGTGATGTTACCAATGATCATAAGACCAGTTGCAGAAGCAAATGCGTACATGATCCACAGTGAGTAAAACTGCGGTGTTTTCAGCATCACTTTCCATGAAATATCACTATTTTGCTTAATCGCGATAGGCGCTTTACCCGCTTTTACTTTAGGCGCTTGTGGTACATAGTCCGCCGGAGGGTTGGTAATAGTTGCCGCGAGAGGTACCGCGATAACCAGTACTGCAATGCCTAAAATTAGAAAACTCTGGTCGATGCCGTAATTGGTGATAAGAGCCGATGTTAGAGGCGCAAGATAAACCGCCGCAAGACCAAAACCTGCCGCTATCAAGCCATTCACTAAGCCTTTTTTCGATGAGTGGAACCACTTCATTGCTGCAGGCGAAAGACACGCATAACCAAAGCCGATGCCTGCACCTGCAACCACACCAAAGGTCATGCTTAGCATCGCTGGGGTAGTAGCAAAGCTTGAACCCATCATGCCTAAACCAGTAAGCGTTGCGCCAAGCATTAGAATCGTTCGTGGGCCCATTCTATCTTGCAAAATACCTGCGACTAAAAGAGCAATGGAGAAAGTTATTGTCGCAATGGCATAAGGTTGTGATGCATCTGCTGCGTTCCAGCCGTGATCGGTAACTAGAGCTTTGTTGAAGATACTCCAAGCATAAAGGATGCCTAAACAAAGGTTGATACAGAATCCTGCTATTAGGATGCGCATCGCTTTATCGATCTTTTTCATCGTTTTTTCTCAGTGCCATTTTGGCTAGGTAAGTTAGGTTAATTATTGGAAACGTTCAAAAATACTTTAGTTTTATCAACATTTCTAAGTGCGAGTTGCGCGAATTGTACACAAGTTATTTTTGATTTAAATCTCTTTTTACCAAAAATGGAAAATAATTTTGCAGTGTATTTGTGGGTGTTTTGATTTGGAGGAAAATTGAAAGATTTGCTTACGTTTTATCGAGCAATCGTTTGCTCTGGAACTTGTGTTTCACCCCAAATGTGAGGTAGGAAACATTTATAGAAAATAGTTTTCGATAACCATTTATTAACAATCAGTGTGATTTATTTAGCATTTTAAGGCGTTTTAAATAAAAACAAGGATTTCTTGATTTACAACAATGTTACCATGTTAATAACTTGTGAAAATGACGTGGATTTCAATGATTTATATGAAACAGCATTAAAAATTAACGATTGCAATCGTGTAGTTTTCCGTCAGAATGCAATGAAAACTTAGATTCCAAATATGAAAGGTCACTTTACTAAGCTTTAGTGAGGTTCTATATGAAAATATTTTTACTACTCTTTATTTCTGTTTCGGCGGGTGCCGCTTCTGCTGAACACTTAACATCATTTTTATATGGATTGAGCACTGCATCTCTGGCAGTGGGCGTCTGTTTTTGGTTGGCATTTCGTTCGTCTCGCTGGCCACAACTGGCGGTATTTTTGTTGTTGATGGGGATGTTATGCAAACTGACCATAACGGTGGTGTCTACCATTATGGGGGTTAAAGCAGGCCTTATTACTTCTCCGCTGATCTTCTCACTTTCATATTTGTTTTTTGCAATTGCAACAACCTACGTCTACTTCTATTTTAAGGATAAAAGTACTAATCGTAAGTTGGGCCTAGGACAGCAATAACAAAGTCTTAATTGCAGACACAATTACAATATAAGCCACAATTTTAGAACCGCTATCGCTTAATAAGCTATAGCGGTTTTTTGATCACTTAATTGCTGAGATTGGTATTATTAATTATCGCCATTGCAAAACGAGGCAACTAATGAGCATCAATACTTTATATTCCGCCGAGCAAATTAAACGAAGCGAAGCCAGTGCAGCAGAGCTTGCTGGAATAACGCTGTACGAATTAATGGAACGTGCAGGGCAGGCCGCGTTTGAACGTGTGCAGGTGATGCTTCCCGATTTAGGCAAAATATTGGTGTGTTGCGGCTCTGGCAATAACGGCGGAGACGGCTTTGTTGTGGCGCGCTTAGCACTAGAGTCGGGCTATGAGGTCGATGTTTTTCAACCAACTTATTGCACTTCCCAAAATCCCGACACTCAATCTGACGCTTATAAAGCCAAACAGAAGTGGTCTTTGCGCAGCCAAAGTATTCTTAACACCATCGAAAGTAATGACAGATACGATCTTATTGTGGATGGTTTGCTCGGTACTGGTCTTGTCAATAAGGTCAGGGATAACCTTGCCTTCGATATCATCCGCATTAATGCGCTTAACGTCCCTATATTGAGTTTAGATATTCCATCAGGGCTACAGGCCAATACTGGTGAGATCTTAGGTAGTGCAATAAAAGCGACTGAAACCATTACCTTTGTCGGCAATAAACTCGGATTAGTAACCGGTAAGGCGCGCAATGTGGTCGGCAATTTATACGTAGCTGACTTAGGTGTTTCGCCTCAATTTTCCCATTTAGAGTCAAGCCACACGACCATTTTTGCGAAGCCGCAAGCACAAGCACTTATTCCACAAAGGGAAGCATCTGCTCATAAAGGTAACTGCGGTCGCGCTTTGTTAGTTGGAGGTAATCAAGGAATGAGCGGCGCTATTATTATGGCCGCGCAAGCCTGCGCTCGAACTGGAGCAGGCCTAATTAATGTAATGACTCATGCCGATTCCATTATGCCTTTATTAGTGCGTCAGCCTGAGATCATGTCAATGGCCATCACAAATAAAAACCAACATGCAATAGATGAGCTCATTAGCCATAGCGCACTTGCGAGTAGCAGTGTGATAGCCATTGGCCCGGGATTAGGGACAGACCTTTGGTCAAAGACCTTATTTAATTGGGCGATGGCACAAAACAAACCCAAAATCATCGATGCTGATGGACTTAACTTGCTAGCCAGTAGCGCCGAACCATTTGAATTACACGATTGTGTCTTAACGCCGCACCCAGGTGAAGCGGCGCGTTTATTAGGCGTTACCGTCGCAGACATAGAAAAAGACCGATACGCAGCGGTTAATCAGTTGCAGGCAAAATTTCAATGCGTGGTACTTCTTAAAGGTGCGGGCACATTAATATGCGATGGAAAAAACACGCAGGTGATTACTGCAGGTAATTCGGGCATGGCAAGTGGTGGCATGGGAGATGTATTAACAGGCGTTATTGCTGGATTGGTGTGCCAAGGGTTGCATGCAATGCAAGCGGCTTGCTTAGGTGCGTGGCTGCATTCTACGGCGGCGGATAATAAGGCTAAAAAAGAGGGGACCATAGGGATGCTTGCGTCAGATTTATTGCCTGAAATTCGTACGTTAATAAACCAAAATTAGAATTAACATCAGAAATTTAAGAAAAAGTAGCAAAATAAGCAGAAAAGTCAGCTATAAAACGTGCAATTTCAATAAGGAAAATACGGATTTTACTTCACTTTAGTGATTCAGGTCACGCTATAACAGAGCGCATAATGTAACTAAAAGTATCTGGGAATAAGTTAAGGAATATAGGTTGTTGATTTAAAAGAATAAACGAATTTAGGAAGGGCGCAGATTTGCAAGTTTCAAGATAGTAGCACAAATAAAAACAAAAAATCAGTCTTGCGACAATTTAATCTGAACCTATAATGCTGAAAACCGGAGCGTCTGCCAACGCTCCGGTTTTTTTGTGTCCGAAGAATGGTCAACGCTTCTGCCAAAGCACGACCTGCATTGTAATTGGCACGTCATTTATAAGAATCAAGGAAATGCACAATGCGTATCGAACAAGAACTTAAGTTAGGCTTTAAAGATGTACTGTTTCGCCCTAAGCGCTCAACACTAAAAAGTCGTTCCCAAGTAAATTTAACCCGCGATTTTACATTCAAGCATAGTGGTCGTCAATGGTCTGGTGTACCTGTTATCGCCGCCAACATGGATTCTGTTGCAACATTCGAAATGGCCGCCGCATTAGCCGAGCACGACGTAATGACAGCCGTACACAAACACTACACAGTAGAGCAGTGGGCAGATTTCGTTAAAAACGCAGACAGCAAAACACTGAAAAATGTGTTTGTATCAACCGGCACTTCAGAAGCCGAGTTTGAGAAAACTAAACAAATTATGGCACTGTCAGAAGAACTTATTTTCATCTGTGTTGATATCGCCAACGGCTACTCAGAACACCTTGTCGAATACGTAGAAAAAGTGCGCGCCGAATTCCCAACTAAAGTCATTTCAGCAGGCAACGTTGTCACCGGCGACATGTGTGAAGAGCTAATCCTTGCCGGCGCAGACATCGTAAAAGTCGGCATCGGCCCAGGCAGCGTATGCACCACTCGCGTTAAAACAGGCGTAGGCTACCCACAACTTTCAGCCATCATCGAATGTGGCGATTCAGCCCACGGCCTTGGCGGCATGATCATCGGCGATGGCGGCTGTGCCTGCGCTGGAGACGTATCAAAAGCCTTCGGCGGCGGCGCAGACTTCGTCATGCTAGGCGGCATGCTAGCCGGCCACGAAGAATCAGGCGGCGAAGCCATAGAAAAAGACGGCAAGCAATACATGAAGTTCTACGGCATGTCATCAGAATCAGCCATGGCGAAACACTCAGGTGGCGTAGCAAAATATCGCGCAGCAGAAGGCAAAACCGTACTATTGCCATACCGTGGCAGCGTTCATCACACTATCTCTGACATCTTAGGTGGCGTACGTTCTACATGTACTTATGTGGGGGCGGCGAAGCTGAAGGAATTGACTAAACGTACTACGTTTATTCGCGTGCAAGAGCAAGAGAATAATGTGTTTGGGAAAGAGTAAATCTCAGATATCTCGGAGAGTGTTAAAACAACTATAAATTGGTTGTTTTAACCGGATATTCCGAATTAAAGGGAGCACTCCAATGGTTAGCTTGAGCGCTATTGTTGTTGATCCGTCCTGATATAGGTTATTAAAACGCTCGATGCATTTCATTGGGTGTTTTATATTATAAAGCTGTATGTGGTCTCATCTAAGTCTCTTTGTCCTCTATTTTCATTGATGCACTTTGTTAAAGTATTTTGGTAGCAGTCATACCCATAGGTTATAGGGGAGGTTAAGCGGTGCTTCTTATGACTATCTTGTTATTTCTTTTGGTAGTGAGATTTTTAGGTTTCATTGGACAAGCTTTAGAATCTAATCTGAGCAGAGAAAACATGGAAAGTGTGATAGTAAAGATATCTGTCATGAAGAAAGTATTTTCCTAATTTCACGCTCTTCACTAGGCAACTCAAGTCTCTAATCGATTTGTACTTAAGGGCAGTCAATTGATTTGAGCGACAAACCACAAATTTAAGAGAATAGAACTGAATTTTGCTAAAATTAAGAGTAAGCTAGTTGAATCTATGAACAGTGAAATACAAGAAGAATCTGAACTTTTTAGTGAGTTTGAAATAATTGAGCCGGATATAGCTGGTCAGTCAGACAATAAATTGATAAAACAGATTGAGGACAAGCTTAATGTAGGTGATTTCCAACAGTATTTACCTAGTTTAGATGTAGATTTAAATTTGTGTCATTCTCGTGAAGAGTTTGTTGTTTTGCCATTGTATAGCATGGCCCGTGGTAAGAATGTGCCGGAACGTTCTGGGTTAAATCAATGGAATGCAAGGGGGCGATCTCGCCATCCGGATGAAGTTTATATACCCATACCTATGGCAGTTCATAAAAAAAATCCAAGTTTTTTTCCTGAACGTGATGATCCTTTTGATTTAGTGTTACCGAATGGTGAGGTTCTATGCGCTAAAGTATGCCAGCAAGGGCGTAAAGCTTTAATGTCAGATCCAAACCGAGCTCTAGGTAATTGGATTTTGCGAGATCTTTTGAATCTTCAAAAATATGAGTTATTGACCTTGACTCAACTAATCAAGGCAGGTTTTGATAGTGTAAAAGTAGCAAAAATAGGAGAATTGTTTTATTTATATCCTAACATACCTTTGTAATTTTCTTTTTATGTTTACAAATAAATGAAATTTATGTGTGTAATTGTTATGTTTTTTTGCAGTAGTATGTAAAATGCTTGTTGGTGGCGTAAAGTGATAACAAAGAAAGAGTAGTGTCATTGTATTATTTAAACTTAGTTTTAATTAATGTTTACTATTAGAATAGCTATTAATGATATGTGTAAAAATGTGAAATTTGAGGGTTCAATCCAGAAAGAGAAAAATACATTTAGGTTAGTTGATGTCCCGGTTTCACTTCGAGGTTTTGCTAGTTTAATTTCTGAATACCATCAGTTTAATATAAATCTCTTAGAAACTATCGAACCGAATCAGTTTTCTGTTTCCGATCAAGCGCGATTAGAACGTTTGAAAACAAGTATTTTAAAGCAAACTCTACATAAAAACTCAATTAACGGGAAGAAGACTTCACAATGTAATAATATGGATGAGTCAGCCTTTAGCTCGTATGTTAAAAAATTAAATGAGCAGACAGTCAAGACTTCCACTCCCTTATTGTCCATGAAGTTTCCTATTGAGTTGGCTGATGCGGTCTGTATTCTCACAAAGCATTATCCAACGCTTTCTGCCGGGGCTTTGCGTGGGTTGGAAACTAAAGTTATAAAACGGCCTGAACTTACTGCGATAAGAAATTTTTGTCATAAATGTATTAAAAGGTCCAAGGAAACGAAAGTAAGCTCATCGACTACATGTAACAATACTAAATCTGGTAAGTATTATATCAATCGGAATAGAAAAGCCCCTCTTCCTGTTGTTCAAGAAAGAAATGATGTCCGATGTGAAACAAGCCAAGCTGTGTTCAATTCATATTTATATAAACTAAGAGAGCAACAAATATTTGTTAATACAAAACTAATAAATATTAGTTTCCCTAATGAGTTAATAGTTTCGGTAGGAGTACTATTAAAAGCATACCCTGCTATTATAGTCGAAGAAATAATTGAAATAAGAACTTGTTTAATTAAACAAAGTGAACTAAAAGCTATTAAAGCATTTTGTCGTAAATGTTTAAAAAACTCGTCGTTACGTGTTGCTAGTGAAGTTGACTCTAATTTGGCTATTAATAAAAGAAAATCAAAATCAGGAAGTATTAAAGACAAAATCAGTAAAAAAAGTAATAACAAAAATGTTTTTGTTGATGGTGATGATTTTGCTGAAAAACGAATATACACACATCCAGTAATTTATTATTCGACGCTCTTTGATGAGGTGCTTGTTCCTAGTGAGTTGAATGCTATTAAAGACAAGACAGAGCTCTGCTTGAGCTTACAGGCAACTATCGGTGACTTTTTGGCAGCAGACTCTGCTTCATTTCGGTATGTATCTAAAGAATCTGTAAATAGACTAAAACTGTTTTATCAATCGTGCTTATACAAAGAAGATCATGAAAACCTCCCCCTATCTACGGTAGTTAAAACTAAAGTGAGTAGCGAGTTTGCTGATAGTACTATCGATATGAATCAATGTAATACTAGTATTGTAGAAGTCAATTTCCCTGAGTATCTGACTGAAGTAAAAGAGGCCTTAGTATCAGCTTTCCCAGAGGGATTGACTATTAAAGATTGTTTAAACTTAAATGAACTGAAATCAAGATTGAGGATAAAAAACCAAACATTTCCTTTTATTAGCCTAACTGCTTTTGCCTCGCATATCAATAAGCGCTTTGATTCTAATAGTATTGAAAGCACTGTCGGTAGCGGACCTGAGGAATCGTTAAAGCATGATGTTGAACGTAAGCGAGAAAATATTGAAATTATGGATCTTGGAGAGAAGATTGTTCACATTACTCGTAAAGGAAAAACTCTACGAGGCTGGGCTAGATTTGACATAGATAAAGAGGAAGCTTTTTCAGTTGATAAATATACATTTTACAAAAACGGTGGATGGTTTATTAGAGAAAAACATGAAGACATTCTAATTAACTTTTTGCGTCGTCGGCAACAAGTTTTTACCGAGTTTGATATTGATGATATTGCTGTACAAGAGAAAACTGAAGAATCAGCATCTGAAATACAAACTGTTGAAAAATTGAATTCTACTCAGAGTAGAATTGGTGAATTCTCTGGTGATAATCTCCCGGAAATTAGTTTAGAGTAAACGTTATGGAACAAGATAACTATGAAATAATCCCACCTAACGCTGCGATTTTATTGCAGTCTCTGCGAGGCATGGGTTATACAACTGAAACTGCAATAGCAGATGTTGTTGATAACAGCATTACTTCTGGTGCGGGAAATATTGATATAAATCTATACTGGGATAGCGATAAATCTTATCTAACTATCCTAGATGATGGGTGTGGGATGGATTATGATCGGCTATTACAAGCAATGCGTCTTGGTGACAAAACCTCAAAAAGTAGACGTTTAGACGATCTGGGTAGGTTTGGCCTTGGAATGAAAACAGCGTCATTTTCCCCAATGCCGAAGCTTAACTGTATCATCTAAAATGAATAAGAATGATTTTAACTGCTTACGTTGGGACCTTGACGAATTGAGCAATAGATCTGATGGTGCATGGGTTTTATTAAGAGGGTGTATCTCTGGTGATGAAGATAAGCAAAAACAATTAAAAAAACAAAGGCAAGGAACACTTGTTGTTTGGGATAAACTGGACAAGTTGTTTTCAACAGATATGAGTGAGCAACGTCTTTTTGAGATATTAGATGTTCTTGAAGATCACCTTTCAATGGTGTTTCATTTATTTATTGAAGAAGACGGGCTCAATCTTACGTTGAATGGGAAAAGGATTAAAGCCAGAGATCCATTCTTGACTGGCCATCCAGCTAAGATATTTGATTCATCTTCTCAAAAGCTTCCTTTCGCACAGGGTGAGAGATTGAATGTCCATGTTTTACCTGACTTTGAGCAATTGGATGAATCAGAGATTAAATCATTGGAGGGGACTAAGGGATTACTTGCTCAGCAAGGTTTTTATATCTATCGCAATCGACGTATTTTAGTTGCTGGAGATTGGCTGGGGCTATTTCGTCGTGATCCGAAAAATAATGCTGTACGCATTAAAGTTGAAATTACGAGTAGTCAAGATGATACTTGGCAGATTGATATTCTTAAATCTAAGGCTACCGCGCCACCTCATTTAAGAGGTATTTTGAGCACTTATGCAAAAAATGCGATACAGCGTCTCGATGTAGTAAACCCAAAGCGAATTAGGCGATCTCAGAGTGAAAATAAAGAGGGGGACCTTTGGCACATTAAAGAAAACGGTGATTTTAAAATCAATCGTTTATATCCCGTTATATCTGTTCTATTAGATAATTCTGACATCAAAAAAGAACTTGAAGTCTGCTTAAGGCTTTTAGAGGGGAACCCCCCTGTGCGGGAAATTTGGGCGGATGATCCAGAACCAAAGAGACATAGCGAGTATGAACAAGAACGGTTGATTCCGATGTTACAAACCGTCTATCAACAAATGATTACAGGCATGAACATGAGCAAAAACGAAGCTATTCGTCGTCTAAAAATTACCGAGCCGTTTAAATATCACATAAACTTAATTGACGAATTGGAGCTTTAAATATGAATTCAATTCAGCAGAACTTACTGACCGTTGCTCAAGTTTTTTTGAATATGGCTACGGAGCAAGGTATCGAAATAACACCGGACTTAATCGCTCAAAACGTTGATATAGCATCAGCAAATATGCCTGCTATAAATCGTGAAGATAAAGAGACTGTCATAAACGAACTTATTCGTAGGTCTTCGGCTTGGATGGAGAAAGATAAGGTTATTTCTGATGAAACTAATCATGTCGCTTGGTTAAATACCGAGCGTAAAAATGATTGGCGATATTGGCCTCGTTACAAGCAATTGATTTCTGAGAAGCTACCCGATGCGGCTGTTTCTGGCCTAGATGAGTCAACTGATAACATTTTAGGCTTGCTTGAAGATCCTAAGCGTACAGGGAACTGGGATCGAAGAGGTATGGTTGTTGGGCATGTTCAATCAGGCAAAACTGGGCATTACACTGGGCTTATTAACAAAGGTGCTGATGCAGGATACAAAATTATCATTGTGCTCGCTGGCCTTCATAACAATCTTCGGGCACAGACTCAAATGCGCTTAGATGAAGGTTTTCTGGGGTATGAAACGAGTCCAGAAACAATAGACAAGAGACGTTTAATAGGAGTTGGGCGAATAGATACTGATTCAAGTATCCGGCCTAATACAGCTACTCATAGACTGGAAAATGGAGACTTTAATAAACGTACGAGTAGTAATTTGAATGTTGCTCCAGAGGAGCGACCGTGGTTATTTGTTATCAAGAAAAATAAGTCGGTACTCGAAGGTTTACTTGAGTGGATTCAGAAAAATGTCGCTTATAATGTCAACTATAACGCCAAGAAACCAGTGCTTAATTCGGTACACAATTTACCACTACTATTAATTGATGATGAAGCCGATAATGCATCGATTGATACAAATGATGTGGATTCTGAAGATTTAGAGCACAACCCAACAGCAATTAATAGTGGGATTCGAAAGATCTTAAATTCTTTTGATAAAAGTGCCTACGTTGCGTACACAGCGACTCCCTTT
Organism: Vibrio halioticoli NBRC 102217; assembly: GCF_000496695.1. Taxonomy (GTDB): domain Bacteria; phylum Pseudomonadota; class Gammaproteobacteria; order Enterobacterales; family Vibrionaceae; genus Vibrio; species Vibrio halioticoli. The sequence goes on from NZ_BAUJ01000016.1 coordinate 37,448, forward strand.
GCTAATGTATTCATTAATGAAAAAAGCAAGACGAAACTTGAAGGGGAAGATTTATTCCCATCTGCGTTTATTGTGAACCTTTCGGCACCTTCTAACTATATGGGACCGGATAAGATTTTTTTTGATGAAACAAAAGAAGAAAATAAAAATAAAAGGAATATTAGGCGTGTAGTTAATGATCATTATGATTTTTCTTTAAAAGATGGTTGGTTGCCACCCTCTCATAAGTCACATCATCAGATAGATGATTATTTACCTATATCTTTAAAAGAAGCAATACATAGCTTTATTTTGACAACGGCTTTGAGAGATATTAGAGGACAAGGTGATAAGCATGCATCAATGCTTGTTCATGTAACTAGATTTACAAATGTTCAAAATCAAGTAAAGGAACTTATAGTTAAGCATATCAAACATATAAGACAAAATGTTGAGCGTAAGTTAGGGAGCCACAGAGATATCTTTAATGAATTTAAAAACGTTTATAATACGGAATTCTGTGAATCAAATGATTTTGGCCGAATTGGGTGGGTAGAATTAGAGAATGCCATTACAAAATCAGTCCTTGATATTCAGGTTAAGGAAATCAATGGTACAGCTAAAGATGCATTGGATTATTCAGATTCAAATATCCCACAAAAGGTTATAGCGATTGGTGGTGATAAGCTTGCCCGAGGCTTAACTTTGGAAGGGCTCACGACTAGCTATTTTCTGAGAAGTTCAAAAATGTATGACACTTTAATGCAGATGGGGCGCTGGTTCGGATATCGCGATGGCTTTGATGATATTTGTAGGATTTATACCACTGAAGAGTTGATTGAATGGTATGAACATATAGCAACAGCTGCCACAGAACTACGTGAAGAATTTGATTTAATGGCTAGACAAGGTTCAACACCTAAAGATTTTGGTCTTAAAGTATGCTCTCATCCCACGTTACTTGTTACATCGCGGTTAAAGATGAGAAGCTCAGAGACCCTGCGTTTGTCGTTCAGTGGCACAACAGCAGAGACTGTGACCTACTTTAAACATAACATATCAAATATAAAGTCAAACTTTGATGCTTTTAATCAGCTCGTTGGCAACTTGAATTTGTCTCGAGCAAGTAACTTGTTATTGCCTAATAACCTGAGTCGTTCAAGTGGGAAGTTTTGGTCAGATGTCGATTACAAGTATGTAACAGAATTTCTTAGTGCTTACAAAACTCACCCTGATGCTGTGAAAATTGATAGTCGTATTATGACTAAATTTATTCAAGATGTGGTAAGTACTCATGATGAATTGAATTCTTGGGACGTAGCTTTGATTGGGGGCAATGGAGAAAAGTTCAAAAATATAAATGGTATGAGCTATATAGTGCGTACCAAAAACCGTGCGGTTCAACCTGATTCAGATAAGATTGATATAGGTTCAGTGACGTCTGGCAGCTTTGAACTTTATGGGTTGAGTGACGATGACTATAAATTTGCGATGGAGCAAACAATGCTCGCTTTTAAAGACGCACAGGGTACGGATCCTGACTTTGAAAAGAAAATGCCGAAAGAGCCTAAAGGTATACATATACGGCAGGCTAAAGGACGACGTAAAGATGCCAAAGGACTTTTGTTGTTGTACGGATTTGTACATGAGGACGATGTTAGTAATATAGATATGCCTCAAATTGGTTTTGCAATAAGTTTTCCTACAAGTCAAAGTAATATAAAAGGGACAGAATATCGTGTTAATAACATTTATCAGGATAATGAGTTTTGACCAAAGACTACGGACTAAAACGTGCATGGCAAGTACATGCAAAAACAAATATTGAACTAGATGCGGTTTGCTATCGTTCAATTTTGATACATAGTTCTGGGGAAACTAAGTATTATGCGACAATGCAGTTTCCTGAGAAACTTGAAGCACTTAGCATTCAATTACCTCGATTCTCGAAATTTAAAGAAATTGACGCCAAGGGATTTGCAGTAGAACGAGTAGAGTCTGATGTGGGAGAAACTATTTCTATTGTTCGTAAAAGTTCGGGAAACTCAGATATCTTCCATAAGATTTGCTTAGACTTACTTGAATTGTTAAATACGTTTCATGAGAAGATAACTGATACTTATATCTTAAATCGTATCCATAGTTGGGTACAGTTTATGGATAAGTCTAGACTAAGTATGTCAAAGTCGGCTGAGTTAGGTTTATATGGTGAGGTTGCGATTGTTCGCACTTTACTTGAGTCTGGTGTTCCAGGAAAAGACATTTTGCAGGCTTGGGTTGGCCCTGAAAGGGGGTTGCATGATTTTGTTTTTCCTAAGATAGAAATAGAAGTAAAAACTACAGCTAAGGAATCATCTAGCTGTAAGATCAGCTCACTTGATCAACTTGATAATAGTTCGAACTCCAATTTATTTTTAAGTTTAGTCAAGTTGGTAGAATCACCAGATGGCTTAATTCTTCCTGACTATGTGGAGGATACGAAAAAGTTGTTTGGATCTAACGAAGATAAATTATCGTTTGAAGCTAAGCTCATGCTTGTTGGGTTCCACTCAAACCTAAACAAAGAGTTTGAGACCCAATATTCTATTTCTGGAGCATTCAACTATTTGGTGGATGACGAATTTCCAAGGCTCACACCTGCAAAGGTTCCTATAGCTATTACGCATGTGAGCTATGATGTTAACCTAGAAGACACGAAACAAAATTCAGAACTTTATGATCAAATTCGGGATATGATATGGAATTAATAGAATTTCTAGATAAGTTACGCCAAGATATCAAAGATCAATTTCAAAGTCAGCTGACAGGCGATCCATTCAATGCACCTTATGAAGAAGCTATTTTCGTAAAAACAATGGTAGAACATATGGCTGAAGTTGGAATGACTTACGATTCTCCTCAGTTTTTAAATTATAAAGCTAAAATTGGCAATGCAAACATTCGTGTTAGCGCTTATTCCTTTTCCGAAGATAATGAAGAATTGGATGTTTTTGTTAGCCTCTATCAAGAGGTGTCAGAAATAACGCCTCTGAATAATACTGAAATTACAAAATCTCTTCAGAATTGTTATAAGTTTTTAACTTTAGCGGCTACTGGAAAGTTAGAAGGAAAGTTGCCTGCTAATTCGGATGTATTACGCTTTTCTGAAATTATTAAGCAGAAATTCTATAGGTTAGATCAAATTAGAATCTATTTAATCACTGACTGCGTTGCTAAAAATAGAGAGTTTAAACCTAAAGAGCATGATGGAAAAACAATTAAGCTAGAAGTCATGGATTTAGAACGCCTCTTCAATCATTGGCAGTCGGGTAAGCCAAGAGATGAGCTAATAGTCAACTTTACGCAAGCGTGGAATGAGCCTCTGCCCTGCGTATGGGTTCCGGGGCAAGCAACAGATTATGATTATGCGATGACTGCCATCCCAGGTGATGTACTTAGGTATCTATATGAAAGATACGGGGCTCGTATATTGGAAGCCAACGTGCGTTCTTTTCTAAATCAAACAGGTAAGGTTAATAAAGGGATTCGAGATACACTTCGCTCCAACCCTGAGCATTTCATGGCATATAACAATGGCATTGTGATAGTAGCAGATGAAATTAGTATCGAAGCAGGTTCAACTGGGATTCCTGGTATAGGAATGCTCAAAGGTATGCAAATTGTAAATGGTGGGCAAACTACAGCTTCTATATTTTTCACAAAGAAAAAGTTTAAAGATACAGATCTTACTAATGTTAGAGTGCCTGCGAAGATCATAGTATTGAATAAAGCGAACGATAATGATGAACAAGAACTAGTTGCTAATATTGCAAAATATGCAAATAGCCAAAATGCTGTTAGTCAATCTGATTTGGCTGCAAATAGCCCATTCCATCTAGCTCTTGAAAAACTATCAAATTCAACATATTTGGAAGACGGCATGAGTCGCTGGTTTTATGAGCGTTCACGTGGGAGCTATAACGTAATGCTGGAACGAGAAGGTAAAACACCTGCAGGCATTAAAAAGCTTAAGAGATTAATTCCTCCAGCACAGAAGATTACCAAAACTGATATGGTTAAGTATGTTATGACTTGGGATATGAAACCTGACTGGGTTAGTAAAGGTGGTCAAACAGCATTTTCAGAATTTATGAAGGACTACAGCCCGAAGCAAGGAGAGTCACTTAAAGAGCCAGATCAAACTAACTATAAAGAAATGATTGCTAAAGCTATCCTATTCAAAGAAACGACTAAGCTAACTAGGCCTTTGTTTAATGGTTATTGGGCGAATATAAATACCTATACCTTAGCGTGCTTGTCGAAGCATTATGGGCAAAATATAGATTTACAAATGATTTGGAAAAATCAAGCTTCATCTGAAGGACTCAAGTCATTAATCAAAAAGTATGCTGAGCAAGTCAATTTTTATTTGTTGAAAACTGGAGGTAATAAAAATATCGCTCAATGGGCAAAGCAATCAGATTGTAAAGAAACTATACTTTCCAGTGTAAAAAAAGTAACTAATACTGGTTTTATTCCGGAACTGTCTTAGTTCAACTAGATTTGATACTTCAATTTTAAAGTAAACGCTCAATAAACCAGTGAAGCTCTATTGAGCTTCACTGGTTTATTGAGCGTTTACGTAACCCGAATAACCGGATAAAAATGCTTGTGTAACCATCTCCCTAAACTAGAACTCTTCCGTTTAATGGTCTTCAAATTATAAAATAAGTTATACGAGTTTTGGTGAATGAAGTTATTGATGGGAAGTAAATTATATAAATAAGCTGATGAAGAGTGTATAATTAAGTTTTACAAAGTTATTTGTTTGATATTGATATTTATTAATTGCAGGTATCAGGAGTAAATGTGGCAGATATTATTTGGAATAAGTTTTCAAAAGAAGAAAGAGACGAGTATATTCAATATTTGAAAATCTTTGGAGCTTTGAGCGGTTTATTTAAAGACATCAAAGAAGGGAAAAATTCTCGCAAACCATATTTATATTATAGAAATCAGGAACAGTTGTTCATAAAAGTTTTTACTGTTCATGATTTAACAAGAAAAGATAGCGCTTTTGATGCATTTGCGGAATGGGAAAATGACAGAGTAGGAATCGGACTTAAAACTTGGATACATTCAGCCGACGATACATATCAAAAAGTAGCTGAATTCAATAGACTCGCTCCAAAAATTATATCTCCATTAATCGAGAGTGGCGAGCCTGAAGAAGTTATAAAGAAGGTCGCAGAGTTTAGAAATGAACGAATAATGCTAGACAAACGTTTATATAGGACAAATAGAGATATATATCATTATATTACTCGAGATGATAATGTCATGAATATCGTAGAGTCTTCATACGAATTAATTGATATCGGGAGCATCGAGCTTATTAAGAATGACAAGAAATCCTATGAATTTAAAGATAAGAATAATAGATACAAATTTTACGTAAGTAAAAGTGTACTTCAGAAAAAGTTTGATGCTTCACAAGGTGAAATCATACATAGTATTGATATCAAACAGTTTGATGATCCTTTTGAACTAATTAAGCTGATTCAGCTTCCTGATATTCCTATTGATCATAAGAATCCTAAGACTCTTATGATAGCTGAAACTAAGAAAGAGTATCTTACTAAACAACCTATGATTGCTTCCTTAGAAGAAATATACCTTCCCCTTTATATTGATAGTAAAGAAGACAGATATGTATCTTGTCGTTCAGGAATAAATATAAGGCACTCTAAACCTAAAAATAAAAATACAGATAAACCTCGTCCTGAATTTGAAGTCGAGATTAGAGTTAGCCGTTGGATACATCATATTTTTCCTGAGTTTTTTGGTTTAGATTGGAGTGATAATGAGTCACTAAGAAAATCAATACAAGACAGTGATTTTGACTTGGCTCTTCCAGACGGAAGAATATTAAGAGGAAGAATAAAGCAAGGTAAAGGGAAAAGTCTGCAGACCAAACCACAGGGTGCACTGGGTGAATGGATACTAAAAGATGTACTGGGGTTAAAAAATAGAGAAGTAGCAACTTTGGAATTACTAGATGAACTTGGTATAGATAGTTTAAAGGTTACAAAAGAGAACAATAAGTGTTTTAGGATAACAGTCGCTGAAACAGGAGCTTATGAAAAATTTAAGTTGGATAATGCAAAGAACATAGAAAAATCCGGACTTAAAGGCAATCAGAAACCAAAGTTCAGGAAACAATTGGTAGAGGAGCTTGAGATAGCAGACGATGAAGGTTAATACGGGTATAGATATGAACCGAGGCTGTACCAGATTCTGTGTAATTACCATATTAGTTAATGTGTTTTTGGAGACGATCCTCGAACTCGATAATAAACCGACTCATAGCCTGACGCCAGTTTGAATGGGCATCATCTGTATTAGGTCAGACTAGATCTGACACTTCAATTTGAAAAATTGAGAGTTACCCACTTTGATTAAAGTACTTGAAATTTCAATAGCTACTGTGCGCAGTATCAACAAGGTTAAGTATTCAATCAGCATAATTACTCTTGCTACTACAGCCTCAATTGGTAAGATGTGTCTAGTATGTATGAATGTCCAGTAATCTATATACTAATATAGAAGTACTTATCCTATGGGTGGTCGCACAGTACGGACAAATAGACGATGAATTCAAAGAATAACGATGAACATAAAAGCAAGTATATTTCACCAGATAGAAGAAACGATCAAGCCACTGGCTAGTAAACATGTTCCCGAAGGGACAGAAGTTCGAGCGGTTGTTGAACAATGGCTCCACGCTATAGCCACTGACAGCCAACTTTTCGCAGACCTCAGTCTTGCAACCCCTTCGGAGATAAAAGAAGAGTTACTCTCATTACTAAAACTAGAGGGATTATTCAGTACCAGAGATAAATTTTTCAATGACACTTTCCTACACCTTCCACTTAAAATAAAGAAAGACTTTAACTTTCGTTTTATCGATCTATTTGCAGGAATTGGTGGGGTTCGTTTAGGTTTTCAAAATGCAGGTGGAGCATGCGTCTTTTCGTCAGAGTTCGATAAAAACGCTCAAAAAACTTATGCTCTGAACCATGGAGATTTTCCATTTGGAGACATAACACAGATAGATCCAATGATGATACCCGATCATGATGTTTTACTGGGTGGCTTTCCGTGTCAAGCCTTCTCTGTAGCAGGTTATCGCCAAGGTTTTGATGATGAAAAAGGCCGCGGTAATTTATTCTTTTACATCTATGAAATTTTAAAAGCGAAAAAACCTAAAGCATTTCTATTAGAGAATGTAAAAAACCTACAGGGGCACGATAAAGGCAAAACCTTCGGAATTATAAAAGAAAGCCTAAAAGATCTTGGGTACTCTGTGAAGTTTAAGGTTATGAACTCAATGGAGTATGGGAACGTTCCTCAAACACGTGAACGTATTTACATTATTGGGTTTAAAGGCGAGAGTGAATGGGAATCCAAGACTGACAGTTTAACTAAACAGTTCACTTGGCCTGAAAAAACATCACTTAATATCAGCATTAGAGATATTTTAGAAAAAGATGTAGGTGAAATATTTTATTATGAGAAATACGCCTGTCATGAAATTCTAGAACAAAAGATGACAAGAAAAGATACTGTTTATCAATGGAGGCGACATTATGTTAGGGAAAATAAGAGTAATGTTTGCCCTACTTTAACCGCTAACATGGGAACTGGCGGGCACAATGTTCCCTTAGTACTTGATGATAATGATCGTATAAGAAAGCTCACACCTAGAGAATGTTCATTTGTCCAGGGCTTTCCTGCTGAATTTCTTCTCCCTGAAGGAGTTACCAATAGCCATCTTTACAAACAATTTGGGAACTCAGTTACTGTACCGGTTGTTGAGAAAATAGCCAAGGAAATCGCACGTCTAATTTAGGAAAAACTATAGTGGTCAAGTTAAATTGGCCACGGTTTGATAAGTTTGCCAGTAGAGTCGTTCCGACTTATTTGGTGTGAGACCGCCAGAGGCTGTACCAGATTCTGTGTAATTTTAGCGAGGGGCACCCATGTTTGTGCCCCAACTCACATTAATACCCGGCTAGTTATCTACGTAAGCGGTTAATTAACCCCACGTACCAAGCTAACTGATTGTCTGCCATAGTATCTCTTTCTAAGGAGGTACTATGAATCAACAAGATAAACGGGCGTATTGGACAGCCATTCTTGAGCAGCAACAGCGCAGCGGCTCAAGTATCAAACAGTATTGCATTGATAACAGTATTAGCTATCAAACCTTTTACTATTGGGCGAAAAAACTAAACCAGCCAGAGCCTCAAACTGAAGTACAGCCGATTGTCGTTACTGAGCCTGCTACAGATAGCTCGACGTATGTGATCTTAACCTTTGGCAATGATGCCATCGGGTAAAGTTTTTCTCATATCGGGTGTGACTGATATGCGTAAGTCTATCGATGGCCTCTCACTCATCGTCGCCGAGACCCTTGAGATGAATCCGTTCAGTGAGTCTTGGTTTATCTTTTGTAATCGAACCCGAGACAAACTGAAAATCCTATTTTGGGACACCAATGGATTTTGGGTCTATTACCGCCGCTTAGAAAAAGGCACCTTCAAATGGCCCAAACCAAGTTATGATGGGGCGATCCATATCAGCAAGCAACAATTAAGTTGGCTACTTTCAGGGCTAACGTTAAATCATGCCAAAGCTCATCGACCTTTATTTAGTCTAGAAGTGTGACCGCTGATATTGATGATCATTTTGCACTTGAACGATCTTTTTTCGCTGTCACACTTAGGGTCTTGATTTAATCTGAGCCCTGATATGACCGACCTTCCTGACGATATTGAACAATTAAAAGCGATGTTGCTTGACCTTCATCAGAAGAATGAAGCTAAAGATAAGTTACTGGCTGCAAAACAGGAAGAAGTTGCAGAGCTCAAGACTAAAGTTCAACTCTTAATCGAGCAACTTAACCTGAACAAATCAAAACGCTTCTCTGCACAGAGTGAAAAAACGCCAAAAGGCACATTTAACGAGGCAGAGCAGCAAAATACCGTATCTAAATCAAAAGCTGATGACGGAAAAAAGAGACGAGGCCGCAAACCTCTTCCTAAAGAGCTCGAAAGAGAAGTTCATAAACATGAGCTCAATGCTCCTTATTGTGACTGCTGTAACGAACCTTTACACCCATGCGGTGTTGAAACGTCGGAAGAGCTAAAAATCATTCCACAAAAGGTCAGCGTTATTCGACACGAGCGAACAAAATATGCTTGTCGACAATGTGAGAAAACGCAGACTAAGACAAAGATCGTTACTGCACCAAAACCAGCTAGTATGATCCCGAAAAGTATCGGTTGTGCCGATGCATTCTCCGCTGTCGTGACGGCAAAATACGTCAATGCACTACCACTCTATCGCCAAGTAGATATTCTCAATCGTTCGGGTATCGATATTAGTCGGGCAACCCTGGCTAACTGGTGTGTTCAGCTTGGCTGTAAAGTCCAAATCATCATTGATGCAATGAAAGAAGAGCTTCTGAAAGAGAAGCTTATCTGCGCAGATGAGACAACGGTTCAAGTGCTACGAGAAGAAGATAAAAAAGCGCAGTCCAAGTCATACATGTGGGTCTACCGCAGTGGTGAGTTCGTTAATAATCCCGTGGTCATATACGATTATCAGTCAAGTCGCAGAGCTCAATGTGTGCAAGACTTTTTGACTGGGTACAGAGGTTATCTGCTGTCCGATGGCTACAGTGCTTACGACAAACTTGAAGATGTCACTCAAGCCGCTTGCATGGCACATGTGCGCAGAAAGTTCACCGAGGCTCAGAAAGCTTCACCGTCTAAAAAAGCTGGCAAAGCAGAAAAGGCACTGAACTTTATCGGCAAATTATACGGTATTGAAAAGAACGCCAAAGAACTGGATGCCCAATCACGTTACCAACTACGACAACAAGAAGCCAAACCCATTTTGGATGAGTTCAAGCAATGGCTTGATGCTCAAAATGTTTTGCCTAAAGGGTTGCTTGGGAAAGCGATCTCTTACACTCAAAACCAATGGTCGAAGTTACTCACGTATCTCGAAGATGGTGATATCAGTATCGAAAATAATGTGACTGAACGTGATATAAGACCGTTCACGACGGGTCGAAAAAACTCTTATGACCTTTTTCAAGTTTTTCGGCAAAACCTCTCTCTCCTCTGTGAGACGAGGCGTAGTTTCAGAGTAGGTATTGCTTGAAAGTGAATTAGCAATAACTTGGATTATACATACTCTTATTCGGGGATCTTTAGCTCCAACATGGTTTTCGTAATGAGTTTACCTCTATCTGGCTGCTAGTATCTAACCAAGTGGTCGACTTAAATTTTTGACGAGGGTTACTCACCTGAGCTTCTTCACTTCCAAGCAAATTTTAAACTCTCTGATTTCGAGTGGTGACAGCAATGTCCCACATGAATCCAAGTAACTCTCTCGCAACAGCAGTAATTGCTATTTGTGACTTTTTCCCTTTAGCTACCAAGCTTCGGTAACGGAAACATAACCGCTGCTGAGCTTTCCAAGAGATATCTTTGGCTTCTTGGCAAACACTATTTGGTCGATTTGCGATTAACCAACTACCGACTTTAGCATTGTTTCTATAAGCCCATGCTGCCTCATATAAAAGCCGTCTTAACTCAACATTTCCAGCTTTAGTGATCCCTGCTTTACGAGTCACACTACCACTTGAGTGTTCTCCAGGTATTAGGCCAAGGAATGCCATTATTTGTTTCGGATTACTAAATCGGGAGAAATCACCCAGTTCAGCCACAACGGAGATTGCAATCGTACGTCCGACACCTTTTAGAGCTTGAAGTTGATTAACCAAGTTATACAGTGACCAGTTAGGAAGCAACCTATCAATTTCTTGGTCTAATTGCTCAATACGATTTTCGATTTGTTCCAAGCTTTGTCGATAGTGTTCATAAGCTATTTGTTGAGAAGCTAAGGGGAAAGATTGATTTGCTAGCCATACACGATGGCGCACAGTCCACATTTTCTTTTCATACTTTTTACCTGTTCTCAGAAGAATGCTTTGGATTCGTTGCTTGGCAACTTTAGTATCTTTCTTTGCACAACTTCTGGCTCTCACAAGATCACGCATAGCTTCATGTGTTATGTCAGGTACCCAGACATCAACTAACTCACCCGCTCTCAACAACCTAGCTAAAGCGACCGCATCACGATGATCGTTCTTGATCTTGTTGGTTGATATCTTAGGTATTCTAGAAGGAGCCACAACTGTACACTCTATGTTCATGCTAAGTAGCAATCGATATAGACCATAGCCTGTTGGGCCTGCTTCGTAGCAGACAAGGATTGAACCGTGAAGCTTGATGAGCTTCTTCATTAGACGAATAACGGCCTCTTTTGCTGAAGAGATATTCCCATAAAATCGAATTTCTCCCTGCCGTTCTGGACTTGCGATCGCAACAGCAATTGTATCCTTATGCACATCAAGCCCAATATAAGCAGAATAGTTGACGGATTCCATATTGATGACCTCCAAAAACGCACCAGTAGTGAATCTAAGTATATAAGGTCATACCATCTGGATGTTCTCCACTTCGGTAGGCGGAGCAATTGCAAGTGCAAACTTGTATAGCTTGGTGATGACTTGTCGCGCCAATGACATGAACCCATATTACTACTTCCAGCACCTTTTTACTGAGCTACCCAAGCGAAGTCCTACCGATGATATGTCGGATCTAATGCCGTGGAACGTGCAGATCAGTGAAGCTCAATAGAGCTTCACTGATTTATTGAGCGTTTACGTTTTATCCCAGTACAATACTTTGATTTTATCGCGCTGTTTGTTGGTGAACAGGAACAGTGCACCACTCCCCAAAGATAAGTCGGTGTCACTTTCAATAATCGCAGCGAGGCCGTTAATGGACTTTCTAAAATCGACACTCTCACGATACAGGTAAACCTCTGGTGCGCTGAGCATACGTTTCATGATAACGCACCGATAAGCTCTGCGAGATAGGCCACTGGCGTGCCTTGCGGAATGCTCAGCTCAACATCATTGACAAGCAGTGTCATGTTAGCCGTTGCAATTTGAGCTTGATACTTCGTCGTCATTTCGACGACTTCAGCTCTCACGAAGCCTTGATAAACCTCAGTTTTGTTGAGTTGTTTACGTTTGGCATAAAACGTTGAAGGATTGACTTCCTTGAGCTTACAAAATGCAAGTGTAGACAATGAGCTCGATTCAGATTGCTCGATAAGCGTTTGCCATTCTTGGGTGGTGCGTCGTATACCCATTTCAAATCTCCTCATGGTTGGAGACTTGATCTTATTATTCGTTCTAGGCGATTAGAATGCGGGGTTTATGACTCGCTTACTATGAATGAGTGTTTTTTGTAAATATAAAACAAAACGCACATTACATTTGATTCATATAAATATATATAAATCTTGACTAATTATGAGGCAAAGGGTGTTGTAGCCTTATATTTTCTAAATCATAGTGGTACAATTTAATACTTGAATATTTTGCATTTATTCAATTGTAAGCTTTTTATTACGCTATTCGAGTTTCTAATCGCTATGTCTTTGATTAAACCTAAGTATAGGTAGTTAAGACAGCACTAATAAAAGTCTTTATTTAGAAATGTTAGTGTGTCGAGTGGATTTGTAGTAATACATTGTGCCGGCACACATTTATAATACAGGTAATAAGTAGTTTAATTATCAACCTATTTACGTTTAGTAACTTATAAGAGCGAATAGCTATGAAAATATGCAGTTGGTTTGTTATTGCCTTAACTGTTTCTATATTGTTTACAGGATGTTCAAGTGAAATTCATAGTCAGTCAGAAGTCCCAAAAGAACCAACAGTAGCTCCTATAGTAAAACCGAATCCTGCAACGAATTCAGAGAATTCTAAAAAGAGCTCTATTGCATCAGCTAAGAAAACACTTACCAAGCAAAGTGCTCATAAAGTCGCAAAGACGATCCCTCACGAGCCAAATAAAAAATCGCATAAGCATCCTAAGGCTGCTGATAAGGCGATAGCTAAAAATACTCCGGTGCAAAAACATATAGCGCCACCGTTGCCTGAGAAAATGCCGCCAATTATGGCGCCAAAAAAAATTGGTCATCCTTTAGCTAATAGTACCAAGATAATTTTTATGCTAGGGCAAGATAACAAAGGTTATTACCTATACGGTGAAGGGAAGATTACAGAGGGTACTTACGACAAGTTCTTACGTTATGTCGCTTATTACAAAGGGAAGGGTATAGCTTTAAATCGCCTGATGATACATAGCCCTGGTGGTTTGATGAATGAGGCGATTAAAATTGGTACTTATATGCAAGAGAACAAGTGGGGATCTGCTAGTGATCAATATATGAAGTGTTATTCCGCATGCGGAATTATTTATGCTTCTGGGGTGTTTAAACAAATTGAACCAGGGGCAGAAATTGGGTTTCACCGACCATATAACCCGAGCAAACCTGATACAGAAAGTTTTAAAAAGCATGTGTATAAGGTTTACAAACCTTACTGGGAATATATTGGTGGTAGCTCAAAACTATATGATGAATTTATGCACAATTATGATCGTAATCAGATGTTGATTTTGACCGAAAGTAATATTAATAAATATATGAAAGTTGAAAGAATGTAATGAAAAATATTGGTTTTGATGACATCGAATTTAAATTGGTAACACTATTCATTTTTGGCATGGGCCTCCTCATTGTTTGGTTTAATGTTATGGGTTATGAAATCCTATTTCCGAACAGGGATTACCCAATTAATCCATTTACTGTATTACTGTTTATTACCGAATCAGCTGTACTTATTTGGACTTCGTCGGTAATCAAGAATTGGTACTCAACAAGTCGAATTTTAAAGGTCGCCTTATTCGTACTTGTGCCTGCATTTTGGTTACTATGTTATACCGGAATCAATAGTTATCTTAACAGTCTGGCTACAAATGATGTCAAAATTGTTTTAACTGCTGAACATGATAATGAGACTAGACAGAATCAAATTGAAGATATATCTCGAGATATTAAAGATTTTAATACCGAATTGATTGCCCTTCGCGCTAGAAACGTAAATATTGACCATAAAATTGAAAGTGACACAAAAGAGCTATCAGCGATCAGTATTCAAGATAGTGAAAGGCGAAAAACAGCTAGAGATTGTAGCCAAAGCCCTGATTGTGCTGCTGCAATTGCTAATTTCAAAAAACAGATCGACTCGTTAAATCGCAATATTGAAACTTCGCAAAAAGATAAAGAAGCGAATAGTGACAATATACGTAAGTTGGAATCAGATATTTTTAACTCGCGATCGACAATGAATAGCTTGCGAAGTGAGATTGCGAAAGTTAACAACACCCATTCCGGAACCAAAACAGATTATGATCAAAAGAAACAGATGTATGTATCGATCGTAAACAAAGTCAGTTCTTGGTTTGGGGTGAAATTTGACGACCCATTTGGTGCATTTATTAGTTTTATATCAGCTTTAATATACCCTGTTTATTTCATCCTAAATTTACTGAAATCACTGAGTACTCCAGAGCATAAAGAAAGAAGAAAACACAGTTTGCTACTGAAGCGAGAGCGCCGTGATATTCGAGATATTGCGTTGGCAAAATTACTCAAATATATGCGTGTTTGGGCTAGTAGGCGCACCAAAATTATTGAAGTAGAAAAAATAGTAGAAGTACCTGTTGAGGTTGAAAAAGAAGTCGAACGTACAATTGAAGTGGAAAAAATTGTAGAAGTAGAGATCGAGAAAGAAGTAGAACGGATTGTTGAGGTTGAAAAGATTGTTGAAGTAGAAATTGAGAAATTTGTCGAAGTTCCAGTCAAGGTTGAAGTTCCGGTTTATGTTGACCGAATTCAAAAGGTCAGTGAGCCGATGATAGTGAAAGAACCACAGATCATCATCCATGAACGAATTGTCCCAATTCCTGAGAATATTACCAGTGATGAACTAGAGGAACTACTCAATGCGCAGTCTAGATCTGAGCAAACTACAAGAGTCGAATCGCCAGAATTGGCTTAGATTACAACGGTTAAAAGAACATCAACGAAAGCTTGATGAAGCTAGATATAGAAAAGAACTACTTCAAGAGCAGCTAGAAGCTGAAAAAATTGCGGCCGAAATTGCAGGAGAAAAAGCGGATACTCATGTTCATGAGGGGACTATATCTCCGGAGCAATTGAATACGCTAAAAGGAAAGCAAGTTCATTCTCAAATAGTAAAAGAAGAAGTGACAGCTCAACTCGCGAGAGAGCGTGCGAATGCTGAGATTTATGAGTTAAGAAAATCGCAACGAATCCAGCAAGAAAGGGATTCGAGACGACTTAAACATCAACGTAGTAGGTGGCTGCAAAGTGCTTTGAATACAATTCTAAAGCTCATCCTTATTATTATTTTGATTTCTTTGGCTGTACTCGGTCTATACCGGATGTATCGATGGGTAACAGAAGCGCCATTGATCAAAGAGGTGGAAAAACGCGTGGAAGTGCCGGTAGAAAAACGTGTAGAGGTTCCAGTTGAAAAAGTGGTTGAGAAAAAGGTCGAAGTTATCCCCGATGAATGTACTCAAATCAGACGCAATGGAAAAATCTATATAGACTGCGATGGAGTTAAAGTCGATGGTGCAAATACGCTCGGGAATGAGAAACTAAGTCGTATGCCAGAGTTGTTACAGGAATAAAAATTAGGTTATGTACGATAGTGAACAATCATTCAAAGCTATATTTATAGAATATGATGGGGATCTTGCTAAAGATTTTAAGGTAGAACATGGAATTACTATAGATCATCGTATTTGGGGATTTGGCATGCTTATAGACGTTAAGTCTAGAGAGTATGGGGGCTGGTACCTAAACGTAAAGTTCTCTAATCACTATAAAATGATCTTGTCTGATACTATCTCTAGTTATTTTGTTAAGAGTATGGCTATAAATCGAGAGTATCTCAGTATATACAAAAATAATGCTTTATCCGAAGTCGAGGTAGTGACTGAATCTATCGTAGCGCCTAAAAACCTTAATATGATTGAAGATGAGGCGCTAAAGCGATTTGCTCAAGCGGAGGCTTTACCAGATTCTGTGTAATTTTAGCGAGGGGCACCCATGTTTGTGCCCCAACTCACATTAATACCCGGCTAGTTACCTACAATATCTCATACTGATACTCATCCACAGACCTCCAAAATCATGCTTAAATTTTATAAATCACCCACCTAACTCTCACAAAAATAACAACTTACACAACTCTTACATTCCATTGATGAAATCAATACATGCTTTTTTGCATAGCAAATTATTATGTATTGGTAGAATCTAAAAGGACGTTGAAATGAGAATTCATCGCAAGTTATTCATTCAGTTTTTCACTCTTATATATATGTTGGTTTTTGCTGGTGGTGTGTTTGCCGCTACGGTTACGAATGTGACGGAAGGCAAGATAAATGGCAAGACTAGCATTGTAGTTAGTTTGAAGGGGGCGTTGTCGCATCCTCTTGATTTACCTGTGGTTAAAGATAAGAAGCGGGTTCATCGTGCTTGGGTTTTGTCCGAAGACCGCACTTTTCAGTCATTGTCTATTGATGACTTTGGCGTTGGGGAGTATTCGGTGTCGTTGGCGGGATTTGACCGAGAGGATCTAAGTTCGCTTGAGACGATCAATATTTATGAGGCGTCTCCTTCGGTGCGGGTTTTGGGGCAGGGGCCTTTTATTAATGCTACTGGCGATCGCGCGATTCCTATTGAAAGTGTGAATGCGACGGGTGTGCTTGCGTCTATTTATCGTGTGGATGATACGCCTAAGTTGTTTGCGGATTATTTTTACTCTCAAACGCTAAGTAATTGGTCGGCGCAGCGTCTTAGAAAGAATTTTACTCATCAAACGGATTTGAGCTTTAAGCTACCGGCTGCCAAAGAAAATGCCTCTACGGTGACTAATTTGAAGTTGCCGGATAATTTGGCGAACGGTTGGTACATTATTGCGATTAAGCCATCTAACTCTTTTGATAGTCCTGATATTTTTCATGTGTTGCTGTCAGATATTGGCGTGCAAGCGAAAGTGTTTGATAAAAAAGTGTCGTTGCAAGCGGTTGATCTTGCTACTCATAAACCGTTGCAATCGGCCAAAGTGAGCATTGTGGGGCAAGATGGTGTTCGTGATACTGCCTATTTAAAGGATGGTTTCGTACAGTTTGATTACGGCGAGCGTTCTAGTGAAGATGTGTTTGTGGTGCAAAGCGGCGCGAGTGTTGCGGTATTGCCAATGAAAGAGGTGCCGCTGGATCTTTCTGACTTTAAAGTGGATGGTCAGCAGTCTAAATCGTTGAATGGTTACATGTTCTCTAACCGAGATTTGTTTAAACCGGGTGAGGAGGTACCGCTTAATATTGTATTGCGTAAAGAGTCAGGTGAAATAACGGCGCTGAATTCTCTGTTTATGGAGGTGATTGCGCCTGACGGAAAAGTGATACTGTCACGTAATATTGAGGAATCACAAAAAGGCTTCTTTAACTATCGCTTTACCATTCCTGCTTCCGCAAAACTGGGTAAATGGAGCGTGGTAGTACGTTCGACTCGTCAATCAAAAGCGGTGATCGGCAGTTTTAATTTTAACGTGCAAGAATTTGTTCCTGAACGGATGGATTTGACGGTGTCTGTTCCTCATTTAGTTATGGCTGGTGAGCCAATAAAAGGGCTGGCGAGTGGGCGTTATTTGTTTGGACAAGTGGCGGATGGCAATCGCTTAACCATCAGTTCAACACTGCGTTCTATTGCTTCTTTCCCGGGCAAATACGCTCATTATTTGGTGGGTAAGCAAAAATACATTTCAAGCTCGAATGCGCCAGATGATATTGATTTAAAACTGGATAAACAGGGTAAGGCGCATTTTTCTCTTAGTGCGATTTCTAAAGACGCATTAGACGGTCCTGCAATGTTAACGACTAATAATCAGTTGTTTGAAACGGGCGGCGCAACCACTACGCGCGTTAATAAATTACTGGTATCAAATGGAAAATCCATTGTCGGTTTAAAACCTAACTCCGAGGATTTTGGCTATTTCACAGAGGCTAAATTCAGTCTGTTGCTGCTTGATGATAAGGGTGAGAACACTTTGTCAGGTGATGTCCGTATTAAGGTTGAACGCAACCGAGGTGGCTATTACTGGGTGTTTAACCAAAGCTCTGGTTGGGATTTGCGTCGTGACGATAACTGGCGCGTGACAGAATCTAAAGTGATGCATGTTAATGCTCAACACAATGAGCTTGTGGTGCCTGTAGAGTGGGGCGATTATCGCATTACCGCGGTAGCGCCAAGTGGCCAAGAAACCGTGTATTCGTTGTATGCAGGTTGGGAAGATGGCGATACGCAAATTCCAGTTAAGCCTGATCAACTGTCAATGAAATTGGATAAAGAAAGCTACTTAGCTGGCGATTACATCAATGTGCAAGTGGCGTCGCCAAGGGCTGGGTTGGTATCGTTAGAATTGGTGGCAGATAAAACCTATTTGCACAAAACGGTGCAAGTAAAAGGTAAACAAAATATTCGTTTACGATTGCCGAGCAATATTGATCGTCACGATCTATATCTGATTGGTTCGCTAGTTAATTCTGATAAGGCGTATGTGCGTCGCTCGTTAGCGGTTGCTCCGGTAAAACTGTTCCGTGATCATCGAAAACTGGCTGTGTCTATTCAAGCGCCGGAAAGATTGGAACCTTTTACAACTCAAACAGTTAAAGTCAAAGTGGATAATGCTGCCAACCTTAAAGATGCATACGTAGTGCTAACCGTTGCCGACAAAGGAATCATCAATATGTCCCACTATAAAGTGGCCGATATATTCAATTGGTTCTACGGACAAAAACGTTTAGGGGCGGATATTATTGATTTGTACTCCCGACAATTTGAGTCTCGTCCTTCACCATTTATTCGTCACCGTTATGGTGGTGATGAAGGGATTAATTCCAGTAAACCGCTTAATAATTTGGTGGAAAGCAAAACCTTTAACCAGGTATTGCCAGCAGTGAAATTAAACCAAAGAGGTGAAGCGAATATTCAGCTACAAATACCCGATTACAACGGCGAAGTGCAAATGGTCGCGACAGTTTTTGCTGGGGCTAAATTTGGACAAAAAGTGCAGGATTTGACGGTAAGTGCGCCAATTGTCGCCGAACTTTCAGTACCTAGATTCTTTGCCACTAACAATCAAAGCCAAGTGATGGTAGAGGCGTCAAACCAAACCAAAGAAATGCAGAAAGTGACGCTTAGCTTGCGTGCCGACGATGGTATTCGATTAGTTGGACAAAGCGCGAAAGTGTTAGAGCTTGCACCACAACAAAAAGCGCACTTTGCGGTGCAGGTAGATGTTGGTAATAAAGTGACCATGACTAACCTGGCTTTATCAGTGAACAGCCGCACTTATCAGATTGAGCGAAATTGGCGCGTTCCAGTGCGTTCGCCGTCACCGTATGTGACTAAAAAGACCACCAGAACGTTAGCGGCAGGGGATTTTGTCAATATCACGCGTGCCCAGTGGCAAGGTGTGTTACCTAAAGATCATGGCATTAGCACAGTTTCGTTTAGCCGAGTGCCAGAGATAGAGCCAACCGCTTTTGTACAAGGTTTGTTTAACTACCCTTATGGTTGTGTAGAGCAAACCACCAGTACTGGCTACCCTTGGTTGCTTGATGATGCCTCACTAGTGCCACTGAAAAAAGAGGTGTTAGAGGAGCGAAGTGACGTTGATATGCTGCAAAAAGCGGTGTTGCGCTTGGCTGATTATCAAAATGGCAAAGGTGGGTTTGGCTTGTGGGGATCGTATTCGCAAGAAGAACCTTGGCTGACAAGTTATGTGGCAAGCTTCCTGTTTACGGTGAATGAGCGTTACCCAAATCTGGTCAGTAACTCAGTGTTGGATAAAATCACTAGACGCATGCGTCAGTATATTTACGGTGACCTTAACCAAGAGGTTGGAATCAATGATCAAGCGTATGCCGCTTATGTGTTAACTCAAGCAGGGAAACTGTCATTCTCTGATGCTAAGACGTATTTAAAAGAGGTGCCTGTATTTAATAGCCTCAGTAATGCTTATCTTGGGGCTGTGTTCTATCGCCTTGGAGATATGCGCAGTAGCCGAGACTACTTTAGACAAGCTGAATACGCTATTGAGCTACATGATGATAATTACTACGATTCGTCGTTATCGGCGCGCGCTAAAATTGTGTCGCTAGTCAGTGACTTAGAAAAACAAGGGCCGATTAATCGTCAAATGTCTGAACTGCGCATTGAGTCTGCAAAAGCGATCTTTAAAGCGCTGAATAAACGCCGCTACTTTAGTACACAAGAGCGTTATGCATTAGCCAAGGCAGGTTTTGATTTGCAAGCGTTGAATAAAAAAACAATTCAAATCTCTAAAAACGGCCAACTTGTGCCGTCATCAAAAGCTGTGTCTATGCATCTTGGAGATAGATTCCAAAATGAATCACACGATGTGGCTTATGTGACGGAATCTATCGATGGGTACGCCGATCCTAATGCGCTGCAAAGTTCGGTAGAGTTTAAGCAGGTGTCTAGAACCTACTTTGATAGCAAAGGGAAACGCTTAAACCGCGCTACGCTGCATGTTGGGGATAGAATCATTGCTAAAGTCGTGGTTAACCTGAAAGAGAATATCGATAAAGCAATGTTAGTGGATTATCTACCGGCGGGGATGGTGCTTGAAAATCCAGATTTCACCGACTCTAAAGAGCTATTGAAATCTTTGGACTTTGTGTCATCTGGCGCAGAAATGGAAGAGTTTAGAAACGACCGCTATGTGACTTCCCTTGATTTTTCGCGTGGTTATTCATACACCTTCTATTATGTAATGCGCGCTGAGACTCAAGGTATTTCAGAGGTGCCAAATCTGTTTATTGAAGATATGTATGCGCCTGAGCGCTTTGTGTATCAGCCTGGTTCTGTTTCTAGTATTCAAATCAAATGAGTACGTCTGTAAAACGTTGGGTTGCAACTGTGGCATTGGCCATAGTTGCACTCATTATTGGTTTAGCCTTGGCTTGGAAAGTGCTTAATTGGGCTTTTCCTTTGCCAAGTGCTACCCCTAAAAGTATCGCGTTTAATGTGTTATCGGCGGAAGGCGATACACTGCGCCAGTTTGCCGATGACACGGGCACTTTTCGCATTCCAGTGACGGTGGGTGAGGTGTCACCGCTGTATTTAAAATCGTTACTCGCTTATGAGGACAGCCGATTTTATTCGCATATTGGGGTGGATATTCCTGCGCTTTTCCGCGCTTTATATCAGCGTATTCGCTATGGAAAAATCGTCTCTGGCGGCTCGACGCTGACCATGCAAGTAGCGCGCATTATTTACCCTATCGACCGCTCCTATGGTGGCAAGCTCATTCAAATATTGCGAGCTTTACAACTTGAAGCGCACTACAGCAAGCAACAAATCTTGAACTTGTATCTAACCCATGTACCTATGGGAGGCAATATCGAAGGCGTTGAAGCGGCCAGTCAGCGCTATTTTGGTAAGTCGTCGAAAAACTTAAACATCTCTGAAGCTGCATTGCTGACTGTTATTCCACAAAGACCAAGTGTCTATCGCCCCGATCGTCACCCCAAAAATGCTCAGCGTGCTCGCAATAAAGTACTAAGACGTTTGATCGCAAATGACATGCTTTCCGAGTCAGAATATCAACTGCTAAGTAAAGAGGTGGTGATTGCCGGGCGAGAGCCAATCAAGCGCAAAGTGCCCCTGTTGGCTCGTGAGTTAAGAAAACACCAGCTTGCTCATTTCAAGCAGATAAATGACAACTTGATTCAAGGACACACACCTAAATCAATTCAGGGACAGGCACCGAATTCGTCTTCAGCAAAGGCGTTTAAAGCGGCAGATTCACAGCAAGAGATTCAAGGACACACACCGCATTTAATTCAAGGACAGGCACTGAATTCGTCTTCAGCAGAGGCGTTTAAAGCGGCTAATTCACAGCAAGAGATTCAAGGACACACACCGCATTTAATTC
>NZ_BAUJ01000015.1 GCF_000496695.1 Vibrio halioticoli NBRC 102217
AGTGTGATTGGTATAACGCCTAACTATGAGTCGATGTAAAGGTTAACCCGGATGACCGTCTTTTCTTGGCGTCGCTAGCATTTTAGCGAATTTTAATAGATACATACCAAAGCTAATCATCCATAACACAGTCGCCACATCAAGCAGTTGCATCATGTATTGTGGGAATAGACCGACGCCAACACTTCTTACTAACGCTGATAAAATCAAAGAGATAAAGGCAATGCGCATTTGCGGGCCTTCATAAATATTACGTCCAGTATGGCCCATAGTTACGCGAGTGATCATCGCTAAGATCAAACCCGCCAAAGCGCCAATGGCAAATAGATGCAGTGAAGTGTGTGCCAACCACGCGTTTGTGGTCAAGCCTTTAAGTAGCAAGTAGGCTGGGATACAAGCATAAGATGCGTGCAGAGACCATACTAGAGGCTCACCAAAGGTGGTCCATGGTTTCCAGCGCAATACTTTAATCAGTTGGAATACACCTGCCCAGATAAACAATGGCGTTTCTAATTGGCTCAGTGTCAGCGGGAAGAAGCTCAATATAAAGAGCAGAACAAGTGGCAGGTTACCGGCTAATTCAACCCATAGAATAGGGGTTGGTTTTTCAAACTTCATACGAAGTGAAGTAAAGAACGGAATTACACGTCCACCCATTACCGATAGCAGTAACATAAACCACCACAACATGGCTTGCCATACTGCGCTAGAGGTAAATGGTGCTACACCTTTAATGGTTGCGTAGCTGGCAAAGTTTGCCACTATAGCCAGTAGAAATAGCGGTACAAAAAATAGGTTTCTCCAACCTTTTGATTTAAATACGCGAATAGCCACTTCATAAGCTACAGCCAATAAGAACAAGCTCTCAATAATCGAGATCACCCACAGTGGTGTCGCAGTCCAAAATAGGATGCGTGGCGCCAGCCACAAAGCCACAATCAAGCCTAAACGTGAACCTTTGGTACCATTTACTCCAGTCCAGTTTTGTACTGCAGTCAGCACAAAGCCCGCTACGATTGCCATTGAGAATCCGAACAGCATTTCATGAGCGTGCCACCAAAGGGCAGGAGCGGCTAGTGCGTCAGGTTGACCATTTTGATAGGCGTAGATCCAAACTGGGATGGCAATAAAAGCGTATAACGCGCCTAATAGGAAAAATGGACGAAACCCTAGTCTTAGCAATGGTGTGATTGCTTCTTCTTTTGCTTTGTCGGTAATGTTTAACATGCTAAAACCTTAAAGATGTAAATTAGATGCAACTTTAAAATACAGAGGCTGATAATGCAAGTATAGTTAGGTTTTATCTGAGAGGTGTTTTATAAGAAAGGGCGCTGTCTAGTGAGCAATTAATTCGTCGTATTGTTGGTTTTCTACTTTAAAAACAATGTATTACTGTTGGTTGGTTGGTTTTTCCTATTATATGCAACCGCCGAAGAAATGTATGTTTTCATAAATTCAACCAATTACACTCATTTTCCTCAAGCAATCAAACTCAGGTGCAATTGGCATTTATAGGGTAGGTGGTCGAACTTCTTATTAAGCGCGGAGCGGGTCTTGGCAATGTCCTTTGGTGCGATAGACTGTTGTTGGTCTAGGTGCATATCGATATCAATGCGCAGCTCTCCGCCGACTTTGGTGACTGCAGCAACCGTAAGATCAACATCGCCATCGGCGGGTAAATCCGTGACGCATTGATGCACTTGCGAACATAATTTATGGTCAGCGGTCATATTTAGCAGTTCAGATAGGGCTTGTTTAAGCATCATAGCCGGAACTTTTAAAAAATAACCAGCCATTAACAGCATCATTGCAGGGTCGGCATACACCGCATAGGCCGCAAAAGGTGTTTTGAGCAATAGCCATGCACTAATAAAGCCGACTAACACTGCAATACTGATTAAGGTGTCCATTTGCCATTGTTTTACTTCAGCGGCAATAAGTCCTGAGCCAATGCGCTCATTCTTACGAGCAATAAGCGCCCAACCAAAGGCGCAACCAATCACATTGATAAGGCCAAATAGGGTTGCGACAAAAGTATTGATTTCATGGCCGCCACTTAATAGATCGTCAATAGCGGAATAGATGGAAATACACACTAACGCCAAAATGACGGTGGCTTTAATGGCAATAACAATAGGCTCAAGAGCGGCTAGACCGTGCGGAAAACGTGTTGATGAAGGGCGAGCGATTAAGGTGGCGGCAAGCAGTGACAATAAAGTTAACACTAGGCTAATTAAAGAATAAGCCCCATCAAAGATGATAACCATTGAGCCAACCCAACTACCAAGAGCAATACCACCAATGGCAAACCCTAGAGTTAACAAGGCTGAATAGATTAAAATATCACGCTCAGAGGACGTTTCCCTACCACTCATAACAAACCTTTCTACAAATTAGTTATTTGCATTGTTCGTTAGCATGCTGAGTTTTTCAACGCACGAATACTGTTTAACAGCATTGAAAGAGGCTGACAATAAAATAACCTGTTAAATATCAGTGTTTTATTTTATTTTTTAAGTGTCAATAATATTGACACTCACTGCTGTAGTTAGAAATCAAACAGATAATCACTGAGTTTATCGCACAGCCATACCATACCTGGGTGTGCTTCCATGCCAGATGAGGTAAACATGCAAAATTCTTCTTGGGTGAGGCCGTAAGTGTGTTTAATAACGGATAAGGTTTCGTTTCTAAGTAGATGACGAATTAACGGCTCAGGTAATACGCCCCATGCTGCTTCGGTGCGTATCGTGCTTAGAATGTAGTCAAAGCTAGAAAAGCCAATGTGTTTAAGGGAAAACGGCAGTAATTCGGGGTTATCTTTCTCGTTTAGGTAGGCCAACGTCACTTGCATGGCATTGCGCAGTTGTTCATCGGACACTCGGCGTAACTGACCTAAAGGGTGATCCGCATTACACACCGACATCATGCGTATCTTGCCAATCGGAGTAAATTCGATTCTGGGGTCATCGACACGTTCATAATCGATACCAAAGGCAAAATCGACCTGTTTGGTTTCAACCAAGTTTGATAGATCGCCACTAGATGCCAACACCGTATTGAAGGTGGTGGCAGGGTATTTGTTATTTAAACGGTGTGATAGCTCTTGCCATGTGGCATCGGGTATAGCGTCATCTCTAGCAATCCAAACCTCGGCGGTAAAATCTCCGCGAATATGTTGGCAGGTTTGTTTAATGCGTGAGGCGGTCACTAACATCGATTCGCAATCTTTGAATATCGCCTTGCCGGCTTCAGAGAGTTCAAGGTTATTGCCACTGCGAATAAATAGCGCAGTCTCAAGCTCTTTCTCTAAGGCTTTGATTGCCATACTGAGCTTAGTACGGTTACAGTTTAATTGTCTGGCGGCTTCGGATACAGAGCCGTGTTGCGCGACCTGAACAAAGGCATCAATATGAGAAAGATTCATTGGATCTCTTTTGCAAATATGTAAATATCCAAACTACCTGATTGGATGCTGAAAAATCAAGCAAGGCATGATCTAAAGCTGATATCTCCTTGTATTAAAGGTAATTTGGTATCTTTTTTTATCAAGATTTGCTTTACTCAGCTTAAGAAACAGTTTTAAGGATGGATAGTCACATGGTGCACAATTGGGATGATTATGCTACTGAGTGGGAAGCAAACCCAGCAACCACTCAATTTTCAGACCTAGTATTTGCTGAACTGCAAGCGCTTCATTCATTGAAGGGCGCTAATGTATTAGATTTTGGTTGTGGTACTGGCTTGTTGAGTCAACAAATGGCTCCTTTGGTGCGCAGCATTGTTGCTCTTGATGCTTCAGAAGCGATGATTGAGGAGTTGGATAAAAAGACCTTGGCTAATGTAGAGCCAGTGGTTGATTACTTAACTCGTGGTTTAGTGGCACAACATCCAGCCTTTAGAAAACAATTTGATCTTGTTGTTGCTTCATCCGTATGTGGCTTTGTGGCAAGTTTTCAAGAAACGGCAACCATTATTCATTCCCTATTAGATGAGCAGGGTATTTTTGTTCATTGGGACTGGTTAAGTGAGGATGGTAGCGACGGTTTAACTCAAGAATCGGCGCACACTATGCTGCATAGCGCAGGCTTCAACGATATCGAAATTTCAATCCCATTTGAGATTACACTGGCTGACGGCACATCAAAACCAGTATTAATGGGTGTGGCGTATAAGTAACCAGATAACTTTAGGGCTTGGGCTTGTATCTTTTCATTAAAAAAGAGCAAGTCCTAAGGGTTTAACCAAGCATTCGATCTTTTTTTGAACTATTCAAATTTATATGCGGTGATTATGTATATCGTATATAAAAATATCCTACTCCAAAAATACCTATTTTCGCTCAATTAAAGTTAACTTTTTATCGTGATTATTCTTGGTGTTTCTAGCCGAAATATTGCAGCCTTATTCTAGATAATAGCAACTGATTTCTATCTTAAAATTATTTTTCTGATTTCTCATTACTTCTATTAATCCGCCAAATAAAGGTAACGGCCTTAATAATTAAAGTAACAAATGCTGCATAACATACATAATGTGTGATCTATGCACGCTTTTTATTTGGTTTATTAAAGAAACGTTACTACGCTTTTACAAAAGGCAATCTGTAATTCTGACCATTATATAGCGCATTGTTTTATATATTGACTAAAAATCAAAGGAGGGGAAAGGGTATTTATCTTCTGCAGTAAATTGCTGAAAGCAAATGAGCGGTTAGCAATTTTCATATAATCATAAATAAATCGATTAAGATTTTCGATATTAACAGTGTTTTAAAACAACTTACAAAACTATACATACTTTTATACACATATCTTTATACACATATTTTTATACACATAGGTAAACGGAAAGACATTATGAAAAAGACAGTATTAGCAAGTGTAATTGCAGGTATCGCATTTAGCGGTCAGACTTTCGCTGTAGAGTTGTATAATAATAGCGGTACTACTTTCTCCTTAGGCGGACACGTTTCTGTTGGTTTAGGTAATCCAGATTCAAATGATGATGCATATATTACCGATGATGATTTAGTCATTGAGTCTTTGTCACCTCGTATCAACTTTAATGCAACTCAAGACCTTGGTGGAGGCTTTACCGCTGACGCAAAGGGTGAGTGGGCTTTGAATATGCTTGAAGGTGGTGGTGAATCATTTAAAACTCGTTTGGGTTACATCGGTGTCACACACGAAATGTGGGGTCGAGTGGTAGGTGGTACGCAATGGTCACCATACTATGACGTGGGTGGTATTGCGGATATGCCAATCGCGTTTGCCAATGACTTCTTATATGTTGATGGCGGTAATCTAGGTACGGCTCGTGCTGAAAGAATGCTCTCGTATCGTAAAGGCTTAGACTTTGATTCATTTGGCTTAGACTTTGGTTTAGGTTGGCAGGGGCAAAATGGCAACTACGGCGATCGTGCTCAGGTAACGGTGTCGGCTAATTTCAGCAAGTTTATGGTCGGTTATGGTTTCACCACTGGCTCTAAAACAGGCCAAGACGATGCAATGGCAAACCTATTGTCGGCTAAATACGGCAGCTACGGCGACGGTCTGTACGTAGCGGGTGTATATGAAATGGGCAGTAAGTTCTATGGTGATTTTGATACAACCAATATCGAAGCCATCGTTGCTTATGCATTGGCAAACAGCCTTAACTTCTCTGTTAACTATGAGAGCATTGAAGATGACGACAACAACGAAACTCAGTTGAGTCAGATGGCGTTGCAGGTTGAATATGACTTTACGCCAACATTTGTCGGCTACGCTGCTTATCAAATTGATTTGGGCGATGATATCTCAAGCGATGATGATCGCTACGCACTAGGTGTTCGTTACTATCTATAATTCTTTTTCTTAGAACATCTTTTGTCACCCCCATCAAAGCAGAGCTATTATTAGCTCTGCTTTTCTATTTGATACCAATAATTCGCTGGGCAGACAGCCAATTTTGATTGGGGGTTTTGTGTAAACTTGCTACAATTCGTGCCCTTATCTTTTTGTTCAAATTGACTCAACTTACAGAAGACCCCAATGACTACTGAAATCTACAAAGAATTTATGTTTGAAGCGGCCCACAAATTACCTCACGTACCTGATGGGCACAAATGTGGACGTTTACACGGACATTCATTTTTAGTTCGCCTTTATTTAAAAGGGGAAGTGGATCAACATACAGGTTGGATTATTGATTTCGGGGATGTAAAACAGAGCTTTAAACCGATTTATGACCGTCTTGACCATCATTACCTAAATGATATTGAAGGGTTAGAAAACCCAACCAGTGAAGTGCTGGCAAAATGGGTCTTTGAGCAAACTAAACCATTATTGCCGCTTTTGAGCAAAGTAGAAATCAAAGAAACGTGCACTGCTGGTTGCATTTACACGGGCGAATAACGTGTTAAAAATTAACGAGATCTTTGAAACTATCCAAGGTGAAGGCTTCTTTACCGGTGTGCCGTCTATTTTTATTCGCTTGCAAGGTTGCCCTGTAGGCTGTGCTTGGTGTGACACTAAGCAAACTTGGGATGTACTGGAAGAGAAACAAACTGATTTTGGAACCATTATTGCTAAATCGGGCGATGATGAGTTTTGGTGCCAGCAGTCAGAACAAGATTTAGTAACTTATTGTTTGGCAAATTATAGTGCCAAACATGTAGTTATTACCGGTGGCGAGCCGTGTCAGTATGACTTGTTGCCCCTCACCACTAAATTAGAAGAACACGGGTTTCGTTGCCAAATTGAAACCAGTGGCACCTTTGCCATTCAAGCAACTGCAAATACTTGGGTGACGGTTTCGCCGAAAATTGGCATGAAAGGTAAATTACCTATTCAAGCTAGTGCGATGGCGAGAGCCAATGAAGTAAAACACCCAGTGGGCACGCAATCGGATATTGAAGATTTAAAAGCGCTATTGGCAAGCAGTCAGTTACAGCCCAATACTGAGATTTTGTTGCAACCAATTAGCCAAAAACCGAGAGCAACTAAATTGTGCATCGATACCTGTATTGCCAATAATTGGCGTTTATCGGTACAAACGCATAAGTATTTGAATATCGCTTAGCTAAAGCTTAAAGTCGTAAAATATATAAAGAAACAGGGGTCTAAGCTAAGCTTTAGAACCCTGTTTTTGTTTTCAATGTATACAATACAGTATCGTGCTTACCAATTTCTATATCCGCAAGTATCTATGTGAAAACGTACCCCAGAATAGAGTCCCATTCCCATATCATTCTTTTTACCTTCACTTTTGTAGATCCCCCACAACTTTTTATGTAGCTCTTCACGACTGATATCGTTGATCGGCACCAGATCGAGAGCGCAGAAGCTCAAGTGCTTACTCTTGGTCGCCCCGCCAGAAGTTTGGTTGTAATACTGAGTTCTATCGCCAGAAACCGGCACCAGAGGCCCTAATACAGGCTCGACATGTTGCTGGATAAACTTCACAGTGCGCACCATATTCGGTACTAGCTTACGATCTGGGATGTTAAAGACGGCGGTTCCGTTCATGGCCCAGTTAGTGCCTTGTAAGAGAATAAGGTGCATGGGCATGGTTTTTAGTGGGACTTCGGTAATGCCGGCATCTTTAAGTTGTTGGGCAATTTCTTTTACCCTATCTTCGGCGCGATTCATTAACATCCAGCCTCTAAAGGCGGCGCGAGTGGGCACTTTATATCCTTTCACACTTATGACTAAGTCATTGTATTCTAGTTCATTTTCCGATTCGTACAGCTTAAGATAATCATTGGAATAAACACTAAAACTAAGGGCACAAAATAACAGGCAGACAAGACGAATCATGATACTTCTCCTTTGTATCTAGTGTTTGGAGTATAGACGGAAATAAGAATTTTGATCTAACTCACGAATTAAATAACGCACTACACATTGCTTAAATAACAGCAGGGGATTTAAAACAGAATGCACTAGATTTACTAATGTATTTATCGATGTATTGACTTAAGCATTTATCAATAAAGGCAAATTCAATGTCCGAACATATTTTGTATCGCGCAGGTTATAAGTATCAATTAGCCGAGCAGTTTGTGATTAAATTAGAGATATTTCCGTCGCAAGCCATAGAGATGGAATTTATTAGTTTAAACCTAGATGGATGACTAACTATTCGTTCAGGATATGCTTGGGATGGTCCGTCTGGGCCTGTAGTTGATACCACGCAAAATATGCGAGCATCATTAGTGCATGATGCGCTTTATCAGTTGTTACGCTGTGAATATTTGCCAGCAACCGCCAAAGATGCAGCGGATAAAATATTTGAGCAGTTATGTATTAATGACGGCGTAAATGAGTTTACCGCGCATATGTATTATTTGGGCTTAAAGTTGGGAGGCAAACCTGCCAGCGATCCCAGAAATCAAAAACCAAGGTTAAAAGCGCCGTGGCGTTAATAAACATACTTTGAGTTATCTCCCGCCGGTCAATAAAACCCAAATTCAGATAATAAGTGCGGTGATAGTTACGTTTTTTGGTGGCTAGAGAGAATTTAGCCAGTGACATTATTATCTGAATTGTAGGTGTTGCTATGCACAGTGTCACTATAGATGAGATAATATAAAGACAAATGTGCTAACTAAGCCCTCTTCTCATACTTTATAGACAAAAACGAATGAGCCATTTCCACCCTATACAATCATTCATCCACCCTATGAATAATGAATTTAGGATGATTTTCGCTATGGCATGCATCTTGTAGGGTATAGTAACTGGCTGAAAACAGCTTAAGTTGTAAAAGGTGTTTTATGTTGAACCCAATTACTTTGAATCAGAACTCTGCGCAGGCGACGGATGTTATCTTACATGCGTTTGATTGGCCTTATAAAACGATTGCAGAGCGTGCCGAGCACATTAGT
Source organism: Vibrio halioticoli NBRC 102217 (assembly GCF_000496695.1). Classification (GTDB taxonomy): domain Bacteria; phylum Pseudomonadota; class Gammaproteobacteria; order Enterobacterales; family Vibrionaceae; genus Vibrio; species Vibrio halioticoli. The sequence goes on from NZ_BAUJ01000015.1 coordinate 8,873, forward strand.
CAGCTTGGCTACAAAACGGTGTTAGTGTCTCCACCGATGAAATCCTTGAAGCACAAAACAGGTACAGCATGGTGGCAACGCTATCAGCCTCAAGATTATCGAATCATTGATAACGAACTGGGCAATACTCTAGATTTTCGCTCTATGATGACTTGCTTAAATGAACAGGGCATCCGCGTGTATGTGGATGTGGTGTTTAATCACATGGCCAATGAGGCTTATCTGCGCTCGGATTTACAATATCCGAGTCAGAAAGAGTTGCAAGCGTATGCCGATGATCCTGAATATTATGAATCGTTAAGATTGTTTGGCGATCTTAGCCGTCCGCTGTTCACGGAAAACGACTTTGTAGAAGCGTTTGGCATAAAAGATTGGCGCGACAAATGGCAAGTGCAAAATGGCCGAATCACTGGAGGGCCGCACGATGCAGGCTTGCCGACGCTGCGTGATTGCGAACATGTGATTGAGCAGCAGCGCGCCTATTTACTGGCTATGAAAGAGATGGGCGTAAAAGGCTTTCGCATTGATGCGGCCAAGCATATTTCTATTGAGCAATTGCGCAAGGTGTGGACTAAAGAAATCACCGAAGGGGTGCACATTTTTGGTGAAATCATCACCGATGGCGGTGCAACTAAACAAGAGTATGAGCTTTTCCTTAAGCCTTATTTAAATAAGACTCGCTTAGGGGCATATGATTTTCCGCTGTTTAATACTGTTCACCAAGCCTTACAGGGGCAAGGGCGCATGTCGGCGTTAATTGACCCGTATAACGTGGGTGAAGCGTTAAAACGTCAGCGTGCTATTACCTTTGTGATTACCCATGACATCCCTAATAACGATGTGTTTCAAGGGCTGATCATGGCTGAGGAATATGAGTGGCTAGGGTATTGCTACATATTGTGCCGCGATGGCGGGGTGCCTTTGGTGTATACCGACCTTGATACTAGCGGAATAAATGATAGCAGTGGTCATCCGCGCTGGATGAATGCATGGCAAGACCCCAGAATGAAAACCCTGATTGATTTTCACAATCATGTGCACAGCTTACCGATGACAGTGCTAGAGGTAAGCGACGAACATATTGTGTTTAGCCGTGCAGAAAACGGCTTAGTGGCAATTAATAAGTCAGATGTTGCGATTAACGTACGCATTCGTTGGCAGAAAGCGATGTTTGATTTAGTCGAACAACAAGCGCTTTATCCAGAAGATGGCAGGCTTGAATTTACGGTGCCCGAGAAAGGGTATCGCTGTTTAGTTGGCGATGGCATAGAGTAAAAAATGCGGGTGAATGGCATTCATTCACCCGCATATTTTACTTATTCTTGCGTGACCGATTCTCATTTTGTACAGAGCGAATCATTTTGCCCAACTGCTTATCTTGCGAACGAAGCTGAGCCAGAGAAGCACTGTTGCGCGCTTGTTCACGTTGCAATTTTAAGTAGTTGTTAAGTCTCCTTTCATCTAATTGATCCGCTTGTAGCGCTTTTTGAATGGCGCAACCGGGTTCATTTTGATGAGAGCAGTCAGAAAAACGGCATTGCGTGGCAAGCTCTTCAATTTCAGCAAAAGTTTCACTGAGCCCTTGACTGACGTTCGCCAGTTGCAGCTCACGCATCCCTGGGGTGTCTAATAACACGCCGCCACTTGGCATAGTGTGGATCGTACGCCCAGTGGTGGTGTGGCGTCCCTTACTGTCGTCTTCTCGAATTGCGCCCGTTTGTTGCGTCTGTTCTTGCAGCAGTGTATTCACCAGTGTTGATTTACCTACCCCTGACGAGCCCAAAAACGCCACGGTTTTTCCCGTTTTACACCAAGGGGTGAGAGCCTTAACGCTGTCGTAATCGAGCGCATTTACCGTTTCGATGAGCAGCATAGGATCAAGCGACTGCACTTGCTGTTTTAAGCTCTGCGCATCTGGGCAAAGATCGGCTTTAGTCAATACAATCACTGCTTCAACTTGCGCTTCGTTGGTGAGAGCTAAATAACGCTCCACTCGGCTCAAATTAAAATCATCGTTGAGTGACATGACGATAAAAACGGTGTCGATGTTCGCAGCAATTTTTTGCTCTGCTAATTTCGAGCCTGCTGCTTTACGAGAAAACAGCGAGCTTCGCTCAAGACAGCGCTGAAACTGCAATTGGTGATCAAGGAGTACCCAATCACCCACTGTCATAGCGGGCAGTGAGTCGTGCATAGGCAGTGAGACTTCTTCACTCTCGGTTAATAGTTGATAACCGGAGCGGTGGTGCGCGCTAACTCTGGCAACAATAGCCTGTTCATAATCATCCAGCGTTAATTGTTGCTGGAAAAAGGGTTGCCAGCCAAGATGTTGTAAATTCATTAGTGTTTCATCATTTTCATTTTTTTAACCGGTACAGATAGGTTCAGCGTACGTCCGCTATCAAAGGTTAATGTAAGAGGGATCACCATACCTTCTTTTAAAGGCTCTGTGATATCAAATAGCATAATGTGCAAGCTGTGCGGCTTTAATACCGTTTCAGTTTTGGCAGGCAATGCAATGCGTTCTAATTGGCGCATTTTCATTACTCCATCTTGCATCGCATGGGTATGCAGTTCAGTGATCTTAGCCGCAGGAGTGCTAGCAGAAACTAACGCGCGGTCTTCACTGCTCGGGTTGTCAATTTTTAAGAAAATTGCGCTGGTGGTTGATGTTGGCGGCGTTTCTTTAACAAATGCATCCGAGACGGTAATTGCATTGTGCGCGTAAACCAGTGGCGAAAGTAGTAACAAAATAAGGGTCGAAATTCGTGCGATCATGCTGGTGTCTCCGTAGTGATGTCGTTGATAGCTTTAATCAGTGGCGCAGGGGTAAGAGTGTGCGGAACCTTGAGTATTTCTGTGCCGTCAGGAGCCAGAAAGTAAAAATAAGAACTGTGGTCTACGGTGTATTCCAGCGCCGAGTTTTCTAGTTCTGTTTTGATATGGATTACGCCATATTTTATGGCTAAAGCATCAAGGATGTCAGGTTCAGCTCGATAGCCTTCAAAGCTGTTATGGAAATATTGGGCGTATTGAGCCACGTCATCACCAGAATCACGATCAGGATCTAAGGTAATTAAAATAGGGCGAATTTTGTGGCGCGTTTCTTCGGAGACTTGATTCAGTGCCGCGCTGAGCATAGCCAATGAAGTAGGGCAAACGTCAGGGCAGCGAGTAAAACCAAAATACACCACGTTAATGCGCGGATCATTGGCATTAAACAATGGCATTTGCTGATTGTCTTTTCCGGTGACTATCGGGTTATTGGCTTGCTCGCGAATGAGTTGTTGCTGCTGTTGAGTTTGCGCATCAAGGTAGCTTTTTACGCCAAAACCGAGTGCGGCGGCGATAATTAGGGTCAGAACCCAATTTCTACTCATCTTTGCATCCTTACTGAGATGGGAAGTTGTTCGGTTTTAGATTGAATAGAGCCAATCCACGTCATGGCATCACTGTGACAAACCGGCAGTAGTAAAGTACCCACAAAATGACCATTTCCTTGGTTGGTGAGGACAAATTTTGCCACCCCCATCGACATTTCTTTGCCCTCTAATTCAACCCATAATTGAGGTTCATTATTGGCAGGCCAAGTCACTTCAATATCAGTTGGTTGCATTGGGGAAACCACATCTTTAGCAAGGACAATGTTTACATCATCAATAGTACAAGCAGTGGTAGAAAGTGGGCAGGTTTGACTGAGTTCAATGGATGCGTTATCCGCATTCATTGATTGGATAGTGCGATAAATATCTTGAGAAAAAAAGCCTAGTCCGAGCGCGCAAAGCACCGCTAGGCCTTTTAATAATTTATTCATTACTTGTCTTCGGCAAATTTCTCCAACGCCAATACTAAACCAATTGCAATGCACATCATGACAATTGCTAAGACAAGTTGTGACGAAGTCCCCGTTATCGACTCAAAACTGTGAGGCATGAGGTTTTTTTGTAACAAAGGCACTTGTTCGCCACTGGAGTTGACGCGCCAGCTAAGCGTTTGTTTCCAAGGCCAAATTTTTGGCAGTGTACCGACCATTAAACCCACTAAGAACATTAAGGTAATGTCTCTAAAGCGTTGTAATAGCCAAGAAAGCAGATGTGAAAAGCTCAGCAAACCACACAAACAACCGCCAATAAACAGCACCAAAAAGCCCATGTCTAGGCTTTTTAATGCGCCGAGAACAGGGCTATACATGCCAATTAACAGCAAAATAAAACTGCCTGAAATGCCCGGTAAGATCATCGCACAAATAGCAATCGCGCCGGATAGCACAATGTTGATGGCGGTCGGTTCAAGATGCAGTGGGTTTAATACTGTCATGGCATACGCCAAGCCCACGCCCAATGCAAAGCCAATCCAACGAGTCCATGCAAAGGACTTTATCTGACGCATAATGTGCCAAACCGAGACTAAAATAAGGCCGAAGAAAAATGACCACAGCGGTACCGGATGGGTAACCAGCAACCAAGAGATAAGTTTGGCTAGGGTTAGCAGGCTGGTAAGAATACCAGCGAATAAAGAGATCAAAAATAAGCCGTTAATATGCGCAAAAGCGCCTTTAATTCCCTTTGTGCGCAATACGCCAATCAGCGAAGGATTCACGCGTCGGATACTTTCTAGCAAGGTGTCGTAGATACCGGTAATAAAGGCAACCGTACCACCAGACACACCAGGTACAACATCGGCTGCACCCATAGCCAATCCTTTCAGGAAATTGGTGAAGTAATTCATAAAGTTATTTTATACAACTGAGTCTATTAATGGCTCCATTGTAAGGGAAAGGAGAAAGAGGGGGAAGAGCGGAAGTTTATAGCGCTAGGGCTATTTTATGGGCTAATCATAAAACCTATAGAGATTGATAATATTCTCTATCTACTTTTGGCATCATTTCGACATAAAATGGGCGTAAATTAACCGCAGAATTAATATTATGGAGACCCAATGCTGTCATCTTTACCCCCTTTATTAGCACTGTCGATGGCGATTGTTTTGGAAGTCATTGCCACGTCTTTATTACCAAAAACCAATCAGTTTACCTCATTACCTGCCACCCTAACGGTATTGGCAAGTTACGGCTGTGCCTTTTATTTGTTGTCTTTGACCGTCAAAAGCATGTCACTGGGCGTTGCGTACGCGATTTGGTGTGGCTCAGGCATGGTATTGGTGGCCTCTATCGCATGGATGTTTTACGGGCAAAAATTAGATATTTATGCCGTGGTGGGTATTGGCTTCATTTTAACGGGAACCGTGATCATTAATGTGTTCTCTAACTCGGTAACTCATTGATAAAACGATTTTTTAAGTGCTAGCAATGGCGACTTTGCCTTGCTAGAGACACCTTCCTTATTTAGTGTCATTCATTTTTCTGTCATTAAAGTGGCAAATTTATGCAACCTAATTGAAGTAATTTCTTCTTTTATTTCGATTAGGTAAAGCTATGTTACCTCCATTGCGCGCTCTGGTCGCATTTGATGCGGTTGCCCGTCTTGGCTCTATTGGCGCGGCTGCTCGTGAACTTTGCGTTACTCAAGCCGCCGTCAGTCAGCAACTTAAAAGTTTAGAAGCCTTTCTAGATACAACCTTATTTGAACGCAGTTCAAAAGGGGTAAAGCTGACCTCATCGGCGCAGCAATATCAGCCGATTGTGTCGGGATCGCTTGCTCATCTCAAATTACAAACTCAAATACTGTTTGGCGAAAAAGAAACTGATGTCCTGAGTTTGCGCGTCAACCATACCTTTTGTCACAGCTGGCTACTGCCTCGCTTATCTTCTTTTTATAAAAAGTATCCGTTTATTCGCTTAGACATTCAGCAAGTTGACTGGCCTTCAACAACGCCTTGCCAGAGCGTCGATATTGAATTGACCAATGGCAAAGTCGAAAGCGAAGACACCCATTGCGAGCGCTTGTTTCAAGAGCATTGGCAGTTGGTGTGCAGTCCTGCTTTTAAAGCGCAACATCAGCAGCAGTTGAGTCAGCATGACTTTTCCTCACTAGCCACCGTGCAGGTGAAGGGCTATCGAGAAAACTGGCTGCAATGGCTAAGCCACAATCAATTTGAAATGACGATGCCGAAGGTTCTGTTAGAGGTGAGCAATTCCCTACATGCCTTAGAAGCGGTCAAGCACGGCATTGGCATGTTGTTGGTGCGCTCGCTGGTGGTGTCGCAATTGCTGGATAAAGGCGAGCTCGTACTGGCCTGCGATTCAAGTATGCCGGCTGAGTCTGCCCACTACTTAATCACCAAAAACCGCCGTAATGCCAAAGTGAATTTCTTCTGTGATTGGCTGTATCACCAAATGCAAGAGGGAGAAGCCGAGTAAAGATTTTCTTATGGATACCCATAAAAAAAATGAAAGGCGCTTCTACGAAGTTGTCATAAACAAAATGTAATTTGTACCCATACGAAACAAGAACGAGGTCACCATGAGTGCTTTCTCTGAACCACTGAAAAATCGCTTAAAGGTGCTGTTATTTACCGCGCCATTGCTGGTGCCATTGTTTACTTTTTGGCTGATGCCATTTGGGTATTCAATTTACATCAGCTTCACCGATTGGGACTACATTTCGCCAGACTATTCATTCATTGGTTTAGAAAACTATGAGTACATGGTTGAGGATTTTGAATTTGTGCAAGCGGCGCTGAATACCTTTTGGTTTTCCCTTGGTGTCGTGATTCCGACCATCATCTTAGGTTTGGTTTTTGCGCTGTTACTACACAAAAATTTTCACGGTAGTCAGTTTTATCGTGCGGTGATCTTTTCTCCTTGGATCACGCCAACTGTGGCGGTGTCGATTGTTTGGTCATGGGTGTTTGAAACCAAATCAGGGCTGGCAAATCATCTTTTAGAGTCGATGGGTTTTAGCGCTATTCCGTGGTTGGAAAACGGCAATATAGCGTTGGTGGCGGTCATTATCGTGACAGTGTGGCAGGCGATAGGTTGGACCATGCTGTTCTATATCAGCGCTCTGAACAAGATCCCGCACTCTTTATATGAAGCGTCGTTGATTGATGGATGCAGCAGCTTGACGCGTTTTTTAAAAATCACGCTGCCACTGATATCACCGACCACGTTCTTTTTGGTGGTGGTCAATATCATCACTGCTATGCAGGCGTTCGATCAGTTTCAAATACTGACTCAAGGCGGGCCGGGCGGAGAAACCAGAACACTGCTGTATTTGTTCTATCAACAAGCGTTTGAGCGATATGAAATGGGGCCTGCGGCGGCAACATCATTAGTCATCTTCTTGATTACCGGATTACTGGCACTGGCGAATACCTATATCGGTAAACGCTGGGTGTATTACTAAACAATTTTTGAGGACGAAATTATGAGCACGCAAGTGTTAGAGGCAAGTGAAGAGCTCCGTCACATCGCACTCAACAAAAGAATAAAGTCGTTATGGATGGGTACAACTCAAGGGTGGGCATTGCAGGCACAGCGTCTGTCGTTTCTGGCGTTAGCCAAGCATCTGTTCTTGTTGGTATGCGGAACCATTATGGTGTTCCCGTTTTTGTGGATGCTATCGGGTTCGTTAAAAACCAATGACGAAATCTTTGCCAATCCGTTGGATTTAATTCCGGCGCAGTTTCGCTGGGAAACCTTTGTCGAGACGTTCCATAGTGCGCCGTTTGGTTTGTATATTTTTAACAGTTTTAGCGTGGCGCTGTTCACCACTTTATTGGTGATTGTTAACTCAGCGATGTTTGCCTATGCGCTGACACAGCTAAAGTTTCGCAGCAAAACCGTGCTCTATTTTGTGGTGATGGGCTGTTACATGTTGCCTGGCGCAGTGACTTACATTCCGTCGTACATCACCTTGGCAAAATTGGGTTTGATTGATTCGCACTTGGGCTTGATTGCCTCTAACGCCGCCTCAGTATTTGGCGTGTTTTATCTACGACAAGTGTTTATCAAAGTTCATCCGTCTTTAATCGAGGCGGCAAGAATTGATGGTGCAGGTGAGCTTAAAATTTTATGGGCAATCATCTTACCGCAATGTAAAGCGGCAGTGGCAACGCTGTTTCTGATCACTTTTATTACTAACTACAACAGTTATATGTGGCCAAGCTTGGTGATTACCTCTCAGGAATTAAACCTGATTGCCACCGGGATTCGTCACTACTTTATTGCCGAGGGTAACTACGGCTTGAACTGGTCGCAAATTATGGCCGCCAGCACCATAGCCGTATTGCCTTTGTTAATTTTATTCGTCATTTGTCAAAAGACGATTCTTTCAGGTATCGCCGATAACGGCGTAAAAGAGTAAATAGAAATGAAACTAAAAACCTTAGCACTCGTGTGCGCAAGCGCAGCAACCGTTGCAATGTTTTCTAGCAATGTTCTGGCTGCTACAGAAGTTAACTTCTGGTACTCAGGTGGTACTAAACCACAGAAGATGATGAATGAGTTAATTGCAGAGTTTAATGCCAGCCAAGACCAGTATGTGGTTAAAGGGGCGTTGCAGGGTAACTATTCAGAAACGTACCAAAAACTACAAGCAGGTTTAGCCTCTAAAACGGCGCCAGAGTTAGTACTGCTAGATTCAGGTCGAGCGGTAGCAATGCATAACCGTGGTTTGAGCCGAGATTTGACCAGCTTTATGGACGCGGAATTTAATTTCTCTGACTTCATTGGCGCATTTAAAGATCAAGTTACCGCAGAAGATGGCTCTGTGATTGGTTTGCCTGCATACGGCACTACACAAGTGTTTTACTACAACAAGCAAGTATTGGCTGATAACGGTTTTACTGAAAAAGACCTAAGCACATGGCAGGGCGTGGCAAAAGTGGCAGAAAAAGTTACTCAACGTGATGCGAAAGGCGATGTGACGTTTTACGGCTGGGAGCCAATGTGGGGCGCTGATAACCTAATTGATGCTGCATTTTCAAACGGTGCGAAAATCATTAGTGACGATGGCAAAACCGTTTTGATTGATTCTGCGCAGTGGGTTGAAGTGTGGGATAGCTTCCGTAAATGGATTCATGACGATCAAATCATGCGCATTCATTACGGCGGTCAAGGCTGGGAATACTGGTACAAAACCATTGATGATGTCATGAAAGACAAAGCACTGGGTTATACCGGTTCATCAGGCGATCAGGGCGACCTTGACTTTACTAAGCTGAGCGCAACGACTCAGCCAGGTTGGGGCTCACACCCAGCTGCGCCACAAGCCGGCGCTTTAGTGTACGTGATGCCAAAAGGCACTGACGACCTAGCGGCAAAAGGGGCGTTTGAATTTGTTGAGTTCTACACCAATGCGAAAAACACCGCGGCTTGGTCAATGTTCACCGGTTACATTCCAGTGCGTAACAGCGTTTCTGAAGTATCAGAATACCAAGAGTTTACTCAGCAAAACCCGCAAGCTTTGATTCCTTTAACGCAGGCGAACACGGCAACTAAAGACTTCTTAGATCCAACCAACGGCCAGATCATGGACGCATTGAAGTTAGCCGCCGATCAGGTACAAATTCAAAACGTGCCTGCGGAAAAAGCACTGCAACAAGCGGCTAAGAGAGCGCAACGTGCACTAGATAGAGCAAACCGCTCTTAGTCACGGCCTAATTATCTATGTGCGCCTAACGTGGTAAGTACATAGATTTAGCATAAAGAAGTGGTCCACTTTAGGGTGGGCCATTTTTAATTATCCCTTTTACCTTAGATGAACGTGGTGAACACAATGACCTTATTTACAGGTGAAGTCGCATTTGGCAGACAGCGCATGCTTTTTGACGTGCCTGCTGACGCTGATTTGGTAAGAGTTACCGGCACTACAGTGACTAAGGGATTCTTATACGCAGCGGTGTACGATGCAAAGCACGCTTTTCGTGGCAAAGTGTTGTTTGAAAAATCGCACAAATCTTTGCTTATCCAATCCCAAAACTCAGGTTTCGGCGCAATTGATGGTGAGATCAGCGCAGGCGAATGGTATTTGGAATTGTATAACTTAGAGGGTGAATTTCGCGGTGAGCGCGCCATGCAATATCAGGTGGTGGTGCAGTGTTTCAGTCAAGAACAGAATACCTATGTTGATGAAGCGCAAGACTACGCCGAGCATTTACAGCTCACTTCAGTCGTAACCTCAGCGCATGGCATTGATTTTGATTATTCAAATCTGCTTTGCACTGAGTCACGTTGGTATCGAGGCGATTTGCATGCCCATAGCCAACTTTCAGACGGACACAATAGCTTGCAAGCGGCGAACAATATCGTCGAAGCGCAAGGTCTTGATTTCTTCTTTTTCACTGAACACAACATTTGTCAGCCGAAACTGCCTATATCTAAGCAGTGCCTATTTTTACCTGCAATCGAAGTCACTACCGATCTAGGGCATTTCAATGTGCATGGGCCGACTAGCTCATTAGATTTAAGGGCGATTGAACACAGCAGTGTTGCCACCATACAGGCGGGTTTGGATATCGCCACCCAAGGGCATAGTTCGATAAGTCTAAATCATCCGATGATGAAACCTTGGCATTGGAAGTATCAAGATATTGCTCTAGCGCAAGTCTCTACCTTTGAAGTGTGTTGCGATCCCACTTGGTCTACCTCAGCCAAAGCGACCGACGATGCGCTATTGATACTAACGCAAATGTGGAATTGCGGCCATCGAATTACCGCAGTGGGTGGCAGTGACGGTCATTTACAGCCTCATGAGCGTAATCCAAAAGCCAGTGAGCCTTCGTTATATGGCGATCCTTCTACCTTTGTGTATAGCCACGGTTTAAGTGGAGAAGGGATATTGTCAGGGCTTAGAAATGGACAGGTTTATATCGAGCGTCGTTGCGGTTTGCAGTTTGCTATTTACTCAGGCGATAGCACGACCCAATTACAGCCGGGACAAGACTCAAAAGGCCAGGCGTTAACTTATCATTTATCGGTGACCGATAGCCATCATCCCTATTACGCAGAATGTATTGTCGATGGTGTTGTCGTGGCGCGTATTGCGCTGAGCGAGCAAGCGCAAGCGGTACGTATTGCCAAGGGATACGCTTGGTGTCGCGTTGATATCCGTCGTGGACATATGCCTGATAGCGGCAACATCGCTGCTGAACAAAATGAGTTTGAAGGATGCATTAACGCATTATTTGATGGCTCAAAACCACAATTTAACCAACCCCTAGTCGATACTTGGGGAGAACTAATGGAGCGAATAAATAGTGACGAAGTATAAAGCACTGTTATTTGACAAAGACGGTACCTTACTCGAATTTCATAATATGTGGCTCAATGTTGCGCGCGCCGCCTGTGAGCAAGTTAAAGCGTATAGCGAGCAGCATAATGCCAACTCAAATGTGACCAGTAGTGAGCTTTTATTGGCAATTGGCGTAGAAGGGGATGTGGTTGATAACTATGGATTATTGGCTTCAAACCCTGTGGAAGATACCGCGCTAGTGTGGTTTGAACTGCTGAAACCTAAAGTGACGTTAATCGAATTTACCCAAATCACGAAACTGGCCTTTAATGAGCAAGTGGAACAAAACCCGCAGTGGATCGAGGCTTTGCCGGGCATTGGTGACAAGCTGAGCCAGTTAAAACAGCAAGGTATGTTGCTCGGCGTTGCTACAGCAGATACCAAAGATTCCACCCTTTATACCTTACAGCAATCGGGGTTAGAGGGTCTGTTTGACTATGTCGGCTATTCCGATGGTGATATTGAACCAAAACCGGCTCCAGCCCTGCTCAATGCGTTTTGCGAGCAGTGCGGAATCAAGCCTCACGAAGTGATTATGTTTGGCGATACGGTATCGGACATGGAATTTGGCCGCAATGCGGGCGCAAAAAACGTCGGTGTATTAACCGGTACGGCGCAGCAACATGAGCTAGAGCCGATGGCGGATATTGTGATTGCTTCGGTGGCGGATTTTAACCCGACCGAATTTAACGAATTGATGTAAGGGTAAACCATGGCTGAAGTAACACTAAAAGGGGTAGAGAAAACCTACCCAAATGGCTTTAAAGCGGTGCACGGCATCAACCTTAATATTCGTGAAGGCGAGTTTATGGTGTTTGTTGGCCCGTCAGGCTGCGCCAAATCCACCACTTTACGCATGATTGCAGGGCTGGAAGATATTTCAGGCGGCGATATTTATATTGGTGAGAAGCGGGTTAATGATCTGCCTCCAAAAGATCGCGGCATCTCTATGGTGTTCCAAAACTACGCCCTGTATCCGCACATGTCCGTTTACGACAATATGGCGTTTGGTTTAAAACAGCAAAAATTGCCTAAGGATGAGATACAAGAGCGTATCGCAGTGGCGGCTAAAACCTTAGATATTGAACATTTATTGGATAATAAACCCGGCGAAATGTCCGGCGGGCAAAGACAGCGCGTAGCACTAGGACGCGCTATGGTGCGCAAGCCGGATGTATTTTTGTTTGATGAGCCATTGTCGAATCTAGACGCTAAATTACGCGTGTCTACGCGAGTGAGCATTTCACAGCTGCACAGTGATTTAAAACGAGAAGGGCAAAACGCCACCATGATCTATGTGACCCATGATCAGGTGGAAGCGATGACGCTCGGCGACCGTATTTGCGTGTTAAATCAAGGCAAAATCATGCAAGTGGATACGCCGATGAACCTGTATCAATACCCTGCGAATAAGTTTGTGGCAGGCTTTATTGGTTCGCCTGCTATGAACCTAATAAAAAGCAAAATTGTCGAGATTGACGGGGTGATGAGCGTCGAGTCTGAAAGTGGGGTTTGTTGGCAATTACCGCAAGATAAGCAAGCCATTGCGCGAGATAAAATCGGTCAGTGGGTGTGGTTTGGGGTGCGTCCAGAGCATATTCAATTGGCGCATCAAGACGATGATTTGGCAGTAGCCGTTAACACGCAAACCCATCCAGTCGATGTGGTGGAATCTATGGGTAACGAGCTGTATTTGTACTTCACGGTCGGTGATGACAAATTGGTGGCGCGTGTGCCGTTTGATGGTCAGCACATTGCTAAAAGTGGCGATAAAGCCTTATTGCATTTCAATACTGCTCAGTGTCATTTATTTGATTTACATACCGAGCAAAGTCTAGCTGTGAATGCAGACTAGCTTGCATGGCTCACCTACGCTTAAATGCGCCTAGGTGAGCCCTATTACTCTGTTTTTATTTGGCTAAATAGTCTTATTTGGTTAAATACGCCATTAAAAACTGCGAAATCTTACGCATGTCTTCAATAGCAATATACTCTTCAGTGGTGTGCACTTTTGCCATACCCGTAGATAGGTTAACAATGGTTAAGCCTTTCTCTGCAAAGATATTCGCATCACTACCGCCGCCTGTAGAAGTGACGATAGGCTCGATGTCTAGTTGAGTGAACACTTCTTTGACCGACTGAATATGCGGGTGTGATTCAGGGATTTGGAACGGGTTGTAGGCGCGGCTAGAAACGATATCAATTTTTGCGCCGTGCTTAGTTGCTGCCGCTTCAAAAGTCTCGACCATGTGCGACACTTGCTGCGCCAGTTTACCTTCATCCAAAGAGCGTGCTTCTGCTTCTAGGTATAGGCTTGGCATAACGATGTTGGTCGCCTGTCCGCCAGAGACTACGCCAATGTTAGCCGTGGTTTCTTCATCGATGCGAGAGAGGTTCATATTGCTGATAGCATCAGAGGCAACTGTGAGCGCATTGATGCCTTGCTCAGGAGCAAGCCCTGCGTGAGCCGGTTTACCAGTAATGGTCACTTTTAAGTTTTGCTGACCCGGGGCAACAGCAATGATAGTGCCGATAGGGCCACCTGAATCTAAAACAATGCCCACTTCTGATTCAATCTTAGCGCAATCAAATTCTTGTGAGCCGCGTAGGCCGCCTTCTTCATACACAGTGAATGCGATTTCAATGGTTTTATGGGCAAGGTTATTCTCTTGCAGAGTTTTCACTGCTTCTAAAATAGCGGCAATGCCAGATTTATCGTCACCACCTAAAATGGTTTCGCCATTTGAGCGAATGATGCCATCTTCAATGATTGGCTGAATACCGTTACCTGGAGTAACCGTATCCATATGACAGCTAAGTACGATGCTGCCGTCTAGTGTGCCCGGTAATTTTGCATAAATGTTGAAGCCATTGGACAGCGTTTCAGGCACGGCAAGGCGCTCTACGGAAAATCCCAACTCTTGCAGTTGTGATTCAATATCAAGGGCAACTTCTTTTTCGTTACCTGATTCGCTATCAATTTTTACTAAATGCAGAAAGTTATCTACTAAACGGTTTTGATCTACTTGTGTCATTGAATTACTTCTATATCTATTCATGAGCGCCTAGTTACACATATTGCGTAATGCTCATTCTTGATCTAGATCAATTTCAATTCCGATTTTAAAACAGATGCCCGTTAATCCATAAATGTGTGACGATGCTAGCAGCGTAACCTAAGGCAATCACGGGCATCCATTTTAAATGACCAAAGAAAGTATATTTGCCGTGCGCTGCGCCCATTAAGGCTACCCCCGCCGCAGAGCCGATGGAGAGCAAACTTCCTCCCACACCTGCGGTTAAGGTTACTAACAACCAGTTACCCATAGAAAGCTCTGGTTGCATGGTTAATATGGCAAACATCACCGGAATGTTATCGACAATGGCGGATAACACGCCAACCATCACATTCGCCCAAATAGGGTCCCACTGGGTATACATGATTTCAGAGACCAGCCCTAAATAGCCCAGTAAGCTTAACCCGCCGACACACATCACTACGCCGTAGAAAAAGAGTAACGTATCCCACTCGGCGTGCGACACTCGTCGAAAGACATCAAACGGCACCACTGAGCCTAAACGTTTTAGTGCGGCTTCATCGTGCCTAGCTTCCGCTAATGCTCTTTTCTTCGCCAGTGAACTTGGCAGAGTTTTGCGTAAGAAAAAGCCGAAGAATTGCAAATAGGCCAGTCCCATCATCATGCCGATAACGGGCGGGAAGTGGAATAATCCGTGAAAGGTAACCGCAGTGGCAATGGTTAAAATAAATAAGCCTACGATGCGGCGCGCGCCACGCTTTAGCTCCACATGTTCATGCACAGTATCGGGCTGAGTAGTCGGTACAAACAAAGACATAATGACCGCAGGGATGATGTAGTTCACCACCGATGGCACAAACAAGGTTAAGAACTGTTCAAAATTGACATGGCCTGCCTGCCATACCATCAGTGTTGTAATATCGCCAAAGGGACTAAATGCACCGCCGGCATTGGCGGCAATCACGATATTAACGCAGGCAATGTTAATGAATTTATAGTTCGTCCCACCAACCTTCATGACCACAGCGCACATTAATAGCGCGGTGGTGAGGTTATCGGCGATGGGGGAGATAAAGAAGGACAAGATCCCGGTCAGCCAAAATAGAGAACGCAAGTTAAAGCCTTTGCTGACCATCCATGATTGCAGTGAGTCAAACAGGCGACGCTCTTCCATTGCGCTGATATAGGTCATGGCGACCAGTAAGAATAGCAGCAGCTCGGAATACTCTAATAAATTGTGGTCAAGTGCGCTCTTGGCGACCTCTATCTCTCCGAGCCTTAAAAAAGTGAAGCCAATTAAAATCCAAATCAGTCCCGCCGCCATTAACACAGGCTTTGATTTTCTCAGCTTTAGCACCTCTTCTCCCATCACCAAACAATAAGCAATGGCAAAAATGAACAATGCTAGATACCCTACGCCAGATTGAGTGAGATCTGGCGCACTATGGCTGGTGGCAGCGTAGGTTAACGGAGAAAAAAATAGGGATAGAAAGGCCAGAAATAATATGGACGAATAAGACTTCACTGCGACTCCTTGCAGACAATAAATCAGTTCCAATAGTGGCTTTTGTTTGACTATGCTCTATGGGTAAGTGGTAACAACAGTTAACAAAAGCAACAAGTTTCACATAGCCTAAACCTGAAACTAAAACAATAGCTTGCGGTGGATCACTTTTTACGAACTCAGATGAAATAATTTAGTTAACGCCAAGTATTTATTTGGTTAACAGTCAGGTTTGGTTTGCTGAGGTGTATTTGTGTTTTATTTCAATTGTTTGAATAGATAAAGATTAAGGGATTTTATGAATAAACAAGTCGATAGCCATAGCGCAGAAGCGTCAAAAAAACGCGTTTTATTGCTATTTGCTCATCCTTCTCAAGGGCGCTCTGAAGTGAATGCCGAATTGTTTAAGCTCGCTAACACCATTACTGGCGTGACGTGCGTTGATCTATATCGAGACTATCCCAAATACGACATCGACATTGAGCGAGAACAACAAAGGTTGTTAGAGCATGACGTGGTGATCTTTCAGTTCCCTTTATATTGGTATTCAACGCCTTCAATTCTCAAAGAGTGGCAAGATTTAGTTTTAGAATACAATTTTGCTTACGGCCCTAAAGGCACAGCGTTGCATGGTAAACATTTGTTGTGCGCTATCACCGCAGGCGGCAAGGAAGATGCCTATCAATGTGATGGTTATAACCATTACACCATTCGAGAATTGCTACATCCTATAGAGCAAACCGCTTCGTTAATTGGCATGCAATATTGGGCCCCGTTTGTGTTATTTGGCGCAAGAACCGCAGTTGAAGAAGGGCGGGTGAGTGAACATATGCAACAGTGGCAATTGCTACTCAATGCCATTGTAGAAGATAGGGTGGATCTTAAAAAAGCGGGTCGGTTACCTCAATTAAGCGGGCACTTAGATTCAGCCTTGTTATTAGATGCAGAATTGTTACCTGCCGCTGATGCTCAGTCACACACAAAGGGAGAGGCGTAATGACTGGATATTTCTTACAGGCATTTATCTATTTAATTGCGGCTGTCATTGCAGTGCCGATTGCAAAGCGTCTTGGTTTAGGTTCGGTGTTGGGTTACTTAATTGCAGGGGTAGTCATTGGGCCTATTACCGGTCTGGTTGGCGCAGAGACAGCGACTATTCAGCACTTTGCTGAATTTGGCGTCGTTATGATGCTGTTTTTGGTCGGGCTAGAGCTTGAACCTAAGATGCTGTGGAACATGCGCAATCGCTTAGTGGGGCTCGGCGGCATTCAGGTGGCGGGCACAGCAGGTATTGTAATGGCCATCGCGCTGATGTTAGGGGTGCAGTGGTCAATTGCGCTGGCTATCGGTCTTATTTTCTCCCTTTCTTCTACTGCTATTGTACTGCAAACCTTTAGCGAAAAGGGGTTAAGCAAAACTCAAGGCGGACAAAACGCTTTCTCGGTATTGCTGTTTCAAGATATCGCTGTGATTCCTATGTTGGCGTTTATTCCGTTACTTGCCTTGCCTGAGTTGATTACTGCCGCTCAGTCAGCAGCGGTTGAAAGCGCAAACCATCACCCAGAATTGAGTTTAGTGGCCGGACTTCCGGGCTGGGCGTATGGACTGGTGATCACCGCTTCTATAGTTGCGGTCGTTGTAGGAGGGCATTTTGTCAGTCGTCCGCTGTTTCGCTTTGTGGCCTCATCCGGCTTACGAGAAATTTTTACTGCCACAGCATTGATGTTAGTGATAGGTATTGCCGCACTTATGGGCTTAGTGGGTTTGTCACCTGCACTAGGTACATTTTTAGCTGGGGTGGTATTGGCAAACAGTGAGTTTAGGCATGAATTAGAATCGAATATTGAGCCGTTTAAAGGACTATTGCTAGGGCTGTTTTTTATTACCGTCGGCGCTGGCATCAACTTTGGAATTTTGTTTGATGATTTTGCTCTTATTCTTGGGCTCACATTAGGCTTAATGCTACTTAAAGGGCTTGTTTTGTGGTGTCTCGCGGTGGTCTTTAAAATAAAAGGCGTCAATCGTTGGCTGTTTGCACTAAGCCTTGCGCAAGCGGGGGAGTTTGGTTTTGTACTGCTTAGCTTTACCGTACAAAACAATGTATTACCTAGTGATATTGCGAGCACCTTGTCCTTGGTTGTGGCGCTGTCGATGTTCTTTACGCCTGGCTTATTCATTGTTTATGAAAAAATTATTGTGCCTAGATTTGAAAAGCAAACCAATCAAGGCGAACAAGATGTGATTGATGAACAAGGCAAAGTGATTATTGCAGGGGTTGGGCGCTTCGGCCAGATAGTGAACCGACTGCTCGTAAATAATGGCGTAGAAACCGTAGTGTTGGATCATCAAGCAACGCAGGTCAATAACTTACGCAAAATAGGCATTAAAACCTTTTTTGGCGATGCCACTAAACCGGATCTGCTACACACTGCAGGCATAGAGCACGCCAGAGCGCTAGTGGTTGCTATTGATAATCAAGAGTCGTCAGTGCAATTGGTGAAGTACGTTCGGCACACCTACCCGCAAGTTAAAGTCATTGCTCGAGCCTTTGACCGAGGGCACTTTTATCAACTGCGTCAAGCTGGCGCCCATCATATCGAAAGTGAAACCTTCCACTCTGCACTAGAGGTAGGCACCGTCGCGTTACGTTGTATGGGTTTTCATCCTTTTCAAATAGAACAACAACGTCATTCTTATATTTACGTAGAGAAACAGAGCTCAGATGAATTATATAATGCTTGGTTGGATGATTCTGAGGGTGAGCGTTACGACAATAACTTCTTAAAGCTGTTTATTGAGCTTGAAGATAAAATACGTGATGCCATGGGCTCAGATCGTCATGACGGTGATTCGCGCGCTGAAAGAGGGTGGACGCCACCACCAAAAGGCTATGCAGACCAATTTGAGGATAAGTTTGAGTGATAAAAGATAAATCGTGGCAAACACCAAAGAATTTCTTAATTCTAATTTCTATTATTGTGCCAGTGGCATTTTCAAGCTGGATGGCACTGTTAAATAACTTTGTGATTGAAAAGGCCCATTTTAACGGTGCAGATATTGGTTTGCTACAAAGTGTTCGTGAGATCCCGGGCTTTTTAGCCTTTAGTGTTGTATTTGTGCTGTTGTTTATTCGCGAGCAGAAATTCATGCTAATTGCATTGGTGATGCTTGGATTAGGCACGCTTTTGACGGGGTTTTACCCAAGTTTAACCGGGTTATTGCTGACCACATTATTAATGTCGAGTGGCTTCCATTACTTTGAAACTTTAAAGCAATCATTGTCATTGCAATGGTTATCAAAAGCAGAAGCGCCAGAAATGCTCGGCAAGATGATTTCCATCGGAGCGTTAGCATCCCTTATCACTTACGGCGCATTGTGGGTGATGTTGCAAGTGCTTAAATTGGATTATTCCGTGGTGTACGCGATTACTGGCGGTACGACTATTGTATTAGTGGCGGTAATGGCATTTTGCTTCCCTCAATTTAAAACCGATACCGTGCAAAACAAAAAGCTAATTTTAAGAAAACGTTATTGGCTGTACTACGCTCTGACCTTTATGAGCGGCGCACGTCGCCAGATCTTTACCGTATTTGCAGGCTTTTTAATGGTAGAGAAATTTGGTTATTCGGCCGCAGATATCGCTTTGCTATTTTTGATTAATTACTCGTTTAACTTTTTGTTCGCCAAGAAAATTGGTCGTTTGATTGGCAAAATCGGCGAGCGAAAATCCATGATGTTTGAATATTTTGGTTTGATTTGCGTCTTCATCGGCTACGCCGTCGTGAAATCAGCACATTGGGCGGCCGCCTTGTACGTGGTTGACCATCTTTTCTTTGCATTAGCATTAGCTATTAAAACCTATTTCCAGAAAATCGCTGATCCCGCGGATATGGCATCAACGGCAGGGGTAAGCTTCACCATTAACCACATTGCAGCGGTCGTCATTCCGGTAACTTTTGGCATCATTTGGCTAACTTCACCATCGTTGGTCTTTGTGATTGGCGCAGTAATGGCAGGGGTTTCTTTGCTATTGTCCTTGAATATTCCAGCGCATCCGACTGAGGGAAATGAAGTGAGATTTCTTCACTGGGGTAAGGCTTAATTTATAGAAGGCTATGATGTCTTGAAGTTGTAGTCGCTCCCTCTGGACGGGGGAGTATTGAATATAGACGTATTGCTAGAAAAGATACTGTCATGTGTTTGATAGCTGCTTACTTTACCTATTGCTTGCTTAACAAGAAGTTACCAGTTCAACTTTCATAGTTGTCGCTCCAAAAGAATACTAAAGTGATACTATGCTATCACTTTGAGCTTCGTAAGTTCCGTGACCACTAACGCAGCATTAAGGTGGGTAACGGTACCATGATACCTAACGATGGAATGAAAAATGCCATGCGTTGGGAGGCCATATTAAATGCTTGTAAATGCATTTAGACGCGCACGTAAATCCACTTTACAATGCACTTTTCTTTTTCTACCCTCAAGCATATGAAGCCTAACAATATTACTGAAACCATTAACACGATCTCTTCCGATCGTCTCAATAGTTATCGTAGCTACTTTCATCTGAACTCAGATGAAGAGTGCTTAGGGCTGTATTTGTGGAATGATGCTCTTTCTGCTTCCTTTTTCAAATTAATTAGTATCTTTGAAGTAGCTCTTCGCAATACTATTCATAGGGAGCTGTCTCACCAATTCAATGCGCACCGACAGCAAGGGCATGCATTCGATAATGATTGGTATGAGTACCTGATTACCCTAGGTCAATTAAAGCCTAAGACAGTGGATATGATTCGAAAAGTGACCCATTTTCAATCACGAGGTCGCGGAAGAAGAAATCGAAATCAATTAATAGCGAAAAATCCGGCACCAACACCAGGAAAAGTAATCGCGGCACAAAGTTTTGGTTTCTGGGGGTTTTTAATTAATGATACTTCGTCGAACAACTCAATAGATTGGCAAAGCGCACTATTCAAAGGGCTTAAAGGGCACTTCGCCCTCCATTCTACTTACTGGTCTCAAAACGCACTAGAAGACTTTTTAATGCGGTTGAGTCAGGTCAATGAACTAAGAAACCGAATTGCTCACCACGAACCTATTTGGAAGTTCACTCAGATCAAACACTACAGAACCAACCAAGAAATCTATCCTGCGGCATCAACGCCAGAAGAGAGTATTCAGCGAATGAAGACTTTAAATGAGCGATTGTGCCGGATACTTGGCTGGGTATCCGAAGATAGAAAGAACGATTATTTGGACTCCCATTACAAATCACATTTTGATTGGCTTACAAGTATTGAAGCTCTAGATGTATACAAATCTCTTTCATACAGCAATATACTAACACCCGCACAAGCGAAAAGACGTTTTAATGGTATAGTAAAAAGTTCAAAGGTACATGAGGTTATTGGCAAGCGAGGCATAGTTACTATACTCCCTGGAGTTGTGTAGTTGACACTACAGTAGCTTTATACCATAATTTAGTCACTAGCTCGTTAGGCTACAGTGTTGGTAATAAAATTCTCGCCAATATCTCTAACTTGAGCATTCTAGAAAGCACCCTGCGGGGTGCTTTTCGCTTTTCTAAGAGCTAAAATCTAAAGTCAGATAATGTCCGCTTAAGCGGTGAGCAACGTAATGCAATATTTCTGCGTACCACCTAACTCACAAAATTCAACGCATGGTAAAAATGCTACGCGTTGCGAATCCGTCTTGAAATGTTTGTTGAATGAACCCGCTTTGCGGCAGAAATAAGCATAAAGTGACCATACTTCTTGTGTGTCAACGGGGTCAGGTCTTGAATTTTGCAAAGAGAAAAATTTTTCTGTGTGTCAACGGGGTCAGGTCTTGAATTTTGCAAAGAGAAAAATTTTTTCTGCGTATCTATCAGTACAACTGATGGGTCATCGGTGGGCTTGTGATACCAAGCTTTGGGACAAAACCATCGAAAAGCTTCGAGCTTTATTATCATAGTTCTAATCTTTATTGCCGAGTTTCAAACCCTAATGTTCAACGACGATTAGTAGCTCTACGTTAAACCAATTGTTTTAATCTCTATTCCAACAACTGCAGCCAATAGATTAGAAAACCCCGCTACAGATCCCTCTGTAGCGGGGTTTTTAATACATCGAATCAATGGATGATTAGTGATCCAAATACAGGTAGTTTTGCCAGCTCTTCATGCGAATCAGGATTTTACGCATGATAGAGACATGGTGAAAACTATCGGAATACACGGCAACTTCTACAGAAGCCCCTAAAGGTAATTGGTATTGAGATAAGTCATCGTGCAGTCGCAGTTTCACTAGTGCTCGGCCAGATACATTCAGTGATTGTGTGCCTAACAATCTTCCTGATGCCTGAATTTCACCTTCGGCCATAGCAGGGATGACGTTGACTACCTCGCCAGAGAAGACTCTGCCCGGTAAGCTTGGAAACATAAACTCAGCTTCAAACCCCGGCTCTAGGCGTTGTAATGAATTCTGGCGAAATGCCGCCGCATAATAAAATTCTTCAGCGTGGATAAAGACCATTGACGGTGCCAGTGGTAAAGGCACTGCCATTTGCCCCGGACGTAAGATAAGTTGCGTAACAAAGCCGTTGGTAGGGGCTCTAACTACCGTTTCATCAAGGTTAAACTCGGCTTGTCGAACTTGAGCTTGCAAGCGAGCGACAGTGGTATTTTCGCCCTCTATTTCAGATTCAAATGCCACACGAGCACTGTTTTCCATAGCGATTTTTGCTTCTAAATCAGCTTGCGCCCCTTTTAAGTTTTGACGACGAGTGTCTACTTGTTGGGCGGTAAATGCGCCTTTCTTGTAACCCGAATAATAACGATTAAACTCTTGTCGAATACGGTCACGCTCAGCGATAGAGCGGATTACATCGGCTTGAGCGGCCTTATATTCGGACTCTAACTGATAGACAGCTTGTATTGCGGCGGCCAAATCGGCCTGTTTGCTCATCAACTCTGCTTCATAAGGTTCAGATTCAATTGTGAACAAGGGCTCACCTTTCACAATAAAAGTATCTGGTTTGACGTTGACTTCAACAACTCGACCTTTCACCGTCGGCACTATCGGTGTGGTGTTGTAAACTTGGCGACCAATTTGCGTAAATGGATGGTTGTAGTTCATCAGCAGTATTAAGGTGCCAATCAAAATAACGCCACCTAACACCGCGGTAGGAACACTCCATTTGTTCAATGGGATTTTAAATATCTTGAATACAGCGACACAAAACGCGGTATAGGTCAGTATGAGTAGTAAATCCATTACACATCTCCTTCGCTAGGTTGAGAGGGCGATTTAGCTGCAGTCTGAGGTTGCACTTGTGGCTGATTTTCTTGGAGTTGTTTTAGTTGAGCAACTTGTTGGGATAAATCATTAAGCTGTTGATTAAGTTGGGTAATGTCATGATGTAAATCAGATTGCTCTTGCTTGATTTGAGTCATTCCCCATCCACGGTCTTCACGCCATAAGGTGGCCCATATCCAGAGAAACGGCCAAATAACATGTAGGGTCAAAAGGCTGATCCAGCCGGTTACGTGAATGGCGTCTTGGTGGGGATGATTTCGTTTTTTGGCAATTTCATAGGGGATATCGTGAATGACTATCACCCCATAAAAAAGGACAAGAGCGACGAAAACTAATAATCCTAAAGCTACGTAATCGAGAAGCATGTTTCATCCTTGTAATGCTTGTTCTGATATTGTTGTAATATTTTTAACTTTTATCTGAGTGAATACAACTACTTTATTGATTATATGAGCTTTTACTTGAGGTTTTGCCTGTTAAATGAAATTAACAATTGATGGATTACAGTTAACTTCTATTACTATCACTGTGCTCTAAGCACCTAGCAGAAATGTTGAATGATAAGGTTTGCCTGTTTGGGAGAGTCAGTATTTTACAATTAAAGATTAAGGGTCTGATGTGAGTTTTGTAGGCGAAATCGCTGCGGTGAGTGCGGCTATGGTGTGGGCGATCGCAACATGGATATACGGCCAGTTTAGTCATCGCTTTAGTGCGCTGCAGCTGAATATTATTAAAGGCGTTATAGGCTCGGCAATGATGTTATTGGTGTTGCCGTTGTTACCTGTGCCAAAGATAGAGATCTCTAGCCAACATGCATTAATTTTAGGGCTTTCTGGCGTGATTGGTATTGCCATTGGTGACAGTGCCTATTTTGCAGCGTTAAGGAGAATTGGACCTAATAATACCTTACTGCTTGAGTCTTTGGCGCCACCGTTATCTGGGGTGTTTGCGTTAATCTTTTTAGGCTTAGGGCTTAGCTTGCTCAATTGGGTGGGGATTCTTGTCACTACTATCGCGGTGGTGTTTGTCGTCATACAACCTTCGTCAACAGCCAAAAGTACACACTCTAAATCAGGGATTGCGTATGGCTTACTGGCCAGTGTGTGCCAAGCCAGTGGCGTGGTTATTTCGCATTTTGCTTTGGTGGCAGGGGATATTAATCCGTTGTTAGGTGCACTTTTGCGCTTGTCTATTGGTGTGCTAGCCGTGGCGATGATCATTCCTTTTTGTCAGCCCAAGCCATTTTCGCATTTGTTGAGCTCGGCGAAAAAGATGGCCAAAACAGACCGATATTATTTGTTAGCGGCGATTACGGTCGGAACATTTCTCGCATTGTGGTTACAGCAAGTGGCGTTGAAATACGCAAATCCAGCCATCGCACAAACCCTAATTGCGACCAGTCCATTATTTATGTTGGTGATTTATAAGATAAAGGGATTAAGTCTATCTGGACGTTCAATAATAGGTACGCTGGTGGCTATTTTGGGGGTGGCAATGTTGCTGATGGGCTAAGTGCTTTAGTACCAAGTATTAAGCTTTTGCTACTGGCTTTACTACGGGCGATTACTACGGACTATTATTACGGGCTATTGCAACAATTGATCCAATGATAATGGCTTCTCAGAAATGCCAGCATTCACGGCAGGTGTTTCCCCCGGATTGTTTTGATGGCAAAGGTTGTTCCATGCTTTATAAATGTCTAATAAAGGCAACAATCCTTCAGGACGGCGCTTGCGGCGAGGTTCATTTACGCTACTTTTGAAAATGACATGGAAACGTTCCATGT
Source organism: Vibrio halioticoli NBRC 102217 (assembly GCF_000496695.1). GTDB lineage: Bacteria > Pseudomonadota > Gammaproteobacteria > Enterobacterales > Vibrionaceae > Vibrio > Vibrio halioticoli. The sequence goes on from NZ_BAUJ01000015.1 coordinate 33,713, forward strand.
AATTGCTAATAGGGGTGTGCTTGGGCAGTTGATGAACCTGTTTTTGGGTAAGATTGCTTTCGATGATTTGGCAGATAGCGCGCTGCTCAGTATTGGCTCGAATGTGTTTTTGCTCAGATAGCGACCACGACACCTTGTTATGCGCAAAAATTAAAGGTTGAGGCTTACTGCCCATTCTTCCTTCTATCCATGCCGGATCATCAATTTGGTAAAGCAGATCCAGTGATTGCTTTTGACGCATTTCATTAAAACTGGTGATTGCCGCTTCTGCTAACATAGGTTCAAAAGCAAGGCTTAAGGTTAGCTTATCCATGTCCTGAAACCACTGATTTATCTGATGATAGTGGGCAGTGGCGCAGTATATTGGCGTGACCAATGATGTTTTAACAGGGTAATTAAGCTGAGTTTGATTGTGCAGAGGGTTATTGCGATGGCTTCTGGCACTATGATCGTTTAAGCGAGCCATAATAATGTCGGCCAGTTTATCGCTAGCAGGCTCTGATAGCGGCGTATTGATGCTGGCAAGGTATTCTCTGGCAATGATGCGATTGCCCGATACATTGGCTTGTTCACTGATATTGACCGATTGATGCACCACATAATGAGAGTTTAAATCTAGGGTGCATATCCAAAGCACACCATTCTCGCTGTTGGGTTGCAGGTAATGATAGTCGCTACCTAATAAATACTGCTGTGATTGGTTTTGCCAATGATGGTCAAAAACCGACGACTTATGGCGACAAATTGCAGCCATGGCTTTGATATGGTCATTCAAGGTTTTGGCTTGCATCTGCAATTTTATCGAGATTTCCTTCAAGCTAAAGCCGGTTAATAACAGCGCTAAAATAGTGACATGCGTTTTTAAGTTAGGGTTAGCAACCGAAAATCGGTCAACAACGGTCTTTTGACAACTCTTACAGCGGTAACGTTGTTTATCGCCACTAAAACCAAATGAATAGTATTTTTCTGGATAAAGCTGCACGTTGTAGCCCAAGTTGTCACACGCTTTGTTGGTACATGCAGTGAGGCCAGCTTGTAAATATTCACGTTGTGAACTTAGCTCGCTTTGCAGTTCATCAGGCCAAATGATCGGAGAGATGTTGTGACAACTGGCACAAGCAATTTGTGGGTTATTGCGTTCACTGAGAATCGAATAATTCGCCGCATTTAATGAGCCAAAATCTGCACATAACGGATTTTTGCAAAAATTAAGTTCGATGATTTGTTGGGTAATTTTCTCAGGCACGACTATCTGTTCATTGTGATTCGAACTTTGATTCTATCTAAAATTAACACAATAAACACTTTTTAAATAAAAAGATGACCTTTACGGCTGTTTTGCCCGTACAATAAAGAAATAGTTTAACAACAAATATTTAACTTTTTCTAAGGATTGAAATATGGTTAATACGCAGACAGAAAGTAAATCTAATACGTCTATTCAAATTGGAATTAGCGCTTGTGTGTTAGGGGAGAAAGTTCGCTTCGACAGTGGCAGTAAAGCCAGTAAATTTGTGACTAAAGAATTAGCTCCTTTTTTTGACTTTGTGCCTGTTTGTCCAGAGGTAGGCGTCGGCATGACTGTTCCACGCCCAACCATTCGCTTAGTCTCAGAAGAACAACGCATAGCGTTAGTTGAAACCAAAGACCCAACCAAAGACCACACCGATAAAATGATCGACTACTCCAATAATAAAGTGGATGAGTTAACCCAAACTGAGTTGTGTGGCTATATTGTGTGCGCAAAGTCTCCAACCTGCGGTATGGAACGCGTCAAAGTGTACACCAAAGCGGGGGCGAGCAATGAAGGCGTTGGGCTGTATACTGATGTTCTGATGAAGAAAATGCCATGGCTTCCGGTAGAAGAGGATGGCCGCTTAAACGATCCAGTATTAAAAGAAAATTTCATTTCTCGAATCTTCAGTTTAAAAGATTTCTACGACTGTGTAGGTGATAGCCCAACTTCTGGAAAAATAGTGGCGTTTCACTCTCGGTATAAGCTGACTTTGATGGCACATGATCCTATCTCTTATAAAGCGCTTGGTCAGTTAGTGGCTAAGGTAGCGGATTATGACAATCAAGAGTTTTATGAACTCTACCGCCTGAAATTCATGCAAGCGTTGACCAACAGAGCAAGTCGAAAAAATAACTCTAATGTTCTGATGCACATTCAAGGGTACTTTAAAAAATCGCTGTCAGGGCCAGAGCGACAAGAACTGCGCGCCGTTATTGACGAGTATCGCCAAGGCTTGCTGCCTTTGTTGAGTCCACTCACGCTGATCAGACACTATTTGTCTTTGTATCCGGATGCTTACTTACAAAGTCAAAAATTTTTAGCCCCGCATCCTCAAGAACTTCGTTTGCGTTACAGCCTATAAAAGGAGAGGTTGAATGCGAGCTTTAGTCTGGTTACGTCGTGATCTTAGAACGATAGATAATACGGCGCTGATTCGCGCCATGGATAATGTTGAACAAGCCAATAGTGACGATAAAGGCCTGATTGCGCTGTTTACGGTAACGCAGAAGCAGTGGCAAGAGCACGGTGTTTCGGCAATGCAGCAACAACTGATTTTTCGTCGTTTACAGGCATTATCTATTGAATTAGCTGAATTAAAGGTTCAGTTACACATTGAAGTCGTCGATCACTACCAAGATTGTGGCTCGTTAATTTCACAGTTGTGTGAGCGCATGTCGATAAAACATGTGTTCGCTAATGCTGACTATGAGGTGAATGAGGTACAAAGAGACCAGCAAGTTAAAAGCAAGCTTGAGTCACAAAACATTCCTTTCACGCTTTGTTCAGATAAGTGTGTGTTTGCGCCGGGAAGTATTTTAAATAAACAAAGCAGTTATTTTAAAGTATTCACCCCGTTTAAAAAAAGTTGGTTACAACGCTTTAATCCAGCTCAATTAGCGGTGCGTAAACCGATTGCGCTTACAGTTAATAAATTATTTGATGGCGAACAAGGGTTCGAACTTTGCTCAAAGATGGGAGATGCGCAACAAGCATTGTCAGCCACAACGGTGGCGTGGCACGCTGATACTCAATCCATCATTAACCAACTGCGGCTATTTTCCTTTCAAAAAGCCAATAATTATCACGACAACAGAGATGTGCCATCAGTAAACGGCACCAGTCAGCTTTCTCCTTACCTTGCACTAGGTATGTTATCGGTTCGTCAATGTATTGCTCGTTTACTTAATGGCCGCCACCCTGAACATTTAAGTGAAGGTGAGCAGACGTGGCTTAGTGAGTTGATATGGCGGGAGTTTTATCAGCATCTTATTTATTTCCAACCTAAGCTGTGCAAAGGCGCTAACTTTGTGGCGTGGTGCAATAATATTCGTTGGCAAGGCGACATTGAGCATCTTAAAAGCTGGCAACAAGGTGCCACAGGTTATCCTATTGTGGACGCGGCTATGAAGCAGTTAAACCAGACAGGTTGGATGCACAATCGACTGCGAATGATAGTGGCGAGCTTTTTAAGCAAAGATCTATTGTTAGATTGGCGCTTTGGCGAGCGTTATTTTATGAGCCAGTTAGTCGATGGTGATTTTGCCGCTAATAACGGCGGATGGCAGTGGTCAGCATCTACCGGCTGTGACGCGCAACCTTACTTTCGGATTTTTAATCCTATCTCGCAAGGCAAGAAGTTTGACCCGCAAGGCGAGTTTGTAAAACAGTGGCTACCTGAGCTGCAATCTGTGCCAGATAAATACATTCATTCGCCTTGGTTATGGGAGGAATTTGCCAGTTTGGACTATCCTGATCCTATCGTTGATCATAAAAAACAACGGCAATTGGCGCTGCAGATGTATAAGGAAGCTAAGAATAGTGAATGTTAGGTCTTGGATTAAGTGTTTAGGTATTAGCTTGTCATTGGTAATGTCGGCCTCGTTGTTTATACCAAGCGCACTGGCCGCAACCTATCGGTTACCTGTCGATGGCAGTCATGTGGCGGGGAAATTGCAACGTCACCAAGTCAAAGCGGGCGAGACCTTCGCGCTGCTTGCTAAAGATTATGATGTTGGTCTGCTTAGCTTGATTGCGGCCAATCGTGGTGTTGACCCTTTTCTTCCTGAAGAGGGGGAGGTACTCACCATTCCAAATCGCTTTATTCTGCCCTTGGCAAAACAGCAAGGGATAGTGGTTAACCTTGCTGAGCTTCGCCTTTACTATTTTGATCCTGATGGTGAGCATGTGCATGTATTTCCAGTGGGGATTGGTCGCATTGGTCGCGAGACCCCGCAAATGGTCACCTCTATCAGTTCTATGATCGAAGCGCCGACTTGGACGCCGCCAAAGTCTATTCGTATGGCTTACGAAGAAGATGGTATTGAACTGCCTGAAGTTGTCCCAGCAGGTCCAGACAATCCATTGGGCGAATACGCCATGCGTTTGCGATATGGCGCGGGGCAGTATTTGATTCATGGCACTAACAAGGATTTTGGTATTGGCCTTAGAGTGAGTAGTGGCTGTATTCGCATGGAGCCAGAGGACATAAAATGGCTATTTGAGCGGGTGGGGCGTGGCACTAGAGTGCAAATTGTTAATCAACCCATAAAAATGGCCGTTGAACCTGATAGCAGTGTTTTTATCGAATCTCATGAGCCATTAACAGCGCGAGATGGAATGAAGCAAACGTTCGATTGGCCGTTGGAGTTACAGGTCTGGTTAGATAATGATGGGTTAGAGAATTATGCTGAAACGTATTCAAAAGTGACTGGGGTGATTCAAATTCAAACGGGTATGCCGATTATGGTGCACGATGGAAGCCATCATTGATGGGTGTCATTGGTATAACCTGTCTTGAAAATCTAGCCCCACAAAAAAGCCAGCTGTAACAGCTGGCTTTGAAATTTAGTGCGTAGTGGAGACTACTTAGTATAGGATTGTGCGACGTTATCTAGGCGTTCGTTTGCACGAGCTGATTCGTCTTGTGCAGCCATAGCGGCTTCTTTAGCTTGCATCGCAGCAGCTTTGTTTTCTGCTGAGTCTTTTTCATGTTCAGCTTTCAGTGCTGCTAGATCTTGCTCTAGTTGCGATACTCTTGAATCAGTATCAGCCATTTGTGCTTTAGTCGCTTCATCTGGACCTGATGCACAGCCTGCCAACAATAATACTGAGCTAACTCCTGCTGCAAGTATAATTTTTTTATTCATACGAACTCCCTGATTTCTTTTAGTTATGCCACTTATTTCTGATGGCTTAAATAGTGTAGACGTAGAATAAAGTATGTTCGAATAATTTATAGAAATTAGGTAATTATCACGAAAACCTGCGCCAATTGCCCCTCAAATAGTGGATATTTTTGTGATCTGAGTCGTCAACTAGGGTACTATTAGCCCGATTTTTGTATAAGTTGCTTTCTCTATATCTCATTTTGGGCAGATAGAAGGCAAAATCATCCCGTTTTTTTGGAGAGTACTTTGAAGTTTAGAGAATTAGGTTTAGACAATCGTTTAATGAAGAATTTGGATCACTATTCGTTTAAGAATGCGACCGAAATTCAGCAACAGGCAATCCCTGTAGCACTTGCAGGTAAGGATTTACTTGCCTCGTCTAAAACCGGTTCTGGTAAGACTTTAGCGTTTGTTTTGCCAATGCTGCATAAAGCATTAAAAAGCAAAGCCTTCTCTGCCAAAGATCCGCGCGGTGTGATTTTAGCACCGACGCGTGAATTAGCGCGCCAAGTCTATGGCGAGCTTCGCACTATGTTAGGTGGCCTTTCTTATACGGCGACTTTGATTGTTGGTGGTGAAAACTTTAACGACCAAGTCAAAGCACTGCGCAAATACCCACGTTTTATCGTGGCAACGCCAGGACGTTTAGCCGATCACCTTGAGCACCGCTCTCTATTTCTAGATGGTTTAGATACGTTAATCCTTGATGAAGCTGACCGTATGTTAGATCTGGGCTTTGCTCCTGAGCTGATGCGCATTCACAAACTGGCAAAACACCGTCGCCGTCAAACATTGATGTTCTCTGCAACGCTCGATCACGCCGAAGTGCATGATATGGCAATGGAGATGTTAAACGCTCCAAAACGTATCTCGATTGATAGCGGTAACGCGCACCATACGGATATCGACCAGAAATTTTATCTTTGTGATCACTTAGATCATAAAGAAGCCTTGTTGCATCGCATCATTGCTGATGCTGATTACAATCAGATTATGATTTTCACCGCCACGCGCTCGGATACCGAACGTTTAACCGTTGAATTGAACAAACTGAATTTAAAAGCGGTCGCATTAAGTGGCGGCCTGACTCAAACTCAGCGTAATACCATTATGAGCCAGTTTGAGCGTACCGTATTTAAGATCTTGGTGACCACAGATATCGCCTCGCGTGGTATTGATATCGCCAATGTATCGCACGTGATTAACTTTGATATGCCAAAACATACCGAAGAGTACGTACACCGTGTAGGCCGTACTGGTCGTGCGGGCAACAAAGGCATGGCATTGTCTTTAGTTGGACCAAAAGATTGGGATAGCTTCAAGCGCGTAGAAAGCTTCTTACAACAAGAGCTTACCTTTGATGTTCTTGAAGGGCTGAAAGGCAAGTTCAAAGGCATTAAACCTAAGAAGCCGACGTTCCGCGGTAAAACGAACAAGACCAATAATAAGCCGACAGCAACCAAAAAAGTGGCTAAGAAACCGGTTAAGCGTGATAAAACATTCCACACCAATGTGGCAGTGGGCGATGCGGTATTTATACCTACAAAGAAAACGCCACCTAAAATTGACGACTAATTGAGTCTCAATTATCCCAATTCATACTAGCGAAGACTCAGGTCTTCGCTTTTTTTTGTCTTAAATCTTATACCAATCG
>NZ_BAUJ01000014.1 GCF_000496695.1 Vibrio halioticoli NBRC 102217
TGCCTTGTTGTCGAGCATTTTTCTTGCGCTAGTTCTGAACACTTACTTAGTGTGATTGGTATGAGTTGACTCCGGCCTTCTTTTTTATGCACATAAAAAAACACCGCTCAAAAGAGCGGTGTTAAAATGACAGACAAGTTCATTAAATAGGATGTGCTTTGGGGTATATCCAAAGCAGTGGTAGAGACTACCGTGCTCAAAGTGAGCTCACAAACACAACATTGCGAGTCGGATCCATGCCAAAGGCATGCCGTTTAGACCCTATCGCTTGGGACGCAATATAGATTTTCTCTGGCTGTTGAGCAACGGACAATTTATAATGTTTCACATAAGAAAAACTAATGCTAGATAAGAGTGAATGGCAAGACGATTACCCCCATTAAAATCATTGAAGGTTTTTGAAGCAGCCGCAAGGCATTTAAGCTTTACTCGCGCGGCTGAAGAACTGTTTGTTACGCAAGCTGCGGTGAGCCATCAGGTCAAAGCACTGGAAGAGTTTTTAGGCTTAAAACTGTTTAGAAGACGCAATCGCTCCTTGTTACTCACAGAGGAAGGACAGAGCTACTTCTTAGATATTAAAGATATCTTCACTTCATTATCTGAGGCGACCGATAAAGTATTGGAGCGCAGTGAGAAAGGTTCTTTGACTATTAGCTTGCAACCGAGTTTTGCGATTCAATGGTTGGTGCCTAGATTAGCGGATTTTAATGCTCAAGAGCCCGATATTGATGTGCGTATCAAAGCGGTAGATATGGACGAAGGTTCATTAACTGACGATGTTGATGTAGCTATCTATTATGGCCGGGGTAACTGGCCTGGCTTGCGTGCCGATAAGCTTTATCAAGAGTATTTGGTTCCTGTGTGTGCGCCTAGTTTATTGGATGGCAATAAGCCATTGAATTCATTGAGCGATCTTAGCTCGCATATTCTGTTGCATGATACGTCACGTAAAGATTGGAAGCAGTTTGTCAAAGAGCATCAGTTAAATACGATTAACGTTAACTACGGGCCTATTTTTAGTCATTCAACTATGGTGCTGCAAGCCGCTGTACATGGGCAAGGCATTGCTCTAGGAAATAACGTATTAGCGCAACCAGATATTGAAGCAGGACGATTAGTCAGCCCGTTTGATGAGGTCTTAGTCAGTAAAAATGCGTTTTACGTTGTTTGCCACGAGAAGCAAGCTGACGTGGGACGTATTGCGACATTTAGAGATTGGATGCTAAGTATTGCGGCCAGTGAAGGCGATCCTTCTATTGGTCAACACTAATTTATTTTGACGCAATTGCGTCGCGCGCTGAAGAAATTCAGCGCATGAAAACGAGGTTTAACTTGAAACAGGTTATTTTGTATTGTCGCGCTGGCTTTGAAAAAGATTGTGCTGGTGAGATTCAAGATAAGGCAAACAACATCGAAGTGTTTGGCTTTCCACGTGTAAAACGTAACAGTGGTTATGTTTTATTTGAATGTTATACAGAAGGCGATGCCAACCGTCTGGTTCGTGAAATTGATTTTAAAACATTAATTTTTGCTCGCCAAATGTTTGCTGTGGCAGCAAGTCTAGAAGATTTGCCGGTATCTGATCGTATTACGCCAATTTTAGAGGCACTGTCTGAGCAAGAAGCCGTTCCTACTTGTGGTGATTTGCGTATCGAAACACCTGATACCAATGAAGCAAAAGAGCTATTGAAGTTCTGTCGTAAGTTTACTGTGCCATTGCGTCAAGCGATGCGCGGTAAAGGGCTTCTGTATAAAAAAGACAATTTGAATAAGCCTGTCATGCACTTGTGCTTTGTTGAACCGGGTAAGTGTTATGTTGGATACTCTTACCCAAGTAACAACTCTCAGTTCTTCATGGGTATTCCTCGCTTGAAGTTCCCTGCAGATGCGCCAAGTCGCTCTACTTTGAAACTTGAAGAAGCCTTTCATGTCTTTATTCCTCGTAATGAATGGGATGAAAGATTGGCTTCAGGCATGTGGGCTGTCGATTTGGGTGCTTGTCCTGGCGGTTGGACCTATCAGCTTGTGAAGCGCTCTATGTTTGTCCACGCCATTGATAATGGCATGATGGCGCAAAGCTTAATGGATACCGGTCAGGTGAAACACCATCAAGCGGATGGCTTCAAGTTTGAACCACCACGTAAGAATGTCACTTGGCTGGTGTGTGACATGATTGAAAAACCGTCTCGCGTCGCACAATTAATGGGTGAGTGGATCATTCAAGGTTGGTGTAAAGAAGCAATCTTCAACTTAAAACTGCCAATGAAAGGCCGTTATGATGAAGTATTGGGTGATATTGAAAACTTGAAAGTGTTCTTAAAAGAAAATGGCATCAAGTTTACCCTACAAGCTAAGCATCTTTACCATGACCGTGAAGAGATCACGGTACATGTGCAATCGCATACCAATTTAGGTTGGTAATCGATTTAGCGCTATAAACGATAAAATCGTAGACCTGCTGTATGGGCAGTGTCTACGGTTTAGTCCAGCGTAAATCTTGTAAGTTAAAGCCTAGCTCTAGGTCTGTTTTCAACGATGCCAATTCTCGGCATAACAGCGCATGCTGTTCATTTCCTGCTATTTTCTTTTTGTACTTTTCTGGCAGTTCGTCATCCGCAAAGGCTTGCTCTAAGGTCTCGTGATTGGCCAAAATTTCCCGCGCTGCTTTAGGTCCAACGCCAGCAATACCACTTAAACCTGTACCACTTATCCCAGTCAGTCCCCAATAATCACTTAACTGTGCCACCTTAACCGCAAACTCTTTTTCGACAAAAGCTTGATCAAGCCAGCGGTGCTGGAAGTAATCGCGGATGCGTAGTGAAGGGGATAGCAGTTGGCAATAGCCTTTATCGGTAGAAATAATGGTGACTTGATGTTGTTGGTTTTCCACTTTAACCGCTAGGGTTGCGACTAAGTCGTCAGCTTCATCACCATCGGAGAGCAAAGAGTCAATTCCCAACTCCCACCACGCTTGTTGAATAGCATCTAAGCCTAAAGCCAGTGGCTCTGGCATAGGTTTGCGATTTTGTTTATATTCAGGAAAGCGCTCTTCTCGCCAGCCACGCACCTGCTGGTGGTGATCAAATACTGCGATGATATGCGTTGGCTCTGTTTCACTTAGGATGCGTTTGAGCGTGCGAGAGGTGGTGTCTATTGTCCGTTGGATATCCGTTTCATCAGGCTGGGCTGAGTGTACTCTGCGAATGAGGTTCAGTGCATCAATGATAACCAGGTGTATAGACATAAAATCAGTAAAAAAATAGGGCCGTAGCCCTATTGTATCGAAAACTGCCTTAACTGTTTAATGTTAAATAACAGATAAGGGGTTAGTCTGAGGTTTGCACTTTATAACAAGGCGTATACGTTGACCCCGGCAATTTCATGCGCTGCTGTTTGACAAAATCACCAAGCAAAGTATCCATTTTCTTCATGAGCTCTTTATCGCCATCGATAATGAACGGTCCTTTTTTCTCAATCTCTAGGATGCCTTCTGCTTTAACGTTGCCCGCAACAATGCCAGAAAAGGCTTTGCGTAGATTAGCCGCTAGCTTTTCTGGCGCTTGCTCCATATGCAGATCGAGGTTGTGCATGTTTTCATGAGTCGGATCAAAAGGCATTTGAAACTCAGGCTCAATGTATAAAGACCAGTTGTAGCTGTAAGCGTCTTCGTTTTCTTTACGATGCTGTTTTACTTTTGGCATGGCACTTTTCACGATGCGCGCTGCTTTTGCCGGATCATCAATGACAATCTCGTAATATTTTTGCGCTTCTTCACCTAAAGTATCGTGGATAAACTGATCAATAGAGCGGAAGTAGTCTTCACTCTCTTTAGGGCCCGTTAATACGATAGGCAGTGGCTGATCTCTGTTTTTAGGATGCATCATAATCCCTAACGCATACAGCAACTCTTCGGCTGTGCCCGGGCCTCCGGGGAAAATCACTATGCCGTGCGCAATACGCACAAAGGCTTCCAGACGCTTTTCAATATCTGGCATAATGATCAGCTGGTTTACGATTGGGTTTGGCGGCTCTGCGGCAATAATGGATGGCTCGGTTAAGCCAATATAACGAGTTTGTTTGTGTCTTTGCTTCGCATGACCAATGGCGGCGCCTTTCATTGGTCCTTCCATTGCCCCCGGCCCGCAACCGGTACAAATATCCAGCTCTCTTAAACCAAGCTCATGTCCGACAAGGCGAGTGTATTGATACTCAATTTCGTTGATCGAGTGCCCACCCCAGCACACAATTAGGTTGGGTTCGATACCGGGAATCAACACTTTGGCATTACGTAAGATGCCGAATACCAAGTTGGTAACATGTACGGGGTTGGCAAGGTCTAAGCTGGTGTTTTGCGCCATATTCATGTGCACAAATACAATGTCACGTAGTACCGAAAATAAGTGCTCTTGAATCCCTTTGATGATGGTGCCATCGACAAAAGCTTCTTCTGGGGCATTGTTGAGCTCTAATTTAATGCCGCGCTCACGGCGCAATACATTGACGTCAAATGATTGATATTGTTCTAGTAATTTTTTACTGTCGTCGGTGTGACTGCCAGAATTAAGCACCGCTAGAGTACAGTTTCGATACAGGGTATACAGTTCACTCGAGGCAGTTTTTTTGAGACGCTCAACTTCGAGTTGAGAAAGAAGATCCATACTTCCGACAGGGTTAATCGTTGTTATCATAACGGCTCCTTATTCATGGTACTGACCTCTACCACATGACATTGTTTTATGTCGCATGATTCAGCAATGTCGTTTAGGTCAGTGATGAGCTTGCAAAAAAGCTCCCAATTAATACGCAGTAACATGGCCATTGGTTTCAAATGTTGACACGCAACCTAATCTTTATACTAGATACCTTACGCACAATAGCAATGATAAAAACTAATAGAATTAATAATTTAAGTTAATTCTTATTGGTCTTCACTTTGTTCATGCTTGGGTAATTCACTCAATACAGTGGCAAGATTTTCTTCTGAGCCTGACGTGTGCACCTTAATCATGCCCTTTTGAATAGCGTTAAGACTAGAGCGGCGCATGTCATCTTGGGCAAAGCAGGCCGCTGGCGCTAAAGGTATTGCCACAAAAGAGACCCATTGGCTTTGCTGCTCGTATCGCACTAAGGTGTTGCTGATGTCTGAGGCGAGTAGCAACAGATCAATGAGATCTTCATCATTGATAGCGGTATAGGCGCGCGGTAAAAACGGGTAGTCGGCAAGACTAAGACTAAATAGTCGATTGACCGCAAAGTCTGTTTCAAAGCTATCAATAATATTTTTAAATTGCTCAAACAGTCGTTTAGGTTGGTGCAGTTTTTCGGGGTTCGGTTCAATATATAAAAATGAACGATCAGATAGGTGATACAGACGCGCTTCATCTGGAATCAAACTTGCAATGTGCTCACCAAAGGCTTTTTCTTCGCTACGTCCCGCTTTATAACCATGCTTAGTGTAGATATCCGACAGCATAGGAATATCAATTAACGAGAACTTTAACCGATCATTTAATGGTTCATCAATTAATTGTCCAAAACGCCATTGTTCGTAATTAGTGGTAGAGCGGTTTAAAGAATCAGGCAGTTTTCTACTTAACATTCGCATGTTTCTTAAACCCGAACGAGGGTGAGTATATAGCTCTTTGTTGAGTTCAGTGATCAACTTATGTTTACGATTTAATCGACGTGAATTGAATACAAACAAGAAGAACAATACGATACAAGATACGGACAATGCCAGAGTCAGGGTCTTGGTTTGGCTGTAATCTGTGTTTAAGTTATTGAATTTGTTTACTTGATCTTGGTAGTGTAGCGATTGCTCGATAGAGGTAATTTGGTTCAGAAAACTCAGACTTAATTGCTCTTCCTTATCTTGAAGATTAAGCGCAGTAAGTCGATTGTATTCTTCGAGGTAATTTAACGAGTCTTTGGTGTTATTGGTAGACTTGGTGATCAAATGAAGCAGTGACAGCGTTTGCAACTGAATGTCACTGTTGTTGAGTGCTTTTGCTTGTTGCAAGGCATATTTAGCTTGATGTTCCGCTTCTTTGGGATGTTTTTGCAGAAAATCCAGTTTAGCGGTCAATAGTATCGCTTTAACCTTTGGTACTTTGATATCTGTATATTCAAGAAGATCGGTGGCGCGATTGAGATAGCGTTTTGCTAAAGTGAAATTGTATAAATTTAGGTAAGTTTCAGTCAGTTTTAGTCGCAGATCGATGATTTTGCTGATGTCTTTCTCTGCCAGTTCTAGGTCCAATACGTTGAAGTAATGCACGAGCGCAAGGTTATAACGTCCTTGAATAAAATACACATCGGCCAGTTTTTGTAACACGGTGGCGAACATCGGAGATTGTTCATAGTGACCATAATAACTGGCTGCCTGAGAAAGATGCTCTTGGGCTTTATCATAAATTTGGCATTGTAAATACAGATCGGCCAACAGGTGGTTAGCGCGTGCGATATATTGTGCATCATCTTTGCCAATAGCGACCCAGTAGCTTTCTATTAGCTCTTTTAACGCCAAGTTAAAATGGTGTGCTTTCAGATAGTGTTTGCCTAAGCGCAAGCTTGCTTCTAGGCCGTCTTCATAAGTGCCATAGTTTTGCGCATAGTCCTTAGCAAAAAGATAGCTGGCCTCTGCTTGTTCGTTTTTCCCGGAATCTGAGTATATTTTTGCATGAGCAAGGCTTAGCCAATACTCCAGTCGCAGTTTGTCTTCATGCTTAATATGTAAAGTATTTAGCTTTTCCTCAATCTTGTTTAATGGCGCTTCAACTTTGCGAAAATCTCTCGTCATTTTCCATAATAGGCTGACACGCAATATTTTCGACTCAATTTCAGGAACGAATAAATGCTTGGTCATTGCAATAGAGATGCTTTTATCCAAACTGGCCAAAGAAGAGCGGTAATTACCTAGAATATAATCCGCCATACCGATGGTTTGATAGGCATGAATTTGATTACTGGCTTTGGCCAACGGGGTGACTTTTCGTTGCACGCCATTGGTGGAGTAGTTTTCTTCATAGTTAGGACTATTTTGATCACTCAGGAACCTCATTGCTTTATTTTTTGATTGCAAAGGGGTGACTTTCACCAGTCGTCGAGCATCGAGTAGAGTCTTTGGTGTATAAACGCTGGATTCATGTGCTGTGACAGGGATCGAAAACGAAAATAACGCAAAAACAACTAATGCAAACGGAACGAACCTGAGTGAACGAAGCATGTGTTATTGCCTCGCCAAGCGTAAAGTGCTGTCAGGTAAAGAATCTGGATTATGCAAACTGGTACGGAAAGGATTGATATCTAAGCCTCCACGACGGGTATAGCGAGCATAAACAGACAGTTCTTCAGGCTGGCACAACAGCATAATGTCCGTGAAAATACGTTCAACACACTGTTCGTGAAATTCGTTATGTTCTCTGAAAGAAACAATGTAACGCAGCAGCGCTTCGCGGTTGATTTTTTTACCGGTATAGCGAATTTCAACGCTACCCCAATCTGGTTGGTTAGTAATCAGGCAGTTAGATTTAAGAAGGTTGCTGTGTAAAGTTTCAGTGACTAACTCGTCGCTTACGCTGTCTTTTAAATAATCGGCATTAAATTCATAAGCTGTGATAGTAATGTCTTGCTCATCAATACAAGAGCCTTGCATATCGACAATGGGTTGTTGATTAAAATCTTGTACTTTACTCAGCGAGACAGAAACTTCCCCACCGGCACATGCAGACAGGTCTTTGACAAGTAAGGCTTGTACTTTATCCCAATCGGAAAATTGGGTTTGGTTGTAGCTATTGAGATAGAGCTTAAAAGATTTGGATTCAATGAGGTTTGGCGTGTTTGCCGGAATCACCACATGTCCAACAGCTACTTGCGGTAAGCCATTGTTATTTAACCAAGACAGTTCGTAAAGAGTCCAAATATCTTGCCCTTTGAACGGCAGTGTATCGCCAAGCTTCAGGTCATCTCGGTTCAAACTTCTTGGTACGGCTTGCAATAGTTTAGGGTCATAGGACGACGAATATTGCGTTTTTTGTCCAAGCGTTAGGCCGGCGAGTTCTTTTGCGTCTGAATATTTGCTCATTTTACACTGCGTTATAGAGTAGAATGTTGGGAATTTTACTGAATAGATACTTAGATGTCATCAACGGAACGCTTGTAGGGTTACTTATGTCAAATTCAATCGCTAGTGCACTTAGCTCAATTCATCAACAATATCTAAAAACGTTTGAGCAAGAGCACGGTACTTTGCCCGCTAGTGCTGAGTTAGTCGGGGTAGCTTCTCCTTGTATTGAAGAAACAAAATCAGGGGAAGTGGTGTACTGGAAACCCGTACTGCGAGACCCGCAAGCCGACCTTAGTAATGTAGAGCAGGGCATTGAGTTGCTGCTTCATCCAAGTATTGCTGAATTTTATGGCAGTTACTACAGCGCCGATCTTGAAATGAGTTGGCAAGGTAAACCTTTGACGCTGCTGCAAGTGTGGAGTGATGAAGATTATGTGCGTCTGCAAGAAAATATTTTGGGGCATTTAGTCACTCAGCGCCGCTTGAAAATTAAGCCGACGGTCTTTATTGCCGCTATTGATTCCGATCTGGATGTTATCTCTATCTGTAACCTGAGCGGGAATGTGGTTTTGGAAACGTTAGGTACTAGCAAACGAGAAGTGCTGGCTGACAATCTTGTAGAGTTTTTGTCAGCATTGGACGTAGAGGTTTAGTATGTTCGTGTGTGAAATGCAGTTCGAGTGCTTTGAAAACACCACGATCACCGCAGTAGAAAAATCCATAAATGGCTTAATGGAAGCGTTGCGCTTTAATGGACAAGTGCTAGGTCGAGAATTTCCATTAGCTATGGATGACGCCAGTTTTAGCCTGCGTTGTGTCTGCCCTGAAGAGGACAGTTTACACCCTAGAAATCATTCAGATTTTGTGCGTTTTTCATTGGCTAAACTTTCTGAAGCGGGGGTATTAACACCAAAGATCCGCGTGCTAGGGCAAGATCTTAATTCAGAGCAAACTGCGCCAGATGAACAGCCAAGCTGGCAAATATTGTACACCACTTATGTACATACCTGCTCTCCGCTGCGTAGTGGCGATTCTTTTATGCCGATTCCGCTGTATCGTAACCCCCCGACGCTAAATGGCGACCATAAATCCATAGTAAAATGGCAAACAGAATGGCAAGCCTGCGATGAGTTGCAAATGGCGGGTGGCTGTAAGGCCGAATTTGCCGCTTTGCGTGAGCTTACCTCTATCGACAGTGATATTTATCGTCGTGGTTGGGATTTGCGCGGCCGCATTGAATACATTACCAAGATCCCAACCTACTACTATCTATATCGAGTAGGTGGAGAAAACTTACAGCAAGAGCAGCAACGAAAATGCCCTAAATGTGGTGGTGAATGGCGCTTAGATGAGCCTTTGCATGACATGTTTCATTTTAAATGCGACCAATGCCGTTTGCTGTCCAATATTTCATGGGATCACCTAAAGTAGCTAGCTTTATTCAGCAGTACTTTAGGTGGACTTTCTGAACAAATTTTGTGGAAAAATAATGATCTCGAAAAACCAAATTAAACTTCTTCGCGCGTTAGGGCAAAAGAAACAACGTAAAGCTCATGGCTTGTTTTTAGTGCAAGGTGAGAAAAACGTGTTAGAGCTGTGTAATAGCCAGTTAGTCGTTAAAACCGTATTTGCAACCTCAGAGTTTTTACAGGCAAACGGTCAAGCTCTGCAAAACTTTGACTGCGTAGAAGCCTCTCTTGATGATTTAACTAAAGCCAGCACTTTAGTCAGCAACAATGCGGCCATTGCGGTGGTGGAGATCCCAACCGTTGCCACGCCAGTTGCACAAGGTTTGATGATCGCTTTAGATGGTGTTTCCGATCCGGGTAACTTAGGCACGATTATTCGTGTTGCGGATTGGTATGGCATTAAGCACATTATTGCCAGCACCGATTGCGCAGACCCATACAACCCTAAAACCATCAGTGCCACTATGGGCAGTTTTGGGCGCGTATTCGTCAGTCAGTTAGATTTACCAAGCTATTTAGAGCAAGCACAAATTCCTGTGTATGGCGCGTTTTTGGAAGGGGAAAGTACCCATCAAAAAGCGTTCAGCAGTGAAGGGATTTTACTGATGGGCAGTGAGTCGCACGGCGTGCGTGAGGCTGCAGCAAAGTTTGTCACTGATAAAGTGACCATTCCTGCGTTTGGTCAGGCAGAGTCGCTGAATGTTGCCATGGCAACGGGTATTATTTTGGATAATATTCGCCGTCAGCACAGTAACTAGTCGCTATGCAGCAAGCCGCTAACCTAAATAAATAGAGCCGTCAGTGGCTCTATTTTTGCTATAGGCTCTATTTTTCGAGCATATCCAATTTATCGGGTACGCCATTCCATTTTTCAGCTTCAGGCAGTGCCGGCTTTACTTCAGTGATGTTAGGCCAAACTTCGGCAAGTTCTTCGTTTAACGCAATGAACACTTCTTGGTCTGGCGTTAATTCATCTTCTTGAAAGATAGCTTGCGCGTCACACTCAGGTACGCACAATCCACAGTCGATGCATTCAATAGGACTTATCACCATAAAGTTAGGCCCTTCATAAAATGCGTCCGCAGGGCATACCGCCACGCAGTCAGTATATTTACACTGTATACAGTTATCGGTTACGACAAACGCCATGATGAGCTCTCTATGTTCTGTTTTTCTGAGGGGCGATGATACGGATACCGTTACAAAAAACAATATTTGTCGCTGAAAATATCCATATCTCACCTTTGGCTATATTGCTTAGCTGTACTGCTTAGTTTAGCACTGATAAGGGAAGTGAAATTATGGCAAGGGACGGGGAATAAATATGACAGCACCTTCAAGTTGGCGTAAAATTCCTGCCATTGTGAGCTAGGCGTACAATTATTCACCGTTTATTGCAGCAAAAGAATAAATCAAAACCTAGCTAAGACACCGACTACGAGACATCACTATGATACGTTTAACCGAAATTAAACTTCCTTTAGATCATGAGGAAGAGGCGATTCAGGCAGCCATTACTAAAAAGCTTGGCATTACCGCAGCAGAAGTTCTTTCTTTTAATGTATTTAAACGTGGCTACGATGCTCGTAAAAAATCTAAGATTTTATTGATTTACACACTGGATGTAGAAGTGGCAAACGAGGCTGAGCTATTAGAAGCCTTTATTAGCGATCCGCACGTAAAAGTCACTCCTGATATGGAGTACAAGTTTGTTGCGCAAGCGCCGCAGAATCTGACCGAGCGTCCAGTAGTAATTGGCTTTGGTCCTTGTGGTTTGTTTGCTGGACTGGTATTGGCACAAATGGGCTTTAAGCCAATTATTGTTGAGCGTGGTAAAGAAGTGCGTGAACGCACCAAAGATACTTTCGGTTTTTGGCGTAAGCGTAATCTAAACCCTGAATCTAACGTACAGTTTGGTGAAGGCGGCGCAGGTACATTCTCTGACGGTAAGTTATACAGCCAAATCAAAGACCCTAAGTTTTATAGTCGCAAAGTGATTAATGAATTTGTCGATGCAGGCGCTCCTGCCGAAATCAAATTCGTTAGCAAGCCACACATTGGCACCTTTAAGTTGGTGACTATGATTGAAAAAATGCGCGCTAAAATTATCGAACTGGGCGGCGATATCCGCTTTAGTACGCGCGTGGATGATTTGCACATCGAAGATGGCCAACTGACGGGCGTTACCTTGTCTAATGGTGAAGAGATCAAATCTCGTCATGTGGTATTAGCGGTCGGGCACAGTGCGCGTGATACGTTTGAAATGCTGCATGAGCGCGGCGTATACATGGAAGCTAAACCGTTTTCCGTGGGTTTTCGGATCGAACATAAACAATCTATGATTGATGAAGCTCGCTTTGGTAAAAATGCAGGCAACCCAATTTTGGGCGCGGCGGATTATAAACTAGTGCATCACTGCAAAAATGGTCGCACGGTATACAGCTTCTGTATGTGCCCAGGTGGCACTGTGGTTGCAGCAACCTCAGAAGAGGGACGTGTAGTCACCAATGGTATGAGTCAATACTCTCGCGCTGAGCGTAACGCAAACAGCGCCATTGTGGTGGGCATTTCACCTGAGCAAGATTACCCAGGTGATGCATTGGCCGGTATTCGTTTGCAACGTGAGTTGGAGTCAGGCGCCTTTAAACTGGGCGGCGAAACTTACGATGCGCCCGCGCAGAAAATCGGCGACTTCTTAAAAGGCTCAGATCCAACAGCGATTGGCAATGTTGAACCGTCATTCACACCGGGCATCAAGCTAACGGACATTTCCAAAGCACTGCCTGATTACGCTATCGAAGCGATTCGTGAAGCGATCCCAGCTTTTGATAAGAAAATTAAAGGCTTTGCTAGCGCCGATGGTTTATTGACTGGCGTAGAAACGCGCACATCTTCACCGCTTAGCATTAAGCGTGATAAAGACTATCAAAGCGTTAATCTAAAAGGCTTCTATCCTGCGGGTGAAGGGGCTGGTTATGCGGGCGGTATTTTGTCTGCAGGCATCGACGGTATTAAAGTCGCAGAAGCGTTAGCACTGTCTATGGTTGAGAAAGCGCAAGGTTAATCTCGATTTACATCGAATAGCACTAAGGGCTCAACAGAGCCCTTTTCTATATCTGTAACAATGACGGTAACTCAAGTTTACTTCGGAGCACGTGCAAGAATTTTATCTAACGCATTGGCAAAGTCGCGTCTATCTGTTTGTGATAATGCGCTAGGACCACCGGTTTGTACGCCTGATGAGCGCATGGTATCCATAAAGTCACGCACGTTAAGGCGTGCTTTAATATTGTCTTTGGTAAATAGCTCACCGCGACTGCTCAGGGCTTGTCCGCCTTTGCTAATGACTTCATCAGCTAAGGGAATGTCAGAGGTGATTACTAGATCATTAGCTTCAATGCGCAGAGCAATTTCGTCATCGGCGATATCAAAGCCTTGGCTTACCTGAACAAAACGAATAGTGTTTCGTTGCGGAAGCGGGATCGGGTGGTTGGCAACGAAAATACACTCAATACCGGTGCGCTCTGAGGCGCGAATTAAGGTTTCTCGAATCACTTTTGGACAGGCATCGGCATCAACCCAAATCTTCATTACTGCTGTCCTTTTTCTAGGGCTTCTATGCGACGAGTTAGCGCCACTATTTGCTGTTCAAGGGCTTCGATTTTGCAGTCGGCGCTGCGACTGTCATCAGCCACTTCAATTTTAGGTACGCGTTTGCTGCTCTTCCAATTTTTAATCGCGCTAATCAGAGCGGGCATAGGAATTTTGCTTGCTAGGCGCGCTTTAACGAGCGCTAAAGTCGGCTCTTTGCCTTCGGCTTCTAGGGATAGGAACACTTGGTTGAGTTCGTCTGTCACTTCTTTGGTTGGCATAGTCTGTTTTTTCGTTGAAGGTTTAGGTTCATCCTATCGAAATCGGTATCACGAGTACACTGTCTCGATACGTAATATCTCAATGAGCACTATACAGATGAGAAATATAAATCTAAGAGACTGGATGCCAGTCTCTTAGATTTTGTTGTGAGGGTTAAGCTGCAAAATTAAATGCGATAAGGCTGGGTATAGAAGTGCGCCAATCGCATGCCATGCATGGTCAGTTCACCGTGATAGCAGTCGTCGCCCAAAGCTGAAAACTCAAAGCAAAACACAGTATGCCAACCTAGTTTGCCATCGGGATAACGAATTCGATGGCTACCGGAAGAGATACTGACAATTTGCAATTCGAGTTGCTTACAGTGACGTGAAATCGCGACTTTTGCCAGTTCGGCTTGTCGTCTATGTTGCCAGAACAGGGTCAGTAATATGGCGCATCCAAGTATTGCCAGCAGGTGCTCCATTTAGCTTCGCCCTTTTGCACTTTTTTGTAAGTGAATAAGCGCATCGGCTAATTTTTTAGATGGTGCTTGATGTAGCATCGGCAAAATGACCATGCGCAGTTTTGGCTGCATTACCAAATCAGCGAACAACTGGTTGAACAGCTCTTGATTATTGGTTTCTGCCAAGCGTATTAAAAACTGCTCCGCCAGCGCGCTGTCTTGCAGTGGGCTCCAACAGCGACCGGCTATTGCAATCAAGACTTCTTGGTGACTGAACTTACTTTCCGACAGTATTGCTGTCACCAGTGACGACAGCTTGTTGCCTTTGTCTCCGGCAAGTGCACGAACCAAAGCCGATAATAAAAACAAATCCCCTTGCGGGTTATTAAGCTGCTCTAAGGCTAAGTCGTACAATCTAGCGGCTAGTGAGTCGCTAATATCGCAGTGCTCTAATGCGCCTAATAGCGCGTACAATGGTTGAGTGGGTAGGTGAGGTAAGCTTTTCTTCACCATCAGCTCATTGCCAGACTCTTTTAAGCGTGCACAAATATCGGTAATACCTTGCAGTCCAACCGTTTGCCAGTTGCTCCAACCTAAATCGCCTTTAAAGTAAGTCAGTGCGTGGGCGTAGTATTGGCTTGCCGATAGGCCAAGCTCTGCGCTTACTTGGCTGTTAAATACCGCCAACTTATCTTCTTTGGGTTTAAAGGTGTATGGGTTGCTTGCCAGTTGCTCTTGAGCTTCTTCGCTGAGCTCTTTTTGTAATCTAGAGCCCATTGCTTCTAGTACAAATTTAATAAAATTACCGATATCGGTAGCGCTTAATAGACCGCGCTCATCGAGGTCAAATTTAAGGAACCATATCCACGGCTGTTTTTGCTCATTCCAATAGGTGATGGCAAATTGGGCTTGGCGCTGAATTGGATAAGGGTAGGCTTGTCGGCCTAATTCAATGTTTTCAAACTCGTCGTTTGCAATCAATTCAATGCGACGACCTAGGTCATGTACTTTAAATTGACAGTCGCTGTCGTTCAAAATTTGTGTCAGTGTTGAAATAGTTTTCATTTGCCTGCGTCTAAATAGCCCATACTCTCCCTATAACATGGTAATCTTGCGCCGAATTTCAAGAGCAAATGAGAAATACCTTGAATACTATCTCTAAACAAATGCAAAAATTGCTATTATCTGCACAAAGTAGGCTCCAACAAGCCGATTTGTGGGAGGCTGATAGGCCTTCATTAGAGGCGTTGAGCAGTGAACAACCTTTCGCTATTGATACTTTGCGCCCAGAGCAATGGCTGCAATGGATTTTCATTCCTAGAATGAATCAACTGCTTAATGCAAATTTAGCCTTGCCGCGCGGGTTTGAGATTACGCCCTATTTTGAGCAAGTGTGTAGTGATGATGTTCGCTGGCATCCAGTGTTAGAAGTACTAAGACAGATTGATGAGGTTTGTGCGTAATGTTAGATGTTATTTATCAAGACGAGTACATAGTGGCAGTCAATAAGCCTGCCGGTATGTTGGTGCATCGTTCTTGGTTAGATAAAAAAGAGACCCAGTTTGTGATGCAAACATTGCGCGACCAAATTGGTCAACATGTGTTCCCTTTGCATCGCTTAGATCGTCCAACTTCTGGGGTATTGGTTTTTGCCTTGTCTAGCGAAGTGGCTTCACAAATGATGCCGATGTTTGCCGAACACCAAATGCAGAAAACCTACCATGCGATTGTGCGTGGTTGGATTGAAGAGGGCGATAGACTCGATTATGCCCTGAAAGTAGAATACGACAAAATTGCCGATAAGTTTGCCAACAAAGATAAAGAAGCGCAGGAGGCAATCACAGATTATAAGCCTCTAGCAAAGGTAGAAGTGCCCTTCTCAACGGGGCGTTTTCCAACCTCTCGCTATTGTTTAATGGAGCTGCAACCTCTGACTGGTCGCAAGCATCAACTTCGTCGCCATATGAAGCATCTACGTCATCCCATTGTCGGTGATACTACGCACGGTGACGGTAAGCACAATCGTTTGTTTAAAGATAATCTGCAAAGTGACCGCTTACTATTGCACGCCTCAAGGCTAGAGTTTGAACACCCGTTTACTGGCGTTCAGTTAGTGCTGGAAGCTCGCTTTGATGAAACTTGGTGTCAGTTGATAGAGCGCTTTGCTTGGCAAGAGGTATTTGCTGAGGAGTAATCGTCCGGAGAGTAATTTGCTTTCTAAACGAAAAAGCTCATAGGGTGATCCTTATGAGCTTTTTATGCGCTTTTAGTGGTAAGCCAGTATGCACTATTTCAGCTTTTCTAAATCCGCTTCTATCTCGGCAATTTTGCTTGAAACCACTTTTTCTAAATGGCGTAAATCGGACAATATTTTTTGTTTAGTGGTGAGCTTGGTTGGCACAGTAGGCTTGGTCAGCATATTTAGCTCATCAATCACTAAGGTTAGATTACGGTTGATCTCAGTTTTGTTGCGGTATTGACCGCTACCGTCATCAAGTAACACGCTTTTTACCTGTCTTGGGTATTTGAACTTCACGCTCTTTGCAAACAATTCACCTTTCTGCTTTTTAAAGTAGATCTTCAGTACATCTTTTTGAGCTTCTTGGCGCAAAGAATAGCGTTCAATCTGCGTTGGCTCATTAATTCCCAACCCGGTTAGGTGTGGATACATAGGCACCTCTGTGGACAAATATGATGGAGATGTTTACAAAAGGTCGTGTTATCCATCGAAGTTAATCATTGATAACTCAGCCGGCTAAAAGGCCGCAGATGAGTGTTGATTGACTGTGATTGATATTCAAGAGAACACCTTTTATATAGAGCTCTCAATTTAGCAGGGAAGCAAGCACTTAGGTAGTTACTTACCTCCCAACTCTGCTCTTATTCACACTAATATTTATGGGATTAGTGGGGAGCCAGTTTACTGATGTTTTCAATCAGTTTAGTGCGCAGTAGTTGTTGCAGTTGTTCGTCTAATTTATTCCCCTCAGGAGAGGTAATAATAAACAAATCTTCCGCTCGCTCACCAATGGTGGTGATCTTGGCAGCATGCAGATGCAAATCGAGCTTGGCAAAGGTGGCACCAACCGCGGCCAGCAGTCCCGGAGTATCGAGTGCCACTAATTCCATTAAGGTTTGGCTGTTATTTTTTGTGGCAATGAACTCGGTGCGAGTTTTTACCTTAAAGTGCACTAAATTACGCGGTGTGCGTCTTGGTTTTATTTTGGTTAGGCGGCCGTCTTTGATCACATCTTGCAGATGCTTAATAATCCCCGCATGTCGGCTCTCTTCTAGCGGCTGATTATTTTGATCTAAGATGATAAAGGTATCTAAAATGTATTTATCACGACTGATCATCACCTGCGCATCGTGCACATTGAAATTTCTACGATCAAGCTCTGCCACTACGCTGGCAAATAATACCGGTTGATCTTTGGTATACACAAATAACTCAGAGCCGCCACGAGTTGGCTGTGGGTTGATCAGTATCAACGGCGAGTCTGGATCTTCTTGTTGTAAAATAGCCTGAGCGTGCCACGCCAACTGTTGTGGAGTATGGCGTAAGAAGTAATCGGCTTTAAAGCGTTGCCATAGCAGTTCAATTTCTCGCGGGGTGAAGCCTTGGCTTCTTAATACCGCAGATGCTTGTTGTTGGTTATGTCTTATTCTTTCTCTGACATCGACAGGGTTCTCAAGCCCTCGTCGCAAAGCTCTTTGCGTTGAATAGAATAACTCAGTCAAAAGTGAGCGTTTCCAACTGTTCCATAGCTCAGGGTTAGTAGCACAAATATCGGCCACCGTCAGGCAGACCAGAAATTCCAGATACTCTTCGGTTTTTACTTTTTTCGCAAAATCGGCAATCACTTCTGGGTCTTGAATATCTCGTTTTTGTGCCGTAACCGACATCAATAAGTGATGTCTGACTAACCAAGCAACCAGTTTAGCTTCTGGTTTCGATAAATTATGTTCAATACAGAAATCATACGCTTCACCTTCTCCGATCACCGAGTGATCGCCGCCGCGTCCTTTGCCGATATCGTGAAAAATAGCGGCAATGATCAACAACTCAGGTTTTTGAATTCTAGGCAGTACTTCACAGCAAATAGGGTGCTTTTCTCTGTTTTGAATATCACTAAAGGTATTGATGTGTTTGAGCAGACGCATGCTGTGTTCATCAACGGTATACACGTGGAACAGATCAAACTGCATTTGCCCTACAATCTGGCTCCATTGTGGCAGGTAGGCGGACAATACCCCGAGTTGATGCATCAGACTAAAGGCTTTGTTTAAACAGTTAGGGTGCTTGACCAACAACATGAATTTTTCGCGTGCTTCAGGAATATCATGCAGAAAACGGTTTAATCGTCTTCTGGCGGTGCGCAGTTGACGAAGGGTAGGCGGCGCTACTCCGGTAATGCTTGAGTCATTGGCGATATGGATAAACATATCCAATATGGTGTCGGGGCGAGCTTGAAAGAGTGCGGGTTTTCTGGCTTCGATTAAGTGCCCACGACGCTGAAAATCGTCATTGATGATGTCTGCTGGAACTAACTTACCTTGATTTAAAATCGCTTGGTCAAAAAGTTTAAGCAGCATTTTGTTCAGTTCTATGATGCGACGTAAAGTGCGGTAGAACTCTTTCATCATGCGCTCAACGGGTTGATTTCTCTCTCCGGTAAAGCCTAAGTTTTCAGCCACTTTTGCTTGATAGGCAAAAGAGAGACGGTTGTCATAGCGTTTTAATTCAATATGCAGGGCAAAGCGAATTTGCCAAAGGAAGTTTTGGCACTCTTGCAGTTCGCGGTATTCAGCGTCGGTTAAGAAACCGTGATGGCTCATTTCTAGTAACGAGGATGCGCCAAAGTGACGTCTTGCCACCCAACTTAATGTATGGATATCACGCAGACCACCGGGGCTGGATTTAATATCGGGTTCTAAGTTGTAGCCAGTGTCGTGATAGCGCGCGTGACGCTGTTTTTGCTCTTCTAACTTAGCGCGATAAAACACCGCACTTGGCCAAAAAGTCTCAGCATGAATTTCGTTTCTCAATAGCTGAAAGCAATTTTGGCTGCCACAAATTAAACGTGATTCTTGCAGGTTAGTGGCAACGGTTAAATCGTCTTTTGCCACTTCAATACACTCACTGATGCTACGTACACTGTGCCCAACTTCAAGTCTGAGATCCCATAGCAAAGTGACAAATTCACTAATTTTTGGTGTGACTTCTTCTTTTAACGGTCGTTTAGACAAGATCAAGATATCAATATCTGATAGCGGGTGCAGTTCGCTACGACCGTAACCGCCAACGGCAACCAGAGAGATACCTTCCATATTCTGAAAGCCGAAGTAATTCCAGATTCGCTCTAATAGCGAGTCCATAAAATCACTGCGTTGTTGAACCAACCCAGAGACAGGTTGACGTTCTAGAAAAGCGCTTTTTTGCTGTTCACTAAAAAGGTGCAGTAAATGGCGTAGGTTTTGAATATCCAGTTGTTGATCAGACAGTTGAGCTGGGGATAGAGCATCGATGTTTGGCACGCACGAAGTCCTTTTATGCAGTAGAGTCACTACAATTGATATTTCCTGAAATTGTGAGTGATAGCAAGATAAAGTTAGCAAACAAAAGCGTTTTCATACGGTAAATTAGGCAAAAAAACCAATATATTCATACACTTTCATAATTATTGTTCTAATCTAATTTAGTGAGGGAGTTTCATTAATGAGGGTTGGATGAAAAGGCGATTTACGATAAAGGTGACAGTGATCAGTCTCTTTATCCTGACAACTTGTATAACCGCTAGTGTTGCAATCAGTTTGCAATACTATTTTAGTCGTCAACAAGCTCTTCATACTGCGTTAGAAAAGTATCAAGGTATCTCTCACAGCATTGGCAATGAAGTTCGTGAATTTGATGAGTTTGTGACCAATCTAACCAAAGTCCTTGCCAGCCTTGAACAAGAGCTGGAGCAATTTGAGCATAACCATATCGCGCGCAATGCATTTGCTCAGTTGATGGAAAACAGCCCGATGTTTTATAGCGTTTATATTGCTAGAAAAAACGGGCATTTTTACCAGCTCATTAATTTAGATTCTGTAGAAGGATTGCGGCCGCGAATTGGCGCGCAGACTCAAGACCGTTGGGCGCTGGTGGAAATAAAAAAAGATCAGCAGACCAATACGAAAGTAACCTCTTACTACAGTGATGCCTTTGAACTCAGGGACAGTGTTATCGAGAGGAGCAAATTTAATGCGGTTGAACGCCCTTGGTTTGTAGGTGCTAACCATGCGCAAGTGTATAAAACCGATCCCTATTTATTCCACAATGTGCAATTAAACGGCCAAACTTACGCGTCGCGTATTAAAAATTCAAAATATGGCAGTGTGGTCGGGATTGATGTGGTGGTCGCTTCTTTAGCTCACGAAGTAAAAGCTGGATTAGGACCGGTGCAAACTCATTTGCCTGCTCAGTTTTTTATTTATGATCAAACTGGCACGTTAAAGGCTTCATCGCACGAGGATAAATATTCATTATTGCCGGGAGTGAGCCCTCTTGAACTTACTCCTGAGCAACACGCACTGATTAATGCCTCCGATACGCTTGAAGTATCAAACCAAACCGATTGGCCACCTTTAGATTTTGCCGTTTCGGGTAAACCTACGGGGTATTTTATTGATGTTATGCGCATCATATCGCTAAAAACGGGAATCCAGTTCAAGTTCATTAATGGACTGAGTTGGCTAGAGATGGTGCAAGCGTATAAAGACGGTGATATTGAGGTTTTATTCCCTGTGGCGTATAACGCGACCAGTCGAGGCTTGGGAGAACTGAGTACGCCATTAGCGCATTTTGATTTCGCAGTGGCGGTTTCTAATACACGAATTAAAACGCTGAGTGAATTAAAAGGAAAAAAAGTTGGCATCTTAAAAGGATGGTCAATTGTCGAAGAAATTAGACGTGAACAACCTTCGATTGAGTTGGTGGAATTGGATGATATATACACAGGTCTGATACAAATAGAAGATGGTCAGCTGGATGGCGTGATTGATCTGGCGGTGATTTTACAAAGTAAAATTGATCGACACTTTATAGAGGGACTTAAGGTTCATCGTATCGACTCGGCAAGTCTATTGCAGGTGCAAAACTCGTTTCATTTTGTGGCGAAAAGCATCGACCCTAAGCTTGCTGAGATCATGAATTTAGCGGTCAAAAGTTTAACGCCGAGTGAAATTCATTTTCTGGAAAATAAATGGTTTGGTTCAGGAAGCCCTAACAGCGTAGTCCCATACAAGTTCCTCATCGATGCGACCAAAGATCCTAGTCTGCGCAATCAACTGTCTAAATTTAATGTGGATGGCGTGCCTTATTTTGGCTTTGTGCAACAACTGAACTTATATGAAGACGGTACCGAATATCTGAGTATTACCATTCCTGCCGAATCGTTGTTAAAGGTGGCGCTGAGTAACGTCATGACGGTGACATTAGGTTCAGCCGCTATTTTGTTGTTACTGATCCCGTTATCGCATGTTTTTTCCAACCCTATTGTAAAGCCTATTCATGCTCTGATTGCACAAACGGTGAAAGTCCGCGAGCGTAAATACAGCAGTGTTGAGCTAGTGCCAACCGTGATTAAGGAGTTGGATGAACTGTCGGTTTCGATTCAAACAACGGCCGACGAGTTGAGCCGTTACGAACAGCAACAGCAAGAATTTGTGGATTCATTTATCAAGCTAATTGCGCAAGCCATCGATGATAAATCGCCCTATACAGCAGGTCACTGTAATCGAGTTCCAGAGTTGGCAATTATGTTAGCCAATGAAGCGGAAAAGTCGGCTAGGGGCTCATTGGCTCAATTTGAATTTGTCAATGATGCGCAGCGAAGGGAGTTCAAAATAGCCGCTTGGTTGCATGATTGTGGCAAGATCACCACCCCTGAGCATATTGTTGATAAAGGCTCAAAATTAGAGGTGAATTATAACCGCATTCACGAAATTCGAACTCGTTTTGAGGTGATGATTCGCGATCAGATTATTGCCTTTTATCAACAGCAATCCCCACAGTTAAATCCGGATATGGATAGCCAACTGCAAGCCAACATTGAGGCGTTAAAACATGAGTTTTCATTGGTTGCTAAAGCCAATGTCGGTGGAGAAATGATGGATGATGAGGCCATTGAGCGCATCCAGCAAATTGCGCAGAAAACGTGGGTTCGTTATTTAGATAATCGGATAGGGTTATCTCCTGAAGAAGAGCGCCATTATAGCGAAACTGATTTAGCCTATGCGCAATCAAAGCCGGCAAATACACCGGCCATTGAACCTTTGCTTGCGGATAAACCTGAGCATTGCATCGCCCATCCGCAGAAGGTGGAATTTGACCCAAATTTTGCCATTAAAATGGAAGTGCCCGAGTATCTTGCTAACCGAGGTGAGATCTATAACTTGTGCATTCGTAAAGGTACTTTGACGGAAGAGGACAGGTTTAAGATTAATGAGCACATTATCAGTACGATTAAAATGCTCGAAGCAATGCCTTTCCCTGAAGAGTTATCAAAAGTGCCACGCTACGCTTCTACGCATCATGAAACAATGAAAGGCACTGGTTATCCAAGAAAACTCAAAGGTGAAGAGCTGAGCATTCCTGAACGCATTATGGCACTGTCGGATGTATTTGAAGCTCTTACCGCAGCAGATAGACCGTATAAAAAAGCCAAAACGCTCAGCGAATCTTTGAAGATCATGAAGTTTATGGTGCTCGATGAGCATTTGGATAAAGAAGTGTATCGTTTGTTCTTACACAGCAAGATTTATCTGGACTATGCTCAGCAGTATCTAACGCCTGAACAAATAGATGATGTAGATATTGAAGATTATTGGGTGTGATTCGCGACCTGTATAAACAAAAAGCCAGCATCTGCTGGCTTTTATTCATTTAATCGCGTTGATTAGTTGTTCATTAAACGAGGAATGGACTCATCACTGCGCAGAGTTAGTACTTCACAACCTTGTTTAGTCACCACAATGGTGTGTTCCCACTGCGCTGAGTTTTTACCATCACCGGTGTACACCGTCCAATCATCATTGGCATCGATAGAACAACCGAACTTGCCGGCGTTGATCATAGGTTCAATGGTGAAACACATGCCTTCTTTTAGCACGCGACGGTCAAAGTTTTTGTAGTGCACGACTTGTGGCTCCTCGTGGAACTCGTTACCAATGCCGTGACCGCAGAAATCTTTAACAATTGAGAACTTATTACGTGGGTTCTTTTTGTTGTTTTCTTTGATGTATTTTTCAATGGCGGTGCCAATAGCGCCAACGGTTGCACCAGGTTTTACTTGTTTCATACCCAAGTAAAGTGCCTCTTGGGCCACCATGCACAGACGTTTGTCACTTGGCGTTACATCGCCAATCAAAAACATTTTAGACGTATCGCCGTGGTAGCCTTCTGGACGAGTGCTAAGATCGGCATTTTCATCGTCTGGGATAATCACAGTGATGTCGATATTAACAATGTCACCGTTTTTAAGCACAGCCGGTTTTTTCTGACCATTACTGCCCACTTCATCTTCTAGTGCAGGGATACCATGGCAGACAATATGGTTAATAGAAGTACAGATTGATTTTGGGAATCCGTGGTAATCCAGAGGAGCCGAGTAGGCACCGTTCTGTAAAGTAAATTCATGACAGAGCTTATTCAACTCTTCGGTGGTTACCCCTTCTTTTACGTGCGGGGTAATCATCTCTAAAACATCCGCTGCTAATTTACCTGCAACGCGCATTTTTTCGATTTCAGCTTCAGTTTTAATTTTTATCGACATGCTGTACTCAGTTAACTCTTTCTACAATTACCTTTATTCTAACAATACTGTGCTTACTCGCAAATGAAAATAAAACTCAGCTAGCGACACCTTTAGTCTCAAACGTAAAATAAATAGGATATTTCTGGTAATCAGGCCGATAAATATGGTATAAAGCGCGCCGAGATAGATTCCATTGTCTTCCTATTTTTGGGCGATATGGACACCTACCTCACATACTTACTTAATTTAAATCACACACATTTCGACACATGATTCGGGGTGCTCCACGGTTTGCTAGGCAAATTGAGGGAGTCGAGTTCATGGGGAATGTGGAGGCCTAACCCCAATAGAGGATTATAAAATGGCAACTGTATCAATGCGCGATATGCTAAAAGCTGGTGTTCACTTCGGTCACCAAACTCGTTACTGGAACCCAAAAATGAAGCCATTCATCTTTGGTGCTCGTAACAAGGTTCATATCATCAACCTAGAAAAAACTGTTCCTATGTTCAACGACGCTCTAGCTGAAATTGCTAAAGTTGGCGAGAAAAAAGGTAAAGTTCTTTTCGTTGGTACTAAACGCGCTGCATCTGAAGCTGTTAAAGAAGCTGCTATCGCAAGCAACCAATTCTACGTTAACAACCGCTGGTTAGGTGGTATGTTGACTAACTACAAAACTGTTCGTCAATCAATCAAGCGTCTAAAAGAACTTGAAGCTCAAGCTCAAGACGGTACTTTTGAGAAACTAACTAAGAAAGAAGCTCTAATGCGTACTCGTGAAATGGAGAAGCTAGAGAAATCTCTTGGTGGTATCAAAGACATGGGCGGTCTACCTGACGCTCTATTCGTTATCGATGCTGATCACGAACATATCGCTGTTAAAGAAGCGAACAACCTAGGTATCCCTGTATACGCTGTTGTAGATACTAACTCTGACCCAGACGGTGTTGATTACATCATCCCTGGTAACGACGATGCAATCCGCGCGGTACAACTATACCTTAACGCGGCTGCACTAGCTGTGACTGAAGGTCGTAACAAAGACGTTGCAACTGCTGCTGATAAAGACGGTTTCGTAGAAGAAGCTGAATAATATCTGCTCCGCGTCACACTTAGTCGTTTGTCGGAATACCGATTAATAAAGACTAAGTGCTAGTATACATCAGGGGCCCCAATTTAGGCCCCTGAATTTTACCTTTTGAATCAACTTGAGGATTAGAGAATGGCTGTAACTGCTGCTCTAGTAAAAGAACTGCGCGACCGTACTGGCGCAGGTATGATGGACTGTAAAAAGGCTCTTAACGAGACTGACGGTGATATCGAACTAGCAATTGAAAACATGCGCAAATCAGGCGCTGCTAAAGCTGCTAAAAAAGCAGGCAACGTAGCTGCTGAAGGCAAAATCATTGTTAAAGATGCAAACGGCGTTGCTGTTCTTCTTGAAGTTAACTGTCAAACTGACTTCGTTGCTAAAGATGCAAGCTTCACTGCATTCGCAAACGAAGTAGCTGACGCTGCTCTAGCTTCTAAAGCTACTGCTGAAGAACTTCAAGCACAATTCGAAGAAGTTCGTATTGCTCTAGTTGCTAAAATCGGCGAAAACATCAACATCCGTCGCGTACAGTACGTTGAAGGTACTGCTATCGCTTCTTACCGTCACGGTGAGAAAATCGGTGTAGTTGTTGCTGGTGAAGGCGACGCTGAAACACTTAAGCACGTAGCAATGCACGTTGCTGCTTCTCGTCCTGAGTTCCTAAACCCAGAAGACGTACCAGCTGAAGTTGTTGCAAAAGAAAAAGCGGTTCAAGTTGAAATCGCAATGAACGAAGGCAAACCAGAAGCTATCGCTGAAAAAATGGTTGTCGGCCGCATGAAGAAATTCACTGGCGAAATCTCTCTAACAGGTCAAGCGTTCGTAATGGAACCTAAGAAATCTGTTGGTGAAATCCTAAAAGAGCGTGGCGCATCAGTATCTGATTTCGTTCGCTTGGAAGTAGGTGAAGGCATCGAGAAAGCTGCTGAAATGAGCTTTGCTGACGAAGTTGCAGCGGTTCAAAAAGGTTAATTTATAGCCTTGTTAATATTTTAAAAGACCGTGGCCTTTGCTGCGGTCTTTTTACGAATAAACACTAAATAGTTAGTGGTTGAGAATTGGGATTTAGCCTATCTTCTTTCAAGATCAGCAAGTCTCTATCCTCAACTGTTAATCGATAACTCTTTTAGAAGGTATACTTCATGACTACAAATCCTAAACCAGCATATCAGCGTATCCTATTAAAACTGAGTGGTGAGGCTCTACAAGGCTCAGAAGGTTTTGGCATTGATCCGACTATTCTTGAGCGTATGGCTCAGGAAGTAAAAGAGTTAGTTGAACTAGGTGTAGAAGTGGGCGTTGTTATCGGCGGTGGTAACCTTTTCCGTGGCGCAGGTCTTGCAGAAGCAGGTATGAATCGCGTCGTTGGCGATCACATGGGTATGCTAGCAACGGTAATGAACGGCCTTGCAATGCGTGATGCTCTGCACCGTGCTTATGTTAACGCTCGCGTAATGTCTGCTATTCAACTGAAAGGCGTGTGTGACGACTACAATTGGGCGGATGCCATTCGTGAGTTACGTCAAGGCCGCGTGGTTATTTTCTCTGCAGGTACAGGTAACCCGTTCTTCACAACAGACTCTGCTGCATGTCTACGTGGTATCGAAATTGAAACTGATCTAGTACTTAAAGCGACAAAAGTTGACGGCGTATACAATGCTGACCCTGCGAAGAACCCAGACGCTGAACTTTACAGCCAGTTAACGTACAATGAAGTTCTAGATAAAGAGCTTAAAGTTATGGATCTAGCGGCGTTTACATTGGCACGCGATCACAACATGCCAATTCGTGTATTTAATATGAACAAGCCAGGCGCACTACGTCGCGTGGTAATGGGTGAAGCTGAAGGTACTCTTATCAGCAGCGCTGAATAATCGCCCTAGCACAACTTAGAATGGCCATTCATTTGGCCTAGACAATTTCAAAGGTGAAATCGTGATTAACGAAATCAAGCAAGATGCGCAACAGCGTATGGACAAAAGCGTTGAAGCGCTAAAGAACACTCTTTCAAAAGTACGTACTGGTCGTGCTCACCCAAGTCTTCTATCTGGTCTTTCAGTAGAATACTACGGCGCACCAACCCCTCTTAATCAAGTAGCAAACGTTGTTGCTGAAGATGCTCGTACTCTTGCTATTACAGTATTTGATAGAGAACTAGCGCCTAAAGTAGAAAAAGCAATTCTACAATCAGATCTAGGTCTAAACCCTATGTCTGCGGGTACGGTTATCCGTGTACCACTTCCACCGCTAACAGAAGAGCGTCGTAAGGATCTTGTTAAGATCGTTCGTGGCGAAGCTGAAGGTGCACGTGTTGCAATCCGTAATATCCGTCGTGACGCAAACAGTGATTTTAAAGCGCTTCTAAAAGACAAAGAAATCTCTGAAGATGAAGATCGTAAAGCACAAGACGAAATTCAAAAACTGACTGACGTTGCTGTTAAGAATGTTGATGAAGTTCTTGCAGCAAAAGAAAAAGAGTTGATGGAAGTTTAATCAAAACTGACTGTCGATTGATTCTTAAAACGCTGCACATCTACAGTGCAGCGTTTTTTTCTGCTATTATCTCCCACCTGTTAATTATTCACTATCTTCTCTATGTCTGACACTTCAATAACACCTAGCTCTATTCCTCAACACATTGCCATCATCATGGATGGAAATGGACGTTGGGCGAAATCTCATGGTAAACCTCGAGTTTATGGCCATAAGAAAGGGGTGAACGCAGTCAGAAAAACCATTACCGCAGCCGCTAAGCTGGGTATTAAGTCAGTGACTCTGTTTGCGTTTAGCAGTGAAAATTGGCGTAGACCACAAGAAGAAGTTAGCCTTTTAATGGAATTGTTTATCACTTTGCTATCAACGGAAGTGAAGCGTTTGCATAAAAATGATCTTAAACTGAGAATAATTGGCGATAAAAGTGGTTTCAATTCTCGTTTACAAAAAAAAATAGCAGAAGCCGAAGCGCTTACACAAGATAATAATGGATTGGTTATCAATGTGGCGGCCAACTATGGTGGTAAATGGGATATTACACAGGCAACAAGACGTATTGCTGAACAAGCGATGCGCGGTGAAATTCAACCTTCTGATATTACCGAAGATCTGATTTCACAAGAAGTATGCCTCGCAGATTTACCAGATGTGGATCTTTTGATTCGCACCAGTGGCGAATCTCGTCTCAGTAACTTTTTATTATGGCAAGTTGCTTACGCAGAATTTTACTTTTGCGACAAACACTGGCCTGACTTTGATGAAGACGGCTTAGCCGAAGCAATCTCTTGGTATATCAATCGCGAACGTCGCTTTGGTTGTACTGGAGAGCAGATCAAAGCACTTATGGATAACAAATAAGGAAGTAGCCTTGAAGCAACGTATTATAACGGCTTTAATCCTCGGCCCTCTGGTCATTTTAGGCGTATTTCAGCTGCCATTTATTGGTTTTATGCTGATGTTAGGCGCAATCACTTTGATCGGCTTGTGGGAGTGGACTCAGTTTATTGAATCCGGCAACCGCGCAACAAAAATGATTTTGTTGTTAACGGGCTTTCTCACCTCATTTTCTTGTATCCCTTCGCAATCCGTACTTGCTCCCGACTTGATGGGCAGTTTGGCGGTGGTGATTGCCATAGGTGCTATCTGGTGGATTATCGCCAGCGGTTTGGCGATTACTTATCCCAAAAGCGCCAAGCTATGGAAAGACTCAGATATTCTTCGATTTGCCTTCGGTCTACTGACGTTATTGCCTTTCTTTTGGAGCATCGTAGCGCTGAGAGCGGTTAATTTAGATGTGGATTTCTACTATGGCGCTAAACTTGTTATGTACGTCTGCGCATTAGTATGGGCGGCAGACAGCGGTGCATACTTTGCGGGTAGACGCTTTGGTAAACATAAAATGGCCCCTCATGTTAGCCCAAATAAAACCATCGAAGGTTTAGTGGGCGGCTTAGTGGTTGCTTTACTAGTCGGATGGGGCATGGCGACATGGTTTGAGCTTAAATTCTCTACCCCTTGGTTGATGATACTACTGACTTTCGTGACTGTGGTGATTTCAGTGCTAGGCGATCTAGTAGAAAGTATGTTTAAACGTGTTGCTGGTATTAAAGACAGTAGCAACATCATTCCAGGACATGGCGGTGTATTAGACCGCGTAGATAGCTTAACAGCTGCATTCCCTGTCTTTGCCATTCTTTATTTCATGTTGCAGTAACCCGCACTTGATTGGTCAATTAGCATGAAAAATATCACTATTCTAGGCGCTACCGGTTCTATCGGTAGCAGCACCTTAAAGGTTGTGGCTGAAAACCCTGAGCATTATCAGGTGTACGCGCTAGGCGCGGGCACGAACCACGCGCAAATGTTCACCTTGTGTCAGCAGTGGCGACCTAAATACGTTGCGATGGCTGATAAGTCGGCGGCGCTTACATTACAAAAAGAGCTGCGTGCCGTTGGCAATACCGCTCAAGTATTGGCTGGAGACGAAGGCCTTTGTCACATAGCGCAACTGCCTGAAGTGGATATGGTGATGGCGGCGATTGTTGGCGCAGCAGGTCTATTGTCAACCATGGCAGCCGTTAAAGCGGGTAAGCGAGTGCTGCTGGCTAACAAAGAAGCGCTAGTGATGTCTGGGCAGTTATTTGTGGATGCGGTGAAAAAACACAACGCTGAGCTTATGCCAGTAGATAGTGAACACAACGCCATTTTTCAATGCTTGCCTGAACGTATTCAAACCAATCTGGGACATTGCAACCTAGACAATGCTGGCGTGCATAAAATTCTGTTAACGGGTTCTGGCGGTCCATTTCGATATAGCGATATCCAATCACTTAAATCGGTGACACCTGCGCAAGCTATTGCTCATCCCAACTGGTCTATGGGGCCTAAGATTTCTGTTGATTCCGCTAGCATGATGAACAAAGGGCTTGAGTATATTGAAGCTCGTTGGTTATTTAATGCCAATAAAGAACAGCTGAAAGTGGTTATCCATCCGCAATCCGTTATCCACTCTATGGTGCAATACAAAGACGGTTCTACTCTGGCGCAAATGGGTGAGCCAGATATGTGTACCCCGATTGCATTGACTATGGCGTATCCAAATCGTGTCAAAGCGGGCGTTAAACCATTAGATTTCACTGAAATGGGTGAACTATCCTTTATCAAACCAGACTTTGCTCGTTATCCGTGCTTGGAACTGGCGATTGAAGCTTGTTATAGTGGACAGCACGCCACTACCGCGTTGAATGCGGCTAACGAAGTGGCGGTACATGCGTTTTTACAACAAAAAATCGCTTTCACTGATATCGTGCAAGTGAACCGAAGTGTAATGAACAAGGTGTGTGCAACTGAACACGCTCATCAATTGGATAGCTTGGAAAGCTTGATTGAGCTCGATAAAATGGCACGTATTTTTGCTAGTGAGCAACTAAATTAGGGATAGATGTAATGGCCTCCGCTTTATGGAATTTTGCTTCATTTATTGTGGCACTTGGCATCTTAGTTGCCGTGCACGAATACGGACATTTTTGGGTCGCCCGTCGTTGTGGCGTAAAAGTTCATAAATTTTCGATTGGCTTTGGTAAGTCTATTTGGAAAAAAATAGGCAAAACGGGCACTGAATACTCTATCTCTGTGATACCACTAGGTGGCTACGTCAAGATGCTTGATAGTCGCGTGGAAGAAGTTGCCGAGCACGAAAAACCTCTCGCATTTGATCAAAAGAAACTATGGCAACGTAGCGCGATTGTGGCTGCTGGCCCTATGGCCAACTTCCTGTTCGCTATTCTGGCCTATTGGTTGGTCTTTTTGATTGGCGTTCCCGCCGTAAAACCCGTAATTGGTGAAGTAACCCCCAATTCCATTGTTGCACAAGCCGGAATTCAACAAGGAATGGAACTTAAATCCATTGATGGCGTCAAAACCGCAGATTGGGAATCTGTTAATATGGGGCTGATTGCCCGTATTGGCGATAAGCAGATGACAATGACCGTGGCATCAGCGGATGAAATTGGCCAACAGAAAACCGTCACTCTTAATATCGAAGATTGGCATTTTGATCTGGAAACTGAGTCGGCGATGACCACTTTAGGATTCAGACCTTACTCTCCTGAACTGTATCTCACGTTTGCAAATGTTCAAGAGGGAGGCGCCGCGGCTAAGGCTGGATTAGAAGTAGGGGACACTGTTTTATCAGTGAATGGCAACTCTGTGAGCGAGTGGCAAGATTTTGCTTCCATTATCCGCCATAATCCGGACCGGTCATTACAACTTGAAATACAGCGCAATGGCACGACGTTACCTATTACTCTTATTCCTGGCGTTCGAGAAACGGCAGATGGCAAGATAGGATTCGCTGGAGTGTCACCTAAAGTGGGCACATGGCCAGAGGAATATCGATTCGATCTGAGGTTTGGTCCTCTAGATTCTATCGGTCGAGCGATTGAAAAAACTAAGCAAGTCACATCTTTGACCTTCAATATGCTGAAAAAGTTGGTGGTAGGCGATGTTGGATTGAATAATCTCAGTGGGCCTATCTCTATAGCTAAAGGAGCAGGTGCTACGGCCGATTATGGCTTGGTGTATTTCTTAGGCTTTTTGGCTTTAATAAGTATTAATTTAGGAATTATCAACTTGATGCCACTACCCATCTTAGATGGTGGTCATCTGTTGTTTTTTGCGGTCGAGGCGGTTACCCGTCGCCCGGTACCAGAAAAAATTCAAGAAATGGGGTACCGCGTCGGTGGCGCAATAGTGTTTGCACTGATGTCTATCGCAATTTTAAACGATTTTATGCGTCTGTAATTCTTTTGAGCTCACAGCGTATTTTTATAGGAAATTAGAAGTCGATATGTCGCTAAAACGTATCCTGCTTACCGCGTTACTACTTGGAAGTAGTGCAGTTTACGGTGCAGAAAATTTTGTGGTCCAAGATATTAAAATTGAAGGTCTTCAACGTGTAGCTCTCGGTGCTGCTCTATTGGAGATGCCTGTTCGTGTTGGTGATACTGTTGGCAGTAAAGATGTATCTGACATCATCAAATCTTTGTACCGCTCTGGTAACTACGAAGATGTAAAAGTGATGCGTGACGGCAACGATTTAGTTGTCCGTGTTACGGAACGTCCTACCATTGCGAGTGTTTCTTTTTCGGGCAACAAAGCCATCGAAGAAGAACAACTTCAACAAAACCTTAATTCCTCTGGCGTTCGAGTGGGTGAAGCGTTAGATCGCACCGCTTTAAGCACCATTGAAAAGGGACTTGAAGACTTTTACTACAGCGTAGGTAAATACAACGCTTCAGTACAAGCGGTGGTAACACCACTTCCTCGTAACCGTGCCGATCTTAAATTTGTTTTCTCGGAAGGCGTTTCAGCTAAGATCCAGCAAATCAACTTTATTGGCAACACCGTATTCACTGACAGCGAATTATTATCTCGTTTCAACTTGAATGTAGACGTGCCTTGGTGGAACTTCATGGCCGATGAGAAATATCAAAAGCAAGTACTTGCTGGCGATCTCGAAGCAATGAAGTCGTATTACCTGAATCAGGGCTACCTCAAGTTTAAAGTAGATTCTAGCCAAGTGGCGATTTCCCCGGATAAGAAAGGCGTGTATATCTCGCTATTCTTAGATGAAGGTGAACAGTACACAGTCGAAGACGTAAAAGTTCGTGGTGAGCTCATTGGTAAGCGCGATGAATTTGAACAGATGAACCCGTTCAAAAAAGGCGATGTTTACAGCGGTGGCGCCGTTACTGGCATGGAAGAGTCCATCAAGCGCGTATTGGGCGAGTCAGGATATGCTTATCCTAACGTTCGAACTATCCCTGAATTTGATGATGAGAACCATACGGTTTCACTAGTGGTTAACGTAGAAGCGGGCAACCGTATCTATGTGCGTGATATTCGTTTTGTGGGTAATAACTCTACAAAAGATGAAGTGTTGCGTCGTGAAATGCGTCAAATGGAAGGCAGCTGGTTAAATTCTAAAAACCTAGAAACAGGTAAAACACGTTTGAATCGTCTTGGTTTCTTTGAAACTGTTGATGTACAAACCGTGCGTGTACCGGGCACAGATGACCAAGTAGACGTGGTTTACTCGGTAAAAGAAGCCAACTCAGGCAGTGTTAACTTTGGTGTCGGCTATGGTACTGAATCAGGTATTAGCTTCCAAGTTGGTCTGCAACAAGACAACTTCTTAGGTACAGGTAATCGCGTTGGTATTAATGCCATGATGAACGATTATCAGAAGAATGTGAGTTTAGAATACCGTGACCCATATTGGAACTTAGACGGTGTCAGTTTGGGTGGTAAGGTTTTCTACAACAAGTTTGAAGCATCGGAAGCGGGTATTGTTGACTATACCAATGAAAGCTACGGTGGCTCTTTAACTTGGGGTTTCCCATTTGATGAATTGAACTTTGTGGAAGTGGGTATTGGCTACACACATAACAGTTTATCTAACCTTGACCCTTATGTTCAGATAGAAAACTTCCTTCAATCTCAAGGTAGTAACTACAATGCGATTGAAAATACGTTAGAAACTGACGATTTTGACGTTTCTCTGACTTGGACGCGTAATAATCTAAACAGAAGTATCTTCCCTACGTCGGGTAACCACCAACGTTTGACCGGTAAAATTACCGTTCCGGGCTCTGATGCGCAGTACTATAAAATTCAGTACGATGCGAGACAGTACTTCCCGCTTAACCACAAACAAACCTTTGCTTTATTGCTTCGCGGTCGTTTAGGTTATGGCAACGGTTACGCTAAAACAGGCGGCAATGATAACTTGTTCCCATTCTATGAGAACTTCTATGCGGGTGGTTTCACTACCTTGCGTGGCTTTGGTTCAAACAGTGCGGGTCCAAAAGCGGTATACGATGATCCATCAGGCTGTTCTGGTAACGCCGGTGGTAACAACCCATGTTATTCCGCAACCGATGAATCTGCGGGTGGTAACGCCACCATGTTGGGTAGTATTGAGTTAATCGTACCTACACCATTTGCAGGGGATAGCTTCCGTAATCAACTGCGTACTAGTTTGTTCTTAGATGTCGCCAGTGTATGGGACACAGAGTTTAACGACGTTGACGTAGATGATAACTTACCGGGTTCTGAATATTATTACGACTATTCAGACCCATTTGCATACCGCGCATCAGTAGGTGCCGCAGTACAGTGGATGTCACCTATGGGACCATTAGTGTTCTCATTAGCGACTCCGATTGAAATTTATGAGGGTGATGACAAAGAGGTCTTCACTTTCACAATTGGTAGAACCTTCTAAACATTTGAGGATAATAAATTGAAAAAACTAATTAAAGCAGCAGGCCTGAGTCTTGTAGTCTTGTCTACATCTTTGGTTGCGCACGCCGCGGAAGCTGCTCAAAAAGTTGCTTATGTAAATACCGCTCAAATTTTCCAAGAGCTACCACAACGAGAAGCTGTTCTGAAAACTCTGCAAGAAGAGTTCAAAGACAAAACAGCAGATTTAAAAGCAATTGAAGCTAAGATTAAATCTAAAGCGGATAAAGCACGTCGCGATGCGGCACTCCTAGGTGATGATGGCGTTCGTAAACTACAAATCGAAATCGCTGGTCTAGAAGCTGAATACAAATTGAAAGGTCAATCTTTAGAGCGTGATGGCAAACGTCGTGAAGCTCAAGAGAAGCAAAAACTATTTAAAGTGATTCAAGACGCGGTAAATGTTGTTGCTAAACGTGAAGGTGTAGACATGGTTGTTGACGCGCAAGCTCTTCAATACGCTAAGCCTGAACTAGACCTATCACAAAAAGTGATTGACGAACTAAATAAGTAATAAATTATGACAGAACTGACGCTACAACAACTTGAACAAATTACCGGTGGCACACTTTACGGTGATCCTGCAACTAAGGTTACTTCGGTAGCTGCAATGGATAAGGCAGAAGAAGGGCACATTACTTTCTTGTCTAATCCGCGCTATAAAAAGCAATTGCCTGAGTGTAAGGCGTCAGTAGTCATGGTAAAGGAAAGCGAACGAGAATTATGTAAAGGTAATACTCTGGTCGTCGCTGACCCTTATGTTGCTTACGCTAAGGTAGCTCAAGCGTTAAATACGCCTCAGTTACCTGCAACTGGAATTGCAGCATCGGCAAGTATTGCTGATGATGCAGTTTTAGGCAGTAATGTTTCTATTGGTCCAAACGCCACTATCGATTCAGGCGCTGTGCTAGGAGACAATGTCTCTATTGGTGCCGGTGCTTATGTGGGCAAAAATGCGGTCATTGGCGCAGGCACTCAATTGTGGGCCAATGCGACGATTTATCATCATGTGCAAGTCGGTGAACGTTGTGTTTTCCATTCTAGCTCAGTGATTGGTGCAGACGGTTTTGGTTATGCTAACGAGCGTGGCGAATGGATCAAAATTCCTCAAGTAGGCACAGTCAGAATTGGCGATCGTGTTGAAATTGGGGCAAGCACAACCGTTGATAGAGGTGCGTTAGACGACACCGTTATTGGCAGCAATGTGATTTTAGATAACCAAATTCAAATTGGTCATAATGTACGTATCGATTACGGCTCTTGTATTGCAGGTGGTACTGTAGTCGGTGGTAGTACACACA
Source organism: Vibrio halioticoli NBRC 102217 (assembly GCF_000496695.1). GTDB lineage: Bacteria > Pseudomonadota > Gammaproteobacteria > Enterobacterales > Vibrionaceae > Vibrio > Vibrio halioticoli. The sequence goes on from NZ_BAUJ01000014.1 coordinate 35,341, forward strand.
TTGGTAAATATTGTATTATTGGTGGTGGCGCAGCCATTTCAGGACACTTAGAAATTGCCGACGGCAGTATGATCTCTGGTCGTGCAATGGTGCTTCGCAGCATCACGGAAAAAGGTGTTTACTCATCAGGTATGCCAGCGCAACCGAATCGAGAATGGCGTAAATCTGTTGCTCGCCTTAACAGGCTTGAGGACATGCTCAATCGCCTCAACGAACTCGAGAAAAAGCTCGGCTCTTAAATTCTCTATTAAGGCCTGCAATAAGCAGGTCTTTTTAGTCTATAATTCGTAAATAAATTAAAGCGTTACATTAAAGGAAATGCACTTTGACTTCTGAAAAAAAGACCATGGATATTATGGAGATTCAATCTCTTCTTCCACACCGTTATCCGTTTTTACTTCTTGATCGTGTCACCGATTACGAAGAAGGAAAATATCTAGTTGGTTTGAAAAACGTGAGCTTTAATGAACCTCAGTTCACTGGTCACTTCCCGCAACTGCCTGTATTTCCTGGGGTACTTATCCTAGAAGCTATGGCTCAGGCAACGGGCTTGCTTGCATTTAAAACCTTTGGTGCACCAAAAGAAAATGAATTGTATTATTTTGCTAGCGTAGACCAAGCAAAATTCCGTAAACCCGTAACTCCAGGCGATCAAATGATCATCGAAGTAGAACTGTTAAAAAACCGTCGCGGCATTGCGATGTTTAACGGTGTTGCTAAAGTTGATGGTGAGGTTGTTTGTTCTGCAGAATTAAAATGTGCTCGTCGAGAATTCTAATATGATTGATCCTACTGCAAAAATTCACCCAACTGCAGTTATTGAAGGCAATGTAAAAATTGGCGCTAACACTAGCGTAGGGCCATTTACATACATCAGTGGCGATGTTGAAATTGGTGAAGACAATGAGATTATGTCTCATGTCGTGATTAAAGGCTTAACCAAAATTGGTAATGGAAACCGCGTGTTTTCTTTTGCCATTTTAGGTGAAGAAAACCAAGATAAGAAATATCACGGTGAAGCTACCCAACTTGTGGTAGGCGATCGTAACGTGATTCGCGAAAGCGTGCAGATGCACCGCGGCACAGTTCAAGATAAGGGCATTACTCAAGTAGGTAGTGATAACCTATTTTGTGTGAATGCACATATTGCACATGATTGTGTGATTGGTGACAACGTTATTCTTGGTAACAACGCCACTCTTGCAGGACACGTTAAAGTACAAGACTACGTAATTCTTACTGCGCTCGTTCCTGTGCACCAGTTCTGTACTTTGGGCGCGCACGCGTTCATCGGCGGCGGTTCTACTGTGGCGCAAGACATCCCTCCATTTGTGATGGCGCAAGGTAACCACTGTAGTCCTATCGGTATTAACTCTGAAGGCATGAAACGCCGCGGCTTTGAGAAGCAAGATATTCTCGCTGTGCGTCGTGCATTTAAAACCCTATATCGCTCAGGTCTAACTTTAGATGAAGCTAAAGTTGAAATTGCCAAATCAGCAGACGAATACCCTGCGGTTAAGCAATTCATTGATTACCTAAATAATGATGTTAATCGTGGCATCATTCGCTAATAACAGCGTTTAGTTTTCCTTTTTAAAAGATCGCTGTAATGGGCGATCTTTTTATTTGTGTGCTTTTTTGTTTCCTTTTTCTGTCTGGGAGTGCAATGTATGAGTCGACCATTACGTATCGGTGTTGTTGTTGGAGAGTTGTCTGGGGACACACTAGGTGAAGGTCTTATCAAGGGAATTCAGCAAAAATATCCTGATGCTGAATTTGTTGGAATTGCCGGACCAAAAATGCAGGCATTAGGTTGTCGCTCTCTGTTTGACATGGAAGAGTTATCGGTCATGGGATTGGTTGAAGTCCTAGGGCGATTGCGTCGAATTTTGCACATCAAAAAAGAAACCGCTAAGTTTTTCAAACAGTGGCAACCGGATGTTTTTATCGGTATTGATGCCCCTGATTTTAATTTGCGACTTGAGCTAGAATTGAAAAATGCCGGCTTAAAAACCGTGCATTACGTGAGCCCTTCAGTATGGGCATGGCGTCCGAAGCGCATCTTTAAAATCGATGCCGCAACCGATCTTGTGTTAGCTTTTCTTCCTTTCGAAAAAGCCTTTTACGATAAGTATCAAGTGGCGTGTGAGTTTGTTGGGCACACTTTAGCCGACGCAATCCCTATGCATTCAAGTAAAAGTGAAGCGCGCGAACGTTTTGGCCTACAGCAAGACAGACGCTGGCTTGCGGTACTGCCGGGCAGTCGTCGCGGTGAAATAAAGTTAATGGCGCAAGACTTTATTGAAGGCTGTAAACTGCTGCATGAAAAATACCCAGATATTGGTTTTATCGTATCGGCGGTCAATCCAGCACGAAAAGCTCAGTTTGAAGAAATTTGGCAACAAACCGCTCCTGAACTCGATTTTCAAATCATTGAAGAAAACTCAGCACGTAATATTATGGCCGCAGCCGATTTTATTTTACTGGCCTGTGGCACTGCGGTTTTAGAAGGCATGCTGGTTAATCGCCCAATGGTGACCGCATACAAAGTTAATAAAATTTCCGGATTTATTGCTAAGCGTATGATGCTGAATAAGTATTACAGCTTGCCTAACTTGCTAGCGGATGAAGAGCTACTTACTGAGTTGATTATGGAAGAATGTAATCCACAGCAAATATTCACAGCAATGCAGAATATTATCGATGGTGATACCACCTATATGACGGATAAGTTTAGCGAAATGCATGCGTGGATAAAGCGTGATGCTGATACTCAAGCGGCCAACGCGGTACTGAATTTAATAGGCAAATAAATGGCAAAAGTAAAAGTAGAATACCCTCCCTTTGAGTACCCACAAGGTTACTCTTTGTTTGCCGGAGTGGATGAAGTCGGGCGAGGCCCACTGGTGGGTGATGTCGTCACTGCAGCGGTTATTTTAGATCCGAATAACCCTATCGAAGGGCTGACTGATTCAAAGGCGCTGTCTGAGAAGAAACGTTTGGCGTTATTTCCAGAAATTAAACAAAAAGCGCTAGCATGGTCAGTCGGTCGCTGTTCACCTGAAGAAATCGACGAGTTGAATATTTTGCATGCTACTATGCTGGCGATGACGCGCGCCATTGAAGGCCTTTCAATTAAGCCAGACTTTGCCTTAATTGATGGTAATCGAGTGCCGACCATCGTGATGCCGGGGCTTGCGGTCGTGAAAGGCGATTTAAGAGTGGCTGAAATCAGCGCCGCTTCTATCATCGCTAAAGTGGTGCGCGACCAAGAAATGGTTGAGCTTGATGAAAAGTACCCACAATTTGGTTTTGCGAAACATAAAGGGTATCCGACTAAGGCACATTTTGCCGCCATCGAAGAGCACGGCGTGATTGCTGAGCACAGAAAAAGTTTTAAGCCAGTTAAACGAGCGTTAGGTCTACTTGACTAACGGAACAACAGAGTAATTATGACAGAGCCGAAGTTTATACATTTACGCGTCCACAGTGACTATTCCATGGTGGATGGCTTGTCGAAAGTACCGCCTTTAGTCAAGAAAGTGGCAGAGCTTGGTATGCCTGCGGTAGCATTGACCGACTTTACTAACCTATGTGGTCTGGTGAAGTTTTATAACAAGGCTCACGGCGAGGGCGTTAAGCCCATTATTGGCGCTGACTTTATGATGCAGTCACCTGAATTTGGTGATGAATTAACCCGTATCACAGTCTTGTCTGCTAATAACCAAGGTTATAAAAACCTGACTCTATTGATTTCTAAAGCCTACCTGCGCGGTCATGTTCAACACCAACCTGTTATCGATAAAGAATGGTTAGCCGAGCTTAACGAAGGTTTAATTGTTCTCTCTGGCGGTAAAAGTGGCGAGTTAGGCAAAGCTTTATTAAAAGGCAACGACGACCTGACTCAGCAGTGCATCGATTTTTATCAGCAACATTTTGCCGATCGTTTTTATTTGGAACTGACCCGTACAGGCCGCGTTGACGAAGAGAGCTATCTGCATTTTGCGCTAGAATGCGCACAGCAGAGTAACTTGCCTGTCGTGGCAACCAACGAAGTGGTCTTTTTAAACCCAGAACAATTCGACGCCCATGAAATACGTGTGGCGATCCACGATGGTTTTACTCTAGAAGATCCGCGTCGTCCAAAAAATTACAGTGCTCAGCAGTATTTGCGCACTGAAGAAGAAATGTGTGAGCTGTTCTCAGACATTCCTGAAGCCTTACAAAACAGTGTTGAAATTGCTAAACGTTGTAACGTTACCGTACGTCTAGGGGAGTATTTCTTACCTAACTTCCCAACCGGTGATATGAGCATTGAAGAATTCTTAGTGCATAAGTCTGAAGAAGGCTTAGAAGAGCGCTTAGAGTTTTTATTCCCCGATCCTAAAGTGCGCGCCGAGCGTCGCACTGAATATGATGAGCGACTGCAAATCGAGCTAGGCGTTGTTAACCAGATGGGCTTCCCCGGTTACTTCCTGATCGTAATGGAGTTCATCCAGTGGTCGAAAGACAACGACATTCCAGTAGGCCCAGGCCGTGGTTCAGGTGCGGGTTCATTGGTGGCTTATGCGCTGAAGATCACTGACCTTGATCCATTAGAATACGATCTGCTATTCGAACGATTCTTAAACCCTGAACGTGTATCCATGCCCGATTTCGATATCGACTTTTGTATGGATAAGCGCGATCAGGTTATCGATCACGTGGCTGAGTTGTATGGTCGAGATGCGGTATCGCAGATCATCACCTTCGGTACTATGGCAGCCAAAGCGGTTATTCGTGATGTAGGCCGAGTGTTAGGTCACCCATACGGTTTTGTTGATCGTATTTCCAAATTAGTGCCACCCGATCCGGGCATGACGCTAAGCAAAGCATTTGATGCTGAGCCACAACTTGGCGAGCTCTATGATGCCGATGATGAGGTCAAAGATCTTATCGATATGTGTCGCATCCTAGAAGGGTGTACACGTAACGCAGGTAAACACGCCGGTGGCGTGGTGATCTCACCCACCACAATTACCGACTTTTCACCGATCTATGCGGATGCTGAAGGGCACTTCCCAGTTACTCAGTTTGATAAAAATGACGTAGAAACCGCAGGTCTGGTTAAGTTTGACTTCTTGGGGTTACGTACTCTAACGATCATTGATTGGGCGCTAGGGCTAATTAACCCAAGGCTTGAAAAAATGGGTGAAGAGCCGGTTCGCATCGAATCGATTCCTTTGCAAGATGAAGCCTCGTTCAGAGTGCTACAAAACTCCGAAACGACTGCGGTATTCCAGCTTGAATCTCGCGGCATGAAGGATTTGATCAAGCGTCTTAAACCGGACTGTTTTGAAGACATCATCGCACTGGTGGCGCTATTTCGTCCCGGCCCATTACAATCGGGCATGGTAGATAACTTTATCGACCGTAAGCACGGTCGAGAAGCCATCTCTTACCCAGATGAAACATGGCAACATGAGTCATTAAAAGAAACCCTAGAACCGACCTACGGCATCATTCTGTATCAAGAACAGGTTATGCAAATTGCCCAGATTTTGGCGGGCTATACGCTCGGCGGCGCAGATATGTTGCGCCGTGCTATGGGTAAGAAAAAACCGGAAGAGATGGAGAAACAGCGCTCGGTCTTTAAAGAAGGGGCGGAAAACAACGGCGTAGATGGCGAGTTGTCGATGAAAATCTTCGACTTGGTAGAAAAATTTGCCGGCTATGGTTTTAACAAATCGCACTCGGCGGCGTATGCATTGGTTTCATACCAAACGCTATGGCTAAAAACCCACTATCCTGCCGAATTTATGGCGGCGGTAATGACCGCGGATATGGATAATACGGAAAAAGTGGTCGGCCTAGTCGATGAATGTATCCGTATGGGGCTGAAAATCTTACCGCCAGATGTGAACTCTGGCCTATATCGCTTTAACGTCGATGAAACTGGCGCGATTGTGTACGGCATTGGCGCAATTAAAGGGGTCGGTGAAGGCCCAATTGATAGCATGATCGAGGCGAGAGCCAAAGACGGACACTTTAAAGATCTGTTTGATTTTTGTGCGCGTGTTGATCTTAAAAAATGCAACAAGCGTGTGATTGAAAAGCTCATTCAAGCAGGCGCACTAGATCGTCTAGGCCCACACCGAGCGGCTATGATGGCCTCTGTAGATGCAGCGGTAAAAGCGGCGGGTCAATACCACCAAGCGGAAGCCTTTGGACAGTCGGATATGTTTGGCGTATTAACCGATACCCATTCCGATGTTGAGCAAGCCTATGCGCAAGTGCCTAAATGGCCTGAAAAAGTGTGGCTAGAAGGGGAGCGAGAAACGCTCGGCTTATATTTAACTGGCCACCCTATTAACTTGTATCTACGCGAGTTGGCAAAATACACTAGCTGTCGATTAAATAACGCCACACCAACCAGACGTGACCAATCTGTTACGTTAGCAGGTTTAGTGATTGCGGCTAAAGTGATGACCACCAAGCGCGGAACTCGCATTGGTATTCTGACTTTAGACGACCGTTCGGGGCGAATGGAAGTGATGTTATTTTCTGATATGCTAGAAAAGTATGCAGAACTTGTAGAAAAAGATAGAATTGTAGTGGTTTCTGGACAGGTCAGCTTTGATGATTTCAATGGTGGCCTTAAAATGACGGCTCGTGAAGTCATGGATCTTGGCCATGCTCGTGAGAAATACGCTTCTGGACTCAGTATCTCGATATCAGAGTCTCAAATTGATGCACAGTTCTTTGAACGCTTCAGTCGAGTGTTAGAGCCGCATCGCGCTGGTACTATTCCAGTCCATATTTATTATCAACGTAGCGACGCAAGAGCCAAGTTATCCTTGGGTGTTGAATGGCGAGTTACGCCAAGCGATACGTTGATTGACGATTTAAAGCAGCTACTTGGGAATGACCAGGTAGAACTCGAATTTAACTGATTACAGAACACCCTGTATTCAGAGCAAAAAAATGAAGGAATGCTAGATGAGTTTGAACTTTCTAGAGTTTGAAAAGCCAATTGCAGAGCTTGAAGCTAAAATTGAAGCCCTACGCGATGTAAGTCGCCACGGCGGAGGAGATGGAGTAGACCTAGACAAGGAAATCACTTCTCTTGAAAAGAAAAGCTTAGAACTGAAAAAGAAAATTTTTGGTGATCTAGGTGCGTGGCAAGTGGCTCAACTTGCTCGTCACCCACAGCGTCCTTACACTTATGATTACATTGAAAATGCCTTCACTGAATTTGATGAATTATGCGGTGATCGTGCGTTTGGCGATGACAAAGCTATCGTTGGTGGCATGGCTCGTCTAGATGGACGTCCGGTAATGGTTATTGGTCATCAAAAAGGCCGTGAAACCAAAGAGAAAGTCATCCGTAACTTCGGTATGCCAAAACCTGAAGGTTACCGTAAAGCCCTGCGTCTAATGAAGATGGCTGAGCGCTTTAACATGCCTATTATTACCTTTATTGATACTGCGGGTGCTTACCCAGGTGTCGGTGCGGAAGAGCGCGGTCAATCTGAAGCAATTGCCACGAATCTAAAAGCGATGGCAGGTCTTACTGTTCCTGTTATTTGTAATGTTGTAGGTGAAGGCGGTTCTGGTGGTGCATTGGCGATTGGTGTCGGTGACTACGTGAACATGCTTGAGTACTCAACATACTCGGTTATCTCTCCAGAAGGTTGTGCTTCTATCTTGTGGCGTGACTCTGAAAAAGCGCCACAAGCTGCAGATGCAATGGGCTTAGTTGCACCGCGCTTGAAAGAGTACGGCTTGATTGATGAAATCATTACTGAACCGCTAGGCGGCGCGCACAGAGATCCAGTGCATACGGCTGAGAATATTAAAGCGGTATTGGTTCAGCAGTTAAAAGAGCTAGACAGCAAAAGTGAAGAAGAGCTACAGGAGCGTCGTTACGAGCGCTTGATGAGCTACGGTTACTGCTAAGCTAAATTTGCTCAACCGCAAATGATGAGATAATGAGAAAGGTGAGCACTAGCTCGCCTTTTTTGTTTTATGAATACCATGAATATAGTGAGAAATGCTGTGGACATTATTTTCGATACTTTTTGCAAAGTCATTGAAGCTTATCGAAGTTCTGATTCAAAAATCGTGCTGGCATTAAGTGGAGGGCTAGACTCTCGAGTGATGCTTCATTGCTTATCCCGTTATCAGGGTTTGGCTCGTTATCAAACTCAAAATCCAACAGCTAAAGTGATGGCGGTGCATGTTAATCATGGTTTAAGCCAAAATGCGGCGCTCTGGACAACGCAATGTCAGCAGTGGTGTGAAGCCTCCTCAATCGTTTTTTGCGTAGAGCATGCCCATTTAGATATCAACAGTAAACAGAGCCTAGAAGCGCAAGCTAGAGACGCACGTTATGAGTTATTGGCTAAGCACCTGCAGAACGGTGATTTGTTATTAACGGCGCAACATGCCGATGATCAACTCGAAACTCTATTATTGGCATTAAAGCGTGGTAGTGGCCCAAGGGGGTTGGCTGGAATGGGGGCGTCATCTGCTTTTCAGGACAGCTTACTAGTAAGGCCTTTTCTGTCCTTACGCCGAGAACAACTGCATGATTATGCCGTTGAGCATCAATTGCAGTGGGTAGAAGACGAAAGCAATCAAGACACTAAGTTTGATCGCAACTTTTTAAGGCATGCAGTGGTTCCGCAACTATCGAAGCGCTGGCCAGAAATACAAAAAAATGCCCTGCGCAGTGCTGAGCTATGCTTTGAACAAGAGCAGCTGCTTGATGAATTACTGCAACATCAATATCAGCAAGCCCTGAACCCTGATAATAGCCTGAGTATGCAACGTTTAAGTGCGGTGTCTGAAGCGATTCGTCATCGCTTAATTCGTCAATGGTTTAAGCAGCACAATCATCCAATGCCCAGTCGCAAGCAGCTTATTTTATTGTTCAATGAAGTGATAGGGGCGGGCGCAGATGCTAATCCTAAGTTGGTCATTGGAGATAGGACAGTGCGCCGATTCCAAAACTCGATTCACTTGGTTAAAGAGATTGAGCCGCCACAAGAGTGGCAGTCCGTGTTAAAGAGCAATCAAATCTTAGATCTGCCGCATCAATTAGGCAGTGTTGTATTAGGTAATCACAGCGATCTTGGCCTTGGCGTACGTGCGGCTAATGCCGATGAAAAAGCTTGGGTTCAGTTCAATCCTAGTGGTTTGAGTGCCCATCCTGCAGGGCGCGTCGGTAGTCGAAAACTAAAAAAACTGTTTCAGGAGTATCAAATTCCGCCATGGAAACGATCACTTATACCCATTTTGATGTATAACGATAAAGTGGTAGCGGTTGGCGATTTGTTTGTATGTCGCGACTTTACTGGGTCAAGTCACCGTTTTTATTGGAAGAAAAAATAATCAACAAGGTAATATTATGAAAAAGTCTCTGGTTGTTGCGGCTCTTTTGGCATCGGTTATCGGTGCAACGGCGAACGCTGCTGATATTGAAGCAGGTAAAGCAAAGGCTCAAATCTGCGCAGCTTGTCATGGTGCTGATGGAAAAGCTGTGATCGATGGTTACCCAAATCTCAATGGGCAAAATGCGAAATACATTGTTAGCTCACTCAAGGCTTATAAAGCCAAAGAAAGAAGCGGCGGGCTAGCGGTGGTAATGCAAGCACAAGCATCGCTGCTTAATGATCAAGATATGGAAAATCTAGCCGCTTATTATGCAGCAATGAAATAATAAGGCTATTTTGTCTTAGCTTGGCCAATATAGATGAATTCCTATTTGGTAATTTAGGAAAAAACATTGATAATACTTGAACTTGCCATAGGCTGAGCAAATTAGGGAGTAGAAATGAAAAAGATTGAAGCTATCATAAAACCTTTTAAACTCGACGATGTACGAGAAGCATTAGCAGAAGTCGGTATTACAGGAATGACCGTATCTGAAGTAAAAGGCTTTGGACGTCAAAAAGGCCATACTGAACTGTACCGTGGTGCTGAATACATGGTTGATTTTCTACCAAAAGTTAAGTTAGAAATCGTAGTCTCTGACGATGTTGCGGCACAATGTATCGATAAGATCGTTGAAACAGCGCAAACGGGCAAAATTGGTGACGGTAAGATTTTTGTTTCTGATGTTGAGCGAGTTGTACGTATTCGTACTGGAGAAGAAGACGAAGACGCAATCTAATCTTAGGTAGTATTGCACCTTAAATAGTAGATTAATCTTTTAAGCCCCTGCCTTAGTGCGGGGGCTTGTTGTTTTCTATACTTAGCCAAATTGCTACTATGACATCACACTTCGTTAGTTCAGATCTTCTCAACAGGTAATCTATGTCCGCACATAAAAAAACACGTTGGTTTTTGTTCATTATTATAGGGCTCGCCATAGCCACAGTAATAGTGTTTAAAGTTTTATTCTCTGTGCCTGATGCCGAACATTTAGTGGTCACGGATGGAGTGAAAGATACTCAGGTTGAGAGCCGCTTTGAGTGCCAGAGCTTTGAGCGAAATGGCCGCACGTTAGATGATAATGGACAGATTGATGTTCTGGTGTGGAACTTATACAAACAAAATAGAGAAAATTGGAAACCAGTACTGAGTGAATTACTTAAAGGTAAGCAGTTAGCTCTATTGCAAGAGGTGAGCTTAACCGATGAGTTCAAAAGTTGGTTGTATCAAATTGAGTGGATAGGGCAACAAGCCAAAGCTTTTGAAGCTTTTGATGTCAGTGCTGGGGTACTCAATTTAGCGCCGGTTTATCCGCTTCGTATTTGTGCTCAGTTAGATTCAGAGCCGTGGCTACAACTGCCAAAGTCGGCGTTATTCGCCACTTATCCCTTGTCTGATGGCAGTGAATTGGCGGTAGGTAATTTGCACGCAATTAACTTTACGCTGGGTACTGACGAGTATCGACAACAGGTAATTACTTTGGTGAACAAACTAAAAAGGCACCCAGGTCCGGTGATTTTTGGTGGGGATTTTAATACTTGGAGTGATGAACGAATGCAAAAGCTTGGCCAAATCATGGCTACCGCACATTTTAAAGAAGCAGTGTTCCCTAGTGGTCAGCGCTCAGAGTTTATGAATGGGCATGTATTGGATCATATTTACTATCGTGATCTGCAGTTAATAACAGCAAAGGCGCCAACAAGTGACGCCTCTGATCATAATCCATTACTGGCAAGTTTTGCGTTAATAGCTGCTAAACCGTCACTTTAGTTACATCGACATACAGCTTCAGTTTTTGTCCTAGCTTAAGGTATTTCGACGTGTTCAAGTTGTTCCATTTGACCACGTCACTAGAGCGTACTTTAAAGCGATGCGCGATACTGCTGATGCTGTCACCACTGCGCACATTGTAGTAAACGGTGCGCATCACAGCGCCAGGAGAGCCTTTTTTCCAAACCACTAACTTCTGGCCAACGCGCAAAGTATCTTTTGGCGCCATACCATTCCATTTAGCTAAAGATTGTACTGAGACGTTGTGTTGTTTGGCAATATTCCAAAAACTCTCACCCGATTTTACGGTATGTGAAACTTTATAATCACCTCGACTGCGAGACTGAGTCTGTTTGAGTCGATTCTCGGCGCTCAGTATATAAGCACTGTTTGATTGAGTTGATGTTGGGATCAGCAAATAGTGTCCAGCTCGAATATTTGAGTTAGACATACCGTTAGCCGTTTGAATCACTTTAATCGTGGTTTTATGCTTTTGTGCAATCAAACCTAGGCTGTCACCCGCTTTTACCTTGTAGCGAATCAGCTTAACGCCTTTGCCACGGTTCTTTTCTACTTTGGCTAAAAACTGTTCTTTTTTCTCAATAGGAATCAGAAGTTTATGAGGCCCATCAGGCGCGGTTGCCCACTGGTTATAAGCAGGGTTATAGCTTTGCAGTTCTTTAACGCTTATATCGGCGTACTGAGCGGCAATGCCAAGGTCTAACTGCTCTTTAGGGTCGACTTGCACCAGCACTGGTTTATTTTCAATGGCTGGGATTTCAACGCCGTATTTTTCTTGGTGAGCCACAATATCAGCAATTGCCATTAGCTTAGGCACATAGGCGCTGGTTTCTTGCGGCAGTTCTAGGGAGAAAAAGTCCGTTGGCTTATTTAGACGACGGTTTTTGCGAATAGCACTGCTCACGCGACCACCACCACTGTTGTAGGCCGCAATAGCGTGATTCCAGTTACCATCAAAACGATTATTTAAGTCGCCAAGGTATTTTAAAGCGGCATCTGTAGAGGCAGAAACATCACGACGACCGTCATACCAATAGTTTTGTTCAAGCCCATACCATTTACCGGTTCCGGGAATGAACTGCCATAAGCCTGCAGCACTGCCATGAGAATAGGCAAAGGCATCATAAGAACTTTCTACAACAGGAAGCAGTGCCAACTCCATTGGTAAGTTCTTTTGCTCGATCTTTTCTACAATAAGGTGTAGGTACGGCTCGGCTCTTTTAGAGACGGTTCTAAGGTGGCTTGGGTGTTTGATATACCAGTTACGGTAATATTCTACTTTTTCATCATTGGCGACAGGCAACTTAAGTTGCATGCCAATACGTTTCCACAAGTCTTGCTGTTGCTGAGGGGTTAGCTCAGGCGCCTTTTCCACTTCTTCAACGGGCTCTACAGCCACTTCTTGAGGTTTTTCTTGGGCTGGTGGCGCAATCTCAACTTGGCTTTGTTGTGTTGTTGGAGGAAGCTCTGTGACCTCTTTTTCTGTGGGCTGCTGTGGTGTCTGACAGCCTGTAAGTACCAGAGCTAATATCCAGCTGTATTTCAATTTCATGCAAAAGCCTTCGTGCTATGTCTTTCCCATTATTTGTAATCACTGTTCAGTATTATTGGTTTTATGAACAAAAGTGTTGTACCCGTTGTCGTTAGAAACGGGTTATTAAATGGGTGTAAATAAAATATTGTGCCAGAGTGTACTTAATTAGAAGCTATCTTTCCATTTACGCAGTGCGGTAAAAACACCTTCAGGGGAAAGATCTTCAGTTTTATGTGCTACTGAGTTAATGACTTCAGGCATATCAACCCTTAAAAAAGGATTAATCCATTTTTCTTGTTCAATTGTGGTCGGTAGAGTGGGCTTTTGATGGGCTCTCAGCTGATTTACTTTTTCGCGGTAAATTTGTAACTGCGGGTTACTAGGCTCGATTGCCATGGCAAACGATAGGTTGTTCGAGGTGTATTCGTGTGCGCTGTACACTTCGGTTTCCACGGGTAGTGATGCCAGTTTTTGCAGTGATTGCCACATTTGTGCCGGTGTTCCTTCAAATACTCGGCCACAACCTGCCGAAAATAGCACATCGCCACAAAACAGTTTGCCATCACCTAGAAAACCAATGTGGCCTAAGGTGTGTCCCGGTAAATCAAGTACGATAAAGTGTTCACCAAATAACTCTAACTGTTGCCCTGCGCCTACAGAGTGAGTAAGGCCAGCTACGGCATCTTTTTGCGGACCCACAATAGTGACGTCAGAAAATTCACGTTTAAGCTCTGAGACACCGCCAATATGATCCGAATGGTGATGAGTGATCAGTATTGTGTTCAGTTGCAAATCGTGTTCTTTGAGGTAAGCCAAAACTGGAGTTGCGTCGCCCGGATCGACAACGGCACATTGACCTTGGTTATTGTGAATAAGCCAGATGTAATTATCATTAAATGCAGGTATGCTTTTTACGACTAACATTAAGATATTCCTATTGTTTCTTTACGGATGACTGCTGAATGCGACCAGCTCGGATATCACGGAAAATAACCCAACCCCATTCTTGGGATGACCTACCTAAGCATAAGTGGGTTCGTGACGCTATACAGATGCGTTTGGATGAGTGGTGCCCGAAATTATTTGGCTACCATATGCTTAAATTAGGTGGCTTGAGCTGTGAGATTACCAGTTGTAACTGTAATATTCAGCATCAAATCAACTTGGACATCAAAAATCCAGTGCACAATGTGATTGCTGATGCTTATGATTTACCGTTTCTAGAAAAAAGCATCGATGTGGTTTTAATGGCACATCAATTGGATTATTGCTTGGACCCGCACCGTTTATTGCGTGAAGTGGATAGGGTGATGATTGATGATGGTTATCTTATCTTAACTGGATTTAATCCAATTAGCTTATCTGGACTTAATAGCTTGATGCCATGGCGCCGGCGCACTATGCCTTGGTGTGGACGAATGTTTACCCCACACAGGGTTAAAGATTGGCTCAGTGTGCTTAATTACCAAGTGGTGCACATGGATAGCTATGGTTTAGTGCCAGTGAAAAAGCAAAGGGCAATTTGGACATGGTTAGAAAATGGCATTGGCAATTGGAGCGCTCCTTTTTGTAGCCAATACTTTATTGTGGCGCGCAAAAGAACCTATCCATTAAAACCGATTAAACCCCACTGGAAACTGAAACGTCGTCTTGCGCCAGTGAGGCTTAATTGTCGAGTTAAGTCTTAACTCTTAATTTTTGTCGCTTCAAGATGGCTGATAGCCGGTGTCTTCATCGGTCGGGGACTCAGCCGCTTGGCGAGCAATTTCGTCACAGATTTCGTTTTCTCTGTGACCTGCATGACCTTTTACCCATTTCCAATCCACATCATGGCGCTGGCTTTCTGCATCGAGAGCCTGCCAAAGGTCGGCATTTTTAACCGGTTTTTTATTGGATGTTTTCCAATCGCGCTTTTTCCAGCCATGGATCCATTGGGTGATACCTTGACGCACGTATTGGCTATCGGTGGTCAATACCACTTTGCATGGCTCTTTAAGAAGTTTTAGCCCTTCTACTGCCGCCATCATCTCCATACGGTTGTTGGTGGTCAGAATGAAGCCTTTAGAAATCAGCTTCTCGTGTTCTTTGTAACGCATGACGATGCCATAGCCACCGGGGCCTGGATTGCCTAAGCACGAACCATCGGTGAAAATCTCAACTTGTTTATTCATGATTTGATATGATTGCCTAATAACAGCCTTACCTTTAGTCTGACACAGTTTTAATTTTATGAATACTAGTAACAATTCGCGCCGCATAGTGGTGCTCGATACAGAAACAACCGGTATGAACCGTGAAGGCGGTCCCACTTACCTTGGGCACAGAATCATTGAGATTGGTGCCGTTGAGATAGTGAACCGCAAGCTAACGGGTAATCACTTTCATGTTTATATTAAGCCTGATCGAGAAATACAACCGGATGCGATTGCGGTACACGGTATTACCGATGAGTTTTTGCTTGATAAGCCAGAATACAAAGACGTTCATCAAGAGTTTCTTGAATTTATCGACGGTGCTGAGCTAGTCGCGCACAACGCGCCCTTCGATGTCGGCTTCATGGACTATGAATTTAGCAAAATTGGCGCTTCGGTAGGTAAAACCCAAGACTACTGTAAAATTACCGATACCTTGGCGATGGCAAAACGCTTGCCAAATATGCCAGCGCGTAAAAACTTAGACTCATTAGCAAAACATTTTACTATCGATATTTCCGCTCGTGTATTGCACGGCGCATTACTCGATGCCGAGATCTTAGCCGACGTTTATCTGTTTATGACGGGTGGTCAAACGGCTATTCAATTTGGTGGTGGTAATTCTGAAGGGGCGGCAGGTTCAACCATTCAACGTGTGGAAGCAGGACGTGCGCCACTGCGCGTAATTAAAGCCAGCGATGAAGAACTTGCCGCTCACGCTGAGCGTTTAACTTTGCTCTCTGGCGAGCCCAATTGGTAAGTTAACAGCTAAGACTTGCCTTGATTCATCAGGCAATAGTTAAAATGCGATAGACAGTAAATAGCCCTGAATATTCAGGGCTATTTTGTTTTTTGATGTTAAGACTTAATGGGCGGTATCGGCTTGTTGCTGCTGTTGCTTATTTTTTGCCGCGAGGTGAGCAGGATCAAAATCATCGACATTGATGGTTTTCAGCCTATGTAACTCGGCTTCTTGTAATATTTCGGCCTCTTCTTGGCTAATCATGTTCGCTTCTAGCGCTTGTTTTGCTACCAAGTCTAAATGAGTAAAAGGTTTACGCTTACCCAATTGTTGGCAGATTTTGTCAAAAATAGGTTCAGCTTGCAGAACAACGGTTAGCGCTAATTCTAGTTGCCCATGTACACAGTGCTTTGAGGGTTCAAAGTATTGGTTGCGTCCAAGTCTACTGCGGGTTGCACTTGGCGTTTGTAAAATTTTAGCCAATGCACTATCCAGTTTATCGGAAGGGGCCTTGCGCACACGTCCCATTGGCATGAGCAATACACGCAGTTTTAAACCCACAAACTTCACTGGGAAATTCACTAAGAAGTCATACATAGCCGATTCTATTTTAAATAGACTGTCTTGAGCACACCAATGCACAAGGGCAAGATCTTCTTTAGGGCTACCATCTAGCTCAAAGCGTTTTAACATGGCTGAGCATAGATAGAGCTGACCTAACATATCGGCTAGGCGCGCCGATAAACGCTCTTTACGTTTGAGTGACCCCCCTAAAAAGGCCATCGAAATATCCGATAGAAAGGCAAGGTTGGCACTGTAACGGTTGAGCTGTTGATAGTAACGTTTAGTCGCATCTGTAGCCGGTGAATCTGAGCCGATGCCATCGGTAATCCCAAAGACTAGACTGCGAGATAAGTTACTCATGGCAAAACCAACGTGCGAGAAGAGTGCCTTATCAAATTTGCTCAGTGCATCTGGCGCATCTGAATGGGCGATTTCCATCTCTTTTAAAACGTATGGATGACAACGAATTGCACCTTGCCCGTAAATCATTAATGAACGGGTTAATATATTGGCACCTTCTACGGTGATAGAGATAGGTGCACCTTGATAAGCACGACCTAAAAAGTTGGATGGACCTAACATCACCCCTTTACCGCCAGCCACATCCATAGCATCAATGGCTGCTCTTTGTCCTAGGTGAGTACAATGGTATTTTACAATGGCAGAGATAACCGAAGGTTTAGCACCGTTATCAATCGCGCCCATGGTGAGCAGGTTGGCGCCTTCCAGCAAATAAGCACTGCCGGCGATACGGGCTAACGGCTCTTCAATACCTTCCATTCTGCCAATGGGTTGTTTAAATTGACGACGAATACGCGCATAGGCACCAATGGCCAATGCATTGGTCTTGATACCTCCGGTATTGGTCGATGGCAGGGTGATCGCGCGTCCTACTGACAGACATTCAACCAGCATCTTCCAGCCTTGGCCCGCCATTTTGTGTCCACCTATAATGAAATCTATCGGTACGAACAAATCTTTAGCTTGCGTAGGGCCATTTTGAAAGGGAATATTAAGAGGGAAGTGTCGGCGCCCAATTTTAACTCCGTCCAATTGAGTCGGAATAAGCGCACAAGTTATGCCTAGATCTTCTTTATCGCCGAGCAGTCCATCAGGGTCTCTCAGTTTAAAGGCTAAACCCAATACAGTGGCAACAGGGGCAAGGGTAATATAGCGCTTATTCCAGGTTAAACGCATCCCTAGTACATCTTTGCCTTGCCATTTGCCTTTACAGACCACACCAAAATCAGGAATAGCGCCTGCGTCAGAGCCCGCTTCTGGGCTGGTTAATGCAAAGCAGGGGATCTCTTGACCATTGGCTAATCGAGGAAGGTAATGATTGCGTTGTTCCTCTGTACCGTACATTTGCAAAAGCTCACCCGGCCCAAGGGAGTTAGGTACTCCTACTGTAGAGGCAACCACTATTGATGAGCCAGCCAATCTTTGCAGAACAAGGGCTTGCGCGTAAGCGGAAAACTGCAAGCCACCATATTGTTTTTTAATGATCATGGCAAAGAACTTGTTGTCTTTTAAGTACTGCCAAATCTCCGGTGGCATATCCGCTTGTTGGTGAGTGATTTCATAATCATTGATCATGGCGCACAGTTCATTTACTGGGCCATCGAGAAACGCTTTTTCTTCGTCGCTGAGTTCAGATTTAGGTATGTCTTTTAGAAACTGCCAGTTGGGCTTGCCTTGGAATAATTCGGCTTCCCACCAAGTTGTGCCCGCATCTAAGGCTTCTTTTTCAGTTTGAGACATAGGAGGAAGTACGCTCTTAAATGCTTTGAGCAGTTTTTTAGTGACGGTTTTTTGACGCCATTCATCAAATAGCATAAATGCGGTAACTGCCAGTAAGACAAACCAAGCAATGAACGAGACTCCAACGATAAATGAGCACAGCAGCAGTGCCACAGCGTTACTGACAAACCCAATAAACAAAGACTTGCGGTTATAAAGGCAAATGCCTGACACCACAAACAGTGTGAGTAGAGCAAAAAGTATATCCATGTAAAAGGTCTCTCCATTAACCATGTTTATCACAACCTAAAACCCAATAACTCAATACGCGCAAATAAAGGTAAGAGGTCGAACCAGTTTCTTTAGTATCGCAAATGTTAAGATTTTGTAAAGAGTAAGTGTTGTAGTTTTGTGAATTGGACCGTTTGCATGCAACAGGAGGAAAAGCTGGCGCAATAGTAGACAATGAAACAATTGAGTTAGAAATCTAACGACATGCCCCTCGACACTGCTAAACTTTTCTTGTTACATTCGAGGCTACAGCAATAGCATATAATTTTAGGAGAGATCGGCTATGTACCAAGACCTTATCAAGAGTGAGCTATCGGAAGCGGCTACTGTCTTGCAGGCATTTTTATCCGATGACAACAACATTGCACAGATAGAATTGGCCGCCAAAACGATTGCCGACTCATTCAAGCAAGGTGGTAAAGTTTTATCTTGTGGTAACGGTGGCTCTCACTGTGATGCTATGCACTTTGCCGAAGAGCTTACCGGTCGCTATCGTGAAAACCGCCCGGGTTATCCTGGCATCGCTATTTCAGACCCAAGCCACCTATCATGCGTGAGCAACGATTTTGGCTATGACTTTGTTTTTTCTCGTTATGTAGAAGCAGTGGGTCAAAAAGGTGACGTACTGTTTGGTCTATCTACTTCCGGTAATTCTGGCAACATTTTAAAAGCTATTGAAGCGGCCAAAGAAAAAGGCATGAAAACTATCGCCTTAACCGGTAAAGATGGTGGTAAAATGGCAGGTGTTGCGGATGTAGAAGTACGCGTACCACACTTTGGGTATGCGGATCGTATTCAAGAAATCCACATCAAGATTATCCATATTATTATTCAGTTAATCGAAAAAGAGATGGAAGCTTAATAAGAATACAACGAAAACCTTAGTAGGAGATTTATATGTGTGAACTGCTTGGCATGAGCGCCAATGTGCCAACAGATATCTGTTTTAGCTTTACTGGCCTGATTCAACGCGGTGGCAATACTGGCCCGCATAGAGACGGCTGGGGGATTACCTTTTATGAAGGGAAAGGGTTTCGCACCTTTAAAGATCCTAACCCAAGCTGCGATTCAAAAATTGCAGAATTGGTGCAAAGCTATCCTATCAAGAGTCGTGCTGTTATTAGTCATATTAGGCAAGCAAACCGTGGCGGGGTCAATCTAGAAAATACCCATCCTTTCACTCGTGAATTGTGGGGACGTTATTGGACCTTTGCACACAATGGTCAACTGACAGGTTATCAAGATCTACCGATATCTCGCCATCGCTCTGTAGGGGAAACCGACAGTGAAAAAGCGTTTTGTTGGATCTTGGATAACTTAGAAGCTCGTTACCCTCATCCGCCTAAAGATATGAAAGAAGTATTCTTATTTTTAGTTGAGAAATGTGATGAATTAAGAAAGATGGGCGTATTTAATATGCTGCTTTCAGATGGTGAGTACGTCCTTGCTTACTGTACCAACCACCTTTATTACATTACTCGCCGAGCCCCGTTTGGCAAGGCAAGGTTGATTGATGAAGATGTGACGATTAACTTCCAAGAAGAAACCACACCCAACGACGTTGTTTCCGTTATCGCCACCCAACCATTGACGCAAGATGAGGTATGGCACCGACTTAAGCCGGGTGAATTTACCTTATTTCAGTTCGGTGAAGTGATTGACAGCAACGTGCACGCTTTATCTGATGTTGCTCATGCAGAAGCAAAACCGCGCAGTCAAGCACCTACTGAAGCGCTTTAGAGCTGATATTATTGGTTGCTCTTCGTTGAGCAACCAACAACCCCATTAGCAACAAGCACCACATTCCCATCGTACCGCCACTTCTTTTTGAATTACTGCTTGAATCCACCGTTACTGGTTCACTAATATGCGTTGGTTCTTTCTCCTCAACAGTCACCGTCTCAACCTTATGATTTACCGTTTCAACAATGCCAGATTGTCGATTTTCCTCGCTAATGCGTAGGTGAGTGGTGATCTCTGGATCAATTTGGTTATTGAGTACATCGGTAATCCAGAAGTCGTAATCGGCGACTTCAGTAAATACCGAGGTAAGGCTACGCAAAGGTGTGCCACAGATTTTAGGACCAAAACTAGTGATGCCTACTAAGATATTTCGTCCATTGTGCGTCCAGTAAAGCGGGCCACCTGAGTCACCGCTACAGGTTGAATTTTTTAACTGAGTCATGGGATTATAATCGCCGTCAAAGCATAAGTGCGATTGGGTAATTCCATCGCCGAATTCTTGTCGACATTTTTCGTTATCCACTAACGATAATTCTACCTTTTGTAGCGTAAGGGTCTCTTTCTTTTGGTATGTGTTGCGACCATGTCCAACGGCAATGAAGTGTGCCATGGCATCATATCGATATGATTCATCAATTGCCCAGTCGACGGGGTCACCAATTTGTCTTGGAGCTTCGAGCTTCAATATTGCAATGTCATTGGGCAGTCTGGTCGCTATATCGTCATTATAATCATTTCTATAGTAAATATTGCTGATGCGGCGACTGAAGCCTGAAATGGTAGGGTGATTGACTCGTTGATTTTGCGGCATAAATACAACTGAGGTATACAGTTGATTTTCTCGATCATTATAAATGCAATGCGCAGCGGTTAGCACATACTGTGGGGCAATTAATACGCCACCACAATAGGGGTAATAGCGGTCATTGGAGCCATATCCCGACGGGTCATAATATAAGCTAACAAAAGAGCGATAGTCTTTTACGGTAGCATTAATACCGTTGACTATATAAGCGCTATTTTGATTTTCTGGAGTTGGTGCGCTGTGAGCACTCACCGTGAATAAACTAAGAAGAACAGTGAGCCATGGAATGCGCATATTAACCTCGTTATATGAAAACTAAGATTCTATAATGCTGATCAAATACTCGCCATATGCAACAAATTTTCAGAGAAAGGGTTTTTTATTATTTGTGACATGAAAACAGAGAATAGTATTGAAAAAAATCAATCTATTTGCGGTAAAAAGAAGCGTTATGGGGTAGTTATTGCTGCCAAACTACGCGACCTGCAATGATATCTTGCACCACCTTAGGGTAAAGAATATGCTCCGCTTTTTGCACCTTAGCCAATAGTGATTGCGGACAATCGTGCGCTTCAATCGCAACTTTTGCTTGTTCTATGATAGGGCCACTATCTAGCTTTGGCGTGACAAAGTGCACGCTACTGCCGTGTTCACTATCTCCAGCCTCAATCGCACGCTGGTGGGTGTGTAAACCTGGATATTTAGGTAACAAAGAAGGGTGGATGTTGATCATTTTACCTAGGTAATGATTCACAAAACCGTCGGTAAGAATACGCATGTAACCTGCTAGCACAATGATATCGGGCTGATAGTCATCAATAATGCTCATCACCGCTTGATCAAAGGATTCTCGGTCTGAGAAGTCGGTATGCGATTTTACATGGGTAGGGATATTGGCTTGCTGTGCTCGCTGTAAACCAAATGCATCAGCGCGGTTACTGATAACCGCACTGACTTGACCGTCAATGTCGCCTTTAATACAAGCATCAATAATAGCCTGTAAATTACTTCCATTCCCTGAAATTAAGACGACAATTTTAGTCATTATTATTTGATCTCTACTTGCTCTTCTTCGCCATTTGCTTGTGCAATTTGACCAATAACCCAAGCGTTTTCACCTTCTTCTTTAAGAAGTTTAACAGCTTGCTCAGCTTGATCTTGAGGCAAAGCAACGATTAGGCCAACACCACAGTTAAATGTACGATACATTTCGCGAGTGTCAACGTTACCGTTTTCTTGTAGCCAGTTGAAGATAGTAGGCCAGTTCCAGCTGTTACCATCGATAACCGCTTTAGTGCCTTCAGGTAGAACGCGTGGGATGTTTTCCCAGAAACCGCCACCAGTAATATGAGAGATAGCATGGATATCGTGCTTCTCAATCATTTTAAGTGCTGATTTGATGTAGATTTTTGTTGGTTCTAATAGGTGTTCGCCTAGAGGTTTGCCTTCTAGATCTTGGTTTAGATCCGCTTTAGACACTTCAAGGATTTTACGAACTAGTGAGTAGCCGTTTGAGTGTGGGCCACTTGAACCTACTGCGATAAGTGCATCACCAGCGGCAACTTTAGTGCCATCAATGATGTCTTCTTTTTCAACAACACCTACACAGAAGCCAGCAACATCGTAATCGTCACCTTCATACATGCCTGGCATTTCTGCTGTTTCGCCACCGATTAGTGAACAACCAGATTGCACACAACCTTCAGCAATACCCGCAACAACGTCAGCGGCAGTATCTATGTCAAGCTTCCCTGTTGCATAGTAATCTAAGAAAAATAGAGGTTCAGCACCTTGAACGATAAGGTCATTTACACACATAGCCACTAAATCAACACCTATGGTGTCGTGTTTTTTCATGTCTAGTGCAAGACGCAGTTTAGTACCAACGCCGTCTGTACCCGAAACCAGTACCGGTTGCTTATATTTGGTTGGCAATTCGCATAATGCGCCAAAGCCACCAATGCCACCCATGACCTCTGGACGACGTGTGCGCTTTACAGCACCTTTAATTTTGTCAACCAGTGCGTTGCCAGCGTCAATGTCTACACCAGCATCTTTGTAGCTAAGAGAAGCCTTGTTACTACTCACGGGAAATTCCTCGTTTAGATAAAGTTAGGGAAGAAAAATCGGCGCTATTCTAACAAGGGATAATCGACAATAGCAAACGTTTGCGTGGTTATTTACGTTTGTTATTGATTTATCCCCCTTATGTGAGAGAAAAATAACCACAAAAACCGAATTAGATAGGTAAATTGAAGCAATAAGCAGATTGTACTCGCAATCAATAATTAATTGCTCACTAATACCTATGTAGCTCGTAAGTTAGCATAGTTTGGGTATATAATTCGGAGGTTTATTGAATTCAGATTGGAGAAAGATATGAGAGTTGTTGAGGTAAAACATCCACTTGTAAAGCATAAACTTGGTTTAATGCGCGAAGGTAACATTAGCACTAAGCGTTTTAGAGAGTTAGCAACTGAAGTGGGTAGCCTACTAACTTATGAAGCAACCGCTGATTTTGAAACAGAACGTGTCACTATCGAAGGATGGGATGGTTCGGTTGAAGTTGATCAAATTAAAGGCAAAAAAGTAACCGTAGTGCCAATCTTACGTGCCGGTCTTGGCATGATGGACGGCGTATTGGAACACATGCCGAGTGCGAAAATCAGTGTTGTGGGTATCTACCGTGACGAAGAAACATTAGAACCTGTACCGTATTTTAATAAGTTGGCATCATGCATTGATCAACGTATTGCTCTAGTTGTTGACCCAATGCTAGCAACTGGCGGGTCTATGATTGCAACTATTGATCTATTGAAAGAGAAAGGCTGTAAAGTTATTAAAGCACTGGTTTTGGTTGCCGCTCCTGAAGGTATTGAAGCGCTAGAAAAAGCGCACCCAGATATCGAGCTATTCACTGCAGCTATCGACGAATGCCTAAACGACAAAGGCTACATTGTTCCGGGTCTTGGCGATGCGGGCGACAAGATTTTTGGTACTAAGTAACGCTAAATAAAACCATACGGTAGGGTACTTTTAAACAGGCTCTACTTGTTGGTTTTAGTATCTTCGCTTATCCTTTTCTAACTAATTAATATTACTGAGTTATTTATGCGATTATTAGCTTGTTTGCTAGCAACATTAACCTCTTTTTCTGCACTTGCGGTTACCAAAGTGAATGTGTTTGATACTGATGCTGTCGTTTTTGAACAGCAAGAAGGAGCCAAACACAGTGGTGAAGAGTTAGCGCGCCGCGAAGGCATGCGAGAAGTTATTGTACGAGCAACGGGTGATTCAGCCTCTTTAGATAATCCAGTTGTGCAAAAAGCCATTACCCAAAGTAGCCGTTTTTTGTCGACGATCATGCCATCTCAAAGAAATGGTCAACCTATCTTAAAAATGTCTTTTAACTCCAAGCAGATCCAATCTTTACTAGCTCAGGCAAATTTACCTTATTGGCCGGAAGAGCGCGCCCGTTTGTTGGTTTGGGTTGTAGAAGACAATGGCTATGATAGAACCATTAGCTGGGAGCAATCAGAGCGAACCTCTGTAGCGAACCTAAGATATGTAGCAGGCCAAAAAGGGCTTCCTATTATTGTTCCTGTTGGTGATATTGATGATGTCACTAGCATCAAGCCGACAGAGCTGTGGGGTGGTTTTACCAAGCAAATCTCGAGTAGCAGTCGTCGCTACAATGTTGATGCCGTCGTAGTGGCTCGAATTGCCCGCAATGGTCATCAGCAGCGTCTGCGTTGGACACTCTACGATGATAAACCTCAGTTTATCGACGACAGTGCATTGTCTCCTGTTTCTGGTGAGGCTTCAGGTACAAATAAACAAGTGACAGAAGCTTTGGTGGCAGAGCTAGGTCGTTACTACGCGAACAAAAGCGCAACCAAAAGCAGCGGTGAAGTGGCTTCATCAATTGATGTTAAATTCTCTGGCGTAAATGACGCGTTCTCGTTTTTCAGCATTGAACGTATGTTAGAAAGTTTACCAAGCGTTGCATCGGTAGAGCTGAGTCATGTAGTGGGTGATGACGTTGATTTTCAAGTTAACTTAATTACCGATAAAGCCGACTTTGAACGTCAATTACTTAGAAGTAATAAAGTGAACAAAGCGGCTAAGCCTGTTCCTGCTCCAACTGCACCCGCGACAGAAAAAGTGCAAGCCGTTGCACCAGTGCAAGCTGACAGCAGCAATACAGATACCACAACACAGCCGTCGACTGCAGTTTCAGTGCCTGTGGCAACGCCAGCGACAACGGAGAGCGCACCTGCCACTCCAGTGGCAGAGGAAGAAGCGCAAACTCTTGACTATGAGTGGCAATCTTAGTTTCTTCATTACTGGCGAATTAGCGTAATCTAAAAAAGCCCCTGTATTACTACTAAAAATAGATAATACAGGGGCTTTTTGTTATTTATTAGCTTATTAGCCATTAAAAATATTAGCGACCAAAGCGTTGCTGTTCTTCTTGCTTATATTCAGACAGCTTTTTTAGCTTCAAACCTAACTCGCGTCCTCTTAATCGGCTATATAGCGTGTTGCCAATAAAAGCGATACTGCTAATAACCAACTCGATGATAGCCAGAGTTCGCTCTCCTTCATCCACATACACCAATGTCAGTGAGTGCAAGAAGTAGAGTAGCAATACAAAGTTTGCCCAAGCAAAGGTGTATGGCTTTTGCGCCAATATACCCTTGATAGGGAACAGCAAAGGTACACACCAAGCAATGGTTAAAAACCAAGGGTTAATTTCAGCCGGAGGTGAAATGACACTGTGCCAAAGCAGTACCCAAACTAATAAGCAAAAGTGACCTATTTGCGCGGTTCGTAGCCATAGCTTGGTCTTAGGGGCCATTTCTATGGCGTTAGAATTAGGCATTATAGGATCTCTAAAACCTGCTCTGGTGGACGGCCGTGCTTGGCTTTGCCGTTTGCCACAACAATCGGGCGCTCAATCAGTTTGCGGTTGGCTAACATAGCTTCAAACAAAGCATCATCGCTTAATGCGCTATCGCCAAGGTTTAGCGCTTTATAGATGGCTTCTTTGGTACGCATCATTTGACGCACTTCAGTTAGCCCTAATTGGCTGTAGATAGTGCGCAGTGAATCTAGGGTCAGCTCAGCATCTAAATACAGAACCACTTCTGGTGCTATTCCTTTTTCTTCTAGTAAAGCTAATGTCTCTCGGCTTTTTGAACAGCGAGGGTTATGAAAAATAACAACAGACATGAAATTTCCTTTTTAGTTTTGGAGCGCCATAAACTGGTCGCGTTGTTGTAAAAGCTGATCGATACGCGCATCAAAGCGAGCTTGCTGATTACTGCCTAGCTGTGACAATTGAGCCGCTTGAGTAAAGCTTTGAATCGCTCGATTCCAGTTAGCGCTAAGGGCATACAATTCACCGCGAGCGGCAACTTCATTTGCCGAATCCCCTAAGTTAGCGTGCGCTTTACTTAATAGATGCCAACCGTTGCTGTCATCAGAATTAGCGTGCGTGTATCGCTGTAATAATCGTATTGCTTCTTTGTTTTTATCTTGTTCAATCAGAACATTGGCCAGATTGATCTCTAATGTTGGGTTACCCGGTTTGGTTTTCAATGCGTTTTCTAACAACACTTGCGCTTTCTGTGGTGTTTTCTTGGCAATGTTTAAATCGGCAAGCGCATCCAGTACAAAGTTGCTATTGGGCAACTGTTTTTGCAATTGCACGAGCAAAGCTTCGGCTTTGTCTAGCTGTTTAGTGTCTAAATAAACCAGTGCCTTACCATATTGATAGGCAGGCTTTATCTCGGCTGATGCAGATTTTTCTTTGCGCTTAAGCCAATCTAACGCGCCATCGCTATTGATGCCTACATAGCGGGCAACGATTCGCGCTTTTGCCATGTGAAAATCCAGTACTGGAGCATGCGGCTTAGAAGGGTATGCGTCAGCACGAGCACGAGTATCAGTAATACGGTCTTCGGGTAATGGGTGAGTCAGCAGCATTGGCGGCGGCTTGCTCGCATAACGATATTGATCGGCTAAGCGTCCAAAGAAATGCGGCATCGCATGCGGATCATAGCCTGTTTTGATCAAGGTGCTCATGCCCACTCGATCCGCTTCTTTCTCATTACTGCGGGTATAGTTGATGGCACTTTGCATTGCGCCTGCTTGCGTGGCAGTTATAGCCGCGATTCCCGCTTCTGGGGCGGCAATCGCCAATAAAATAGAACCGGCTAATGCGGCGATCGTTACTGGCGTTTTACGCGCTTGATCTTCCATGCGCCTTGCCAAGTGGCGCTGAGTAACGTGGGCAATTTCGTGGGCAACCACAGAGGCAAGTTCGCCTTCAGTGTTAGCGTGTAAAAATAGACCAGTATGCAAAGCAACGTGTCCGCCAAAAAAGGCAAAGGCGTTAATGTTTCGGTCACGAATCAAAAAAAACTTAAAAGGCGTTTTTACATCAGAGGCATTGGCGACGAGTCGATAGCCTAAACTTGAAACATATTCACTTAAAACGGGATCACTGACGATGGGCTGACTGGCTCTAAGGATACGCATATAAGCGTCGCCATAATTGCGTTCTTGATCTATGGTCAGGGTCGCACCAGCGGTTGTGCCGATATCGGGCAAGTCTGTTGAGTTGGCAAGACTAGGGGCGCTAAAGCATAAAGATGCACTTAATAGCGTGGCTAATATCGATACTTTGCGTTTTAAATTAGTGGCAGTCATTGTTTAATTAACGTGAGATCCGATTTCCATTTTAAAGAGGGCTGTCTAATGGTAAGACCCTATTGAGTCCATTTGGTTTCTTGATAAGAGCAAAATGACACTTGTTAACAACTTAGTCACTAGGTTAACACGGGATAATAGTGGTTTTGAACTAAAAAAGATTTACAATAGGCGTATTTAGAATAAATAGAACTCGTTCAACTATGTCAGTCGAAATCATTGATCTTACTGAAGAACGATGTCCTATGACTTTGTTGCTGGCTAAGCGTGCAAGTAGGGCATTATCAACGTCTCAAAGCCTCACTTTTTTAGTGCTAGATTTAGTCTCCATCAAAGATATGAAAGCTTACTTTTTACATCACGGTATGTTGGTGGATGTAAAGCAAGGTGCTGATTTTTATTCCTTAACCATAACCAAAGGGTAACTCTTACTATGCTTGATATGATGAAGCAATGGTATAAACGCAGATTCTCTGATCCTCACGCCGTTAGCTTAGTGACCATCATTCTATTTGGATTTATCACCATCTATTTTTTTGGGCATCTTATTGCCCCGCTGCTGGTTGCTATCGTATTAGCCTACCTTTTAGAGTGGCCTGTGGTGCAGTTAGTTCGCATTGGCGTTCCTAGAACTATTGCCGTTATTTTGGTGTTATTTCTCTTTGTTGGCTTAGTGCTTGTTGCATTTATTGGCATAGTGCCAACCATCTGGCAACAAATTGGTAATTTCTTCAATGATGTGCCAAACATGTATCGTCAGTTGCAAGATTTTATTAACTCAATTCCCGAACGTTTTCCTGAATTTGCTACCGTCACTAACGCTGAGTTTATGTTTGCCGACATGAAAAATAAATTCGTTGGGCTGGGTGAAAGCGCAGTAAAAGGCTCATTAGCATCTTTGGTGAGTTTGGCTACGGTTGGGGTTTACCTTATTTTGGTACCGCTGCTTATCTTTTTCTTGCTTAAAGACAAAGAGCAAATGTTAAGTATGCTCAGCGGTATATTGCCAAAAAACCGTAATCTTGCTTATCAGGTATGGCATGAAATGAACGGTCAAATCTCTAATTATATCCGCGGTAAAGTGGTGGAGATTGTCATCGTCGGCAGTGCCAGTTACATTACCTTTGCCATATTAGATTTGCGCTATTCGGTGTTGCTCGCGGTTGCCGTTGGCTTATCGGTGTTAATTCCCTACATTGGCGCCGCTGCTGTCACTATCCCTGTGGCAATTGTAGGGCTGTTCCAATGGGGACTTGCTCCGCAGTTCTATTATCTTTTAATCGCTTACGGCATTATTCAGGCGCTTGATGGCAATGTACTCGTACCTGTACTTTTCTCTGAGGCGGTCAACCTGCATCCGGTTGCCATTATTATTGCGGTATTGGTCTTTGGTGGATTATGGGGCTTTTGGGGGATATTCTTCGCCATCCCACTTGCCACGTTAGTGAAAGCGGTAGTCAATGCCTTTACTCACCCTGACTTAGACGCTTTGCAAGACCAGCAAAAAGTACAAGAGTCACAGCAATAGTATTTAGCACATATAGCAAAAACGAAAAAGCCAGTCGCTTAAATGAGACTGGCTTTTGATTTTTATGTCTGTCGTTATTATTCGCAGGCAGTCATTAAGCTTGGTTTAAATAATCCAACACCACTTCATGGTGCGTTTTAGTCTTAAACTTGTTGAATACGTGTTCAATCACGCCTTCTTCATTGATCAAAAAGCTGATGCGGTGCAGGCCGTCATACACTTTGCCCATGAATTTCTTTTCTCCCCAAACGCCAAAGGCTTCGGCTGCAGAGTGATCTTCATCGGATAACAGCGTGAAGTTTAAGCTATCGCGTTCAATGAATTTACCTAAGCGTTTTACTGGATCAATACTGACACCGAGCACCACGACATTGTGTGCTTCAAGCTCGGCTTTCACATCACGTAAACCTTGCGCTTGCACGGTGCAACCTGGAGTCATTGCTTTTGGGTAAAAGTAAAACAGAACTTTTTGCCCTTTTAGGTCTTTTAGAGAGACTGAATTGCCATCCTGATCGAGTAGAGTGACATCAGGTGCGGGTGTGCCTGCCGTTAATGTTTGCATTGAAAGTCCTTGAACATTATCCATTATTGATGAAATTAAGAGTCCCTTGCACATTGAGCGATTCACAAAATGTGGCAAAGTCTTCTTGTAACTGCATTAAATTATACTCATCTGACAACGATGCGCTCAATGCAATTTGAAACTTATCTTTGTTTTCTCCGCTGAGCATTTTGGCACTTAACGAGTTAATCCCAATCTCTTTACTGGCAAAGAAAAAGGTCACTTGTTCTGTCAGGCCAATTCTATCTTGTGCTTGAATATGCGCTTCAATGGTAAATTTGGGTGCCAATTCGGTATGTGGCGAAGTACGTTTTACCATGGTCAGTAAATCATGTTGCGCCCCAAGTTGGGGAAGAGAATGCTCAACGCGAGTGGCTTGAGAAAGTGTGCTTGAAGTTAGCATGATTAACGTAAAATCGTTACCCAATATTGCAATACGGGTATCAATGATATTACAGCCAAGTTCAGAAATAAGATGGATGATTTTGTTGCCAATACCCGGGCGATCTGTACCAACGGCAGTGATAATTAAATGCTGCGCCATAATAGTATCCTTTGACTGACGAATTTTAATAGTCTACACGCAATCATTTGTTTTGGTGCCGGTAAATGTTGGAAACTTTAACTGAATTAACATATCGGCTTTGATGAACGTCGATCCTGTCAACTTGAATGCAAATAATTGGTAAAAACTTGACGCCAGTGCCTATATCCGCTTGTGTTTTCTAATCTCAATCAAGTACCATGCGATATTAATGAAATTTAGGGAGTGAGTCATGTTTTCGGGAAGTATTGTTGCTTTGATAACGCCTTTCAATACAGATGATGAAGTAGATTACCAAAGTCTTAAGAACTTAGTTGAGTTCCATGTTGATGCGGGTACATCTGCAATTGTCGCAGTAGGCACTACAGGTGAGTCGGCAACGCTTACCGTTGAAGAACATGTGAAGGTCGTCGGCAAGATAGTCGAATTTGCTAACGGTCGCATTCCTGTTATTGCGGGCACAGGTGCAAATGCAACTCATGAAGCCATCACATTTAGCCGTTTGCTAAATGATTCTGGCATTGCAGGATGCTTGAGCGTGACACCGTACTACAATAAGCCAACCCAAGAAGGCATTTATCAACACTTTGTTGAAATTTCAAAGGTGAGCGCTGTACCTATCATCCTTTACAATGTGCCAAGCCGTACCGGTGTAGATATGCTTCCAGAAACGGTAGCTCGTCTGTCTAAAATAGATAATATCGTAGCGTTAAAAGACGCAACGGGCGATTTATCACGAGTGGCAAAACACAAAGAACTTTGTGGCGATGATTTTGTCTTACTGAGTGGTGATGACGCTACAGGTCTCGAATTTGTGAAGCTGGGTGGTAAAGGTGTGATTTCTGTGACCAACAATCTTGCGCCAAAAGATATGGCTGATATGTTTAGCCTAGCAGCGGAAGGCAAGTACGCTGAAGCCGAAATTATCAATGAACGATTAATGGGCTTACATCATGGGTTATTTGTTGAATCTAGCCCAACGCCTGTTAAATGGGCAGCGCAACAATTGCATCTTGTTGGAAACAGCGCATTGCGTTTACCTATGATGCCATTGTCAGAAGCAGGCCAAGAAGTAGTAAACGCTGCACTTGACCAAGCTGGCATTCGTTAAACCTAATTATCTACGATTCGAACCTCAATCAGGTGCTAAGGATCAGGAGTCTCAATGAAGTTTGTTAATCAGCTAGTGCTTAGTACACTGGCTGTCGCTATTTTAAGTGGTTGTGCTGGTAGCGCAGCGGAGCGTCGTCAAGCAAAAGACGACTTTAAATACCTTGAAGCTGAACCTCGCCCTGATCTTGTATCAGCGCAAGATCAGCAGCTTGAGTTTTATCCTGACTATAATATCCCGAGTGGGGATTATGTCGGTGGTATTGGCAAACAGGTAGATATTCGCCCGCCACAACAGGTTCTAGAACTGATTCCTGGTGCTCGTACTGAGCAAGTTGATGGGGTAGTGACCTTATGGTTACTGACCAAAGACGAGCGCGATAAAGTATGGCAAACAGCGCAAGATATGATGGATTCTCGTGATATCAAACGCCTAGTCTCTACTGACGACAGCATTGAAACAGATTGGATCGTTTGGGAAGAAGAAGACGAAGAGGAAACGCTAAGCAGCCGTTACCTTATCGAACGCTTTGAAGAAAACTCTCGCTTTGGATTTCGCATTAGCTTAATTGCGTGGAGAGAAGGTGGTGAAGAGCAAGAAGTTAGCTTGACCAACAAAGAACGTTATAACACCTTTATGACTAATTTAGTGATGTCTCGTTACGACCAAGTGGTTCGTGATGAAGCCGCTAAGAAAGCGTTGGAACTGGTGAAGATCATTCCTTTGAGCATGGGACAAGATCGTAGCGGTCTGCCTATTATTATTGCGCGCGCACCTTACAATGTCTTCTGGCAACGTATCCCAGAGCTATTGCCAACCATGGGCTTTAGCATGGATGAGCGTAATCAATCTCAAGGCACAATCAAAACATCTTTTGCTCAGCCAAATGACGATTTCTGGCAAAGCATCGGCATGAAGCCACTAAGCTACGACTCACAAACATACACCTTCTTGTTAGGTGATTTAGGTAACCGAACTTCGATTAACATTACCAATGAAGCTGGAAAACCAGTGACAGAAGAGATGCTAAAAGAAATGCTACCTGTATTAGCTAAGATGATGGAACAAACTAGCGCAGCTAAAGACGGCGAAGCTGACGAAGAGTAGTGAATACTTTTTAATGAATAGCAAAAGGAGCACTCAATGGGTGCTCCTTTTTTGTTATTTATGTTAATGCAAAATAGACGGACATAGATATTGTCGATAAAATACGCACTCGCGGCTGCACATTCATTTCAGTCAACTATAGAGACCCCCAATGATTGTAGAAAATGTGCTTCCTGAAAATTATGCAGAAATGCTTAATGTTTGGGAAAATTCAGTCCGAGCAACTCATGACTTCATAACAGAAGACGATATTGAGTTTTTTAAACCCATTATCATTGAGCAGGCGTTTCCTGCTGTCACGTTACAATGTGTGAAAAATGCAAGTGGCTCAATTCAAGGCTTCGTAGGTACCTACGAGTCTAAGATTGAAATGCTTTTCATCCTAAACGAGGCAAGAGGGCAAGGCATAGGTAAGGTACTACTGCAACACGCAATAGAGCAGTTAGGCGCAACCAAAGTCGATGTAAACGAACAAAACCCACAGGCAGTAGGCTTCTACCAGCATATGGGTTTTAACGTCGTTTCACGCTCACCCCTTGATGGCATGGGAAAACCTTTTCCAATTCTGCATATGACTCTTTAAAGCTCGGTTTGTCGTAACCAAGTTTGTTAGAAGAAACGCCCAAAGCTAATAACTTTGGGCGTTTCCGTATGTGCGGGTGTTGTATTGTGGCTTTTTTGAGTCCAAGTAGTTTTGCCGACCTTTCTTCATATCCAGTGGTCCAGTTATATGGTCGAACTTGTTAATTTACTCACAGATGAAGTGAATGAAGTATTTAGTCCAATATGAGTAGGTTTTTTCTTTGTGTTTATTCCGTTTATTAGGTTTGAGTTTGGAGAATGGCTTATTTTGTTGAGGGGGAAAGTTTGTTTTTATATAAAGGCTGAATGTAAGATGTGATGCATGTTCTTTATATATCAGCGGTTTATGGTAGATTTAATGCCGGTTAGGCAAGCAGAAAACGAGCGAACCTGTTATTTAGAATGCTATGTGATTCGGAGGATATGTGGAAATACCTAAAAGAAATGATCCATCAGATTTTAAAGATGAAGACTTCGAGGATTACTATGCTCGTTTTCCCACAGAATTAGATCACATACCTCAAGATGTTGTTAAAAATTGGATGTGGTATCACAACGAACAGGTTGTAGAATTTTCAAAGCTTTATAATTTTAAAAAGTGGAATTTTGAACTACGAGACTTTGACAATAATGAAGTTATGACAATTAAGCACTTTGATTATGATTTAAAGTTGTTGGATGGCAAAGGTCAAGAGTTCTTGAAGGGGCTCTTAAATGAGCATGAGGCTGCAAAGTTCATGTTTGAAAATGGTACCTCTCCTTGCCCAATCATCGTTGCTAAAGATGCAAGTAAGCATATTCATCACATTCGTAACGAGGGTAACTTTATGCTCGAGCCATATCAATTAATTGAAGGTAACCGAAGATTGGCATACCTTCGAGCTATGATAAGAAAGTCTTACCCAAAACTTAAGGCGTCTCACAATGTATGGGTTGTCACGATCGGAGAATAAATCACTTCAAGTGGGATTTATAAACGCGCGTCGAACTCGCTTCACTCAGCCATCGCGCACGTTCATTCATCTCTTAAGTGGGTGTTATATTTTTAAATCAAGATTGAGGATGCGATGAAACTAGCTATTGAACATCAAGCTAAAAGAGTAAGTGACGAAAGCGAGTACCTCTTCGGACGAGGAGAAGTTGCACAAAACCTAACAAATATTTTTCTTAACACGA
Organism: Vibrio halioticoli NBRC 102217; assembly: GCF_000496695.1. Taxonomy (GTDB): domain Bacteria; phylum Pseudomonadota; class Gammaproteobacteria; order Enterobacterales; family Vibrionaceae; genus Vibrio; species Vibrio halioticoli. Next base: position 69,487 of record NZ_BAUJ01000014.1, read on the forward strand.
GTGGAGGTTTTGTTTTAGCTATAGATGCCAGCTGGGGCGAGGGTAAGACATCATTTATTCATCAGCTCATTTGTGAGCTTGAATGCACAAATAATTTGATTCCTATCTACTATGACGCTTTCGCTAACGATTTTGCCAACGATACTTTTTTATCGATTGGAGCTACGATAGCTTTTGAAGTTGAGAAGAGTTTTAAGTCTCGAGGAAAAAGCTCAAGAACAGATAAGCAAATTGAACATTTAAAATCAGTTACTAAGAATACAGCTGTAGAGCTTGTGAAATTAGGGACTAATCTTGGTCTTAGAGCATTAACTGCCGGTGTTATTCAAAACTCAGATCTAGAACAATTAACTGACAAAGCCTTTAGAACAGCGACTTTCGGTACTTTGGAGCTTGATTTAAATGAAAAATTTAAATCTTACCAGAATGCAAAATCAAACATTGAACTATATATTTCAGCTTTAGAGAGTGTCTGTGAAAGTGGTGAAAAAGTAGTGTTTTTCATTGATGAACTAGATCGTTGCCGACCTAGTTTTGCAGTTGAAGTTTTAGAAAAGGTGAAGCACCTTTTTCCTGCCAAAAATGTTATTTTTGTCGTCTCATATAATAAAGCACAGTTATCAAAAATAATATCTAGTGTTTATGGTGTTGAGCCTGAGGATTCACTAAAGTACCTAGAAAAATTTATTCATATTGAGGCAAAATTACCCTCGATGAATAGTACTTCTCAGTCTTATGGAATTTTATTTGATAGCTTTATGTCTGAGTTTGAAATTGCAGTAAGTTTTGGTGAACATGAACTCTCTCGGTTAAAAGAAATGTTTGTTGCGCTGTGTCATGCTAATCGTTTAGCCATGAACAGTCGTGAAATAGAGCGAGCGTTTAGCTATATCAGCTTTTGTTCTGCGGCATTACCAGAAAGTAAAAGGGCGGAATTGTTTGAGTACTTCTTGCCTGCTGCAATGATCAAAGTAAAGAACAATAAACTCTTTAATCACGTTGCCAGTGGCAGGTTCAACTCTTTTGGTGGTGACACTAATAAATGGATGTATGCATTTTTTAAGGACTACTATAACGACTCGTTAGAGAATCAGGCATCAAATATCTATTTTGTACAAGGATTTCAAGATGCTTGTGAAATTGTGTCTATGTTTAAGTTTCCGGCAGATGAAGAGTAAAAACACAACAAACGACTACGGCACCAACAGCTAATCTTTAGTAGTGTTTTTATCCCATTGTAGACCTATTAACCGAAGATATCCGAACTAGGTCAAATTACACAATCAGGTCATAATTAAGTGAAGAAGGCTTTAACAGCCTATTTTTAACAAAATCACTCCTCACCACTTTCCGAGTCACCATCGGCTGGGCTTTTATCTTTCAAGTTCTTATTGGTCTGTTTTTGACGTTCTGCATCGAGCTGTTTTAGTTTTTCTATGTCGTCTCTTTGCTGCTTAGACATAGTGCCTACTTTCATATTTGCCGTGTATTTGAGCGCGGCTATGTTACCCGCTACAACGCTAACGGCGATGAAAATAATGACCCAAGGGTTAAATAACAGGTCTACGAGCATGAGTGACCTTCCTACGAAGTGGTGATGTTGCTGACATATTGAGTGTAGATCTTATCGAGGTGCATTAATACCTCGTTGTTACCTTCTATGGGATTAAGGCGCAAAATATCAGCAAGCATTTGGCTGTTGAAGGTGGCTAATGCTTTGTCAGAAGTGGCTTGATGGCTTAGGTGCCATGGTTCTACTGCAACGCCGCCTTTGTCTTTGGCATAGGGGAAAAAGAAGCCGTGCTGTGGAGCGTGAGTGAGTAGCCACTCATAGAAGGGCGCTTGATGTCCTTGTAAGTATTCCCAAGGCTCTAGTTGTAGCTGTACGCCTTCTGGAAGCAGGTTCTTAGCATAAAGGTCAAAGTCACAGCCCCAATGATGACGGCTTGCCCCAGGCAGTGCTGACCACCTTAAAATGGCATGAATGCGCTGCAACGGGGCAAGAGAATGAGCATCGAGTGGATTACCATCAATGTCTAGAATAGGTCGCACGCCTAGGTACTTGTTATTCCAAATCATTTTTTGTCGCTCAAAATCGCGAAAACCACTGGCGATGCTCAGTTCAAAACCGTGTTGCGCCGCATGATGAACTAGCGATAAAAGAGCTTCACTAACGGCTTGATGAACCTTTACCTCACGCTTATCAATAGTGATAGCGGTAAGGTGTGACTCATCAATACCGGTTAATTGCTGCTGGGTCCAATCGCTAGTCTCATTCATGTTACTTTCCTAGTAGGTTAACCAATACGTTTTGGTACATATCCGCTAACAGGTCTAAATCTTCGGCTTTTACGCACTCGTTCACTTTATGAATGGTGGCGTTGACTGGCCCTAATTCAATCACTTGCGCGCCCATTTTAGCGATGAAGCGACCGTCAGAGGTGCCGCCAGTGGTCAATAGTTGTGGCGCTTTACCATTTACGGTAGTGACCGCATCAACTACAGCAGTAAGCAGATCGCCCGTATCGGTTAGGAAAGGTTCGCCGTTTAAGGTCCACTTAATATCGTAATCAAAGTCGTATTTATTTAAGACTTCATAGATGCGTTCTTTGATTTGTTCGTGGTGGATTTCGGTGCTATAGCGCAAGTTAAACATGGCATGTACTTCACCCGGAATCACATTGCTCGCGCCAGTGCCGCCGTTTAGGTTTGGCAGTTGGAAACTTGTTGGCGGGAAAAACTCATTGCCGTTGTCCCATTCAATTTGCGTCAGTTCCGTTAGCGCTGGCAGTGCGTGGTGAATCGGGTTTTTGGCAATGTGCGGGTAAGCAACGTGGCCTTGAATGCCTTTTACGGTTAGCTCGCCAGTGAAAGAGCCGCGACGGCCGTTTTTCACTACATCACCCACATAATCTGTGCTTGAAGGTTCGCCGACAATACACATATCAATGATTTCGTTGCGCTCAGTCAGTGTGTCAATAACGCGCGTTGTGCCGTTGATGAACGGGCCTTCTTCATCTGAGGTGATAAGAAAGGCAATAGAACCTTTGTGGTCAGGATGCTCAGCAATAAAACGCTCTACCGCGACGACCATAGAGGCCAGTGAGCCTTTCATATCGGCAGCGCCACGACCATACAGGTAGCCATCAACGACAGTAGGTTCAAACGGTGGTGTGTTCCAGTCGTTTAAGTTACCCGCAGGCACAACGTCTGTGTGTCCAGCAAAGGTAAATAATGGTGCTTGTGTGCCTCGACGAGCCCAAAGGTTAAGGGTGTCGTCAAAGTGCATAATTTCAATGTCAAAGCCCAGTGCTTTGAGGCGTTCAATCATTAATGGTTGGCATCCTGCATCTTCAGGAGTGACAGACTGACGGCTGATAAGATCGATAGCTAAATCTAAAACGGGACTGGAGTTCATCCTATTTCCTTAATATGGGGATTAAACGTTAAAAATACGGTCATATTGATCGGCTTTGAAGCCAATATGCAGTTGTTCACCAACACGAATGATAGGACGTTTAATCATCGCAGGATGTTCTACTAGAAGAGTGATGGCAGTGTCATGATTGAGGGATTGTTTTTGCTCATCATCCAGTTGACGATAGGTGGTACCGCGTTTATTTAATACTAACTCCCAGCCTAAATGGTCACAAAACTCGTGAGCCATGTCACTGGTGATGCCTTGTTTGCGGTAGTCATGAAATGTGAATTCGATTTGATGTTCTTGCAGCCATTTCTTGGCTTTTTTTATGGTATCGCAGTTGGGGATACCATACATAATTACGCTCATCGTCTGTCCTTAGTGCGTTTATCGAAAGTAGAATCCTATCAAACAATTCCGGTGCGGTGTATCACTAAGTCAAGTTGAGTTTGTGCAGAACGAGAAACAAGAATAGAAAAACAGATGAATATAGACATAAGTTGCGGTTATTTGATCAGACGCAAGTTCCTATCTTAGATATTCGCAATAATTGTTAAATTATTTTTGGAGGTAGCAATGGAACTCAATCCTGTTTTTGCTCGTCGTTTATATCTTGCGCATTTGGTCGCAAGTATGGAGCGTCCAAATGTCCCTAAATTGGTGGAATATACTGGTTGGCCTCGCCGTACAATCCAAGACGTGTTAAAAGCATTGCCTGGGATCGGGGTATCATTGTGTTTTATCCAAGATGGTCGCCGCCATAATGACGGCTATTATCAGGTTTCAGATTGGGGACCATTGGATGAAGAGTGGGTTGCTGGCAATACAACCACAATTGTTTCACACCTTTCTTAGCGTTATTAGTGCGAGGTGAGTAGGGTATAGGCAATAAATCCTACCCAACTAATGACCAACAAAACCCAAGGCAGTCGGTTCGACTTAGCTGTTGATACGTTATCTTGAGCAGATGGCGTATTGTCTGGCGTTGATAGTTGCTGTTGTTTTTTCTTAAGGTTTTGTTTTTTAAGTTTATCGGCGTCTCGTGATTTCTGTTTTTGACGTTTTTTATATTCAGCGATACCCTTCTCAATTCCTTGAGCAATCAGCTTGGTTTGCTCTTTAGTTTGCCCTGGTTTTTGGGTCGCTTTAGCCACTTGCATAGCTTGTTGCTGGGTTTGGGATGATACAGTTGTATTGTTGTTCTTCATAAGCGTTTAGTAAGTAAAGATTTGAGGTTAATTATGCCTTTAAATACAAATAAATGCCTCAATATAAAGTGAGTAGTGTGCGGTACCTGATTGAAGAGTATGATAAAAATGGCTATCTAAAAGCACCGTTTTGGTTGTGGCTATGTTGGCTGTTTTTGGCTCGTGGATGGATAGTGTTTGCTTTGGCTGGAGTAACCAAAGATCGCGGCAGTGATATACTGGCGATGATCTATCCAAATTCATCCAGTTTATACATGATGATGTGTATGGGGGTTCCTAGTTTATTACTCATGTGGGTGATAGGGCTCAGAAACCCAGACAGACATTGGTTAAATAAGTTGATTGGATTAGGACGAGCTGTTTCCATTCTGCTTAGCGTTTCGCAACTCGCGTTAGAGTTGCATTATATATCACTACAAGATGGTCAGTTTAGTTGGGGGAGTGCCCTCTCTGTTGTTGGCTTAAGTTGGATAATCATTTATCTATTTAATAGCCGACGAGTAAAAGACTGTTTCCAAAGTATTTCCGATAACTAGTTTGAACGGAGTAATTATGATTCAACCTCAAGCGGCTATAGTTCCAGAGCCAAGCCCATTTGCTTTATATGTCCTTATGAAGGTCACGGGCGACAAAAACAAAGTATTAACAGCGCTACAAAAAGTAGATGGTTGGGTTGAGGAAATCAACGCAAACCAACCGGGTGCATCTCTAGCAACCAGCATTGCGTTTTCTCATCAGTTTTGGAGCAGCAGCATTTCTGAAGAAGTTCCAAGTGAACTTGTGCCATTCCCAGTGCTTGAATGTGATGATCAAATTGCGCCAAGTACCGAAGTAGACGTGCTTTTGCATTGTCACTCTCATCGTCATGACTTGCATTTCTACTTGCTACGCAAACTGATGTCAGAAGTGTCTGAAGAAGTGGCAATTGTTGATGAAACTTATTCTTATCGTTACCTTGATTCTCGTGATATGACCGATTTTATCGACGGCACTGAGAACCCAGAGGGCGAAGAAAGAGCAGAAGTGGCTTTGATTCCTGAAGGTCCATTTGCTGGTGGCAGTTACATTATGGTGCAGCGCTTTGAGCACAACTTACCGGCATGGAATAAATTGTCAGTTGGACAGCAAGAAAAAATCGTGGGTCGCACCAAAGAAGATTCTGTTGAGCTAGACGATGTAGCGGCGCAATCACACGTAGGCCGAGTAGACATCAAAGAAGAAGGCAAAGGCCTTAAAATCGTTCGTCACAGCCTGCCATACGGCACAGTTTCTGGCCCGCACGGTTTGCTGTTCATCGCTTACTGTAAAACCGTACATAACTTTACTGCAATGCTAGAAAGCATGTATGGCCAAGTCGACGGCAAGACCGATCAACTGCTTGATTACACTAAAGCGGTAACAGGCGCATACTTCTTTGCTCCTAGCCAAACTATGCTAAAAAACTTAGTAGTTGCTTAATTTAATAAGCGCTCCTTACTCGTTGAGGAGTTGCTGATTTACAAGCATAAAAAAACGCAGCCATTGGCTGCGTTTTTAATCACTTGAATCTAAGTAGAAATTACTTAGTTACACGTAGTACTGGAGTTTCACCTACAGTTACTGCGCCAGAAAGTTTGTTCAGTTCTTTGATTTCATCCATGTTAGAAATAACAACTGGAGTCAAAGTAGATTTCGCTTTCTCTTCTAGGAATGCAAGATCAAACTCGATGATAGTATCACCAGCTTTAACTTCTTGACCTTCAGAACCGATGCGAGTGAAACCTTCACCTTTAAGTTCAACAGTGTCGATACCAAAGTGAACGAATAGTTCAATACCGTCAGTTGATTCGATAGAGAACGCATGGTTGGTCTCAAAAATTTTACCAATAGTACCATTCACTGGAGCAACAATTTTGTTGCCAGTTGGTTTGATAGCGATGCCGTCACCAACAATTTTCTCAGCGAAAACTACATCAGGCACATCTTCAATGTTAACGATTTCGCCAGATAGTGGTGAAATGATTTCGATTGAACCTGCAGCGTTGCCTTCGTCCGATACCAGCTTCTTAAGTTTGTCAAACAGACCCATTACATGCTCCTAAGCAGTTTATTCTATTAAATTATATTATTAGTTTGATTTATCCGCGATAAATTTCGCTACGTGCGCTTCGATTTCTGCGGCAGTAGGCATTTGCAGAGCTTCTTCTGCCATTGCTTTTACTTCCGAGAAGTGTGCGTTACGAATCACTTTCTTAACTGCAGGGATAGAGATGCCGCTCATAGAGAACTCATCTAAGCCCATACCTAGTAGAAGGAGTGTTGCGCGTTCGTCGCCCGCTAATTCACCACACATCCCAGTCCACTTACCTTCCTTGTGAGAAGCGTCAATCACCTGTTTAATCACAGTTAACACTGCTGGTGATAGTGGATTGTATAGATGAGAAATAAGCTCATTACCACGGTCTACTGCTAGAGTATACTGAGTTAAGTCATTTGTACCAATACTAAAGAAAGAAACTTCTTTAGCTAAGTGGTGAGCGATTGCGGCAGCTGCTGGTGTTTCTACCATTACGCCGATTTCAATATTTTCGTCAAATGCTAAGCCTTCAGCACGAAGTTCAGCTTTATATTCTTCAATAGCAGCTTTTAGTTCACGGATTTCCTCAACAGAGATAATCATAGGGAACATGATGCTTAGTTTGCCGTGCGCTGATGCACGTAGAATACCACGAAGTTGATCACGTAGAATTTCACGACGATCTAAGCTGATACGAACTGCGCGCCAGCCAAGGAACGGGTTCATTTCTTCTGGAAGATCCATGTATGGAAGGTCTTTATCGCCACCGATATCCATAGTACGGATAATCACTGGTTGGCCTGCCATTGCTTCAGCCACTTCTTTATAGGCTTGGTATTGTTCTTCTTCTGTTGGAAGAGAAGTACGGTCCATAAATAGGAATTCTGTACGGTACAAACCAACGCCTTCACCACCGTTACGGATAATACCGTCACAGTCTTTAACAGTACCGATGTTGCCACATACTTCTACGTGACGGTTATCAAGAGTCACTGCTGGAAGGTCTTTTAATTTAGCAAGTTCTGCTTTGTCAGCGAGGAACGTATCACGAATTTGTTTCGCTTCGTCTAGTTCTGCTTCCGTTGGGTTTACGATGATTCGGTTGTTCATCGCATCCATGATTAGAGTGTCGCCGTTTTTCACTTGTTTAGTGATGTCGTTAGTACCCACAATCGCAGGAAGCTCAAGAGAGCGCGCCATGATAGAGGTGTGAGACGTACGGCCGCCGATGTCACAAGCAAAGCCTAGAACGTAATCTAGGTTGATTTGTGCTGTTTCAGATGGCGTTAGGTCGTAAGCAACAAGAATAACTTCTTCATCAATGTCACTTAGAGAAACAATGTTGATACCTAGTGCGTTTTTAACAAAACGAGTACCGATATCACGGATATCCGTTGCACGCTCTTTTAGGTATTCATCATCTAGAGATTCAAGCGCAGTCGCTTGTTCTTCGATGATTGAGTAAATTGCAAAATCAGCAGAAAGTTTGTCGCTCTTGATAAGAGTAAGGATCTCGTCTTCCAGTTCCTCATCTTCAAGAAGCATGATGTGACCTTCAAAGATCGCTTCTTTTTCTTCGCCAAAAGTTTCAAGTGCTTTTTGCTTGATGATTTCAAGTTGCGCAGCTGATTTGTTTCGAGCGTCATAGAAACGCTGTACTTCAGAGTCAACTTGGTCGGCTGAAATTTTGTTTTTGTTTAGAACGATTTCATCTTCTTGAAGTAGTAGTGCTTTACCAAAAGCAATACCTGGAGATGCTAGAATGCCTGAGATCATAGCTTTACCTTAACTTGGTCTATTGTGGGCGGGTAACTAATTTTTTTAGCTTTTGTAGAGTCTATTTCAATAAAGCCACTTAGCTGGGAACAACAAAGTGGCTTTTATAATATGAACGTAGGCTCTTAGTGCAGCTCATCCATTAGAGCTACTAGATGGTCAACAGCTTCAGTAGCTTGTGGACCTTCAGCAGAAATAGTAACCATAGTGCCTTTTACTAGACCTAGAGTTTGAAGCTTAAATAGGCTCTTAGCGCTAGCGCTTTTACCGTTAGAAGTCACAGTGATATCTGCATCAAATGATTTAGCTTCTTTAACAAACTGCGCCGCTGGGCGAGTGTGAAGACCGTTTTCTGCAGTGATTTCTACTTGCTTCTCGTACATGTGATATACCCCGTTGATATTTAGATTATGTTTTGAAGTCCAAGTCTCAATTATAAATGAATTGGCTCGTGACCTTGGCTGAGTAAGTTCTTATGACTTTTAATTACAGCCTAAATTTTCGCTTCTTTTATTTTGAAGTAAAAAATAAAGCCTAGAAATACTACCAAATGCTGAACACTAATCAATAAAAAAGCCCCAGAAAGGGGCTTTTTTGGCTGAAAATTTGATTTGAGCACAGTTTTCTTGTGGCTATTGCTGATTTTCTTTCTCAGTAAATATGCCAGCAAACAAAGCGGTACTTAGGTAACGTTCACCAGAGCTAGGAAGTACAGTTACAATTGTTTTTCCTTTAAATTCAGGAAGTTCTGCAACTTTATTTGCTGCAACAACGGCTGCACCTGAAGAAATACCCGCTAGAATACCTTCTTCTTCCATTAGACGACGAGCCATTTCAATTGCTTCATCAGAGGTCACAGTGATCACTTTGTCGATAAGTTCAAGATCTAAGTTTCCAGGAATAAAGCCTGCGCCGATGCCTTGAATTTTATGTGGACCTGGTTTCACTTCTTCACCAGCGAGAACTTGGCTGATGACTGGAGACTCTGCTGGTTCAACGGCTACGGCAGTAATTGCTTTGCCTTTTGTTTTCTTAAGGTAACGAGTTGTACCTGTGATAGTACCGCCAGTACCCACACCAGAAACAAGCACGTCAATTTCGCCATCAGTGGCATCCCAAAGCTCAGGGCCCGTGGTTTTTTCGTGAATCTCAGGGTTTGCTGGGTTGTTAAATTGTTGTAGAAGCAAGGTAGATTCAGGATTTGCTGCAACGATTTCTTCCGCTTTCGCGATAGCGCCGTTCATGCCTTTTGCCGCTTCTGTTAACACTAGGTTAGCGCCCAATGCTTTAAGAAGTTTACGACGCTCAAGACTCATAGACTCAGGCATAGTTAGAGTCAGTTTATAACCACGAGCTGCTGCTACATAAGCAAGCGCGATACCCGTGTTACCACTGGTTGGCTCAACAAGTTCAATGCCTTCTTTTAGTGCACCTGATTTCTCTGCTTCCCAAACCATGTTGGCACCGATACGACATTTCACGCTGAAGCTAGGGTTACGAGCTTCAATTTTAGCAAGAACATTACCCTTGCTGACGCGGTTTAAACGAACGAGAGGCGTATTGCCAATAGTTTGAGAATTATCATCGTAAATCTTGCTCATGCTTGCTTCCTTGTGGGTTAACACGCTAATTGTATTAGGGTTTCTATATTATTCGGTAATTTGATTGGTTAAATCATACGCCTTTAGAATAGAGCCGTTCTTGACTCTAACAAAGGAATAAAACGTTATATCTAATAGCTAACTTTCTGATCTTGTTTGAATTCTGTGACCCACATCAAGGTTGCACCGCAAACGGCAACAGGCATGATTATCAGGTTTAAGAGTGGAATAGAGGTAAATAGTGCCACCATCGCACCATAGCCATAAGCCTTGCCTTGTTTGGCTTTGAGCGCGAAGCGCATCGAATTGAAGTCGACTTTATGGTTATCAAACGGGTAGTCGCAATATTGAATAGACAGCATCCAACTGGTAAAAATAAACCATACGAAAGGCGCTACCGTTTGACCAAAGGCTGGAATCAGTAATAGAAGGAAAAGACCGATAGCTTTTGGCAGTAAATAGACCAGTTTTCGCCATTCTCTACCTAATATTCTTGGTACATCTTTGATTAAGTCGGTGACGCTTTGCTCTAGCATGCCCTCTGGGCTTAGTTGCTGTTCCACTTTTTCCGCTAATAACCCATTAAAAGGGGCAGCCACAAAGTTGGCTAAAGTGCTGAAGAAGTAGGAAAAGGTGGCTAAAATAGTTAAGGTTAGCAATGGCCACAATATGTAGCTCAACCAACTTAAAAATTCAGGTAACACCCCAATCCATTGTTCTATCCATTGATTGAGATGGCTAAATAGATAAAATAACGCACTGCCCACTAATATAATATTGATGAGTAGTGGCATAAAAACATAGCGACGTAAACCTGGTTGCATAGCCAGTTTAAATCCAGAAAAGAAATAACCGAAACCGGACATTGTGTGTAATTTTTGATGCATCTTATTCGTCCCAAATACTGAGTTTTCAGCGGATTAGCTCTAATATAAGAAAAGCGTGCTCAAAATCACAGCATAAAGTACATAGATATTGTTAAAAGGTTCAACTCTACATCAGAGTTTTGTTAAAGTAGTTTAAGTCACCCAATCTCGGTGTCTCACCAGAGTAAAGCAGAGAGCAAAAAATGCAGGAATTGCGAATCGTATTGATAGTCGTAGGTGTCTTAGCCATCGCGGGCCTACTTATCCATGGTTTATGGACGAATAAACGAGAACAAAGTGGTCGATTTTCAGATAAGCCACTGAGCAAACTTGATGATGAGCCGTTATCGGGATCAAGTGCATCTCAAACTAATTCAGTTAAACCAACACCCGCTGCAGAAGATGATTTTGAAGTGGTGAAGGTAACGTCAAAGAATGACAAGAAAGAGCCAAGTTTCTCAGGTTTTGATGATGATATTGGCGACCCTCTGTTAGAAACAGCGCAGGGTGATAAATTTAGTAAAGCGCATCAGCCAGCAGAAGTGGTTAAACCTACGGTAACGGTGAAGCCTGATGAGCTACCTACTATTACTATTAGCTCTGATGCATACTCTAAGCACGATGATAAACCATCGTCTGCTTTTATTACCAAAGAGCCGGTATCTGAAGCGCCTATCACGACGCCGTTTAGTGCGACGGATGAAGCCAATGCAGGCTTTAATAGCAATAGTGCATTTACGGTAACAGAGCCAGAAGTTGAACCAGAAGTGGAAGTGGTTCCTGAAGCTCCTGCTAAGGTTGAAGAACCTGAGATGGAAGTGCTGGTATTGCACGTTGAAGCACGTGGCAGTGAAGACTTTGTTGGTAGTGACTTATTTATTAGCATGGAACAACACGGCCTGCACTACGGTCCTATGGATATTTACCACCGCCATGTGGATAGCGCAGGCACAGGTAAGGTTTTATTTAGCGTGGCGAACATGCTTAAGCCGGGTACATTGTCGCATGACGATCCGGCGGAATTTACCACTAAAGGGATTTCGTTTTTCATGACCTTGCCATGCTATGGCGACCCTGAGCAGAACTTTAAGATCATGCTGCATACTGCGCAGATGATAGCGGATAATTTAAGTGGCAACGTATTAGATGACAAACGCACTTTAATGACTCGTAATCGTATCGATGCGTACAAACGTCAGATCCAAGAGTTTGTTCATCGCCAAGAGCCAAAAGAAACCAGCAACATTATCTAGTTCACTGGTTAACAGTTAAATAGTAAAAAAGGGCTCTGCATAAGAGCCTTTTCTTTTCCCAATTTTTGAGAAACCCTTATGTCCGATTCTATTCAACAACAACACGCTAAGCTCTCTGAATCATTGCATTATCATGCAGTGCGTTATTACGTTGAGGATAGCCCAGAGATCCCCGATGTTGAGTATGATCGCTTAATGCGTCAACTGCTTGAACTAGAAGAAAGTAATCCAGAGTTAGTTACTCTAGATTCACCCTCGCAACGTGTTGGCGGCACGCCACTGTCAGGCTTTACGCAAGTAAGCCATCAAGTGCCTATGTTATCGCTTGATAATGCATTTGATGATGATGAACTAAAGGCTTTTTATAAGCGCATGCAAGACCGTTTAAACAGTGATGATCTTGGTGCGTTCAGCTGTGAGCCTAAGCTAGATGGTCTAGCGGTGAGCTTAATGTATGAAAACGGGGTTTTGGTACAAGCAGCAACCCGTGGTGACGGTGCCACCGGCGAAAATATTACGCAAAATGTACGCACCATCAGCGCTATTCCATTGAAACTGCAAGGCGAAGGCTTTCCAACCCGCTTAGAAGTGCGCGGTGAAGTCTTTATGCCTAAAGCGGGTTTTGAACGTATTAATGAGCAAGCATTGGCCAAAGGTGAAAAGCCGTTTGCTAACCCAAGAAATGCCGCCGCAGGCAGTTTGCGTCAGCTGGATTCTCGCATTACCGCAAAACGTCCTTTAGGGTTTTATGCGTATAGCGTAGGGGTGATAGAAGGGGGCGAACTGGTTGAGAGTCACTACCAACGCTTTATTCAACTAAAAGGTTGGGGCTTACCTATGTGTCCTGCGGTACGCAAGGTGGATACTTTAGACGAAGTGATCGCTTACTACCGACATATTTTAGAAACCCGCGATCAACTTGATTATGAAATTGATGGTGTGGTGATTAAGTTAGATGATATCGAGCGCCAAGAACAGCTAGGCTTTGTGGCTAGAGCGCCTCGCTGGGCGATTGCCTATAAATTCCCTGCTCAAGAAGAGCTGACCTTACTTAACGACGTTGAGTTTCAAGTAGGGCGTACCGGCGCGATTACTCCTGTTGCTAAACTGCAACCTGTGTTTGTTGGCGGGGTAACCGTCAGTAATGCCACTTTGCATAATGCGGATGAAATTCAGCGTTTAGGGGTGCGCATTGGGGATACAGTGATCATTCGTCGTGCTGGCGATGTCATTCCGCAAATAACGGGAGTGGTTCTTGATAGACGCCCTGAAGATGCGGTAGAGATCATTTACCCTGTAGTGTGTCCAGTGTGTGGCTCAGATGCAGAACGCACGGAAGGTGAGGCGGTGACTCGCTGTACTGGCGGTTTGGTGTGCTCAGCGCAACGTAAGCAAGCGTTAAAGCACTTTGTGTCTCGTAAAGCGATGGACGTTGATGGCTTAGGCGATAAAGTGGTTGAGCAATTGGTCGATAAAGAAATGGTGAAAACGCCAGCCGATCTTTTCAAACTCAGCGCAGGTCGCATTACTGTTTTAGAAAGAATGGGACCAAAATCGGCCCAGAACGTTATTGATGCGCTGCAAAAATCTAAACAAACAACTTTAGCGCGCTTTTTGTATTCGCTAGGCATTCGTGAAGTGGGCGAGGCAACAGCGGCTAACTTAGCGCAGCACTTTAAGAGCTTACCTAACATCGAAAGCGCCACTATTGAGCAGCTACTCGAAGTGCCTGATGTCGGCGCGATTGTGGCAGAGCACATCAAAGCCTTTTTCGCCCAACAGCGAAATCAAGAGGTGATTGCTGAGCTGATTGAAAGTGGTATTCATTGGCCAGAAATAGAAGAAGTGGCGGATGCCGGCGAATTACCGCTTGCAGGTAAAGTGGTGGTATTGACGGGTTCTTTGTCGCAATTAACTCGCTCTGATGCCAAAGCGGCGTTGCAAACGCTGGGTGCCAAAGTGACTGGCAGCGTATCAAAGAAAACCGACATTTTGTTTGCTGGCGAAGCGGCAGGTTCTAAATTAGCCAAAGCACAAGATTTAGGGGTTGAAGTGCAAGACGAACAAGCCTTGGTAGCCTTGATGCAGCAGCACGGTATCGCGTAATAAAAAAAATAGGGTCTTAGATTTTTCGTCTAAGACCCTATTTCGTTATGTTTGCTTTATATTATCAAGTTACGCTTTTTGTCGAATATAGAGCACAATCCCTTCCACTTTATACACTTCCACAGTAGTGCCAGAGCTGAAGCTCTCGGTGGCTACCGCAGTCCAAGACGTATCGCCTAAGCTAAGACGGCCTTTGCCAACCGGAAAATCTTGTTCAAGGGTGGTGAATTGACCAATCAAGCTTTGCGAGCGCTTGTTGAGAGTGGTGGTTTTCTCATCTTGTTTATCTTTGTTTTTCTGGTATCGCCACCATAGCCAAGTAGTGACTAAGCCAAAACTGGCAAAGCTCATCCATTGCATTTGCCAGCCTAGCGGTAAAATACTCAGTAGAATACCCACCAGTAGCGCAGAGATGCCTAACCACAAGAAGTATCCAGCAGTACCTAGCACTTCAAAACAAAGCAACGCAAGGCCAAACGCTAGCCAATGCCAGTGATTAACATGTTGCAGTAGCTCTATCACGCTTTGTCCTTGTCGCTGGTGGTTTTAAACATTTCAGCCACCCCAGCAATAGAGCCCATAAGCCCAGTTGCTTCAAGCGGTAGCATGATCACTTTGCCGTTTTCGGCTTGGCCGATAGATTTCAGTGCGTCAGTATAGCCTTGCGCGATAAAGTAGTTCACCGCTTGCATGTCACCGGCGGCAATTGCATCCGATACCATTTGCGTTGCTTTTGCTTCCGCTTCTGCTGAACGTTCGCGCGCTTCGGCTTGTAAGATGGCCGCTTGTTTTTGGCCTTCTGCTTTTAGAATTTCCGCTTGTTTGTGACCTTCTGCTTTTAAGATCTCAGCTTGTCGTACGCCTTCTGCTTCTAATACGTCGGCACGTTTATTACGTTCCGCTTTCATTTGCGCGTTCATCGCTGCCGTTAGATCAGCTGGTGGTTGCACGTCTTTGATTTCTATACGCGTTACTTTAACGCCCCAAGGGTTAGTCGCTTCATCAACAATCGTCAGTAGGCGGGTATTGATCATATCGCGCTGGCTTAACATTTCATCTAGCTCCATAGAGCCTAAAACCGTACGGATATTGGTTAATGTTAGGTTGCGAATAGCATGGTCAAGTGCGCTTACTTCATAAGCGGCTTTTGAAGCATTGAACACTTGCACGAAACAGACAGCATCTATGCTGACGTTAGCGTTGTCTTTAGAGATGACTTCTTGGGCAGGAATGTCGAGTACTTGCTCCATCATATTGATTTTATTGCCAATACTATCAACAAATGGAACGATTAGGTTAAGACCCGGATGAAGTGTTTTGGTATAGCGACCAAAACGTTCTACGGTCCAGTTGCTTCCTTGGGGAACCGTTTTAATACCGGCCACGAGAACAATAATAACTAAGGCGATAAAAATAACGATAGTAATGAGGGTTGAATCCATGCTGACTTTCCTCTAAATGGAGTAGTTGAAGAATTTACTATACCTTATTTTTTACGAGTTCTATGCGCTTAAAGATTAAAAAAAGCGCGAAATATTCGCGCTTTAGATAACTATCATCAACTGGCTATGCAAACATTCTAGTAAAGAATGGAATACAGCTGGCGGCGATATTGCTTAGCCGTGGCGTTTTCTTGTCCTAGTGCTGATAGGACATCCATAAAGGTTTTTTTCATCTCACCATCAAGTGCGCCAAGATCTTTAGCTATGAACGACCATAACAGCGCAAGTGCTTCGTCACTGCGGTTGACTTCATGGTATTGCAGTGCCAATTCATTAGCAATTTTGGCGTTACTTTCGTCACTGGCCAGTTGCGACTCTAACGCTTGGATCTCTGGGCTGTTTGCCGCTTGAGCATGCAGTTCTAGTTTGGCGAGTAATCCTTTGTAGTAGTTGTCTTGATACTCTAATGGAATATGTGCCAGCAGGGCTTCAGCCTCAGTAAACTGCGCGGTTGCTAATAAACAATCGGCTTTGGCTAATTTGATTTCGCCTTTGTTTTGTAGCGCTTCAGGAAGAGTGCTCAACAAGGCTAAGGCTTCGCTGTGTTTTTGCTCTGAGATTAAGGTTAGCGCTTGTTGCAGGTTTAATTCATCTTGGCTTGGAAGGTGTTTTTGTAACATGGCTTCAATAGCTTGAATCGGTTGCGGGCCACCTAAGCCATCAACGGCTTGTCCTTGATTAAATAACGCAATAGTCGGCAGGGCTTGAATGCCAAATTGACCTGCGATTTGCTGTTCTTGCTCGCAGTTAAGGGTTGCGAGTGTAAACGCTCCGGCATATTTTTGCGCCAATTGCTGCATTTGAGGAACAAGATCCGCACTTTCTTGGCTCATTGGTGCCCAGAAGTAGACAACAACGGGAGTGCTCATAGAGCCTTCCAAGATTTGTTGGAAGTTTTGCTGGTTCATTTCTACGATGAATTCTGAATGCATGTACGTGTCCCTAGACTAATGATAAGTATGCTAATTACGTTATAGATTGGGTTAGTTTATACAATCTCAAGGTATGTATGCCAATCATAGTCAGTAAATGTCCAGAAATTGCGTTGGCAAAAAACATCAGCAGCAGTTTGTGATTTGGAATACAGTCATACTCTGCACAAAAAGAAAAACTCAGGCCAATCACGTTAATCTTGAAAGTTAACGGAGTGAGCCTGAGTTTCTGTAAGTTTGGTTTATGTGAGGGTTACAATAGCACTAAAACCAGTACCACAATCCCTACGCTTAACCAATTAAGCTTGTTTAAAGACATACTCTTCTCTTCAATCTTTAATAGGATTAATTGCAATAGATGATATTTTGCACACTGTTTATTACAAAATTATGGCTAAATGAAAATTCTATGAAATTAATTTGATAAAATTTGAAGTTAAACGCATTATTCTGAGTGTAAATGTTGCCAAGTTGTTGTTTTTGATTGAGAAACTGACCTTTAGCGATTTATTGATTATTTTGGTTTTTAATTTTCCCAAAACAGACAAGATCAACGTGAAAGCAAATGCTGTAATGCTGGCTGCACTCTAGAGTAGGTAAAAGTGAAGCCTAGCTCGGTTAAATGCTTAGGTTTGGCTTTTACACTGTCAAATAATAAACAGCTTGATTCACCTAACGCCAATTTAAGAACAAACTTAGGGGTAAATAAAAAGTGTGGTCGTGACAGAGTCTTAGCTAAGACTTGGCTGAACTCTTTATTGGTTGTTGGGTGAGGGGCAACCATATTAAATACGCCTCGCGCAGTTTGTGTATCAAGCAAAAATTGAATGGCGCGCACCATATCTTCAATATGAATCCATGGCATGTATTGTTGTCCAGTGCCGATTGGTCCACCGACACCTAATTTGTAAGGTAAAAGCATTTTATTGAGTGCTCCACCTTGCGTGCCCAATACGATGCCGGTTCGGATAGTGATAACACGAGTTAATGGCGATTGTGCTTGGTTGGCGATCTCTTCCCATTTTTGACAGACGTAGTTTGGAAACCCGGTTGCTTGATAGGGACTATTTTCATCGACGATGAGTTGTTTCTGATCGCCGTATATTCCAACAGCAGAGCCACTGATGAACACTTTAGGGGGAGCGCTACTTTGATTAATGAGCTCAACCAACTGCTGAGTTAAGCCCCAACGACTGTCACAAATGCGTTGCTTTTGCTGTTGGGACCAACGTTTATCAACAATGGGTTCACCGGCGAGGTTTATTACGGCGTCAAACTCAGATAGGCAGTTAAATGAGTGTAATGAATCGATAAATCGTAAGCAGTTGGGATTAACATGTTTTAACTGCTCGGCGGCTTTATCGCAATCTCGAGTTAAAATAGTCATTTGGTGAGGGATCAGTTGCTTGATCAAAGAGCGACCAATAAACCCCGTACCGCCAGTAATCAATATATGCATACCCTCTCCACTTTCCACTTCATATTCCACTTCACATCTCAGCCCACATCTTAAAATCACAATTAGACTTTTGTATCACATCTAAACATTTCGTTCGCAACGTTATGGTTAGAGTCATGAACTTATAATTATAGACCTATCATTTCGCGGCTCACGTCACACCTAAGTGGCGAATAATTAACCATAGTTAAAGTCTAACAAGATTACCGCTTATATCCGCCAATATTGATTGGTTTTGTGAGCAAATTTGAAAGAAGGAGAATTCAGCCACTTTATTTACAACAGTAGCTGACTTTGGCTACTTAGGGTTTTATTCACTAGGAGTCACCATTACCAATGAATGCCTTTATCCGATCTTTTATTGATAGCGCCAAAGATCTGACGCCAATTGTATTGGTGGTGGCATTTTTTCAGTTAGCGATCCTACAACAACCTTTGCCGTATTTTTTGACGATTTTATTTGGCATGTTGTTGGTCGTTTTAGGGCTAACCTTGTTTGTACTTGGTCTCAATATGGGGCTGTTTCCGCTTGGCGAATCTATGGCGCAAGCCTTTGCTCGAAAAGGGAGTGTGTTCTGGTTATTGTGCTTCTCATTTTGTTTAGGTTTTGGAACCACCATTGCTGAGCCTGCTTTGACCGCAGTGGCGACAGAAGCGGCCGAAGTGGCGGCAAAAGAGGGCGTAATAACAGCGAACAATAACAGCATGCAGCAATATGCCGATCATTTACGATTGACGGTGGCGCTATCGGTAGGCTGTGCCTTGTTATTGGGCGTGTACCGAATTATTAAGGGGTGGCCCATCCATATCATGATCATCAGTGGGTATGCGCTGGTGGTCTTTCTCACCTTTCTTGCACCACCAAGCATTATTGGCATTGCTTATGATTCTGGAGGTGTGACTACCTCGACCATTACAGTGCCATTGGTGACGGCGTTAGGCGTAGGGCTTGCTTCGGCCATTAAAGGTCGCAACCCTATGTTGGATGGCTTTGGTTTGATTGCTTTTGCTTCTTTGTTACCGATGATTTTTGTTTTGTTGTATGGCATGTGGTTAGCATGATTAGCTTAGCCAACACCATAGATGTATTCGCTTCGACGGTAACGGACGTGTTTCCGATTGCCGTTATTTTACTGGCTTTTCAAACGGCCGTGTTGCGCCGACCAATCCGTAATTTATGGTCTGTTATTTTAGGTTTTGTATTGGTCATTATTGGATTGGCACTTTTTTTGGTGGGGTTAGAAGCTGCGCTATTTCCATTGGGTGAAACCATGGCAATGCAGTTAACCACGCCACAGTTTTTACAGCAGATGCGTCTCTCTGAAATAGGCGTTTTACAGTGGTTTGATTATTACTGGGTCTATTTATTTGCTTTTTGTATTGGGTTTAGTACCACCATTGCTGAGCCTTCGCTGATTGCGGTAGCGATTAAAGCTAATCAAGTCTCTGGTGGCAGTATCCAAGTGAATGGCTTACGTTTAGCCGTGGCGCTTGGCGTGGCAATCGGCATTACTTTAGGCTGTTACCGCATCGTGGCCGGAGACCCAATTCATTACTACATCATCGCAGGCTATGTGGTGGTCATTATCCAAACTTACTTTTCCCCGGCCATGATTATTCCCCTTGCCTATGACAGTGGAGGTGTTACTACCTCTACAGTGACTGTCCCTCTGGTGACAGCGTTAGGATTAGGACTGGCTTCTACTGTGCCCGATAGAAGTCCTTTAATTGATGGCTTTGGCCTTATCGCATTTGCCAGTCTATTTCCTATCATCTCCGTCATGGCTTACGCGCAAATCACTCGCTGGCTTAATCAGCGCCGTCCGATAAAACAGGAGGACTCCAATGAGGTTTAAATTGATATTAGCTTTTGTTGAAGATATTCGAACAGACGCCGTGCTCGATGCCGCCAGAGAGGCGGGCGCAACAGGTGCGACGGTTATCAGTAATGCCAGAGGAGAGGGGCTAAATAAAAAGCGCACCTTTTTAGGTTTGACTTTGGAAGTACAAAAAGACGTGCTGCTGTTTGTGGTTGAAGAGCATCTTAGCCGTCGAATACTGGAAAAAATAAGTGATATTGGCGAGTTTGATCAGGAATCAGGGCAGGGTATTGCGGTGCAAATTGACGTTGAAGATGCGGTTGGGGTTGCGCATCAGGTGGAAACGCTGACCAAAATAGTTGAGGAGGAAATATGAAAAGCCGAACCAATCGAAGAGTTAAGGATGTGATGTCGGCCACCTACGCTATTGTCGATGGTTTAATGACGGTAGAGGAAGCGATAGGCATTGCACGGGCAAATGAAGCAAAGGCATTAATTGTGAATAAACGTCATGACGATGATGAGTATGGATTAGTGCTGATGAATGATATCGCCAAAAAAGTGCTGGCGCAGAACCGCTCGCCAGCGCGCACTAATGTGTACGAAATCATGAGTAAACCGGCTTTGTGCGTATCACCAGAGATGAACGTCAAATATTGTGCACGTTTGTTTGAACGTTTTGGCATAAGCCGAGCACCGGTGGTGCAAGAAGACAAAGTGATGGGCATGGTCAGTTACAATAATATTGTTATTAAAGGCATGGTGTTAGACCAAGGTGAATAAGTGATAGCGCATTTTGTCTCTGGTGCACAAGCACCGGCATTGTTACACTCTGAGAAAATATAGAATAATAGAGTGATTCACCATGAAACTGTTTTTTGCTTCTGATTTACACGGCTGTCTTACGTCAACAAAAAAGGTTGTGGAAGCCTATCTCGCCTCTGGCGCTGAACATTTTATTCTACTGGGTGATGTGCTTAATCACGGTCCAAGAAACCCGGTTCCAGAAGCGTATGCTCCTGCACAAGTAGCAGAGCTATTGAATAATTATAAAGATAATATTATTGCGGTTCGTGGCAACTGCGACAGTGAAGTTGACCAAATGCTGTTAGAGTTTCCGTTAATGAGCGATTTTGCCATGGTGTTACTAGAAAGCGGTCAGCGCTTATTTTTAACTCACGGGCATTTGTACAACCAAAACAAACTCCCACCTTTGAAGTCAGGTGATGTGTTGGCGCACGGTCACACGCACTTACCTGTAGCGGAGTCGATGGGTGAATACACCCTGTTTAATCCAGGCTCTTCGACCATACCGAAAGGCGGCAATGTGGCAAGCTATGGATTATTAGATGGCACTGAACTTAGCGTGCTGAGTTTTACGGGCGACGTGTTGGCTAACACACAGATCTAAACGACATCATGCCGATAAAGAGCCAATAAAAAAGGAGACCAGAGTCTCCTTTTTTCATGCGTTTCATTTATTTTAAAGACTTGGCGCAGAGACCAATACTCGAGAACCATGCCCTAAACTGGTCAGTAGGATCGAATTATCGTTGATAATATCGACACGACGACTTTGCTGAGCATCGGTGCGCAGTATTTGTTTAATGATGGTGAGTTGTGACTCTTTAAAGTCTTGGCTACTGATCCCAGTAGATTGCTTAAACTCTTTTAAATCGATCAGTAAGTAGTTGTCGCTAAGTTGCCAAATACCCGACTCATCAATGTTTAGGATATGAACTTCTTGGTCATTGTCACTTAATAGCTGAATACGCGATGAACGAATGTACTCACCGTTAGGCAGATATTTTACGTTCGACGTAATATGAACTTTTCTGAGTGGGCCGACAAGATTTTCATCAATCAGGTCAGTGTGTACAAACGCATCTAAGTTGGTTTGCCACTCGCGAGCCGTTAATACCTGCTCAACTTTTACATCACTTCCCCAGAATAACCAACCACTGATTATTGTAGAAATCGCTAATAGAATTAATGCTACACGCTGGTTCATTATTTGCGGTCTCCTGTTGCACAGATCTTGGAGAGTTCTTGTTGGTTTGCGACTAGGCGCACAGTGCTATTTTCTGAAGAAAACTCAGCACTGTGTATGTAATTGAGAAATAGTTGCTGAGATTGGCTTGCTGTGGCAATCACTTCAACTGGGGCTGATTCATCAGGATAAGCTTCCATATAATAGTTCACGCAACTTTTGATGCTATCCAACCAATTGGTGAGTGGTGGATGACCTTCAGTGGTTTTTACCGGAACGCCATTGACGACGGTTACCGAGCGAAATTTCGCCGGAGATGAGTGAGGCAACAACAATGCTAGAACAGGTAAAAGCAGCGCCACAATCAGTATTACACGCGTATTGAAATCCCAATTAGACCAAAATGCTTGCTTCTTAGCAGCAACTTCAATTTTTGGCTCTTTTAGCTGCGCGGTGGTGATTGAAGCCAGTGCCGGTTCTGCTGTTGGAACAACAGTTTCTTCGGCTTGCAGAGTTGGAGAAGTCGCTTCTACAGTAGAAATTAGCTGATAACCACGCTTTGGCACAGTTTTTACAAACTGAGGGGATTTTGTAGAATCTTTTAGCATTTTTCTCAGCGTAGAAATCGCTTGAGTTAAGCTAGAATCATCGACTTGGAAACCTTGGTCACGCCACACGTATTCGTGTAATTGATCACGAGTGACCACTTCATTAGGATGCTCGCAAAGCAACATAAGAATTCGGCTTTCATTGCTACCAAGGCGCACTAAACTATCGTTATCTGATTGATCAATAAGTGAATTGCTCTTTGGATCAAAAATATACTTTTGGGCTAGTAAGTATTTAATACCGATTTTGCTCATTTAGATCTTCTTTGAATTTTTGTTTGCATGATTGATGAATCGTCACACTCATTCTCGATGCAGTGTGAGATGAATCGCTGTTTTGTAGCGAATGACAGGCATAGCATAATAAAATTTTATCTAAAAAGCAGTTTTTTTGTCGCAATCGACCTTGAAATTGCACTTATGACCCTTATTTATTCTTCATAGGTATCACATAAAGGCATGTGCGCCTTGGTGCGCATATGAGTAACATAAAACCCATGGAGTTAAAATGAGCGAAACTGTGTCAGCGAATAAAGAAACACGAGGTTTTCAATCTGAAGTTAAACAACTTCTGCACCTTATGATTCACTCACTTTATTCAAACAAAGAAATTTTCCTGCGTGAGCTTATTTCAAATGCATCCGATGCATCCGATAAGCTTCGTTTTCAGGCTTTATCTCAGCCTGATTTGTATCAAGGTGAAGCCGACCTAGGCGTTAAACTCTCTTTTGATGAGAAGACCAACACCATCACAGTATCGGACAACGGTATTGGTATGAGCCGTGACGACGTAATCGAACACTTAGGTACCATTGCTAAATCCGGCACTGCAGAGTTTTTCTCTAAGCTATCAGAAGACCAATCAAAAGATTCTCAACTCATCGGTCAATTCGGTGTTGGTTTTTATTCGGCATTTATCGTGGCAGATGCGGTAACCGTGCGCACTCGCGCTGCAGGTCTTGCAGCAGATCAAGGTGTGCAGTGGCATTCTGCGGGTGAGGGTGATTACACCATCGAAGACATCACTAAAGAGTCTCGTGGTACAGAAATCATTTTGCACATGCGTGAAGAAGGCAAAGAGTTCTTATCTGAGTGGCGTTTACGTGATGTTATCAGCAAGTACTCTGACCATATTGGTATTCCTGTTTCTATCCTGACTAAAGTGACTGACGACGAAGGCAAAGAAACTGGCGAAACTAAGTGGGAGCAGATCAACAAAGCGCAAGCACTATGGACGCGTGCTAAGTCTGAAATAAAAGATGAAGAGTACACAGAGTTTTACAAACATATCTCTAACGATTTTGCTGATCCTCTATTGTGGGGACACAATAAAGTAGAAGGTAAGAACGACTACACTAGTTTGCTATACGTCCCAGCGAAAGCCCCTTGGGATATGATGAATCGTGATCATAAGAGCGGTTTAAAACTGTATGTTCAGCGCGTATTCATCATGGATGACGCCGAGCAGTTTATGCCGTCTTACCTGCGCTTTGTAAAAGGCTTGATTGATTCAAACGATCTGCCATTGAACGTGTCACGTGAAATTCTACAAGACAATAAAGTGACCCAGTCGCTACGCAGTGCGTGTACAAAACGCGTGCTCACTATGCTAGAAAAACTGGCTAAGAAAGACGATGAAAAATACCTGTCTTTCTGGAAAGAGTTTGGCTTAGTGCTAAAAGAAGGTCCTGCTGAAGATTTCGCTAATAAAGAAAAAGTAGCCGGTCTATTGCGCTTTGCTTCAACGGAAGTGGCAAGCAGTGAGCAGTCAGTGAGCCTTGCAAGCTACGTTGAACGTATGAAAGAAGGCCAAGATAAGATTTATTATCTAACGGCTGATAGCTATGCGGCAGCGAAAAACAGCCCACACCTTGAGCAATTTAAAGCAAAAGGCATTGAGGTTGTATTGATGTACGATCGCATCGATGAATGGCTAATGAACTACCTCACTGAGTTTGATGGCAAACAGTTCCAATCCATCACTAAAGCCGGTCTAGATTTAAGCCAGTTTGAAGATGAGCAAGAAAAAGAAAAACACAAAGAAACAGAAGAAGAGTTTAAATCTGTTGTTGAGCGTACTAAAGAGTACCTTGGCGATCGTGTGAAAGAAGTTCGCACTACCTTTAAACTGGCCAATACTCCAGCCGTTGTGGTCACTGACGATATGGAAATGGGTACACAGATGGCGAAACTTCTAGAAGCTGCGGGTCAAGCCGCTCCTGAAGTGAAGTACATTCTGGAACTTAACCCAGAGCATGATTTAGTAACACAAATGGCAGACACTGCTGATGACATCGAATTTGGTCGTTGGGTTGAGCTGTTATTAGGTCAAGCAATGCTTGCTGAACGCGGTTCTTTAGAGGATCCAAGCCAGTTCTTGAGTGCCGTGAACAAACTATTGGTTAAATAAGCAATAGGGTCAATAAACTCAAAGCTAAACATTGAGCTCAGAATTGTGATAATATTCTGGGCTCAATCGTTATTAAAAACAGAGTTATACCGAAACTTTCATTAAAATCAGTTAGTTACTGGTTGCTTTAAGTTTGTGAGCTTCGGTATAAAAGAAGAACATTAAAGAGGAAAAACAATGCGCATCATTCTTTTGGGTGCTCCTGGTGCTGGTAAAGGTACTCAGGCTCAGTTCATCATGGAAAAATACGGTATCCCACAAATTTCTACTGGTGACATGCTACGTGCTGCTATCAAAGCGGGCACTGAGCTAGGCAAAAAAGCTAAAGATGTTATTGATGCTGGTCAATTGGTGTCTGATGACATCATTCTTGGTCTTATCAATGAGCGTATTGCACAAGATGATTGTGAAAAAGGCTTCCTACTTGATGGCTTCCCACGCACTATTCCACAGGCTGACGGCCTAAAAGAAATGGGTGTTGCTGTTGATTACGTTATCGAATTTGATGTTGCTGACGATGTGATCGTTGAGCGTATGGCGGGCCGTCGTGCTCACCTTCCATCAGGTCGTACTTACCACGTTACTTTTAATCCGCCTAAAGAAGAAGGCAAAGATGACGTAACAGGTGAAGCGCTAGTTGTTCGTGATGACGACAAAGAAGAAACCGTTCGTGCTCGTTTAGGTGTATACCATTCTCAAACTGCACCACTTGTTCAATACTACGGTAAAGAAGCAGAAGCTGGCAAAACTCAGTACCTTAAATTTGATGGTACTAAGCAAGTTGCAGAAGTGAGCGCTGACATCGAAAAAGCACTATCTTAATTATTGCTTATTGATACGCAAATTTAGATACTATAAGGACGACCTCTGGTCGTCCTTTTTATTGCTTAAATATCAGGATCTTATGGAATATCAACGTAAAACAGGTGTGTTATTAGTTAATCTAGGAACACCAGACCAAGCAACGCCCAAAGCGGTAAAGCGCTTCTTAAGTCAATTTTTACATGATAAGCGAGTGGTCGATATGACCCGCTGGTTGTGGTGTCCTTTACTGCATGGTGTGATACTGCCAATACGGGCGCCTAAAGTCGCTAAACTCTATCAGAGTGTATGGATGGATGAGGGTTCACCTTTGATGGTGTACTCCACTAGACAAGCCGATAAACTCAAGCAAAAGCTGAATATTCCGGTTGAGTTGGGTATGACCTATGGCAATCCAAGTCTACTTGACGGCATGCAGTCTTTAATAAAACAAGGCGTCGAAAAAGTTATCGTACTTCCTTTATATCCTCAATATTCTGCGACAACAACAGCGGCAGTGGTAGATGGTCTGGGCAAAGCTTTTAAGCAGATGACCGTAGTGCCTTCTTTTACTGTCATCGGCGACTATCACGATCATCCTTTATACATAAAAGCGTTAGCCGATTCGGTTCGCAGTGCTTGGCAACAGCAAGGGCAAAGTGAGTACCTGCTTTGTTCGTATCACGGCATTCCTAAGCGTTACGCTGACAATGGCGATATCTATCCGCTGCATTGCCAAGCGACAACGGATTTGCTCGCCAAAGAACTGCAGTTAGATTCCAGTAAGATTGGCATGACCTATCAATCGCGTTTTGGCCGTGAAGAGTGGTTACAACCTTATACGGATAAAACACTGCAAGCTTTGCCTAACAAAGGGATTAAAAATTTAACCATCATGGCTCCAGCATTTTCGGTTGATTGCTTAGAGACATTAGAAGAAATCTCAGAAGAGTGTTGCCAGATATTTAAGGATGCAGGGGGTGAACAATTTAACTACGTTGCTTGTTTAAATGACGATGATGCCCACATAGATTTAATGGCGAGCTTAGTTAACGCACAAATATTGCGTGGTTAGTGAACACTTACGCTTGGTTTATTTTTAACTTTCTGAACGAACTGATAATATAAATACAGTAATCTGCGACCACCAAGTATCGGTGCAGAACAGTATTTAGGTTTTGAGGTAACGATCATGAAACGTTGGTATTTGTTGTATTGTAAACGTGGTGATCAACAGCGGGCCCAAGCGCACTTGGAAAACCAAGGTGTAGAGGTTTATTACCCGAAGCTGGTAACAGAAAAATTAGTGCGCGGTAAACGTCAACAAAAGGTTGAGCCTTTGTTCCCAAGCTACATGTTTGTGCGCTTTGATTATGAGCAAGGCCCTTCATTTACCACAGTGCGTTCAACTCGTGGTGTGGCTGATTTTATCCGTACTGGGGCATACCCAACTGAGCTGCAAGGCGATCTTGTCTATACTTTAAAACAGCAAGAAGAAGTCTCAGATGTGGTGCAATATAATGCGCCAAATGTTGGAGACAAGATTGAAATTACCTCAGGTCAATTTTCAGGAATTGATGCGATTTATCATGAGGCAGACGGTGAAACTCGCTCGATACTATTGATTACTATGATCAATAAGCAAGTTGCGGTAAAAGTTGATAATACCGATCTTAATCTGTAATCCGACTTCCATACAAGACAACAGCCGAGACAGGCATTAAAAAGGGGCGCTAATGTTAGCGCCCCTTTTACATTTAATTGTGTCTGTGTTCAGCCAGAATTAATAGGCTTCGTTATGGATTGATTTCACAGCGCGACCTGAAGGATCGGCATTGTTTTTGAATGATTCATCCCACTCAATCGCTTTTGCTGATGAACAAGCCACCGATGGACCACCAGGAACACATTCAGCCGCCGATGGAAGAGGGAATAGTTCTTCAAAAATTTCACGATACACATAGCCTTCTTTGGTCGTCGGCGTGTTGTACGGGAAACGGAAGCTTGCGGTTTCCATTTGCTTATCGGTAATTTTAGCTTCAGCCACTTCACGTAGTGTATCAATCCAGCTGTAGCCAACGCCGTCAGAGAATTGCTCTTTTTGACGCCAAGCAATAGCTTCTGGCAGGTAATGTTCGAAACACTCACGCAAGATGTGTTTTTCCATCTTACCGTTGCCACACATTTTATCTTTAGGGTTTAAGCGCATTGCTACGTCAATAAACTCTTTGTCTAGGAAAGGTACGCGACCTTCTACGCCCCATGCTGCCAAAGATTTGTTGGCACGAGCACAGTCAAACATGTTCAATGCAAGTAGTTTACGAACGGTTTCTTCATGGAATTCTTGAGCATTTGGCGCTTTATGGAAGTACAAGTAGCCACCAAATATTTCATCAGCACCTTCACCAGACAGTACCATTTTAATACCCATCGCTTTGATTTTACGGCCCATTAAGAACATAGGCGTAGAAGCACGGATAGTAGTGACATCGTAGGTTTCAATGTGATAAATCACGTCACGAATAGCGTCTAGACCTTCTTGAATGGTGTAGGTCATTTCATGGTGAACAGTGCCAATTTGGTCGGCAACTTCACGAGCGGCTTTCAGATCAGGTGCGCCTTCTAGGCCCACTGCAAATGAGTGTAGCTGTGGCCACCATGCTTCTGATTGGCTGTCATCTTCCACACGCATGGCTGCAAAACGTTTTGCCACTGCTGATGTGATAGATGAGTCTAAACCGCCAGAAAGCAATACACCGTAAGGTACGTCTGTCATTAATTGACGTTTAACCGCTGCTTCTAAAGCCTCTGTCAGCTCTTCTTTGCTGGTGGAGTTACCTTGTACTGCAGCATATTCATTCCAGTCACGGATGTAGTAGCGAGTGGCTTCTGCTGCGCCTGATTCAAGGTAGCTACCAGGAGGGAATTCACTCACGGTTTTACATACTGGGACTAGCGCTTTCATTTCTGAAGCCACATAGAAGTTACCGTGCTCATCATGACCTTGGTATAGCGGAATAATACCGATATGATCACGGCCGATAAGGTAAGTGTCTTTTTCTTCATCATAAAGAACAAAAGCAAAGATGCCGTTCAGTTCTTCTAGCAGGTCAGCACCCATGTCTTGGTATAGGGCTAGGATGACTTCACAATCTGAATCAGTTTGAAACTCGTACTTTCCTTCATAACGAGCTCGGATTTCTTTATGGTTGTAAATCTCACCATTTACTGCCAGCACTAATTTTTTATCTGGGCTATAGAGAGGCTGTGCACCGCTGTTAAGACCAACGATAGCTAAACGCTCGTGTGCCAAAATGGCTTTTTCTGATGAGTAAATACCAGACCAGTCTGGTCCGCGGTGACGAAGTTTCTTCGACATTTCTAACGCCACTGGACGTAGCTTGTCCGCATCACTTTTTATGTCGAGGATACCAAATACCGAGCACATAATTCTTCCTTAAAAAAATTCACTTTATATAAGTTCAATTTGCCATTGTTTGTAAAAAAATCAACCCACAAATCGACATTTAGATAGTAAAAGCCACTCTTGATTAGATGGCGTTTAATTAATGTGATTATTTGGCAAATGGTTTCTAATCAATGGTGCAAAAAAGACCAGTTAACTAGTATGGATCATAAAGTTGTTACGTCCAGAAGTTTTCACTTGATATAACGCTTGGTCGGCATTTTCAAAAAATTGGGCACTATTCATTGTGGTTTCATCAAATTGGCAACCACCAATGCTGATACTCAATTTAGGTTGGCTAGGGTGGGGGATATTGAGTTCAGCCACCGCTTGCAGCAACCTGTTGCAAAGAAGGGTCAAGCCCTTGGTGTCAGTGTTAGGTAACAGAATAACAAACTCTTCTCCGCCAAATCGAGCTACGGTATCTATTTCTCGGCGGCAGGTTTGGTTTAGGGCAATAGCGATTTTCTTTAAGTATTTATCACCGATTTGATGGCCTAGTGTGTCATTGACCATTTTAAAATGATCGATGTCTATGACCAGTAACCCTAGTGGTGATTGAGCGCGAGTAGCACGCTGAATTTCTTCGATAAGCTGTTGATCAAAGTAACGACGATTATACAAACCGGTTAGAGTATCTCGTCCAAGTAACACTTTAAGTTGTACTTTTTGTGCTTCTAGCTCCATTAATTGCAAGGTGATTTGTTTTTTTGCCTTACTTTGCTGTTGATTGTGTATAAAGGTAAGAGTTTGAGATGAATAGTGGTCTTTGCCTAAGTAGAGCAACCAAGTAATGATGATTAAGTTTGAAATCAGTAAATGTACACTTAGGATATCAGTGCGCTCTTGATGCCACATGACAAAGGCACAGCCGCAGACAATACTACTGCCGTAAATAATGGCGATCTCGCGACTTTTGAGTATGGTGACTTTCACTAAAGCGGTGATCATAATGACGGAAATAGGCGCAAGGGTGTACGAATGGCTAATTAATGCAGCATGGAAAATGGTTAGAATACAAGTGGTTAAAAACAGATACAGGATGTTGAAACTGTTGTTAACGGGCAGTCGAGGTATATAAAACCAAATTAATAAACATGTCAGCGGGCCAAAAAACAGCAAGTAATCACGAAAGTGCTGTACATCGGTAGCAGAATTAAGCAAAGCACTGCTTGGGCTCCACAATGGCATAACTAACCCAAATGAAAATAAACACAGGGCGATAATAGGTAGCCATATTCTTAACTGTTTACGATTATAGGTCGTGATAAAGTTTTGAAACTGAATTAGCTGTAAGTTTGAGAGAGTGCTGGTGACTTTGTCCATTTTTTCTCGATAATGGTATTGCGACTAAGAGCTTATCCCATATTTAAAGTGTAGGAAATTAAGCTCTAAGCCAATAAGGAAAGCTAGGTATTTGAAGTATCCAATACCAATAGCTTATCATCCTAACAGTTACTATGTTCGATGGTTGTATTGTAATTTTTTATTATATAATAATGACTTATTAAACATATTACTTTGCTATCGAGCATAATTTCCGTGTTATGTTGCATACTTTTCGTAGTCGGTATCACTGTTTCAAATTATTTTTAGATGCAAATTGAGGCGATAAAGTGTCACATACATGACGAGCAAAACCACTGCCTGCTTCTCGATAGATATTAAACGCAGCATCTGCCCCTAACTCTATGAATTGATCCACCTGATCTTGATATTCCGCAATCGCCGCTATTTTGCCCGTATAACCCCTTAGCCTTAATTGTTCTAACGCGTAGCGGTTACCTTTATTGTTTGGAATAGCGAGTAATATCAACTTAATTTGTTCTAAATTCTGCACTTTTTCCCAAAAATCGGAATCTGTCACGTCACCACAGAGAATGTTTCGTTGATGCTTTGCGTGATGCTCGGATGTGTCATTGCGTATTTCTATGCCAAGACAGATATCACCATGGCGTTCGCTGAGTTCATCATAGGCGCCAGTTCCTATACGCCCCATCCCGAGCACTAAGATTTGTGATTGTCCGATGTTGATAGCCTGATCTCGAATATGAATCTTGCTATCACTGTGTTCTTTAAGCCAAGTCGCGCTGCGGCGATAAATACTATTACTAAAGCGGTTTAACGGTGCGGCTAAAACAAAGGAGATAGAAACTGCAAGTGCGATAGAAACCATGATGTCTCCAGAAATCCAACCTTCTTTATAAGCCAGTCCGCCAACAATCAAGCCAAATTCACTGTAGTTAAATAGAGTTAAAGAGGTGAGTAGTGAGGTGCGAATGCGAAATTTGAATCTGTCTAAGATGACGTAGTATAAAAGCCCTTTCGCCGGTAGCAGTAGCATGAATACTAGGGCGAGGATTAACCCAGCCATGGTCGGTTGTTCAGAAAGACCTATGTTTAAGAAGAAACAAACTAAAAACATTTCTTTTAAATTAAACAAAGACTTAGATAGCTCTGATGCCTTTGAGTGACCGGCTAGCAACATACCAAGTATCAATGCACCTAAATCGCCTTTAACACCGACGAGCTCGAATAACCCTGCGCCAACCACTAGCGCAAAAAAGATGCCACATAGAACCAGTAGCTCACCGTGTCCGACTTTATCTAATACTTTGTAAAATAGCGGGCGAACCAAAGGCAGAGCAAATAAGAAAATGGCATACCATTCAGGGATCTTCCCCGTTGATACAGTAAGAAAGGCCACCGCAAAAATATCTTGCATGACTAAGATACCAATCGCCATAGTTCCGTAGGTGGAGTTGATTTCGCCGTTATCTTGTAGTGCTTTTATGGCAAATACGGTACTAGAGAATGACAGTGCAAAGCCTAAAATGACCAGTTGAGAAAAGGGCATGTCGGCAAACAGGCTTACACCAATCGCTTGCAGTCCAAATAGACATAAGCTAAAGAAAGCGGTTGAGGCAACATTGTGTAGCGTAGCACCTCCCCAAATCTCTTTAGAGAGCAGAACTTTGACGTCCAGTTTCAAACCGATAGTAAATAGCAGTAGGGTGACGCCGAGATCAGCGATTTCGCTGATAGCGTTGTTGCTTTCAAAACCAAAGGCATTGAGGGTAAAACCGGCCAGTAAAAAGCCGACTAAAGGGGGAAGGTTACATCTTTGGGCGATAAATCCAGCTAAAAAAGCGCCACAGATGAGCATTATGTCCATTTTATGCAGTCTCGAAGTGGTTGAGGGTCAGCAACCGCCCAACCGCAAACGAGTCTGCTGAATCCATTAATTTTTGTAGCAACATACCGTTTAACATCGCACGTTTTACCATTGCAAAAGCACCCATAGTTGGGAACTGATCGAGTTCAGATGAAACAATAGGTAGGTCTTTATGAAACGCTGTTAACGATTGGCTGTTCACATTCCTTTGAATTGCAGGGAATAATAA
Organism: Vibrio halioticoli NBRC 102217; assembly: GCF_000496695.1. Lineage (GTDB taxonomy): Bacteria > Pseudomonadota > Gammaproteobacteria > Enterobacterales > Vibrionaceae > Vibrio > Vibrio halioticoli. The sequence continues at coordinate 102,166 of NZ_BAUJ01000014.1, forward strand.
CTCTTTTGCTGCCGTAATATCACCTGCTAAAACGATTTTTTGCGGATTAAATAGGTTTATTACAATTGCAATGGCTTTACCCAGTTGAACACCAACACGAACAATGCTCTGTGTAGCCAGTGCATCGCCAAGAAGTGCATGATCACAAATGGTTTTTATCGTAATGTTCGGTTCATCAGAGAGGGTAGAATTATAGCCTCTTGCTAGGCGAGTTTTAACACCTTTGATGATGGCTGGGTTGGCAGCAACAGTTTCTAAACAACCAAAGTTGCCACACTGACATTGCTCGCCGAGCGGATCAATTTGAATATGCCCAATTTCTCCGACATTTCGATTTGAACCTAGGAAGACTTGTCCGCCTGCCATAATACCGGAGCCAGTACCTCGGTGCACACTGATCAGTACTGAGTCCATACAATCGCGCGTAGCGCCAAAGTAATGTTCTGCTAGTGCCATGGCGCGAATGTCATTACCGACAAAGCATTCGAGTTGGAACTGCTCTTGTAGAATTTTACCTAAAGGTAGGTGGTCGATTTTGGTGTTCGGCATGTACTGCACTTCACCTTCATCAGGGTTTACTAGGCCGGGCAAAGTGACACCGATAGCAATTAGGTTGTAGTCGGAACCTTCAAGGCTTGCCTTGAATAGTTTGATCTTATCAATAAGTTGACCAACTAATTGCTCTTGGTTGCTGTATTGAATGGAAGATTCTGCTTTGGTCAGAACCTCACCACTCAAATCATGCAAGGACAATTGAATGTAATCCCTACCAACTCGAACCGCGATAGAATGAAATTGAGTCACCTGAGTGGTTAATGAGATCGCCCGCCTGCCACCTGTAGAGGCTTGCTGGGCAACTTCTTGTACGAAGTTATACTCTAATAATTGTCGAGTGATCTTAGTAACACTTGCTGGTGCTAAATGGCTCAATTCGGCGATCTGAATTCGAGAAATAGGCCCTTGTTGGTCGATTAGACGATAAACAGCTGCACTATTCAGCTGTTTTACAAGGTCAACGTTGCCAATTTGTCCGCCTGTCATAACTATCCTTTTGTAAATTGACCGTTTACTACGGTCCCTTCAACGTCAAAGTTGCGATTAAAAATTGTAAGGTTTGCTATCATACCAGTTTTTATACGTCCTAGCTTATGATCTAGGCCAATTGCTCTAGCAGGATATAGCGTTGCCATACGTAAAGTTTCATCTAAAGCGAATCCAGCGTGCTTCACACAGTTCTCAACCGCTTCAATCATAGTTAGAGCCGAGCCACCTAAAGTGCCATCTGCGCCAACACACATGCCGTCACGAACATACACTGTGTTGCCTACAAAATTAAATTGGTCCATCTCCGCGCCAGCAGGTGCAGTGGCATCAGTCACCAAAACTAATTTGTCACCTTTCAGTTTTTTCGCCATGCGAATATTAGCGTAGTTGACGTGGTGTCCATCAACAATAATGCCCGCGTATACATCTGGAGTATCAAAAATAGCGCCGACAACGCCCGGTTCACGAACCGTAACTGGTGTCATTGCATTAAATAGGTGAGTGGCAAAGGTAATACCGTGCTCAAAGCTATCTCTTGCTTGTTGATAGGTTGCTGCTGTGTGTCCGATAGAGACTACAATGCCAGCTTCAGTTAGGCGCGTGATGTGCTCTGGGTTATTTTGCTCAGGTGCTAAGGTTACTTTGACCACCATATCAGCATGCTGGCAGATAAAATCAATCATCTCATCGTCAGATTGGCGAATGAAAGATTCGGTATGAATGCCTTTTCGAGCAACGTTTAGGTATGGGCCTTCTAGGTGCAAACCTAAAGATTGATGGGCATTTTGCTCTTGAAATTGTTTTTGAGCTTCAATAGCAGAGCGCATATTTTCATCTGAAGAGGTAATCAGGGTCGGCAAAAAGCTTGTGCATCCAGATTTTAGGTTTGCGTTGTGCATGGTTTGTAGCGTTTCAGGAGAGATTGCGTCATTGAGCATCACACCACCACAACCGTTTAACTGCACATCAATAAAGCCAGGGCTTAAGTTGGCACCGTTAAGATCAATTCGTTCGATGCCTTGATCGACATCTTGCTCTAAGCAAACGGTTTTAATGCGGTCGTTTTCTATGACGACAGCGTGGTTGTATAAGATGTCACTACCGGTATATACGGTACAGTTCGTTAATGCATACATGATTGCATCTCCTGATAAAAATGTTTGATGTTATGTGCTTCTAATTCGTAAAACAGTTCATAGGCCTTCTGTGTGCTTGCAACAGCACTTGTCTAGTGAAAACTTATCAATAACTTTATACATAGTGTAGGACTAAACTCTTTGATTGCATTGACAATATGTTTTTTGTCGCTCGCTTTTAGTCTGACACTCAATTTGTCTCGGATAAGCCTCGAAAGAACACCTAATTGAGATTCAATTTTATTTAATTGAAATGAGTATACTGAAAAAAACAGTTATTTTATATAGTGAAATAAGTTTTATGATCTAGGTAACAAAATCCGTTTAGGTCTCCGCTTTCATATGACACTGGTCACACTTTATAGGGTTTTAATTTGCGACGCAAAATTATCTCTTTAAGATGAAGAGGACTAAATTAATTTACTAAAAAAAGTTTTAATAGGTTCCTCAGGAGGAGAAGTAACGTGAACATTCTTGGATATTTACAAAAGGTAGGTAAGGCACTGATGGTGCCAGTTGCTACCCTACCAGCAGCAGCAATCTTAATGGGTATTGGTTATTGGATTGATCCAACCGGTTGGGGTGGTAACAGCCCACTGGCTGGCTTCCTTATCAAAGCCGGTGCAGCAATCATTGATAACATGTCGTGGCTATTCGCCGTTGGTGTTGCTTACGGTATGTCAAAAGACAAAGACGGTGCCGCGGCACTTTCTGGCTTAGTTATGATGTATGTTGTAACTACACTACTATCACCTGGAGCAGTGGCTCAGATTCAAGGGATCAGCGGCGACGCAGTTCCTGCAGCATTTGGTAAAATCCAAAACCAGTTTGTCGGTATCCTTGTGGGTATTATCTCTGCTGAAATCTATAACCGCTTCTCTACCGTTGAACTCCACAAAGCGTTGGCGTTCTTCTCTGGTAAGCGTTTAGTTCCTATCTTGACTTCATTTGCTGGTATTGTAATGGCATTCGTACTTATGTACGTATGGCCTGCAATCTACGGTGGCCTTGTACACTTCGGTGAGTCTATTCAAGACATGGGTTCTGTAGGTGCTGGTATCTACGCATTCTTTAACCGTCTACTTATTCCAATCGGTCTACACCACGCATTGAACTCAGTATTCTGGTTTGACGTTGCAGGTATTAACGATATCCCTAACTTCCTAGGCGGCGCGAAATCTATTGCTGAAGGTACTGCAACACTAGGTGTTACAGGTATGTACCAAGCAGGTTTCTTCCCAATCATGATGTTTGGTCTACCGGGCGCAGCACTGGCTATCTACCACACTTCTAAGTCTAAGCATAAAGAGAAAGTTGCATCTATCATGATTGCAGCGGGCTTTGCATCTTTCTTCACCGGTGTGACTGAGCCACTAGAATTCTCATTCATGTTCTTAGCACCAGGCCTATACGTTCTGCACGCAGCACTAACAGGTATCTCTGTATTCATCGCAGCACAAATGCAGTGGATTGCAGGCTTTGGTTTCTCGGCAGGTCTTGTGGATATGGTTCTTTCTAGCCGTAACCCTCTGGCGAAAGATTGGTACATGCTTATCCTACAAGGTGTCGCGTTCTTCGGTATTTACTACGCAGTGTTCCGCACCGTTATCGTTAAGTTTGGTCTTAAAACTCCAGGCCGCGAAGATGACGAAGGTGAAGCATCAACAGTAACTGGTTCTTCAAACTCTTCTGAGCTTGCAAAACAGTACCTAAAAGCACTAGGTGGTCACAGCAACATTTCATCTATCGATGCTTGTATTACTCGTCTACGTCTAACATTGAACGATACCAATGTTGTAAACGAGAAAACGTTGAAAGATTTAGGTGCGATGGGCGTGGTGAAACTAGGTTCAAATAACGTTCAAGTTATCCTAGGTCCTCTAGCTGAAATCGTTGCAGGCGAAATGAAACAAATCCCTGTAGATGCTGACTTAACAGCAGTAGAGCTTCCATCTTAATTCAATAACAGTTAATTATTGTCCTTATGCCTCCTTCGGGAGGCATTTTTTTTACTTTTTAGAACATAAACATCTAGATTTCATCAATGAGGCGAATACAATGTAAGGTCATAGAATACTTTTGCAAAATTGAACCATGAGGTGCTATAGATGAGTGAAGCTGAGGCTCGACCATCGAATTTTATCCGTCAGATTATCGATAAAGATATCGCGGATGGTAAACACAGCAGCGTGCATACTCGTTTCCCGCCAGAGCCAAACGGCTACCTGCATATCGGGCACGCTAAATCGATCTGTCTAAACTTTGGTATTGCTCAAGATTATCAAGGTCAGTGTAACTTGCGCTTTGATGATACTAACCCTGAAAAAGAAGACATTGAATACGTTGACTCAATCAAAAGCGACGTGCAGTGGTTAGGCTTTGATTGGTCTGGTGAGATTTGTTATTCATCTAACTACTTTGATCAGTTGCATGCGTATGCCATTGAACTGATTAATAAAGGCTTAGCGTACGTAGAAGAGCTAAGTGCTGACGAAATTCGTGAATACCGTGGCACTTTGACCGCTCCAGGCAAAGAAAGCCCATACCGTACTCGCTCAGTAGAAGAAAACTTAGCATTGTTTGAAAAAATGCGTGCCGGTGGCTTTGCTGAAGGTGCGGCTTGTCTGCGTGCTAAGATCGACATGAGCTCATCATTTATGGTGATGCGCGATCCTGTTTTGTATCGTGTGCGTTTTGCTCACCATCATCAAACCGGTGACAAATGGTGTATTTACCCAATGTACGACTTCACGCATTGTATTTCGGATGCGCTAGAAGGCATTACTCACTCATTGTGTACACTTGAGTTCCAAGACAACCGTCGTCTATACGATTGGGTGTTGGAAAACATCACTATCGAAACTCAACCACATCAGTATGAGTTCAGCCGCCTTAACCTTGAATACACAGTTATGTCTAAGCGTAAGCTAAGCCAACTTGTGTCTGAAAACTTGGTTAACGGCTGGGATGATCCACGTATGCCGACTATTTCTGGTTTGCGTCGTCGTGGCTTTACTCCGGCTTCTATTCGTGAATTTTGTAAACGTATCGGCGTAACAAAACAAGAGAACATGATTGAATTTGGTTCTTTAGAGTCTTGTGTTCGTGACGACCTTAACGAAAACGCACCTCGTGCAATGGCTGTTCTTGAGCCAGTTAAAGTAGTGATTGAAAACTTCCCTGAAGATCAGGTCGAAACACTGACCGTGGCAAATCATCCAAATAAACCTGAAATGGGTAATCGTGAAGTACCATTTACTCGCGAAGTATGGATTGAAGCCGATGATTTCCGCGAAGAAGCCAACAAAAAGTACAAGCGCTTAGTGCTTGGTAAAGAAGTTCGTCTACGCGGCGCGTACGTGATTAAAGCTGAGCGCATCGAAAAAGATGAGCAAGGTAACATCACCACTATCTTCTGTACTTACGATGATGAGACATTAGGTAAAAACCCAGCCGATGGCCGTAAAGTTAAAGGCGTTATCCATTGGGTATCAGCAAGTAAAGGTGTACCTGCTGAGATTCGTTTATACGACCGTTTATTTACTGTGCCAAACCCTGCGGCAGCAGAAGACTTTAAAGCAGTGATTAACCCTGAGTCTTTAACTACTAAACAAGGCTTTGTTGAGCCAAGCTTAGTGAGCGCAGCTGCAGATGCAGGTTATCAGTTTGAACGTACGGGTTACTTCTGTATCGATAGCAAAGACAGCACAGCTGAGGCATTGGTATTTAACCGCACCGTTGGTTTACGTGATACTTGGGCTAAAGTGAGTTAGTTACAAAATTACATTGCGTTAATATTTAACCATTCGCGATAAGCAATAGGTAAAATGCCAGTCAGTTTCTCTGACTGGCATTTTTTATGTTTTCATTTCGAGCTTTATTTGTGTATAGCGCATGCTTATTAGCTGGCGTTCTGTTTGATAGCGTGCATATCCCGGCGGCTACCTTACTGGGCCCAATGTTAGCCGCTATTGTATTTAGCTTTTATAAATGCTCAGTGAAGACGCCAAAATCGGCCATTTACCTGATTCAATCTGTGATTGGGTTGATGGCAGGTCGAGTGTTGGATTTAAGTATCTTAAAGCCGTTTTTGTCTATTTGGTGGATCTTTGTTGGGGTGGCGCTGGTGGTGCTATTAGCCTGTCAGTTGATGGGGTATAGCCTAGCTAAGTTACGCATTTTACCGGGCAGTACAGCTATATGGGGGTGCGCCCCGGGCGGTGCATCCGCTATGGTAGTGATGGCGGAGTCTTATGGTAATGACCCCAGCTTAGTCGCGTTCATGCAGTATTTGCGCGTGGTTATGGTGAGCTTACTGGCGGCTACCGTTGCGCATTTTTTAGCGATTGGCGCGGCTCAATCCACTCAATTACATATACAGCACTGGCTAGATCCACATCCATTGTTGGCGGTGCTGGAAACGCTGTTTATTATTGTGGCGACCTCTTATCTTGGCGTGAAATCACGTTTGCCCGCCGGCTGTTTTCTGGTGTCGATATTTGTCAGTGCCTTTTGTGTTAACTCCGGCGTTGCGGTACTTGAAGTGCCTGAATGGATATTGGATATCGCATATTTAGTGCTTGGCGTGAGTATCGGTATGAGATTTAGCCCTGAGATAGTCAAACAAGCCTTGTTTGCGCTACCTAAAATTCTATTGTCTATCCTGGGATTAATCTCATTATGCGGTTTGGTGGCAGTGCTGTTGGTGCAGGTGTTCCATGTGAGCCCTTTAACCGCTTATCTGGCAACGACTCCTGGAGGGTTAGATGCAGTTACTGCGATAGCGCTGTCAAGCCATACCCAAGTCAACCTAGGCTTTGTGATGAGTATGCAGATTGTACGTTTGTTGATGGTGGTGTTATTAGCTCCGCACATGGCGCAATTTGCTTCTAAGCGATTTATGCGTGTTAGCCAAGCTTGAGTGTAAAAGTAGGGTAGGGAGTGTGTTTTATCCGTTGTTAACGTAATAGACGCTACCGGTGCGCGAGTTATACCAAATCACATGCGTGGCAACCTCAGGATCTCTATCAAAGCCATCTTTAGTATAAATGTAATGACATTTGGTCTGATAGGGACCGGCATTTTCACCGGTGAGATCGCTACTGGTTCGGCGGGCAACAAAGTCAAAGTTATCGGCCTGATTATAGCTTCGGGTAGCGGTGAGAGAGGTGACGAGAATGGCATCAAACAATAGTGAACATGCTACTTCACCACTGCCTATGTTATAAGGTGCTCTAAACACAGCCTGTTTGGTAGTGCCAATAGGAAAGCCCACTTCATTGAAATCCACCTCGCCATTGGCGTAGTTTGGAAGATCAATTTGTGGCTGATTAGCTCTACCTTCAATCGCCCACTTTTGGTGTCCGAAATTGATGGCCTGTTGCATCTCAGCGGCAACACCACGTAACATTGATTCTCTAGCATCAGCATTGAGATTGAGAAATCGCGGCGCTGCTATAACAGTCAGCACCGCAAGAATAACAATAACGACGGCTAGCTCAATCAGCGTAAATCCATTTTTGCTGAATGACATAAAACCCTTTTTTGTATCAGATTAACTGTGTGCGTTAGGATTTGTCTTACAATCACCTGAAGCACAGCGACCGTATAAGTATAAGCTATGGTTGGTTAGGTTGATGTTGTATTTTTTAGCAATTTCATGCTGACGTTGTTCAATCACTTCGTCGTTAAACTCGATAACCGCACCACAGTCAAGACAAACAAGATGGTCATGGTGGTGTTGAGTTGCAAGTTCAAATACAGATTTTCCGCCTTCAAAATGATGGCGAGTGACAATGCCTGCATCATCAAATTGGTTTAATACTCGGTAAACGGTTGCTAGCCCAATTTCCTCACCTATATCGATAAGTTTCTTATACAGCTCTTCCGCACTGATGTGCTGACAACCCGGTTGTTGCAGGAGCTCTAAAATTTTTAAGCGGGGTAAAGTGACTTTTAATCCAGCTTCTTTTAGGGCTTTGTTGTTATCTGGCATGTATATTCCTTTAAAAATTTGAGCTGCTTGTTAATTGTTCATTATATGGAAAGAATAGACAACAATAAACAATGTGTTAATTGTGGGTATTCTTTTTCTCTATAAAATGGAAGGCCATCACGAACAGTATGTGCCATTGATGGGTTTATTGTAAGTGATTGTCGCGCAAAACTAAAAAAGGGAGCACAAGGCCCCCTTTTAAAAATGGAGACGATTTAGTCTTCTAGTTCGGCAAGACACATTTCAGAATGAATCTGCTCAACCCAAGTTTTAACACGCTCTTCGGTTAATTCAGGTTGACGATCTTCGTCAATACACAAGCCGATGAAGTGATCATCATCAACCAATGCTTTAGAGGCTTCAAATTCGTAGCCTTCGGTAGGCCAGTAACCGACAATAGTACCGCCTTTCGCTTCTACGATATCACGAATCGTGCCCATAGCATCACAGAAGTACTCAGCGTAATCTTCTTGGTCACCACAACCGAAAATAGCCACAAGTTTAGTGCTGAAATCAATTGCTTCTAGTTCAGGGAAAAAGTCATCCCAATCACATTGAGATTCACCGTAATACCAAGTAGGGATACCAAGTAGTAGCAGATCGAAGTTATCAATGTCTTCTTTGCTACTTTTTGCTATATCTTGAACATGAACCAGTTGTTTACCTAGTTGTTTTTGAATCATCTTTGCAACAGCTTCTGTATTACCAGTATCACTGCCGAAGAAGAGACCTACACTTGCCATAGAATCAGTACCTATATTGGATGTAATGGGATGCGTTTATATTGGCGTTATAGATTATAAACCCGAGCCTTCCCAAGAGAGTTGTATAACACCCTTAGTGACAAAGCCGGCACAACCTAGAAACAGCACTAACCATACGATACGACGCCCAAATGGAGGAACATTGCCCTGCTTTAGAACATCCTTGATTGCTAACCCGATAAGTATAAATACGGAAGCAAACAGCAAATCGAGCCCTATGGATTCAATTTGATTAATGTAATCGTATAGCATGGCATCCCTTTATGCTTAATCAATCGCGGAACTATAACATAACCTAACGGCTTCTGTTTACCCTTGAATCTCAATTTTGTGCAATAAACTTGCGAATTACTCTCAATACCATGTCCGGTTTTTCTGCGTGCAACCAATGCCCAGTATTAGCAATGATGTGCGCTTTAGCATTGGGAAATTGCTGCATGATGCTACTTTGATGTTCGGCTTGAATATAGTCGGAATTAGCGCCTTTCATAAACAAGGTAGCGACTGGATTTGGCGCTAAAGTCTCCCATGTCATGATCTGTTGATATTGATTTTGTAAGGCGATGTAATTGAAGCGCCAGCTTAACGTCTCTCCCTCTTTATATAGGGACTTACTCAAAAACTGACTCACGCCTTCCATCTCAATATGCTGCGCCAGCAGTGACATGGCTTGAGAACGAAGTTTAGGTTTTTGTTTTGCTACTTCTTGAATGCCAGCAAATACATTGCTGTGGCGATCAACATGGTAAGCCACTGGGGCCATATCTAACACAATCAATTGCTCAAAGAGCTTCGGCCTTAGTGAGGCTAACTTCATCGCGACTTTGCCACCCATCGAGTGCCCAACTAGAGTGACTCCTGTAAGCTCAAGATCGTCGATAAGAGAGAGGATATCGGCCGCTTGCGCAGCATAAGTATGCTCAGGGTAATGAGGGGAGCGTCCATGGTTTCGCAGGTCGACACTGATCACTTGATGATCTTGACTGAGATCGCGCGCAAGTAACCCAAGGTTATCTAAACTGCCAAATAAACCATGAATCAGAAGCATAGGTTTACCGTTACCTTGGATTTTATAGTGCAACTGGCTCGACATTTTATCCATTTCCTTTTTTCTTTCCGTAGAGACTTGCTCAATAACTGGGTATAATCTGAAGCAGTTTAAACTAATAAGATTGTGAAAAGCGAATGAAAACCATCGAAGTTGACGAAGAACTGTATAGATTTATCGCGAGCCGAACCCAACGTATTGGAGAGAGTGCATCCGATATTCTACGACGTTTACTCGATGTGAATGGTGCTGTAGAACAAGAAGTCGAAGCGGCTCAAGAAGTAACTGAAGCTGAGCCTACTGGACCTGCAACACCGATCACCGTTGGTAAACCGACACAGTCCATTGACCCTATCAAGCAAATCCGCAGCGAATTGATTTCAGATGAATTTGCCTCTCTTGATAAGGCGATTGATAGATTTATGTTTATGCTGTCTGCGCTGCATAGAATCGATAAAGACGGATTTGCCGAAGCGACTCAAGTAAAAGGGCGCAAGCGTGTTTATTTTGCAGACAACGAAGCGGTACTCTTGGCAAGTGGCACTACGACCAAACCAAGAGCCATTCCTGGATCACCGTTTTGGGTGATCACCAATAACAATACCAGCCGTAAACGTCAGATGGTTGAACAGTTAATGGTACGAATGTCCTTTCCCGCCGAATTAATAGAACGTGTCACACGTTCGATATAATCCCAAGGAATAATACCCACAGAATCCCCCCAGGTTCGTGGGTATTTTTGATTTTAAGAACTATAAAAGGAACAACTCAATGGCTATGCATCCTCGTGCCGGGCAAAAGGCTCAGCAAGAAGATCTACACAACATCCCTCAGTTGGTGGCTAACTACTATTTGTTGCAACCTGAAGCTGGCAATGCGGCACAAAAAGTTGCATTTGGTACTTCGGGCCATCGTGGTAGTGCTGACAAGGTAACTTTTAACGAAAATCATATTTTAGCCATCGCGCAAGCGGTTGTTGAAGTTCGCGCGAGTCACGGAGTGACCGGGCCGTTATTCGTGGGTAAAGACACACACGCACTTTCTGAACCTGCATTTTCTACTGTGGTAGACGTGTTGGTGGCAAATGGTGTGCAGGTTATTTGTCAAGAGCATGAAGGCTATACCCCAACTCCGGGTATCTCTCATGCAATCCTGACTCATAACTTAGTCAACGATGCTAAAGCTGACGGCATCGTAATCACTCCTTCGCATAACCCACCGCAAGATGGCGGCATTAAGTACAACCCAGTACATGGTGGCCCTGCGGAAGGTGAATTGACTAAAGCAATTGAAGATCGCGCTAATGCAATCATTGCTGCAGGTCTTGTGGATGTAAAACGTGTAGGTATTGCGGATGCTAAAGCGAGCGAGTTGTTCGTTGAAAAAGATCTCGTGGCTCCTTATGTGGCTGATCTGGTCAACGTGGTTGACATGCAAGCAATTCAAAAAGCCAACTTAAAAATCGGTGTTGATCCACTAGGTGGTTCAGGCATTGATTACTGGCGTCAAATTCAAAAAGCATACGACCTAGATTTAACTCTAGTGAGTGAAGCCATTGACCCTAGCTTCCAGTTCATGTCTTTGGATAAAGACGGTGTGGTACGTATGGATTGTTCTTCGCCTTACGCGATGGCAGGTCTACTGGCGCTGAAAGACGATTACGACCTAGCATTTGGTAACGACCCTGACTATGACCGTCACGGCATTGTAACGCCAGCAGGTTTGATGAATCCAAACCATTTCCTAGCCGTGTGTATCGATTACTTATATCGTCACCGTGAAGGTTGGGGCGCAGAAGTTGCCGTGGGTAAAACACTGGTTTCTAGTGCTATTATCGATCGCGTTGTGGCTGATCTTGGTCGCGAACTATGCGAAGTGCCTGTTGGCTTTAAATGGTTTGTAGACGGTCTGTACGAAGGCAAGTTTGGCTTCGGCGGTGAAGAGAGCGCAGGTGCGTCTTTCTTACGTAAAGACGGTACGCCTTGGGCAACAGATAAAGATGGCATCATCTTGTGTTTGCTAGCGGCTGAAATTACCGCAGTAACGGGTAAAAACCCTCAGCAATACTACAACGAGTTAGCGGCGAAACACGGTGAGTCTAGCTACAACCGTATTCAAGCGGTAGCAAACGGCCCACAAAAAGACGTGCTCACTAAACTGTCTGCTGAGATGGTATCTGCGGATACGTTAGCGGGTGACGCGATTACCGCTCGTCTAACGCATGCTCCAGGCAATGGCGCTGCAATTGGTGGTCTGAAAGTAACTACTGCAAATGGTTGGTTTGCGGCTCGTCCATCTGGCACAGAAGAAATCTACAAGATTTACTGTGAGAGCTTCAAAGGTGCAGAGCATCTAAAACTGATTGAAACTGAAGCGCAAGAGATTGTGAATCAAGTATTCAAGGCAGCAGGTTTATAACCGTAATCGCCTTAAATAACGATTAAGCCATTCGCTCAAATCATAAAAACCCATTGCCTAACGGTAAATGGGTTTTTTTATGTTTGAATCTATCGCGCTATAGAGTTTTGCACAGAAGTTGCTCAGCGTGATAAGCGTCGCGCGGCTTTTTTATCGTTTTTTCGCTGAAACAGAATAACGATTGAGATAGGAATACAGACCATCAGCATAAAAACGAACAATGCTTCTACTAATTGTGCCATGTGAATTTCTAGATAAACTAGCCAGTGCTTTGAATGTAGCCCGACTTTATTCCTATGCTTGGTCAGGTTCAATATGCGCCCTGAGACATGCGTGAATGCCTGTGCCGAAAGCGTATTGAGTTTATTCACCTAACACTTTGTTTTTATTGGTTTTAACTTTATTTTTAATCGCTGTTTGCTAGAAAGTGCAATCACTGTTTGAATAATTAACTAGCGATTATTAGGCCAATCATTTGGTACTACAAACCAAAATCGACCTGATTCACTTTGACAATGTAAAATGCCTTGCGAGGCTTCTGTTATCCGAGGCGACGATGAGGTTTTGCCGATAGCCCAATACGCTTTGTCCAGTTGATAGAGCGGTTCATCAATTTGTGCAAACTGCTTTTGATAGCACCAAAAACCATTGATTTGACTTGGGTTTATCTCTTTGTCGTCACAATGGCTAGGAATGGTCTGTTGTTGGAAAGGGTTAATATACAAACGGCCTTGCATTAACAGGTGTTGCGACAGATATTGCCACTGCGGGTATTGCGCTACAAAGTACGGCATATGCGTATGTTGCAACTGATGAGTCAGCATATGACGCAGCTTTTTATCTAAGCGGTCCCTCGCATTAGGCCCGTACCACTTATCTTCATGCAACAAGTAGAACTTAATCGCTACTTCCCAGTGCTGAGCCTTATTTTGGTGCGGGTGGCGTAAAACAAAATCCAGCTCACCTATGGTTCGCCCTGCATCATTTAGTTGTAATTCTGTTTTCTCAACAGATAAGTCTGAGCATTGTAGGAACAGTTCCTGACAAAGGTGCTGATAAATAAAGCCCAGCCGTGAGTTTTTGCAGTAGTCAGCAAACTGCGCCGTATCTGTATTGCGAAAGGGCAAATGCTGCACAATGATCTCATCTTCTCGAAATAGCGGCGCTGTTGTTGCAATCCACTGGGCAAATTGAGTTAAAATTGAAGCATTGACCGTATAGTTAGGCATAGATAAACCGTTAGAGATACAAACCTGTCAAGGATGGTCTATTTAACTTGCTACATATCCGATGCATTTTCAAATATTTGGAATAGAAATGAACAATTTAAAATTGCAAACACTGCTAAACGACAAACTAAGTGCCCAACAAATTAAAGATTGTGCGCCGAATGGATTGCAAGTAGAGGGGACTGAAAATATCAAAAAAATAGTCACTGGAGTGACTGCATCCCAAGCGTTAATTGATGAAGCTATTCGACTTAATGCGGATGCACTGTTGGTGCATCACGGTTATTTTTGGAAAGGCGAACCTGAGCCGATAGTGGGTATGAAAGGGCGTCGTATTCGTGCACTGATCAAAAATGATATTAACCTTTATGGCTACCATCTACCTTTAGATATTCATCCTGAGCTAGGCAACAATGCAAAATTAGCTGAGCTGTTGGATATTGAGATTGAAGGGGGCCTTGAAGGGCACGCTCAATCTGTCGCGCTGTATGGACGTCTAAAATCGCCTGTCACTGGCGCGGAATTTGCGCAGCGTATTGCGCAAGTGCTCAATCGTGAACCTTTGCATATTGCGCCTGACTTTGCCGATAAAATGATTGAAAGTGTAGGTTGGTGTACTGGTGGCGGTCAGGATTACATTCAACTTGCCGCAGATCATCAACTGGATGCGTTTATTTCTGGGGAAATTTCAGAGCGAACAACATTTGTGGCGCGTGAGCAGGGCATTCATTATTTTTCGGCGGGGCATCATGCCACTGAGCGTTATGGTATTAAAGCGTTAGGCGAGTGGTTGGCAGAGCAATACGGTTTTGAGGTTACCTTTGTTGATATTAATAACCCAGTATAATTGGGTTTAAATAGTGTAATAAAAAGAAAGGCTTGAACATAGTGTTCAAGCCTTTTCTATTCGAACTGCTTGTACTAAATCATAGCGTAAGCAGCGCAATTTTTAGCTGACATTATTCACGTTCGTGAAGTGGCTTAAAGCCGCGCTTAGTTTCACCTGTGTACAACTGACGAGGTCGGCCGATACGGTTATTCGGATCGTCGTGCATTTCGCTCCAATGTGCAATCCAACCCACAGTACGTGAGATGGCAAAGATAACGGTAAACATAGATACAGGAATACCGATGGCTTTTAGAATAATACCTGAGTAGAAATCTACGTTCGGGTAGAGTTTCTTCTCCACAAAGTATTCATCAGAAAGCGCAATACGTTCCAGTTCCATTGCGACATCTAGCAGAGGATCTTTGATGTCTAGCTCTTTAAGCACATCGTGACATGCTTCGCGCATTACCGTTGCGCGAGGATCGTAGTTTTTGTAAACGCGGTGACCAAAGCCCATCAAACGGAATGGGTCATCTTTATCTTTTGCTCTAGCAACATATTCTTCAATGTTGTCAACGCTGCCTATTTCTTCAAGCATATGCAGACACGCTTCATTTGCGCCGCCGTGTGCCGGTCCCCATAAAGAGGCAATACCCGCGGCAATACAAGCAAATGGGTTAGCGCCAGAAGAGCCCGCTAAACGAACGGTCGACGTAGAGGCGTTTTGCTCATGGTCGGCGTGCAGAGTGAAAATCTTATCCATTGCACGAGCAACCACAGGGTTAACTTCGTATTCTTCACATGGGTTTGCAAACATCATGTGTAAGAAGTTTTCTGCATAAGTAAGGTCATTTCGTGGATAAATAAACGGCTGACCTATGCTGTATTTGTAGCACATTGCCGCAAGTGTAGGCATTTTAGATAGTAATCTAAACGCTGCAATTTCGCGGTGTTCATCATTGTTAACGTCAAGTGAATCGTGATAGAAGGCCGCTAATGCTCCTACTACCCCACACATTACTGCCATCGGGTGCGCGTCGCGACGGAAACCATGAAAGAAGCTGGCGATTTGTTCATGCACCATAGTATGGCGTCCAACAATCTTCTTAAAGTTATCGTATTTTTCGCGAGTGGGTGCTTCTCCGTAGAGCAAAATATAACAAACTTCTAAATAATCTGCGTTGTTTGCTAATTCATCGATTGGATAGCCGCGGTGTAATAAAATACCAGCGTCGCCATCGATGTAGGTGATTTGAGATTCACAAGATGCGGTGGCAAGAAAACCAGGGTCAAAGGTGAAATACCCTTGGCTTCCTAATGTACGAACATCGATCACGTCTGGGCCATCGGTTCCCTTCATAATCGGCAATTCGATAGGCGCTTGACCCTCAATAGTCAGAGTCGCTTGCTTATCTGCCATAACATTCTCCTTTGTTATTTATTTTCCATCTTGATTCAATGGTGCACCAAATTTGTACTGGTGTTCGCACTAGAAGTCAATTTATATAGCTTTTTGTGTGCACTTGTCTCGATTTCTATAAGTAGAATAACTAAAAATCAGGCCTATGTAACAAAATTTGTTAATAATATTGTGTGCCATTGTTAACAAACGTTATAGTGGCGGTGAATTAAAAGCTATATCATTGAGTTATCTCTATCACTACTTTTAGTTAGTGGGAGGTAGTTCTAAGTTATAGAGGATTAAAGTGACAAAATAATTAGGTTTAACCCTAACTTATGTAAGCTTTTGTTAAGTTTTTGCTAAGAAAGCTCAATTGTTTACGATTTGTAACTGTTCAAAGGAGCTGAGAGAGCACGCCGTGGACAAGAAAAAAACAAGACCCGTCAATTTGGATCTGCAAACGATTCATTTCCCAATCACTGCCATTGCTTCGATTCTGCACAGGGTATCTGGTGTTATTACCTTTGTCGCTGTAGGGATTTTGCTTTGGTTACTTTCTATTTCTCTATCATCACCAAAAGGATTTATGGAGGCGGCCAGTTACGTGGATGGCTTCTTCGTCAAATTTATTTTGTGGGGAATACTGACTGCACTTTTCTATCATATCGTGGGCGGTATTCGACATCTTTGCCAAGACCTAGGTTACTTTGAAGAATTAGAGAGCGGCGCAAAAAGTGCGCAAATCTCCTTTATTGTGACAGGCGTACTAGCAATCGTTGCGGGGGTAATTGTATGGTAAATCCTATTTCTTCCGTAGGGCGTAATGGCGTCCATGATTTCTTGTTGGTTCGTGCAACAGCAATCATCTTGACCCTATACACCATTTATCTATGTGGCTTCTTCTTATTTACTGGCGACATAGGTTATTTGCAGTGGACACACTTCTTCGGTGGACTGTTCACCAAGGTGTTTACCATGATTGCCCTGTTTTGCATTCTTATTCATGCGTGGATTGGAGTGTGGCAGGTATTAACTGATTATATTAAACCAACGCTGCTCCGCGGCAGCCTGCAACTGGTCCTTGTTGCGGTGCTATTTGGTTATTTCTTCTCTGGCCTATTTATTCTTTGGGGGGCATAAATGACAATTCCAGTTCGCGAATTTGACGCTGTTGTCATTGGTGCTGGTGGTGCAGGTATGCGCGCAGCACTACAAATCTCTGAGCAAGGGTTAACTTGCGCATTACTATCAAAAGTATTTCCGACACGTTCTCACACCGTATCAGCGCAAGGTGGTATCACCGTTGCTCTTGGTAACTCTCACGAAGACAACTGGCAATGGCACATGTACGACACGGTAAAAGGGTCGGACTACATTGGTGACCAAGACGCCATCGAATACATGTGTAAGAACGGCCCAGAATCTGTCATCGAGCTAGAAAAAATGGGTTTGCCATTTTCTCGCTTTGAAGACGGTTCTATTTATCAACGTCCGTTTGGCGGCCAATCAAAACAGTTTGGTGGTGAGCAAGCCGCGCGTACTGCCGCCGCTGCTGACCGTACCGGTCATGCCTTGTTGCACACGCTTTACCAACAAAACATCAAATACAAAACCACGATTTTCAGCGAATGGTACGCCCTTGATTTGGTGAAAAACCAAGATGGCGTAGTGATGGGTTGTACCGCAATCTGCATGGAAACTGGCGAGATGTGTTACTTCAAGTCGAAGGCCACTATTTTAGCTACTGGCGGCGCAGGGCGTATTTATTCTTCTACTACTAACGCACACATCAACACTGGTGATGGCGTAGGTATGGCGCTGCGTGCTGGCGTACCGATGCAAGACATGGAAATGTGGCAATTCCACCCAACCGGAATCGCAGGTGCTGGCGTACTTGTGACCGAAGGGTGTCGCGGTGAGGGCGGTTATCTTCTTAATAAAGATGGCGAACGCTTTATGGAGCGTTATGCACCGAATGCGAAAGACTTAGCCGGTCGTGATGTTGTAGCGCGTTCGATGATGATCGAGATTCGTGAAGGCCGTGGTTGTGATGGCCCTTGGGGACCTCACATCAAACTGAAGATGGACCATTTAGGTAAAGACGTACTCGAGTCACGTCTGCCGGGTATTTGTGAGCTATCACGTACCTTTGCCCACGTAGATCCTGTGAAAGAACCGATTCCTGTTATCCCAACCTGTCACTACATGATGGGCGGCGTTCCGACTCAAGTTTCCGGTCAAGCGATTAAGCTTGATGACAACGGACAAGACGTGGAAGTGCAAGGTCTGTTTGCTTGTGGCGAAATCGCCTCAGTATCGGTACACGGTGCAAACCGACTTGGCGGAAACTCATTGCTTGATTTAGTGGTGTTTGGTCGCGCAACAGGTTTACACCTAGGCGATACCTTAGATGCACAATCTGAAGCTCGCCCAGTATCTGAGTCCGATCTTGAAGCCTCTTTGGCGCGTACTATGCGTTGGGAGAACAGCACCCGTGGTGAAGACCCAGCGCAAATCCGTAAAGATATGCAAAGTTGCATGCAAAACAGCTTCTCGGTATTCCGTGAAGGTGAAGCGATGGCAACGGGACTTGAAGAACTGCGAGTTATCCGTGAGCGTCTGCAAGATGCGCACCTTAGCGATAAATCCACAGAGTTCAATACGCAGCGTATTGAGTGTCTCGAACTTGATAACTTGATGGAAACCGCTGTAGCAACTGCGGTTGCTGCTAACTACCGTACAGAAAGCCGTGGCGCACACGCCCGCTTTGATTATCCAGACCGCGATGATTCGCAGTGGCTATGTCATTCAATTTACAATCCAGAAACGGAAAGTATGTCTAAGCGTGATGTGAATATGGAACCTGTACATCGTGAAGCGTTTCCACCGAAAGCTAGAACCTATTAAGGGAGCGAGATATGAACCTGAATTTTTCTGTCTATCGCTATAACCCAGATGTGGACAGCAAACCTTACATGAAACAGTACGCCCTAGAGGTGGAAGAAGGCTCGGACATGATGGTGCTTGATGCACTGATCTTGTTGAAAGAACAAGACCCTTCGCTTTCCTTCCGCCGCTCTTGTCGTGAGGGTGTGTGTGGCAGTGACGGTTTAAACATGAATGGTAAAAATGGTCTTGCGTGTATTACGCCACTTTCTGCATTGAAAGGGGACACGCTGACCATTCGTCCATTACCTGGATTACCAGTGGTACGTGATCTGATTGTCGACATGACACAGTTTTACGACAACTACGCCAAAGTGAAGCCGTTTTTGATTTCTGATGGCGAATTACCTCCGTCACGTGAGCACAAACAGTTGCCAGAAGAGCGTGCACATTTGGATGGATTATATGAATGCATTATGTGTGCGTGTTGTACCACATCGTGCCCATCTTTCTGGTGGAATCCGGACAAGTTCATCGGTCCTGCGGGCCTACTAGCGGCTTATCGTTGGTTAATTGATAGCCGAGATACGGCAACTGATGAGCGACTAAGCAGTTTAGACGATGCATTCAGTGTTTTCCGTTGTCATGGCATCATGAATTGTGTCAGTGTATGTCCTAAGGGGTTAAACCCGACCAAAGCGATTGGGCATATCAAAACGATGTTAGTCAATCGTTCGGTTTAGATTATTGAAATTACGGGCTTTTCGAGGTTTACTGTTAAGCCTGTTGTAGCCAACCTTTTTGGGTTGAAGATAAGTTCGGCAAAGACCGAAACAACAAGTATTAATCTACAGATTAAGGGAATATATGCATAACAGTGTGATGAAGGCATGGCTCGAGTCTTCACACTTGGCTGGCGCCAATGCAACGTACGTAGAAGAACTCTACGAACTTTATCTCAGTGATCCAGACTTGGTGAGTGAGGAATGGAAACGCGTATTTGATGAACTGCCTGTGCAAGCATCAGAACAAGGGGAGCAATCCCATACTCGCGTCCGTGACTACTTTCGCCGACTCGCACAAGAGACTAAGCATTATAGTGTCCAAGTAAGTGATCCTGATGTCGATGCGAAACAAGTAAGGGTTTTGCAACTTATTAACGCCTATCGATTTAGAGGCCATCAAGCGGCTAACCTAGATCCGTTAGGTTTATGGCAACGCCCAGTTCAGCCTGAACTGGACCCTGCGTTCCATAATCTCACACAAGATGATCTCAACGAAAATTTCAACGTCGGTTCTTTTGCGGTCGCGCAAGAAACCATGCAGTTGAAAGACCTCTATAAAGCGCTCAACAAGACTTACTGTGGTTCAGTCGGTGCAGAATACATGCACATGACCAACACAGAGCAAAAGCGTTGGGTTCAGCAGCGTCTTGAATCCGTTCAATCTCAGCCGGAATTCTCATTAGAAGAGAAAATCACTTATCTTGACGAGCTCACAGCGGCAGAAGGTTTAGAACGCTATCTTGGTGCTAAATTCCCCGGTGCGAAACGCTTCTCTCTAGAAGGTGGTGATGCGCTGATTCCTATGACCAAAGAGTTAATTCGTCATGCAGGCCGTAGTGGTATGCGTGAGGTGGTTGTAGGCATGGCTCACCGTGGCCGTTTGAATATGCTGGTCAACGTGCTAGGTAAAAAACCGCAAGACTTGTTTGATGAGTTTGCCGGTAAGCACGATGAGACTTGGGGTACCGGTGACGTGAAATATCACCAAGGTTTCTCCGCAGACTTTGCTACTCCCGGTGGTAACGTTCACTTAGCGTTGGCCTTTAACCCATCTCACTTAGAGATTGTAAACCCAGTAGTTATCGGCTCAGTACGTGCTCGTCAAGACCGTCTGGCAGATAAAGACGGGTCAAAAGTATTACCTATCACCATTCACGGTGATTCGGCGATTGCCGGACAAGGGGTGGTACAAGAGACATTTAACATGTCTCAAGCACGCGGTTTCCAAGTGGGCGGTACGGTGCGAATTGTAGTGAATAACCAAATTGGTTTTACTACGTCGAACCCTAGAGATACTCGCTCTACTATGTACTGTACCGATATCGCGAAGATGGTACAGGCGCCGATATTCCACGTGAATGCCGATGATCCAGAAGCGGTGGCTTTTGTCACTCGTATCGCTCTTGATTACCGCAACACCTTTAAGCGTGATGTAGTGATTGACTTGGTATGTTACCGCCGCCATGGTCACAACGAAGCCGATGAGCCAAACGCAACTCAGCCATTGATGTATCAAAAAATCAAAAAGCACCCAACGCCACGTAAGCTATACGCTGATGTGATGATGGAGCGTGATGAGATTGGCATCGATACCGCCACGCAACTGGTGAATGAATATCGTGATGCTCTCGACCACGGTGAAGTGGTGGTTAAAGAGTGGCGCCCGATGGCTCTGCATTCTGTGGATTGGTCTCCTTATATTGGCCATGAATGGGATATTGAGTGGGACAGCAAATTAGAGCTGACTCGTTTAAAAGAGCTAGGCAAAAAAGTGTGCGATTATCCTGATAGCCACCAATTGCAAAGCCGCGTTAACAAGTTATATAACGACCGTAAAGCCATGGTTGAAGGCGAAAAAGCCATTGACTGGGGCATGGCGGAAACATTGGCATATGCCACTATCGTTGACGATGGCAAGCGTATCCGCATCTCAGGGCAAGACTCGGGCCGTGGTACTTTCTTCCACCGTCACGCAGTATTGCACAACCAAGGTGATGCGAGCACGTACGTGCCACTTGCCAACATTCATGACAAACAAGGGCCATTCCAAGTCTTTGACTCAGTATTGTCTGAAGAAGCAGTATTGGCATTTGAATACGGCTATACCACCGCAGAGCCGGGCGGCCTGACTATCTGGGAAGCACAGTTTGGTGACTTTGCCAACGGTGCACAGGTAGTGATTGACCAATTCATCTCCTCGGGTGAGCAAAAGTGGAACCGCTTATGTGGTATTACCTTACTGCTGCCACACGGTTATGAAGGTCAAGGTCCTGAGCACTCCTCAGCACGTCTAGAGCGTTATTTACAGCTGTGTGCGGAACAAAACATGCAAGTGGTTGTGCCATCAACTCCAGCGCAGGTGTATCACATGTTGCGCCGCCAAGTGGTTCGCCCAATGCGCCGTCCTTTGATTGTGATGTCTCCTAAATCTTTACTGCGTCACCCATTGTGTGTGTCGTCGTTAGAAGATTTAGCGGAAGGTACGTTCCAACCTTGTATTCCTGAAGTGGATGATCTTGAACCGTCTAAAGTACGCCGTGTGGTGTTCTGTTCGGGTAAAGTGTATTTCGACCTTCTGGATGAACGACGTAAACGTGAAATTGATGATGTGGCGATTGTTCGTATTGAACAGTTGTACCCATTCCCAATCGCAGATTTGCGTGAAGTAATCTCTATTTACCCGCAAGTGACCGATTACGTTTGGTGTCAGGAAGAGCCTCAAAACCAAGGTGCTTGGTATTCAAGCCAACACAACTTCCGCGCAGCAACGCCATTTAACACCACTTTGAATTATGCCGGTCGCCCAGCGTCAGCATCACCCGCTGTGGGTTACATGTCAGTGCACTTGAAACAACAGAAAGCGTTAATCGATGACGCTCTTACAATTGATAAAGAACTAGAAGAATAAGGAAGCCCAACAAATGACAATTGAAATTCTGGTTCCTGATTTACCTGAATCAGTTGCAGATGCTACCGTTGCAACATGGCACAAAAAGCCTGGCGATAGAGTAGAGCGTGATGACGTATTAGTGGATATTGAAACTGATAAAGTTGTCCTTGAAGTGCCAGCTCCAGAAGCCGGTGTGCTTGAAGAAGTCCTAGAAGAAGAAGGTGCAACGGTACTTGCCAAGCAGCTTCTTGCCAAAATCAAACCAGGCGCGGTAGCCGGTGAGCCAACCAAAGACTCAACCGAAGCCACTGAAGCCTCTCCAGACAAACGCCATAAAGCGACATTGACTGAAGAAAGCAACGAAGCCTTGAGTCCTGCGGTAAGACGCTTACTTGCAGAGCACAGCTTGAACCCTTCGGATGTGAAAGGTACAGGTGTTGGCGGTCGTATCACTCGTGAAGATGTGGACGCGCACTTGGCTAATGCTAAGAAAGCGGCTCCAGAAGCACCAGCGGCTGCGCCAATTGAAGCGCCGGCGACGGCTCGCAGTCAAAAACGTGTACCAATGACACGCCTGCGTAAGACGGTAGCAAAACGTCTACTGGAAGCGAAAAACAGCACGGCCATGTTGACCACGTTTAACGAAGTGAACATGAAACCAATCATGGATCTGCGTGCGCAATACAAAGACTCTTTTGAAAAGCGCCATGATACCCGTTTAGGCTTTATGTCTTTCTATGTGAAAGCCGTTACTGAAGCACTAAAACGCTACCCAGAAGTGAACGCTTCTATTGATGGCGATGACATTGTTTACCACAACTACTTTGACATTAGCATGGCGGTATCAACTCCGCGCGGCCTAGTGACCCCAGTTCTAAAAGACTGTGACACATTGGGTTTTGCTGATATCGAGAAGGGCATCAAAGATCTTGCTATTAAAGGTCGTGACGGAAAATTGACAGTCGACGAGTTGATGGGTGGTAACTTTACTATCACCAACGGCGGCGTATTTGGTTCATTGATGTCGACACCGATCATCAACCCACCGCAAGCCGCTATTTTGGGCATGCACAAAATCCAAGATCGCCCAATGGCAGTCAATGGCAAAGTTGAAATCTTGCCAATGATGTATTTGGCACTGTCCTATGACCATCGCTTAATTGATGGTCGTGAGTCGGTTGGTTTCTTGGTCACAATCAAGGAGCTACTAGAAGATCCAGCGCGTCTTCTACTTGATGTTTAATTAGAATTAAGGGTGCCAGTTGGCGCCCTTATTTTGACCTTATATTAGTCGTGGTAAATATGGCATTTATCGCAATTAGCATTTGAGTCATAGACAAAGAAGTACCCCTACACACCTGCTAAAGCTCTCTTTTAGCATGAGGAAATAATGAAGGTGATGACCTTGTTATCACTGACAAATTAAAATGGAAGATACTAATGAATTTGCATGAATATCAGGCTAAGCAATTATTTGCTGAATTTGGGTTACCTGTACCTGAGGGGTATGCCTGCAATACAGCACAAGAAGCATTTGAAGCAGCTGGGCGCATTAGCACAGCAAAAAAAGTGGTTAAATGCCAAGTACATGCTGGGGGTCGCGGTAAAGCGGGCGGCGTTGAGTTGCATGATACCAAAGAAGGCGTAAAAGAATTTGCGCAAAAGTGGCTAGGTCAAAACCTAGTGACTTATCAGACAGACGCTAATGGCCAACCCGTCACTAAAATCTTAGTCGAAGAAGCCTCAAACATTGCCAACGAATTGTACCTAGGTGCGGTTGTTGATCGCGCTTCACGTCGCATTGTATTTATGGCATCCACTGAAGGTGGCGTAGATATTGAAAAGATTGCGGAAGAGACGCCAGAGTTGATTCATAAAGCGGCTATCGATCCATTGGTAGGGCCTCAGTCTTATCAAGGTCGTGAGCTGGCGTTTAAGTTAGGTCTTAAAGGCGATCAAATTAAACAATTCGTTAAGATCTTCTTAGGTCTGGGCAACATGTTTGCACAGTACGATTTAGCGTTATTGGAAATTAACCCGCTAGTGATCACCGCAGAAGATAACCTGCTGTGTCTAGACGGTAAAATCAACATCGATTCCAATGCAATGTACCGCCAACCAAAACTGCGTGAAATGCACGACCCATCCCAAGAAGATGAGCGAGAAGCACACGCAGCGCAATGGGAGCTTAACTATGTAGCTCTTGATGGCAGCATTGGCTGTATGGTGAACGGTGCAGGCTTAGCGATGGGTACGATGGATATCGTAAACTTGCACGGCGGACAACCAGCAAACTTCCTTGATGTGGGCGGCGGCGCAACCAAAGAGCGCGTAACAGAAGCCTTCAAAATCATCCTTTCTGACAGCAATGTAAAAGCCGTTCTAGTGAATATCTTTGGCGGTATTGTTCGTTGTGACTTAATTGCTGACGGTATTATCGGCGCCGTTGAAGAAGTGGGTGTAGAGGTGCCAGTTGTGGTTCGTTTAGAGGGCAACAATGCACCTTTAGGCTCGAAGAAACTGGCGGAAAGTGGTCTAAACATTATTGCTGCAAACTCTCTGACTGAAGCAGCAGAAAAAGTTGTAGCTGCAGCGGAGGGCAAATAATGTCTGTATTAATTAACAAAGAGACTAAAGTTATCTGCCAAGGTTTTACTGGCGGTCAAGGTACGTTCCACTCAGAACAAGCACTTGAGTACGGCACGCAAATGGTCGGCGGTGTTTCTCCGGGTAAAGGCGGTCAAACACATCTTGGTTTACCTGTGTTCAATACCGTGCGTGAAGCGGTAGACACAACCGGTGCGACAGCCTCTGTAATTTATGTGCCAGCGCCGTTTTGTAAAGATGCCATTTTAGAAGCCATTGATGCAGGCATTAAGCTGATTGTTACGATCACTGAAGGCATCCCAACACTGGATTTGCTTGACGTTAAAGTGCGCTTAGACGAAGCGGGCGTAGTGATGATTGGTCCTAACTGTCCGGGCGTCATCACTCCTGATGAGTGTAAGATTGGCATCATGCCAGGTCACATTCATAAGAAAGGCAAAGTGGGCATTGTGTCGCGTTCTGGCACCTTGACTTATGAAGCGGTTAAGCAAACCACAGATGAAGGCTTTGGTCAGTCTACTTGTGTCGGTATCGGCGGCGACCCAATTCCGGGGTCTAACTTTATCGACATCTTAAAGCTGTTTGAACAAGACCCTGAAACTGAAGCTATTGTGATGATTGGTGAAATTGGTGGCACAGCGGAAGAAGAAGCTGCCGCTTACATTAAAGAGCACGTCACTAAACCTGTAGTATCGTATATCGCAGGTGTGACAGCGCCTCCTGGTAAGCGTATGGGCCACGCAGGGGCCATTATCTCAGGTGGTAAAGGTACTGCTGAAGATAAATTCCAAGCATTGGAAGCCGCTGGTGTTAAAACCGTGAAAAGCCTGGCCGATATTGGTCAAGGGCTACGCGAAATTACCGGCTGGTAATGAGATAACTTGCTCTACTAAAAGAGAACTGTAATAGAAGCCTCTGATGTTCCCATCAGAGGCTTTTTGTTTGGATTCGATTTATTGAGAAGTAATACCAATCGTACTAAATAACTGGTCATTCTAGCTTGTTAAAATGCTCGATAACGGTGTTAGAATTTTTGATTGTAGAATAACTACTTATCGAAAAATTCTGCCTTGTTCTCGAGCATTTTCCCTGCGCTAGTTCTGAACACTTACTTAGTGTGATTGGTATAATACTAATTATTTTGCGGTTTAAGCTGAACTAAGAGGAACAGCAGCGCAGCGCTAACCACAACCGATGGGCCAGCAGGGGTGTCATATTGCCAAGAAAGGCTTAGTCCCGATAGGACGCATATTCCGCCAATAACCGATGCCATGACTGCCATTTGCTCAGGGCTCTTAGAAAAACGTCGTGCTGTTGCCGCCGGTATAATCAGCAAGGAGGTGATAATAAGTGCGCCAACAAACTTCATGCCTACCGCAATCACCAAACTTATCATCAACATAGTGAGCAGACGCATCAGCGAAATATTAACGCCCTCAATCGCCGCTAACTCCTCGTTTACTGTACTTGAAAGTAGGGGACGCCAAAAGCTTACGAGCAGTAGCATCACAATAGCCACCCCAACAAAAATAAACATCACATCTTGTGAATTTACCGCCAGTAAATCCCCAAATAGATATCCCATTAAATCAACACGAACATTGTCCAGAAAACTGACTGCAATTAAGCCCAGTGATAATGAACTATGCGCTAATATCCCAAGTAAAGTATCGGTTGCCACCATTTGTTGGCGTTGTAATGCCACTAAAATAACGCCCAATGTCAAACAGCAAACAACCAAGGCGAGATAAAGATTTACATCAAACAAAAAGCCCAGCGCTAAACCCATTAGCGAGGCGTGGGCGAGGGTATCGCCAAAATAGGCCATTTTTCGCCATACAACGAAAGAGCCTAGCGGGCCTGCAATAATGGCGATGCCTAACCCTGCAAGTATCGAAGGCAGTAAAAACTCAATCATGTTGGTGTCCGTGTTTATGGTGGTGGCAGGTATTAATATCCCCAGAGACAGGGTCGCCGGATAAGTCGTGGTGATGGTAGTCGTGCTGGTGGCGATACAGTGCCAAGCTGGCTTCAGGGGCGCCGCCAAACATTTTTAAATAACTAGGGTGACTGGAAATCGCTAAGGGTGAACCCGAACAGCAAATATGATGCTGCAAACAAATGACATTGTCGGTTTTAGCCATTACGAGGTGTAAATCGTGCGAGATCATAAATACCGCACAACCAAAGCGGTGGCGTATGGTATCAATAAGGTTGTACAGATCAATTTGCCCTTGTACATCCACCCCTTGCGCTGGCTCATCTAATACCAGTAATTGCGGGCGAATTAATAGTGCTCTAGAGATCAATACTCGTTGGGTTTCGCCGCCAGATAATTTATGTATATCTAAATGGATAAGATGACTTGCCCCAACCAGTGCCAGCGCCTCTTGGCGTTCTTGTTGACTGTATTTTCCGGCAAGACGTAAAAAGCGATCCACAGTTAACGGCAGTGTCTCGTTTAAATGCAACTTTTGCGGTACATAGCCAATTCTTAATTTATGGGCCTTAGTGACTTTCCCTTGATACTTTTTGTGTATTCCTAATATCACTTTGACTAAGGTCGATTTACCTGCGCCATTGGGGCCAACTAAAGTGGTGATCTCAGACTCGTTGATTGAAAGACTGATGTTGTCCAAAACCTTACGTTGATTAAATTGAACGGTCACGTCTTTTAATGTGACGATTTGGGTCATAGTGAGTGGGCCTGTATCTAGTTGTTATGCAATGAGTATCTTCTCATTAATTGAAAGAGCTTCTTTTTACCATTTTTGCAATCATATTATTCATTTGCTCTACCTGAGTGTTATAATGTAACATCTGCGCTAAAATTTCTCTAATATAATGGAACACATCAATGAAACGTATATTGCTGTGCTTGTTATCGTTTGCGTTTATTAATAACGCTCAAGCGATAGAAGTTGTAAGTAGTATCAAACCGATACATCTTATCACTCAAGAGATCACGACTAACATCGGGACTTCTTCAGCTCTATTGGGGACGGCGATGTCTCCACATGACTATTCCTTACGCCCATCTGATGTGAAAAAACTTCGCAATGCAGATTTAGTGATTTGGTTTGGACCGGATCTAGAAAGCTTTATGACAGCAGTCGTGAAAGACCAATCAAACACTTTAACTATTAGCACAATTTCTGGTTTGGATCTTCGTCACTTTGCTGAAGGGCATGAGCATCACCATGATCATGGTTCACATGCTGGGCATCATCATGGCAATACAGACCCGCATTTTTGGTTAGGTCCAAAACACGTGGCTGTTGTGGCGAAGGCGATTGCGAATAAATTGAGCGAAATGGATCCACAAAACGCCGCTCGTTATGCGGTGAATCTTGATAACTTCTTAAACAACTTACAACTAACAACCTCTGAAATTAGCACTAAGTTAAAATCAGTCAAAGGTCATGGTTACTATGTCTTCCATGATGGTTACGGTTATTTTGAAGATTACTTCGGTTTGAACCATTTAGGTCACTTTACCGTGAGTCCAGAAAGAAAACCGGGTGCAAAAACCCTAATTGAAATTAAAACACGCCTAGCAAAAGGCGACGTATATTGTGTCTTTAGTGAACCACAGTACACTCCAGCGGTAATTGAAACAGTGACTCGTGGTAGTCATGTTAATTCTGGTGAATTAGATCCACTAGCGACCGATGTAGAAGAAAGACCAGGCGCTTATTTTACGTTCCTAAAACAACTGTCTCAACAATTTGAGACTTGTTTGAAGTAGCTTCAGGTGAAACGAATGAATGATAAAGCGTCCTCTCTATAGGGCGCTTTTTTTTGATTTAAAACAAATAAATTTGTAAGAATGTATGATACATTTTATGCAAATGATAATAATTGGTATTTAGATTATGAAACTATCAGAGCTCACAGTTGGGCAACAAGCAAATATTTGCTCTTTAAAACAACTAGATAATTCGACTAGAAAAAAATTAATGGTCATGGGACTACTGCCGAATACAGCAGTAACACTCATTCGTAAAGCTCCAATGGGCGACCCGTTGCAAGTCAGAATTCGAGATGTAAGTGTTGCTATTCGTAAATCTACTGCCAATCAAATTACGGTAGAGGTTAACTAATGGACTACTCGATTTTAACCGTTGGTAACCCAAACAGCGGTAAAACAACACTTTTTAATGCTTTTACCGGAGCAAACCAAAAAGTAGGTAACTGGGCCGGTGTTACAGTTGAGAAAAAAGTCGGTGTCTATTCTTTAGCTGGGGCTGAGTTCAGCCTTACTGATTTGCCAGGTATTTATGCTTTAGACAGCGGTAACGATACTAACAGTGTGGACGAAACGATTGCCTCTCGCGCCGTTCTTTCTACACCTGCAGATGTGATTGTGAACGTCATTGATGCAAGTTGCCTAGAGCGCAGCTTGTACGTAACTTTGCAATTAAGAGAGCTAGGCCGACCTATGGTCGTTATCCTAAATAAAATGGATGCGCTAGCTCGAAATGGTCAAAAAGTTAACACGAAAGGCTTATCTAAAGCATTAGGTTGTCCAGTTCTGACGGTGACGGCAACTCGTGAAAACGAAGTGAATAAACTAAAAGCAGACCTGCATAGCATGTTGGCTGAAGGTATTGAAGTTGAACCGTTAGCACTTGATTACGGTGCTGAATTTGAAGCGGTTGCAGAGGATATTCGTTCACAATTCACCAATGAAATGGTGGATGAGCGCGCTCTGGCGATTCGTGCATTAGAAGACGATAAACTGGTTTTAAACAACGTTTCTTCTGAAGTAAAAGACATTGTGGCTCAAGCTCGTCACTCGTTGGATCTGGATATTGACCTGCACATTGCCGATGTAAAATTTACCTTCCTACACGAGTTGACCAAATCTTTTAGAATCACGGAAGGTAAAATCACTCGTCGTTTGAGTGAGCGTATTGATGCTGTCGTGTTGAATAAATGGGTAGGTATTCCATTGTTCTTCTGCGTCATGTATTTGATGTTTATGTTTGCCATTAATATTGGTGGAGCATTCATCGATTTCTTTGATATCTCATTTGGCGCAGTACTGGTCGATGGTACTCACCATTTGCTTGATCCTTTGCTACCACAATGGCTAGTGACTGTTCTTGCTGATGGTATCGGCGGCGGTATTCAAACTGTTGCTACCTTTATTCCTGTGATAGCGGGTTTGTATTTGTTCCTGACTCTTCTCGAAGGTTCAGGTTACATGTCTCGCGCCGCTTTTGTATTAGATAAAGTGATGCAAAAAGTCGGTCTGCCGGGTAAAGCGTTTGTACCGCTTGTTTTAGGCTTTGGTTGTAACGTGCCAGCTATCATGGCAAGCCGTACACTGGACCAAGAGCGTGAGCGTCGCCTAGCAGCTTCAATGGCGCCATTTATGTCTTGTGGTGCTCGTCTACCGGTTTACGCATTATTTGCAGCCGCGTTTTTCCCAAGCGCTGGACAAAACGTAGTATTTGCTCTGTACATCATTGGTATTCTAGCAGCCGTCTTTACCGGACTTGTGCTAAAACACACGATTTATCCGGGTGGCAACGATAGCTTTATTATGGAAATGACGGATTATGAAATCCCTCGTCTACGTAATGTGATTATCAAAACTTGGCAGAAACTAAAACGCTTTGTCTTTGGCGCAGGTAAAACCATCGTTATCGTGGTCACTATCCTAAGTTTCCTAAACTCTATCGGCACCGATGGCAGCTTTGGTAACCAAGACAGCGAAGCGTCAGCGTTATCGAAAGTGGCGCAAGTTATCACACCTGTATTTGCTCCTATGGGTATCAAAGAAGATAACTGGGCTGCAACAGTCGGTATTGTGACGGGTATTTTTGCTAAAGAAGCGGTAGTAGGTACGCTAAATAACCTTTACGCATCTCCAGCGGACGAAGGCGCTGAATATGATTTAGTCGGTAGCTTAAAAGAAGCGGTGATGTCTATTCCTGAAAACTTATCCGGTCTAAGCTTTAGTGATCCGCTAGGCATTGAAGTCGGTGAGTTGAATGACACAGCAGTTGCTGCCGATGAGCAAGATGTTGATCAGTCAGTATTCGCCAACCTACAAAGTAAATTCTTGTCAGGTCATGCGGCATTTGCTTACTTACTCTTCATCCTGATGTACACACCATGTGTGGCCGCACTTGGCGCATACGTGAGAGAGTTTGGTCGTGACTACGCTAAATTCATTGCGGTATGGACTATGGGACTTGCGTATTCAAGTGCCGTTCTTTACTACCAAATCATGATGTTTAGCATGAATCCAGTGGCAAGTGCTTGTTGGATTGTCGGTATTGTTGCTGCTGGCTTTGCCACTTTCTTAGGGCTTAAACACCACGCAAGAAAACAACAATGGCACGATGATCCACAACCCGCAGTATAAGATATAAGGCTCTATATTGGATTGTACGATACAGCAGTACCGTTTAAATATAGAGCCTAGAAGTAAGGCAGTATTATGATTTTACAACAGCTCAAAGCTTACCTTGAAGAGCACGGCACTACAGATAGAGTGACGTTATCTAACCACTTCGGTTTGTCTGAAGATGGCGTCGATGCCATGTTACAAGTCTGGATCAAGAAAGGTAAAGTGTCGCGTATGTTCGATACCATCAGAGGTAAAGAAAAAGGCGTACGTTACACCATCAACCAAGGTATTAGTTTAAACGTACAGATGTAGGTTGTTATAACCATCACAACTTACATCCGCTATTTTCCAATCGGCTAGGCATTCACTGTTTTTACAGTTGCCTAGCTTTTTTTTGTCTATTGTTTATCGAGCCATAACAACGTCAGTTTCCAATTGCTGTTGTTGCTTTGGCTCGCGACTTATCATCAATGTGCCACCAATAAGCAATACCGCCCCAACGATTTGTTGTGGCGTTAAGGTGACGCCAAACGCAAGCCAGTTAATCACCACCGCCGATACAGGGAAAAAGAGCTCAGCAATGGTGCCATAGCGCGCTGGTATTCTTTCTAGACCTTTATAATAGATAAACATCCCCAACAAGCCTGATAGCATCACCATATAAAAGAGGTGGCTAAAACTGCCTTGAGAAAGAGAAAATTGTTCACCATAACCTAGCATTGCAATCGTCAAAGCAAAGAGCGCAAAAGTATATCGACCAGAGAGGATTTGCATCGTGTTATAGCCCATCATAGTCAGCTTACGTCCATAAACCGTTGATGCGCCCCACGCTATAACCGCGAGCAGTGCACAGCCGTACCCAAGCAAAATACTGACCAGTTTCGGGTCATAATGCCAAACTGAATTTTCCGACCATAACGCCATAATATCCGGTGAAATCATCACAATACTGCCCAGCAAACTTACGCTTGCCCAAAGCAAAAAGTGCTTTTGCAGCTTCTCTTTGAGTAAAATGACAGACAATGAAATCGCCACAATAGGTTGCAGCTTTTGCAGCAAAATAACGATGGTAGGATTCATCAAAGTAAAGGCTTTAGTAAAGGCAAGGGTGCCAATCGCTGAGCCAATCACGCCAATTAAGATAAAAGAAAACAGCGAACCTTTGATATAAGCAAATCGCCACCGAGGCACCATAATCTGCAATAGCGCAATGATGACAACCAACACTAAATGCTCAAAGAACACGATTTGTAAGGTGCTGTTGCTTTCCAGTAAAGGATAGCGAAATAACGTATCGGCAGCCCAAAGACCAGCTGCGATCATAACAAAAATAATACCTGCCACGAGGATCTCCAAATATAAGCCATGCAAGCCAAAATCGACTTGTGTGCTTGGTTTGATATATACGTGAACAGAGCTAAGAGGTTAGGCAATCGGCGCGATAAACTGCACGGCCACTAATATCAATAGT
>NZ_BAUJ01000013.1 GCF_000496695.1 Vibrio halioticoli NBRC 102217
ATGAACCTAATAACGAAAACTGTTGCTATCTCTTATGTTGTTTTACTGTCAGTCATTATGGGCTTTGCGCTTTTCTCCGGTGTTGTTGTGGCACCTGTACTGTTTAACTCGATTACATCCCTAGGGGAGCCCATACTCAACCGCTTCCAAGAAGGCTTGTTGATGACATCGGTATTTGTCCGCTTATCTTACCCCTTAGTTGTGGTTTGTCTGGTGTCACTGGTTTATGAATTGTTCCAATATCTGAAAAAAAGTGCAGATTGGTTGGCTTTGATCAGCATGATTTTGATGGTGGTGACGGGATTATTATTCGTTTTCTATTTCGTACCTGCAATCGTTCATATGCAAGAAAGAGGCCCTTTGGTTACACAAAGCGCGGCATTTTCATCGATTCATAAAGCGTCTGAAATTTGCTTCAAAATTACGGTTATTTCCGGAATTGTTTTAGCGGTCCGTAATATTCTTAAGTTAATTCGCTAGGGTTTACTGCATTACAAGTGGCTTGCATTACCACATTTTTGGTAGCAAGCCCATTATCTGAGTACTTTTCTCTGAAAAGCAAAATGGGAAAACCCAAAACTGTCCCCTATATTTGCAATATCCATAACTGAAACCTCATAACTGAAAACCCATATTTGCAAACCCATAACTGAAAACATAGTTTGGTTTTGGGGTTTGGCTATCTTAGTTCATACTCCACCTCATTATTCAACTGAGCGCATTAGATTTGTTATTAATCATATTAATGTGCCCGTGAATACATTTATGAGTAGGGGTGTGTAATGAGTTTGAAGATGAAAAGTGTCGTATTAGTGGGTATTTCAGCTTTGGTATTAAACGGCTGTGACGTCGCTACAGTGGATCACATTCAAGATAAACTGCAAACGACGCTAGATCATGCTGGGCAAGAACTGAATAATCTGAAGGTTGAAGCGAAACTAGAAAAGACTTTTCATCTTAGCCATGATGATGCGGTTTATGTCACTGAACACCATTTTGAGCAAGCTAAATACGTATCCAAAGTTGCTAGCCCTATCTTTACCGATGTGAAGTTTAACTTTGCCACTACTGCAATTGTTGCAGATTGGGGAAACACACTTCAAACGCCACAGCAATGGGATACCCAAGCCGAAAATAATGTTCGTCGTATGCTTGGGCAAATTGCCTTTATTGTGAATACAAAAGAATTTGCAGATCGCTTTGATAGTGCCGGTTTAGAAAAAATGGATGCGAGTGCATTCCATGCAGGTAGTGGCGATGCCAGAACTATCCCATCTAATTACACGGCATTTAAAGATGTGGTGAATGATCGCATCCAGTCTTGGAGCGATGCCACTTATCAAATGGTGGCATTTAATGTTTCTGCATCGAACAAAGGAACGGTAAATAATGGTCAGTTTGATAGTGTGCAAGGCGAGCCTAAGCTGTACGTAAGTTTAAGTGCCGCGCAAAAAACGGCTGATTTGCACAAAAACGCGGCGCAGTTGCTGCGTGAATTAACTCACACTGTTGGTTACGTGCATAATGGCGCGCTAGATACATCAACGCCGAACAACATTCCTTATTACGTTCAAGCGATTACTTCTGAAGGCGGTATGAACGATATCAACTGTGATATTTTGCTGAACAACGGCCAATTGCAAAACGGTGTGTGGGTTTCTAACTGTAATTCAAATGCATTAGATGCAGATCCAACTACGCACACACCACCGTTAACTGCAGACGATGGCGCTCAGTATTTAAATATCAATTTATTTGCTCGACTATTTGGCCAATCAGACGTGTCAAAACGTTAAGTTACTTTATCGAGTTGCTCTTGAATGAATAGACCTTAAATAAATGGGGCTTAAATCAATGGATCTTAATGAACAGATCTGTTGCATCAGAGAATGAAAAAAGCCGACAAATCTCAATTTGTCGGCTTACTTTTATCTTTTTATCTATCTAGTTTACATTGCCGGGCTATTGCAATTCGTAGCCATAAGCGCTGCTTTTAGATTAGACGTTTCTTCTAGCGCGACCGCGGACAAAGAATCCAGATAGAATCAGCATTAAGGTCAAGAAATCAAAGCTACCACCGCTTGAACCTTGCACATCGCCGCCTTCTTGTGAATCGTTGTCGCTACCGTTATCGCCTTCAGGAGTATTGTTGTCTCCATCTTCAGAGCCGTCATCACCTTCTGGTGCGTTGTCATCGCCGTCTTCAGAACCTTCGTCATTGTTGTTGAATGCGAATACAACAATTGTTGGATCGTGGTCAGAAGAGCGGTATGCGTCGTTAAACTTCACTAGATCGCCAGTGTACTGGTTAGCGTATTCAAATAACGTCGATTCAACAGCGTTAATTGACCATACTTCAGCATCAACAACGAAATCTTTAAGCTCATTATCAACTAGCACGTAATCTAGCGTACCCATAGTGTCGTTGTATGAATAGCTGTAAGTCTTTGGCTTAAGCTCTTCAACAATGTCTAGGTAATCAAATGATTCTTCGATTAACGCGCCTTCTTCACCGTGCAGTAGAGTACCGTTGGTTGCATCGCCACCAATGTAAGTGTTACGCGC
The DNA here is from genome assembly GCF_000496695.1 of Vibrio halioticoli NBRC 102217. GTDB lineage: Bacteria > Pseudomonadota > Gammaproteobacteria > Enterobacterales > Vibrionaceae > Vibrio > Vibrio halioticoli. Next base: position 2,566 of record NZ_BAUJ01000013.1, read on the forward strand.
TGCGTGGATTTCATAGTCTGCTGGTGCATTGTCACGGTTGGTCAATACCAAGATAGCATCTTCTTGACCGTAGCTGTTAAGGTCGCCCATAACTACTTTGTAACCGTCAATCTTATTCAGTTCTTGAGCCAGTTGGTAAGCGGCTGATACACGGAAGTGCTCACAGCTACCTTGCAGGTTCACATCGTTTTCTTGATCAGCCGTTGCTTCATCTTCCCAACACGTCGAACCTTTTGATTTGAAGTGGTTGGTCGAGATCACCAGATCTTTTTCTGCATTTTCAACAGCGAAAGAAGCAGTGAATGCATCACGCTGATACGCGCTCTTAGTGCTGCCATTTTCAGTTACGTGTTGCTGTGGCAGTTCAATCACGTAAGTGTCATTTAGCGTAGTAGTGCTAGGGCGATAAATGATTTTGTTAGTGATTGCATCCGTACCTACAAAGCCTTCACCTTCAAGGTCGCTAGGCATAGCAATTTTGTATTGGTCAGCTTCGTCTAGATGGCTGTTTAGCGCTTCAACCAGAACATGGATAGCAGAGTTTTCGTCAAAACCGTTGTTTTCAATTTCAATTAGACCGTAGATGTCAGCGTCGATAGCAACTAATGCGCTAACGATTTTCTCTAATTGCATATCAAATTCAGCAACGCTTTCTGCGCCACGGTTGCTGTTGGTTGGGTTATCGCGACCACCAAATGGAGAGTTGAAGAAGTTAAGCACGTTGAAGCTAGAAACAACTAAGTCTCCCTCTTCTAGGTTAGGTGCTTGTGAACGTTCGTTCTCAACAAAAGTGCTGTTGTCAGCTGTGTTGTGTACGTATAGGCGGTATTCAGAATATGAGTAACCTAGTACGCCTGTTAAACCTTCTTCGCTAAGTTGCGCGCCAACACGGATGTAGTCATCACTAGTGCCTGTGCCGTTGTCTTTCGCAAAGTTAGGGTACCAAGGTACAACGCCATCTGCTGCATCCATTGATGATTCAACGAATAGACGACGATCAGCGTTGCTTGCATCTTGCTCAGCTGCGTCATCCGTTAGTGGCGTGTTCAGTTGGTTTGGATGGTAGTTAACTGATTGATGAGCTAGTACCATGTTGTTGCGGTATGCGCTGTAATCAAAACCAAAAGTACGTGCAACGTGCATGTCAGTTTCAGCGTTTACACGCACCAACATACCTTCGTAACGCTCTAGCGTTTGCTCGAAGTCTTCATCGCTTTCAAGGGCTGTAATGGTCGTTGGCTCAATGTTTTCACCTTCACCAAGCACTTCAACAAATGCGCGCGCTGAAGTAGAACCTAGCTGAGTCCAAGAGTAGTGCTCTTGCACTTTTGCGGTAACCGCAACTTCGTCACCGACCTTGATGTTGCTAACAGTAGCGTTAACAAAAATGCCGTTTGAAGCATTTGTAGTCGTGTCTGCTGGATCTTGCATAAAGAATCCAGTAAGAAGATCGTTATCTAGATTTGAACTTTGTACGTGAGTGACAACGCCTTTTACAACAAACGTTTCTTCTGATTCAAATTGGTAGTTTGCAGGGTCTGTGTACGGTGACCACTGACCTTCGCCTTGCAGCTGTGCAATAGTGGCTTCTTCACCAACTGGTGCTTCAGGCGCTTCTCCTGAATCACAACTGGCTGCGATATTACCTATGTCGCTCCAGTCATTTTGAGGGAATGTTAGCCACTGTGATTCATTCCATGTGCCATCCGCTGAGTAGTCACAGCGAACTAGAGTTCTTTCATCATGAAAATACTCTTCAGGCTCACCACTTGGTCCAAATAAATCAATCACTTCACCGTTCAATACGAGACGAAGTGGGTCATTACCGTTGAAGTTTACAAGGGTGTTATTTACGTCATCAAATAGTGCGTTTAAGTCCGCTACAGCACTAGAGTTTCCAACAACGTAAGTTTCAAAAGGTTGTAGAGTGATTCCGTCTAGTGCAAAGTTTGGAGCCCAAGTTCCACCAAAGTTGGTTTCTTTTTGCAAAAGATAACCGTCTAGAGTGACTGCGCTATCGCCAATGTTGGCAATTTCAATGGCTTTATTATTACCTGATCCTTCAACCACTTCTGAAATTATAATATTGGCATTTGCACCGCCAGCCGCTAATAAGCAGGGTAGAGTCCAAGCCATTTTTATCTTGTTCATTGTTTTCCTTGATATAGGTTGTTTTGCTTGGCCGGAATCTTAATTATTAAATATTACATTTATATTTTTTGATAAATTTATAAAAATAGTGAGTTTATTTATAATTATATATATATTCATTTCTACATTATAAATACTCAAGTTGCTGTAATTTATAGTTAATTATGCCTAATAAACGCTCTTTTGTAATGTAATTCAAGTGTAACTGTCATAGTAAGTTAATATTTTAGTTCTCAATTTAAACCCCAATAAGTAATTATTCATGACAAATTAATCATTGTCATAATTCCTTAATTTATAAACTTTAGGATGCATCGCATATTCAACATCACAAGACTGAAATTGAAAAAATAGGAATTGAAATGAACAAGAAAATATTAGCTTTAGCTGTTGTAGCTGGCTTAGTAGGTTGTAATTCTTCTAGCTCAGATAATGAAGCGCAAAGCGGTGAATCATTTGACCTTCGTATTTTGCACATCAACGATCATCACTCAAAACTAGATGCAACAGGTCCAGTTGAGTTGACTCTTGGTGGTGTTGAAGCTGAAGTTGAAGTAGGTGGTTTCCCACGCCTTGTAACTAAGTTCAACGAACTGCAAAACGACAACACGCTTCGTTTGCATGCGGGTGATGCAATCACAGGTACTATGTACTACAGCTTGTTCCGTGAAGAGCTTCCTGATGCACTAATGATGAACCAAGTGTGTTTTGATGCATTCGCATTAGGTAACCATGAATTTGATGATGGTAACGAGCAACTGGCTCACTTCATCGATACGTTACAAAATGGCACTGACGGATGTGGTACAGAAGTACTTGCTGCTAACATCGAAGTACCTTCAACTAACCCTATTTACGATATGTATGCGCCGTACAAAGTTTTTGACGTAGCAGGACAAAAAGTAGGTGTTATCGGTATTGATATCGCAGCTAAAACTCAGGCGTCATCTTCTCCTTCAGAAGACACTACTTTCCTAGACGAAGTAGAAACTTCTCAACAATACATCGATACCCTACAAGAGCAGGGCGTAGATAAGATCGTATTGCTTACGCACTACACATACGATAACGACGTTGCAATGGCTAAGCAGTTAACTGGCGTTGATGTCATTGTAGGTGGTGACAGCCACACGTTACTGGGTGACAAAGAATTCCACGAGACAATCGGCTACGGTAACCCACTAGGTGAATACCCAACAGTAGTGACTAATGCTTCTGGTGACGAAGTGTGTGTTGTTACCGCTTGGGATAACGCGCAAGTACTTGGCGAGCTAAACATCAGCTTTGATGAAGCAGGCAACGTAACTCAGTGTGCGGGTACTCCACACCTATTGCTAGGCGATGAGTTCACTAACCCAGACGAAGACAGCGACGGCACTCTAACTGCAGAGCAGCTTGAAACAATCGAAACTTACATTGTAGATACTCCACAGCTAAGCATTGTTGAGAAAGACGACGGCACTTCTGAAAAACTGGCACATTTTGCTGACCAAGTTGAAGAGAAAATGCTAGAAGTTATCGGCAACAGCAACGGCCTACTATGTAACGAGCGTACGCCAGGTTCTAACCACTCTTCTGGTTCTCTTTGTACTGAAGGCAGTGAAGAGCGTGAGTTTATGAATAAGCACGGCAGCATCATGGCTAACGTAGTTGCAGAAGCGTTTGTAGACATGTCTTTGCGTTCTGACCTTGCGATTCAAAACAGTGGTGGTGTACGTACCACTATCGAAGAGGGTGATGTTTCTGTAGGTCACGCATTCAACGTTCTGCCATTTACTAACTTCCTAGTGAACTTAAACATGACAGGCCAAGAGATCATCAACACGCTAGAAGACGCGATTGATAACGTAGTAGCAAACAACTCAAGTGGTGCATTCCCTGCGGCAGCAAACCTACGTTTTGATGTTGATATGAACGCAGACAACGGTCAGCGCGTAAGCAATGTAGAAGCTCGTCGTAAAAACACTGACGGTACATTTGGTGAGTGGCATGACATTGAACTAGACAACGAGTACGTAGTAGTAACAAACGACTTCATCGCCGCTGGTGGCGACCGTTACGACTCATTTGTTCCAGTATATGAAGATGCAGATCGTCGTGAAGATACTGGTCTTCTATACACAGATTCTTTGATTAACTACATCAAGAAGTTAGAAGCAAACGGTCAGTCTTTAGAAATCCCTGAAGCGTCTGAAATGTCTGTACAAAACTTCACTCCTTTAAACTAAGAGTGTTGAGCTGATATAGCTTAATGCAAATTAGCGTATAAGACTTGAGGCTTATTATATTTTTAATAAGCCTCATTTTTATTTTTAATAGTAAATAAAAAGAGAGCACTTCTGCCAAGGCATTGCGCTTTAGTTATGAATACTAAATGGGCTCATTTTTTATGCATCGACAAGCAAATACGATGGCACATAAAGCCTGTTTCTGGGTGCTCGCTGACACTTCGCACTCCACAGTTAAAAAGCTGAGAAATTGTTCAATCAAAGTGTGGGTTATATCAGCGCTATGACGAATATTGCAATGTCGAATGAAATAGCGGTTCTAATAGAGGTAGGGTTTTTCTATTTGATAGCTGTAATGGCGTACCCTGATCTCTGTCCGTATAGTCTCCAAAAATGTGAATCGCCCCATAACCGTTACTTTACTAATGCACTATATACAGTTCAAGTTAAGATAATCACTATGAAAAAGGTGCATAAATCGTTTGATTGGCGCATCGATAATGCTAACTTTTAGCCATCAACACATTATTATCAATAGTTTGTAATATATATAAAAGTGCTATGCAGACCTCGTAAACACTTTTGCATCTTTTTTATCTGCTAAATTGTTATATTTAATCTATATTTTTATTAAAAATGCATCTACAACAAACACTTACAAATGATGCTTTGACGACGATACTTGCAAGAAAGCAGGAGGTTATCCTACTGCAAATGAATAAACTGTTAGCTATTTTGGAGATTTTGGTGTTAATAGAGTACATAGTGATGGGTGTTAGTTTAGTGGCGGCCATAGTTGCCATAGCTGATTTTTTTAAAAACTTTATTAAGTATAAACTAGTAATCTTTGCTCTAGCGTTGTTGCTTACAGGGAGTGTAACCTACCAATTTCATTTGGTACAAAAACAAAATTCAAAAGATCTCATTGTGAGTGAAATGCAAAGAAGTGCCAAAATAGTCTCAGATTCTATTTTAATTACTGGCTGGGAAGCAACAGGTGACTATTTAGGTTACCTAACTCAAATTACTGGCTTTTATGTTACTTATGATTCCTTTTATCCTGTAGAGGCAAAAACGTACCAGTCAGAGCTAAATGATTGGAGAGAGTATTTTTCTGAAAAGAGAAAAGCTAGAGAAACAATCTACCGTAGTGAAATTGAACCTATGAGGGGATTAGTTCAATCAGCTGAAGAGCACTTGGAAAAAATAGCGCGTAAAAACAGCTAACTAGGCAATAAAACGGACACGTAACAGTTGGCTCGGTTCCGCTTAGCTACACATCTTAGCCAACCATTACTTAGCTGCTTATTGTAGCGTTATAGCGCTACACATTTCGGAGTACATCGTGTTCAAGAAAAAATTTGAAATAATACAAAAAAGAATGGAGTTAAACCTCCAAGAAATAAGGGAGTCGTTGTCTCATAGTGGAGATAGGGGTTCTTCTGCCGAAGGGGTTGTTCGTGAGTTTTTGTGCTCATACTTGCCACCATATAACCGAATAGGTGAAGGTGAAATAATCGATATTAATGGAGCGCAGACAACTCAATTAGACTTAATAATAACTAACGAATATCACCCTACTTTAAACGACCTTTCTGGGCCAGAGATGTTCATAATTGAAGGGGTGGCATGTGTAGGGGAAGTAAAAACCAAGCTAAACTCACAAGACATAGATACTCTGATTCAAAGCTGTATTACCTATAAATCATTGAAGCCGGAGTTACAAGATGGGATGAGTGTTCATGGCAATCGGTCTGACATTTTCCGATTTGTAGACCACCGTCCATACTTCATTTTTGCATTTGAATCCCAACTGGCTATTGCAACAATACACCAAAAGCTTAGAGATTATTATCTTGAAAATGGTACTCCAGTTGAACAACAAATTGATGCTGTATTTTGCTTAGACCGCGGAACTATATGGAATTTTGGTGATGGTACTGGTAGCTATCAATACAAAGTTTCTAATATATCGCAACCAGGTCTTCATATAACTAACCAAACGAACGACGGTGTATTGTTTGATTTAATGTCTTGGATAAGCTCTGTTATCCCAAGGTATACGTACCCAAGAGCACCAATACAGCGGTACCTAGCGCCATAATAAATGGGGTCAGGTCTTTCTTTTTGCACAAAAACCTCCAAAAGCAAAATTCAAGACCTGACCCAGAGATAGCTCTCGATACTTCGTGGCGAAGCCTGATCATCAAAAGGGATGTGTGGTGAAATAGGGACACCAGTGTGTTTCCATTCATCTTCATAGATGAACGAGAACTCTGTTTCGGTTCCGAATTGCTTCTCACACTGTTTTCACCTTGGGAGGTTATTTGGTTATGTGGATGAACAAATAAGTTTAAGACGATAAGGCGTAACGACAGCCCTAAGATATCCATGAGGACAAGTACATTGGTAAAGGTGACACTGGTATCGCCTTTTTCAATCTTTATGATTGTCCTACGAGATAAATTAGCTTTTGAAGCGAGATCATCAATACGCCAGCCTCTATCGGTGCGCTTTGAGCGAATGGCGCTTCCCAGCATTTCCAAGCTAGACCAGAATTTAAACTTATATACCACCACACTTCGACCTAGAACCAAGTATCAATAAATCAGTTTGTTAGAATGCTCATATAAATTCAAGCAGATTAAAGAGAATAAAACATGATAGCTGTTATTTTTGAAGTTCAAATTGCTGAGGGTAAAACGGCAGAATACTTAGATATCGCCAATGAGATAAAGTCACAATTGTTTGAAATAGAGGGGTTTATTTCCGTTGAGCGTTTTCAAAGCCTTACCAATGAAGGCAAAGTTCTTTCTCTTTCATTTTGGGAAAATGAAGAGTCAATTCAAGAATGGCGTGCATTAGAGTCGCACAGGTACGCACAATCTAAAGGGCGTGATGGTGTATTTAAAGACTATCGACTGAGAGTCGCAGGTGTTATGAGGGACTATGGTATAAACCATCGCTCTGAAGCTCCTAAAGATAGCATCGAAGTTCATGGGTGATATGACGAAATTGATAATTGTCATGAGCCGATTTGCTATGCGTTGCGTTTAGTGTTTAAGTTGCTGCACGCAGACACATTTTTCTACGCGACTTTTGGTTCAAGGTCGCAAGCTCCCATTACAACACCAAAAGTAGCTCCGCAAAACGCGCGCATGAGCAAGGCGCTATATGCCAGTAATCAGAAAGTCGATAGCGGCAATGATCTCGTCTCTAAATGTGCTGAGTTCATTGACAGGCTCACGTAGGATTTTAGTTGGTACACTTGCCATTTGGTGAGTCAAAATAATGAAGTCACCTTCATCAATATGTATCACAGGGCATAGGTGACTAGGTGCTTTCTTTTCTAACAGTTCAACAGGTGTTAGTGGGATGACTAGCCGGGTGTTCAGTGTATCGAGTAATTCGCTCTGAACATCAACAAAGTAAGGGTAAGCAGTTGCAGTGCCCTTATCGTTGTTTTGGTATAGTGCAAATTGTGACATTAGAATACTCGGTAAGAGTCAGAAAATAGACCATGCTTTTCAGTGAGCTCGTTGCAAGCATTGATAGCTTCAGAATTTTGCTCTTGCCATTCAGCTTTAAGGCGTTGGCTTACTTCTTTCTCAAGGGCTTTTTCCATTGTTGCTGACAAGTTAATTTTCAGACGTTTCGCCTCTGCTAGCAGCTCGCTATTCAAACTTAAGTTGGCTGCTTTCTTTGGTGCTTGTCTATCAAATGCGTTTCTCATAGTATCAACCCATGCGTATTTTGTATGCGCATTAATTATAGGTGCGCGCTAGACATATAACAAACAATTTTCCCCACGCTTGGCATTTTTGGTTTGGGTCAAGTTCAGTGTTTACGGCATCTAAATTAGGTGTTGTGCTAGTGTGGCTCACCCCTTAATTGGGCGTAATGTGAAAAAGGTACTAAATAAGTCAGTGAGTAAAATTTTACCTATCATTTTTTGCGCTTAACGGCTTAGCTTATTTGCAACATTTACTTAGCGGAAACCCCCAATCCATTTATAGTGCTTCCTATGGAACAATGGCGCCTCAGTACTCCAGATCTAAAACACTGTTGTCCAACAAGAAGCTAGATCTTTACGCCAAAAAATACCCCATAAAACAAATATCTATCCCCAAAAAACGCCTTAATGAGTCTGGGATGACTATCATTAAGGCGTTTGAGTGCATTTGTAAGGTTAAAGCAACAGCAAAGCGCAATGGCTGGTACTTCTATTCTCTTTTTTGCTATTAAAAATGACTAATTAATTAATTAAAAATCAACAGCTTAACCAGTAAATGCAGGTAGGAAACCAACCATGGACATAAAGTGGAATACCGCAGTTAACACACCAAAAGCAATTACGCCGTAAACCATCGCGTTGCCGCCAGGTGCTTTAAAGGTGTTTTCATCAGTATTTGTTTTACGTGCTTTGTACACTAGAAGTGCAGGGATGATACAAGTCCATACTGTTGCTGCTGCGCCTGCGTAACCGATAGCGATAACAAAACCGAATGGGAACAGTAAAGAAAGCACCAGTGGTGGTAGGAAAGTCACAGCCCAAGTTTTACCACGACCTTGTTTAGTGTCATCAAATTTGCACAAGTCAGCTAGGTAATCAAATACGCCCAGACCTACACCAATGAACGATGACAAGATAGCCGCCATAGAGAAGGTGTTGATTGCACTTGCTACTCGCTCAGATTCAATGACAGAGCCTAAAGCGCCAAGTAGGGCATCAATGTTGCCACCTTGCTCGATGATAGGTACAAAGTCAGTACGTGGCAGGTTGCCAAAAATGCTGAATAACCATAGGAAGTACAAAGCTAATGCGATACTTGTACCAAGTAGAATCGCTTTACTGGCTCTTTTCTCATCACCGTAATAAGAACGCATAGAACCTACAGAGTGGTGGTAGCCAAAAGAGGTCAGTGCGACAGGCAGCATAGCCAGTACATAAGGAGTGTAACTTGCGTTGCTATTGATTGAGTCAGACAAAATCGCGAAATCAACATTAACCGCTAGCCCTGATACGCCAAACACAAAACTTAAAATCATAAAAGTAATGAGAACGACCGAAATACGGTCTACAGCGCGAGTAGAGTGCCAGACAAAAATGGAGAAAACTAAAACGAATAGAATAGAGGAGATCTGACTGCTAACGCCGAGCATATCTTGCAGGATCAAACCTGAAGACGTGATGTAAGCGTACAGTAAGATGCCACCCACGAAGTAAACGGTTAAGTTGTTAAATAGGTTAACTTTTTCCCCAAGAATATCCTTAGTTACAGTGTTAAAAGAAGCTTTTAAATCGTAGCTTTTGTACGCTTCAAGTAGCATCCAACCAGAGATGGTCATGACTGCCATTGTGAGGGAAATAGCAACGATTGACCAGAAGGTCCATGCGCCCGCTCCCGCACTTGGAAGGCCTAGCATTCCTGCGCCCACACAGACGCTAGCAATGATACATGCGCCTCCAATGAGGGAAGGACCTTTTTCCTTCGCTCCCTGTTTTTCTAAGGGCATATCAATACTTTGTGCCATAGATGATCCTTTGTTTCACGTTATTAGAATTTAATACCCAAACCTATTTTTATTTATGATGGTTTTTTGGGTCTGAAATATAAAAGGCCCCAAAAGTTGAGGCCTTATATTGTGTTGCTTATGCTGTTTCTAGTACTTTTTCTTCAGTCTTAGGTGCAACTTTTACTGACTCAACTTCTTTTAGTCGAGCAGTGAAGTGACGCAATACTTTAGGTTCGTAAGTGAACTCAAGTCCTTTCACATTGGCTGCATTCTCTTTAACTTTCTGGAATGCTTCGATAACGAAGTCCATGTGTGTTTGCGTGTAAGTTGCACGTGGGATAGTCAAACGCAGTAGCTCAGCTGGACATGGGTGTTGCTTACCTGTAGCAGGATCGCGACCCAATAGTAGAGAACCAATTTCAACCGCACGAATACCGGCAACTTTGTATAGCTCACAAGCCAGTGCGTGTGCTGGGAATTGACCTGCAGGGATATGAGGAAGAAGTTTGCCTGCATCAACGAATGCAGCGTGTCCGCCTGCTTGTTGACAAACAATGCCAATTTTCTCTAGGCCATCAACCAAGTATTGAACCTGACCGATACGGTAAGCTAGCCACTCTTGACGCATGCCGTCATATAGACCAACCGCTAGACGTTCCATTGCGCCGCCTTCAAGACCGCCGTAAGTAGGGAAGCCTTCTTGAACAACACATAAAGTACGACATTCAGTGTACGAATCTAGCATTGAGTCATCTTTGAAACACAACAAGCCGCCCATTTGTACCATTGCGTCTTTCTTAGCAGACATTGCTAGGCCGTCAGCATACTTGTAAGTTTCGCGAGTGATTTCTTGGATAGTCCAATCTTGGTAGCCTTCTTCACGTTGCTGAATAAAGTAAGCATTTTCAGCGTAGCGAGCAGAATCCATGATGACTGGGATGTCATATTTTTGTGCCATTTCGTACACAGCTTTTAGGTTAGCAATAGAAACTGGCTGACCACCTGCAGAGTTACAAGTAATTGTGCTAACAATGTAAGGTACGTTGTTAGGGCCTGCTTCTAAAATAGCTTCTTCTAGTTTTACTAAGTCGAAGTTACCTTTAAAGTCTGCGTTTACTGAAGTATCAAATGCTTCTTCTGTATAAACGTTTTTCGCAACACAGCAGTTAACTTGAGTGTGGCCTTGAGTTGTATCGAAGAAGTAGTTAGAAAGTGCAACCATCTTATTGCGGTCTAGGCCTTTCTCCATTTCACGTTTCTTAATAAGAACAGGAATATAAATCTGCTCTGCACCACGTCCTTGGTGAGTTGGAATCGTGTGCTCGTAACCGAAGATATCTTTTACGGCATTTGCTAGAGCGTAGTAGCTGCGGCTACCACTGTAGGCTTCATCACCACGTAGCATAGCGGCTTGCATTTCTTGAGTAATAGCGCCGGTGCCACTGTCTGTTAGTAGGTCAACAAATACATCTTCACTGTCCAGTAGAAACGGGTTCATTCCTGATTTGATGATAGCTTCTTCGCGGTACTCACGAGTTGTGCGTTTCACAGGCTCGATTACACGAATGCGGAATGGTTCTGGTAGATGCT
>NZ_BAUJ01000012.1 GCF_000496695.1 Vibrio halioticoli NBRC 102217
GTATGATTGGTATTTTCTGCTAACTGCACCAGATATTCAGCGATAGCTTGCATACCTGATTTTGCCACGCCCGCTTTAATTTCGGCTTTTGAGTTGTAGTTGGTGTTGGTATTTACATCATAAGAATACCAGTTGCCATTTTCATCACTGATCACTTCGATGCCGGCGATATCAATATGGTTATCGGCTAAGAACTTTTCATGCAGCTCTATCAAGGGTGAGTCATCTAGAGCCGTGGTGATTTCAAACTTATCTTTTTCTTGGTTGTCAGCAGGTTGACTGTCTGCAAATGCAGGACAGAAAGCATCTTCAATAGAGCAACCATCCGCAGGGCAGAGTTCAAATCCACCTTCGGTTGAGACTTTAACCGCGTATAAGAACTTACCACCGACATATTCACAACGGATGATGTAAGGCTGAGTTGATTTTACATATTCTTGCAGTAACCAAATGCCATCAAGAGGCGCGTCGGCTTTGAGTCGTCTAAGACCGAGTTTTACATCATCAAGGGTGTTGAATTTCTCCACTCCAAGCCCTTTACCGCCACGGTTTGGTTTGATAATAAGAGGCCAAGTGTTAAATTTTTCTGCAGCGGCAACGATTAAATCGCTCCCCACTACTGCTTGAGTTTTTGGCGTTGCGATGCCGGCTTTTTGTAAGGCGGCGTATTGTGAAATCTTACACACTTCTAAATCGATAACGCCACTGCCGTTGACCACAGTCACGTCATGCAAACCAAGCCATTTATCAATAACGCGAGTCAACTCAGGCGCATAACGGTGCCCACGGGTATGTGAAGAGGCGCTCATGCGATTGTAGTAAATGGCATCTTCCGGAGCGCAATCAAACTCGATATGGGCTTCATTGACGAACCACTCTTTGGCGGGGACGTTTAGCTTTTTAAAGGCTTCATGAAGTGGAGCAACCCATTCTGCGTTCTCATGTAAAATATAGATTGGTTTCATAACAGCGTTTCCTTCGCTCACTTTTTATCGAATGATTTAGATAGTGCCAAATCCTCACCTGAAAGCCAGTACCAAGTGGCCGATTGCGTATATGAAATGGATATAGCTTATAACATGCAGGCAGGCACGAATGGTTAAAGTAGGGTTGTCAGTTAGAAATACCGTCTTAACTGATTGTTTAAACAAGATATTAGAGAAATGCCCAAAGCGCGTTATTTTCGGTATTGGCTTTGGGCATTTGCTTTTTCTGAGTTATCTATTTTCAAAACGGTTGTAGTCGAGTAGGCCGTTTTCTATCGGTTGATCTTTGGCATACCATTCATGAATCTTGTCGCTAAATGGCCAAAACCTAAGATCGGTACGACGAATAGCGAAACGATCCAGCAATTCTTCATAGTCATCATCGTCATCCACTTCTCGAATGCGTTTTAGTAGCTCTGGGATTTCTCGCTCTTGCAGGGTCAAGAAAGCCGCTGGATAACTGCCCAGAATACCGTTTACTAAGGTGAGGGTGTCTTCTTCGGGTTTGCGGTTATCTTCTTCGGCAAATAAGCTGGAGATATTGGTGTGTGCGTTGCTGTGCACTAAGGTAAATACGTGCTGTTGCCCGTTGTCTGCTTCTATGTTGATTGTCATTAGTTGTGGAAAGTTTTCGATGCCTCCACCCACTAAACTGTTGATTTGTTGCAATAACAACTCACTTTCTCGCTTGAGCGGTGTATTGGCGATTTCATAGCGCGGCTCAAGGATTGACGAGACATGCTCAGTCAGCAGTGTCAGTAGCTCTGTCTTAGGGTCGTTGGTGCGATATTCTATGCCTGATTCTTGATCAAAAGGCTTGGCGTTACGCGTTAGGTAATCAGTAAATTCTATAGATTGGCCTTCATACCAACTGGATAAAATATCGTGGCGAGACTCTTTTGGTAGCAGCGCAATAAAATTGGTTTCTCCTTCAATTCTCAGTAAATCCATATACATACGGGTAATGAGCTGGTGGCCGAAGTTACCGTAAATATCAAAGCCAGCTACGAGCAAGTAATGAATACGCTCTAACAATGAATAGTCGATAACCCAAGCTGTTTTGGGTTGATTGCCGACTAAGCCTTTTGCCACTGTTGCACTGTCGAAGTGGCGGAAAATTGTTAGGGCTGCGTTAGGGTTAGTGCCGTCCCCATTCCAGATGATATCAATATCTAGATGCTCGCCATTTTTAAAATGGTCATTCATGAAATTCATCTTCTCTGTCAGATAGATAGACTGAGATTTAGAGAATTTGACCCAGTTAAACAGTGGTGTGGTATTGCTGTCTAATTGCCCCGGCAATGCCATGTTTTCGGCTTGAGATCTAAGGAAATCAGTCGCCACTTTGTTATCCATGCGGCCTGGGTTAGTAAAGAATACCCAGAAGTGATCATTAATTACGTTTAGGGCCAATTGTCCGCGACAAACAGGTCCTTTAATAAAGGCCATTATGGTGTTTTGCGCTTCGTCTAAAAGGAAGTTGTAGCGAGAATCGACAGGAATATCCGCAAAGGCGAGAATGGGGTTAGATGCCACTTCAATGTCGTAACTTGGCAGTTTTTTAATGGTGTAATCGGCTTTATCAAACCATGTTAGCCATTTTTGCATGCGCTCTTGGTTTAGTGCGTATGGCATGTGGGTTTTGTCGACAATGGTTTCGCGCTCTGCAATTAAGCGGTAGTAGACACGTGGAACTTGAGGATCGCCATAAGGTCGGCGCGTCGCAATACGTTTTACTGGTTCACCGGGAGGCGTTGCTGAGCGTACTAGGCTAAAGAAGCGCGTTTGTTCATGCTCAGAGAAGTAGATATGCGAAAGAAACAGATGCTCGTATATATAACGACTGGTAATTTGACGCTTTAGGTCATCTTGGTTGAAGTACGCCTCCCATTTAGCCACATCTGCAAGTTGTGCTTTAGTGAGTGGCACAGGCTCTGACATGCTTGCCCCTTGGCGTAGCCATGCAAGCAAGGTTTGTTGTTCGTCGTTAGCAAGTGCGGGCATGCCATAAGGCATTCCGGCGAGCGGGTATTCTTCTTTATAGGCTTGAATAGAATCTGAAGTGGGACAGACAAAGGCGCGGTCGAGGCTAAAATCAAAATCGTCATCATCTAAAATGACATCTTGCGGAAGAGGAAACTCTTCTTTTTGAATTAACAACTGCGCCATTACTCCCGCTTCTATATTGGCATCTGCGCGTTGCAGGCGTTCATTCAAAACAGGATAAAAGCCATGTTCACGCCACTCTTGGGTGGAAAACGCATCTTCATATAATCGAGTTGGAGTGGTGGCAGTCAAGCGAGCACCTTGATACACCATCGCCGTGGTTGCGCCTCGGTCTATGCCTTCTGGTGAGGTCAGTTTGAGTTGGCAGGGGGCGTCATAACAAGCGTGGCAGACAACACATCGTTTATCGAGAATAGGTTGCACCTCATCGATAAAATACTGAGCTTGCGAGAAGTCGTGTGAGACAGTTCTATCTTGAACCTTTTCGGGGCCAAACAGCGCTTCAAAATTTAATCCTACGAAGGTACTACAACCAGTAAATACAATGATGAAGGCAATCAGTGCGTACTTTTTCATTTAACATCCATATCCTCAATAAAAGCGACTCTTTTATGATGGTCGCATCTGCAAGTTGTGTCAAAGAATATGAGTTCATAGTGAAGGATATTAAAGAGAATATATCTTTGATAACACACTGTAATTAATAGAATTACGAACTTATGGAGAGAAATTGTCGGTTAAATGCTGTCGGATATTTATCTTGTTTTAATAGAGAGTATTATCGTAGCAGGCGACTTATTCGTATTTGAGTATGCCAAATCGTGTAATTTTTTCTAATTGTATGAAAAATCTATCTTTTAAGTCAGTGATATCACACTACACTTGTAGTCTGATTGTTTTAGTATCCGAGATAAAATAGAGTATATATTCTAATTTTTAATCGACAGATATCGCCAAGGAATAGAACAAGGTGAAATTTAAACGTATTGTCATTGCGTTGATGTGTGGGTTTGCGCTACCTGCTGTTGCTCAACCTGTGACCTTCTCTCAAGCGTGGGCATTGTTACAGCAACAAAACAACTCTCTGGCGGCTAGCCAAGCCAATGTTGACCGCTATCGAAACCTGCAAAGTGCCAAACAGAGCTTAAATTTGCCGTCGGTCACTTTAAATGCCAACTACACCCGTCTGGATGATGACATTAAGCTTAGTGGACAACAGATTGCTGATAGTATTTCGACCCCTATCGCACTGCCGCCTATTTCTCTGCCAATCTTAGCCAGCTCTTATTCAACTATTGCAGAAAAAGACGTATTTACCTCTTCTATTCGAGCGATTTGGCCCATCTTTACTGGGGGTAAAATCATTTCGGCACAATCTATTGCGTCTGCACAAACCGACGAAGCTCGTGCACAACTAGAGATGGAGCGACAAGCCCGATATGAAGATTTAGCCAAGTACTATTTTGGGGTTGTACTGTCTAAGCAAGTGGTTGAAACCTACAAAAATGTAGAGAAAGGCTTGGAGCAACATGCCAGCTTTGCCGCCAAGTTAGAAAAGCAAGGGCAGATTGCTCGAGTAGAAAGATTACAAGCGGATGCATCGCTTGCCAAAGCTAAAGTGGATAGAAAAAAAGCAGAGCGAGATTTAGAAATTGCCACCAGTGCATTAACGCAAATTTTAAATCAGTCGCAAACCGTGACCCCTGTTAGCCCCCTCTTTATCAATAAATCGCTTCCTCCTTTAAGTGCCTATACCAACGAAACGTTAGTGACCTATCCGGGCTTGTCTATTTTGGATGCCAAAGAGAAACAAGCCAAAGGGTTAACGGATGTGCAAAAAAGTAAATACTACCCAGATGTGTATTTATACGGAGACTACAACCTGTATGAAGATGACTCGTTAGCCTCGCAATTAAAGCCAGACTGGTTTGTCGGGGTAGGGGTCAGTATTCCGTTACTTGAAACCAGTGGCCGCTCTAGCCAACTCGACGCCGCTCATAGCGCAGTATTGCAAATCACTCATTTGCGCGCTCAGGCGAAGCAAGATCTTTCGGTATTAGTACAAAAAACGTATTTGGAAGCCGAGCAGTCGATGGAAGAGGTCAAAGGGCTAGAGACCAGTATCGAGCTCGCCGAAGAAAACCTACGCTTACGTCGAAAAATGTTTAGCCAAGGGTTATCTAACTCGTTAGATGTGGTGGATGCGGAGTTATACCTTGCCAGCATTCAAACCCAGCAGCATGTTGCTCGTTTTAACTACTTAATATCACTAAATAAACTGCTCGCACTGAGTGGCAAAATGAACACTTTTAATCAATATGAGACCCGTCCTAACAAGGCTATCAATGAAGCTAGCGTAGGCACTAAAGGAGAAGTCAATGTCAGCTAAAACCCCTATTGCTCTAGTCGCAGTAGTCCTTATTGGTCTTGTTGGATACGGTTTTTATCAAGCTTACCAACCACAGCCTATTCGTATTCAAGGACAGATGACCGCTCAGCAATACAGCATATCTTCTAAAGTTCCGGGTCGCATTGAAAGCATCAATGTGAAAAAGGGCGATCAGGTTAAGGAAGGCGACCTTATCTTTACTATCTATAGCCCAGAAATTGATGCCAAATTAGAGCAGGCGCGCGCAGGCCAAGAAGCCGCCGGTGCATTAGCTCAAGAAGCGGAAAACGGCGCTCGTACTCAGCAAATTGCTGCCGCTCGCGACCAATGGAGTAAAGCCAAAGCGGCGTCTGAGTTGATGGAGAAAACCTATCGCCGCGTGGATAATTTATATCAAGACGGCGTACTCGCCGAGCAAAAACGTGACGAGGCCTACACGCAGTGGCAAGCGGCTAAATATACAGAAAATGCCGCTCGTCAAATGTACTTGTTAGCCAAAGAAGGCGCACGCTCTGAAACCAAAAAAGCCGCCAGTGAAAAAGCGCGTATGGCCGCCGGCGCAGTGGCAGAAGTAGAAGCCTATGCGGCGGATACCCACATTGAAAGCTGGTTTGATGGCGAAGTCTCACAAGTGCTACTGCACAGCGGCGAGCTTGCTCCGCAAGGTTTCCCGGTAGTGACCGTTATCGATACCTTAGATTCTTGGGCGGTGTTTAATGTGCGAGAAGATCTGCTTAAACATTTCCAAAAAGACTCAGAAATAAGTGCGTTTGTTCCTGCATTAGATAAAACGGTTCGTTTTCGTATTTCGCATATTTCAGTAATGGGCGACTTTGCTACATGGCGATCAACGGACAGCAGTCAGGGCTTTGATTTACGCACTTTTGAAGTGGAAGCTCGTCCACTGCAAGATTTGGATAAATTCCGCATTGGTATGAGTGTTGTGTTAACGCTAGACGAAAAAGAGTAATCGTATGTTTCGTTTTATAGCGGACGAATGGCAACGATTGTGGCGGGATAAATGGCTATTGGCCTCCATTACTTGGGTGCCGATTTTGCTGGCGGTGAGCTTGTGGTGGATCTTCTCACAAGGCATCGCGCGCGCACTGCCGATTGCGGTCGTGGATCATCAGCAAAGCCGTTTATCGCATGAGTTGGTTCGATACCTAGACGCCAGTGAAACCTTGCATGTTAGCACTCACTTTCAAAGTGAGTATGATGCCAAAAGGGCGCTCAGTGGTAGTGATATCTATGCCTATGTGGTGATCCCGAGAGATTTTGACCGCGATATTTTCTTGTCCAATCCACCGCAAGTCAGCGTGTTTTATAACAGCCAGTACATTTTGGTGGGGAAACTGGTCAATTCATCGGTATTGCGCTCAGTGGGAACATTTGATGCGAAGATACAAACGGCGAAAAAGCTAGCCTCTGGTAACTCAACCATTAAAAGTGCGTTAGGCAAAGCGGTTACGGTGCGCACGCAAATTACGCCGCTGTTTAACTCAAACAGCAACTACGCACAGTTTTTGGTATCAGCGATTGTGCCAGCCGTTTGGCAAATTGTGATAGTGGTGGGCACAGTGCTGACATTAGCAATGCACAAGCGATTAGGCACTATGGATAAGTGGCTTGAGCAGGGCGTAGTGGGCGCTATGACGAAGACGTTAGCCTGTTACATCCCGATTTATTGGGCATTAGGTGTGGGCTTTTTATTGTGGTTTTATGCCTACTTGCAGTGGCCGATGCAAGGCGGCTATGCGGTGCTTATTTTTGCACAATTTGCCACAGTGCTGGCGTGCACTTTAGTCGGCGCAGTATTCTTCTTTATGACCTTTGATGCAGCCAGAGCCTTGAGTTTTGCCGGTGCATTTACTGCCCCAGGTTTTGCCTTTATGGGGATCACTTTTCCGGTAACGGATATGGGGACGCTAGCACAAGGTTGGCGCAGTTTGTTGCCAATAAGCCATTATATCGAGGCGCAGGTGAGTCAGGTGTCTTATGGCGCTTCTACTTTGCAAACCTTAGGTTTTCTCGTTCCTATGTTGGGGTATTTAGTTCTGCTACTGGTGCTGGCTAAACTGGCTCCGAAAAAGATAAAAGGGGCGTTAGCATGAATTGGCTGTCCATCTTTAAGCTTGAATTAAAAGCCATTTTAACCAATCCGGTGGTAGTACTTACTATCTTTGGTGGCGTGGTATTCTATTCGTTTTTGTATCCACTGCCTTATGCAAAACAAATTCCGAATCAGCAACATATTACGGTGGTGAATCTAGACAAAAGCAAGGTGAGTTTTGATTTGGAGCGCATGGTAGATGCTACCTCTCAAATTCAGATTGTAGAGCGAGCGCACAGCATTGCACAGGCGAAACAGCAGTTTTTAAATGGTGATGTGCGAGGGATTTTGGTCATTCCAGAGCATTTCTATCGCGATCTATTGCTAGGCAAGAGTCCGACCCTATCCTTTGCTGGTGATGCCTCCTATTTTCTTGTATACGGCACCATTGTGGAAGGGTTGGCCCGAGCTGGTGGTACTTTGGCCGCTAAAGCAAAAGTGGCGCGTCTGGTTATGGAAGGGGAGCCTTTAGTGAGCGCTACCAAGCACCACGCGTCAATTGATGTGAACATGAAGCCCACCTTTAATGTGACTGGCGGATACGTTAATTATGTGGTTCCTGCGGTGTTTGTGTTGATTTTGCAACAAACCCTAGTCATGGGCGTTGGTATCGTAGGAGCAACCATTACCCAGCCAACCATAGCCCAGCATGCTAAAGAACAGCGCGAGTCGTGGCAGAGGTTACTGGCGAGAGTGGTGTGCTTTACTGGGTTTTATTATTTATTGGGCGCTTATTATTTTGGTTGGAGCTTTGATTTTTATTCGGTGGCTCGCTTAGCGCATCCATTGCAATTGTTGATCTTCGGTACACCCTTTTTATTGTCCGGTTGCATGATAGGGCTATTGCTAGGCATGCTAGTACCGAGACGTGAGTTAGTGACTGTGATTGTGCTAATGAGTTCAATGCCGTTAGTCTTTAGCGCCGGTTTTATCTGGCCACTTGAGGCAATCCCGACTCCGTTAATATGGTTGTCCAACTTATTCCCAAGCACTCCGGCCATTCAAGGCTTCTTAAAGTTGAATCAAATGGGTGCTGATTTTTCTCAAGTCACGCCTCAATATTTCTTATTAATTGCGCAGGTGATTGGTTGGTCAATACTGGTGTATGCCCTAAGAAGGCGTAAGCAGGCAATGAAATTGCAAGAGGGAAAGGTATTGTAGAAAGAGACCACAGGTCTGAGTGGTTCAGACCTGTGGCAATATCGAACGTTGTAATTGCTATAACGTCATCTTTGCTTATTTAGGGAAGTTGACGATTGGGAAACATTTAAAGAATCCGTTATCGGCACAGTTCACTAAACCCACTTGTACCGCGTCAATGTGTTTAGTTTTGTTGAAGATACCTACCTGTACAGTAGATTTGTTTGAAAGGCTTACAAGGCCCACATCGGCCACAGTTGTGCCTGTTGAGTAGTTTACTGCTGACCAGTTAAGACCATTCACATCATGAGTAATGTTGGCTAAACCTAAGTTAGCACCTGTCGCTTTACCTGTGTTCCAGTTAAACCAACCAAGAGAGACACCAGTCATTTCTTTGTTAATTTTGTTTGCACCAAAGGCGATGCTGAAGTTTGCACCGGTAGTACGATCGGATTCAGACATACCAATTAAAGAGAAATCAACCCCTTTAACTTCAGATACTTTACCGTGTAGAACCGCTAAACGTACGCCGTGAACCACATTATCGTGCGGTGCGTTCAGGTTGATTGAGGAAAACATAACAGGTGTTTGAGCACAGGCAAATGAAGAAGCAACGCTAGCAGCAAAAGCTACGGCAACAAGTCTTTTTTTCATACAGAATCTATCCTAACGGTGATTAAAATGAGTGATGTCAAAATAAATGGCAAAGCAAAAATAGCTAAGTGCTTATCGTTTCTGACATTATTCCTAGCATCGATAATAATCGTGAGAATGATTTGATATAACTGGTAAAAATGGAATGTAACGTTTACTGGTAAAAAAGCAAGTGACAAACTTGAATTTATATTGTGGTAAGTAATTGTATTTAAAGTAATTTATTAATTCACGTGTTGTGATATTAAATTAAGGCCTGACTCCCATACTCTATTGGAGTCAGGCCTTTTTCATACTTGTTCGCTTTAATTAGTAGGTAGATCTAACTCGCTGAAAGCAATGACTTTGTGGTGTGCTTGTCTGTACCTAGCTCCATTACCCGTTCAAACAGCTCAGTTAGGTGGCTTTGGTGACTGACCATCAAGATGGTGCTATGCGGCAATAGAGTACGCAATTGCTCAATCAGGGCGTAGGCACTTGGTTCATCAAGGCTACTGGTGGCTTCATCTAGGATCAGCAGTTGAGGTTTTTGTACCAAAGCACGCGCTAGAGCAATTTTTTGTTGTTCGCCTCCCGAGAGCTTCATTTGCCATTCGGTTTCATTGTCCAAGTCTTCTGCCAGTGCGCTAAGTCCAACTTGCTCTAGAGCGGTTTGATAGGGCGCATCGTCTGAGCTTGGTGCTTGCGGGTAGCTTAAACATTCACGCATACTGCTTTTTGGCAGATAAGGCTTTTGAGGAAGTAGTAACACGTTGTGATCATCAGTGTGGAATTGACCTTGATAAAATGGCCAAATGCCCGCCAATGTGCGCAGTAGTGTCGATTTACCTAAGCCACTGGCCCCTCTGATCATCAACGACTCTCCTGACTTCACTTGCAATGAAATATTGGAAAGCAGTATCTGACCGTTTGGTTTTTGTATGCTCAATTGCTCGCAAGATAAGCCATAAGGTGTAGCCAAAGGCTTGTCTGCTGTTACTGGATGAGGCGTAGACCCTTTGTTTGGCGCGGTTTGCGAGAATGCTTCGCACTTATCCATAGCTTCAATAAATTGGGTTAAACGGATAACGGTGGCACTCCAATAAGTTAGGTCGTCATAACGGAAGATAAACCAACTTAGTGAGCTGTAAACACGCATAAAGGCCATACGTACTTGGAATAGACCTCCAACGGTAATCACGCCTGCCATCAGTGCAGGAATAGCAGCAAAGTAAGGTACCATAGCCGCAATTTGATGATAGGTGTTGATGACCATGCCTAGCTTTTTCTCACGTCCCATTAGGGCTTTCCAGTTGAACGAAATATCGTCAAATGTGGAGTCTAACTGGGATTTCTCTCGCTGTTGACCATGCATTAAAGCAATTTGTTCGGCGCTATCGCGGCTACGCAGCAGTCGAGCACGAAAGTTTGCTTCTCGCTGTTGTTGTTGATAGTAGAGTTTATGCAGTTTATGGCCAAAAAAGTGCGTAACGCCGGCGCCGACGAGCGAATAAATTATGGCGAGCCACAGTAAGTAACCCGATATTTTAACGTCATCAAATAGAGGCAATAAAAAGTCACTGGAAAGGTTCCACAAGATGACACTAAATGCGGATATAGTCGCCACACTTTGAATTAAACCCAAAATCAGGGTTAAGGTATCAGTGGTGAGTAGTTTAATGTCTTCAGCAATACGTTGATCTGGGTTATCAGGTTCTTCGGTAAGCGTGAGTCGATAAAAGTTTTGGTTGCTCAACCAGCGACCGACAAGGCGCTCGGTAAGCCAAGTACGCCAGCGTATTTCCACCCATTGTTGTAGCCACTTTGCGTAGACTTTCATCACTACGATGATGGCCACAAAACCAATAAATTTAAGTAGCAGGTCGTAAATTAGTGGACCATCTAATGCGGCCAAGGCATCAAAAAATTCTTTATTCCAAACGTTCAGTTTCACCATCACCTGAACAAGCAATAAAGATAGCGCAACGGTGGCGGCAAATAGCAGCCACGACATGATACTGGCTTTGCTAGACCAATAGGGTTTTGCTATAGCATAAAATTGTTTAAGGATTAACATACATTCCCTGATGTGACTAAAGCACATACAGCGTATAAGCCGTATGTGCTTGTATTAAGGTCGAAATTTATTAATCTTCTGCTTTTTCAGCAGGCATTAAACTGGCATCGATCCAATTGTTAGTAACCAATATTTGCTTCGCCATTTCATCTATTTGTGCCGGCGTGACACTGTCAACCCATGCCAAATAGTCTGCGATAGAGGTTAGGCTATCTCCGTATTGCGCCGCGTCATTAAGATAATTTAGGCGCTGACGATCTGAGATATTGTCTGGTGCGAGTGAGTTCTTTGTTTGCGCAATGACTTCGGAAAGCTCTTTTTGGGTAACACCTTGCTCTAATACTTTGTCTAGCACAGCCGTGGCTTTGGTTCTTAGCTCTTCACCACGCAGTGGATCATGCCCATAACTCAGCATGCCAAAGGCTTGGTTGCGGTTTCTGTCTAGTCGAATGGCAAAGCGCACCGAATACACGCCGCCCGCCTCTTCACGCAAAGATTCACGTAAACGATTAGAAATAATGCGGCTTAATAGATACGCTTTATCACCACGTTGCGTGCTGTAAGCAAAGTCCTGATTGAACAGCAAGCTTGTGATTGCCATAGGCTCTTCGCCAGCGGCAATGTTAATTTCATGTTTGCCACTGCCTAGAGGCGGAAGTTCGATTTGAGAGTAAGCTTCTGCACTTGCTGGCAACGAGCCGATATAACGCTGCGCAAGTTCAATCACTTGTTTTGCATCGGCATTACCGACCACAATCAAGTGATGCTGGTTAGCGTTGGAAAACAGCATGTTCCAAACGTTGAACAGATCTTTAGTCTCAATCTTGCTTAATTGCTCTTTGGTTAAACGCAAGCGCTCAGGGTTGTTTACATAACGAATTGCATCGATTGCAGTGTTAAATTGACCATTTGAGCTTGTTTTTTGGTTCTCAATACCACGTTCCATCAAGCGTTTAGAGGCTTGCCAAAGCTCCTCATCCACTTGCGGTTGTGTGATTTGTAGATAGACGTTTTGTAACCAGTTTTCTAGTGATTTCGGATTCGAAGTACCCGAAAAACCATGCATACTTTGGTTTACATAACTGCTGATGCGGTTTGAATAAGGAGCATTTAGCATTGCCAGTTGGTCAGTGCTAAAGCCGCCGTAGCCAAACTTACTCATTTGACGCAGTAGCAGTGCAATTGAGCGTTGCTCAGCAGGAAGATGCTGACTGCCACCCCAACCGCGATAATCTAAGCGCAGTTCATTGCTCGACTCATCACTGTATTCAAACCAAACTTGAGCGCCGTTTTCTAGCGTCCACATTTTTACGCCTTGTTGCTCTTTGTAAGCGACAATTTTGGCAGCTTCAGGCACATCAGAAACTAGATTTTTGCTCACGGTAACCGGCGCAATGGCGGCAGGAGGATTGGCCTTGGCGTATTCCCATGCTTGTTGTAATTGGGCAACGCTTGGTAATTGCGCTTGGTTGTCTACTTTTACTTGTGCAATAACTAATGGATTAAGCGTTTGTACCATGCGCTTTAGGTGCGCATTGATTTCGTCAAGGGTGATGCTATTTGACAGTTTTTCAATCACCACAGCGTATTGATCTGAATCGATCAGTGGCGATTGTGAGCGCAAACGGTTAAAGATAGACATCATTTCGCGGCGGTTGGTGGTGTTGCGTAATGAGTCAGCCATTTGCGAATAGCGATTGATCATGGATTGACGTTCGGTATTCAGATCGTCTTGATTAAAACCATGTGCGGCAAAACGACTGAGCTGTTCAAACGCTTCTTCAGTGCTCGCAAGGTAGTTTTTATCCGTCAAAATCACCATAAGACGGTTGTTGCGATAACCGGCAGCCATTGGACGTGTCATCATCATCAATTTACTGATGTTGTCACTCTCTACTTGGTATTGCTCACGCAGGCGCTTGTTGAGCACTTGCATGGTGATATCGTTAACCAGTTTAGCGCGCAATTCCGATTCAGTATGCGGCGTCACTTCATAGTCTCTAAAGTTAAAAGAGAGTACTTCAGTGGTGATTTCTTTGTCGGCAATCACTTTTAGATCAAGAGTATTGTCTAAAGGTACGTTTAATTGTGGGCGTTGTGGAAGCTCTTTGGCCGGCAGAGGTGCAAAGTAGCGATTAAGCATTTTTTCCACTTCAGCTTGGTTGGTTGAACCGACCACAATCAGGGTCATATTATTTGGATGGTACCAATCGTGCCAAAATGCTTCTATGCGACTTGCATCTACATGACGCACCAGATCCATATCGCCGATAGGCTCACGATCACCAAAGCGGCTACCTTCAAGTAGAATTTGGCGATTGGCTTTGCCTAGGCGTGCCATCATACTCAAAGTGCTACGCCATTCTTCTTCGACAACAGGACGTTCACGTTCCAGTTCATCTTGATCAAAGACCAGAGCGCTCGCTTGTTGAGAAAGCATGTTAAAACCTTCACTTAGCATCTCTTCTGAGCTATTTGGTAAGTGTAGGAAGTAAGAGGTGGTGTAATATTCGGTCATGGCGTTGACATCACGCCCAAATACCATGCCGAGTGCTTGTTGATGTTCAATTAGGGTGTTGGCAGGAAACTGCTCAGTCCCGTTAAAGGCCATGTGTTCAACCAAATGAGCAATGCCTTTTTGGTCATCGTCTTCATCTAAAGAACCAGCGTTAACAACCAGTTGAAGTGATACGCGATCTTTCGGGCGGTTATTTTCCACTAAGATATAACGCATACCGTTATCAAGTTCGCCTTGGATCATATCTTGGCGTATTGGTAACTGAGGATCTTCAGTGTTTGTTTTGTTTTGTTGGCAGCCAGTGATGGCAATGCATGCGGCTATCAAAATGGGAATATATTTCATACGATAGTGGCGCGCAAAGCGCGCCAACTCCTGGTTATTTATTAGGTGACTCAAAAGAGATGAAAATAGATGGCATTAGGTTTAATTACGCAGATTGACGTTTAGCCATATTTGTCGACCTGAGTTGTAGTAATCGTCTGGAACAACCAGACCATCAACGTGAATACCGGAAGTAGAGATAACTTCTTGAGTATTTAGAATGTTGGTTACGCTCAGACCCAGGATTAGGTGGTTATTAAGCTGAGTTGGAGTCCAGTTAATGGCCATATCCCACGTCACAAGATCGTCGAGTTCGACAGACTGCAAAGAATTGACTGTTTCTGGTTGTCCATCAATTTCAACTGATTCAACACCTAGATACACATTGTCTTTTTTACCTTGCTGATAGTTCACTCGGTTGTTCCAAACCACGCCAGCGTTTGCCCAGAACATATTCAGATCTAAGCTGCTTTTTATTGGAGATTGGTAACCACTCACATCCATTTCGCTATAGCGAACTAACTCGCCGTCAACCATTACCCACTCATCTTGGTAGCCACCGTTTAGGTTATTACCCGCACCATAAGTGCCTTTTAAGTCACCGTGACCACGGCGATAGTTGTAGGCAATTCTCCAGTTGGCACTAAAGTACCCCCCTGCAACTTCGTATGGTTTACGAGTGGCAACTTCAAGGCTAATAATGTGGTCGTCACTTTCGATATTGTTGTGGATCGTCGCTATGCCTAGGTCCGAGTCTTCAGAGAAAGTAATGCCATCTCTTTGCATACGGTAGATGTATGTCGTATCGAAAGCGAAGTTACTGACATTGATATCCCAAGATGCAGTAAGTTCATCAGAGTAAGGCACATCTGCTGAGCTGAGTGCTGCGCCATCGAATGTTTCAGTTGATGCACAAGTCAGGTTACTTTCATCTAGGTTGTTCCAATCACCATCGTTTGGCGTACAGCTACTAGAACGAGAAAGGTAGTTGTCTTGTTCTGCTTGTAGTGCGAAGCCAAGCATATTCGAGCTGTAGTAACGGTTAGCACCCAAGGTAATGCGGTTAGTGTTAACAAGATCGAAATCCCAGCTCGTGGCAATACGAGGTGAGAATACGGTTTGCTCAAATACACTCATGTGGTCAACACGACCACCTAAGTAAAGCCCCCAACGATCCCATTGCATTTTGCTGTCAGCAAATAGGCTGTATTGCTGAGCATCAACGTCGTAGTTTGAGGCATTGTAGCGAGTTAAGGTTGAAATGCTTGGGCTACCAAAATCAAGATATTGGTAGGCAACAAAATCATTGGCGCGATCAACGGTACTTTGCTGGTGGGTTGCTTCTATACCGATACTGGGTTGAAGCTCTACGTTACCGATGTAAGTTGGATCAGAATAATAGACTGATTTAACTAAATACGAGTCTTGAGATTGCTTCAGGTTGCCGTAGCTTCCCTGATTGTACATTTCTAGACCATCCGCTCCGAAAACAAAGAACGAGCCAAAATAATCATGATCAGATTCACGTTCATCGATTAAATGATCGTACGCCAGCGTGGTTTGCCAGTGACCACTGTCAAACATGTAATCGAGTTTAAATGTACCGCCCATGCCTGCGTGAGTAACAACTGAATCACTGCCTTCTTGAACAGCATCATTGCTGTTTGCGTCATTTAAGAAAGTGTTTTTATGGTGACCGGTATAGCGAAAATCTGTGGTTGTCTGCCATGCGCCAGATTCCCAAATATGGGTAAGGAATAGGTTGTCCATGGTTTGGTCAGAATCTTTGCCATTCGCCATTGGAATATCCGATGCCTGATGACTGACGTTAAGCGCTAGCTTTTGCGTCTCACTAATAGCGCCGCCAATATGTAAGGAGTGCATGCGCTTTTGGTAGTTAGGTTGGTAGTAGCCTGAACCATCGATAGGGGTACCATAATCGTCTGCAAAGTTGATCCCCACTTTCTGCTTGGAGTTCCAAGAACTGTCATTCATGCGATAGTTATAATCAATCACAAATTCATCAGTTGGTTTACGCACATGTGCGTTGACGACACCACCGGTAAAGCCGCCGTATTCCGCGCCAATGTTATGGTCTAAAACCTCAATGCTATCAATAAGGTTAGTGTCAATGAAGTAACCTGAAGTGTGTCCTGAGCTTAGGCTCCCAGGTAAATCATTAGCGCCACCAAAGGTAGTATTGTTGTTTACGCCGACACCATCAATGGTGTATTTGGTTTGATGGGGTCTAGCTCCTGATAACGAGATTTCTTCTGGTGTTAGATCGCCACCTTGCAGTGAATTTTGCGCGTCATCAACACCCACTCGAGGTTCATGCTTGATGGCTTCAGATAGCGTTGGATTATCTTTTGGTGATTGCTCTAATTCCAAACGGTCAATGGTCAGCGCTGTTCCTGTAACTACGACGATTTCTTGGTCGCCATTTTCTTCTGTTGTTGCAGAGTCAGTTTGAGTTTGTGCGATAGCATATCCGCCATACAAAGCGGCAATTATCCCTAATGCTAGTGTGGTTATTTTGTTAGAACGATCCATAAATCCTACAATTTTTGATATAGACAGAGTGATTGGTAGTTATTCGCTAAAGAAAAAGGAGATTTCATTGTTTTTGAACGGTTATGCGAATCATTATCGTTAGCATGTACATCATCCACACCTAAAAATGAAAAACAAGCATTCATTCACCAAATTAATGCTAAGTTCAAGTTTTTATTGATATTTGTTATGTTTGTCGGGGTGTTTATAGGTTTATTGAATGAAAATCAACCGCATTTGCAATTATTTAAGCAATGATCAAATTGATGAATATATAGTGCTGTGTAGCGCAAAAGATGTGCGTATTTGATGGGAGTGAAATGAGGCTTACTTATTTATTTTTTTGGGGGGGGATCGGGGCAGTTACCCGTAACTTTAAAAGGGGTGTGACGCCTACTATGCCGTTGTATGAGGTCAGTTTATGGTAAAGCGGTCATGTTGGATAATGCTATGAGTTAGCGCATTTTCCTGAGTAGTAGTCACTATTGGTTGACTGCGGCGCTAACACAAACAGGTCACCTTGCCACATTTTAAAATCAAAACACCACTTGGCAAACTCTTCGCGCTTTGGTTTTGCTATCTGCATGTCAACACAGTGTCTCTGACAAAATACTTCCCAACGGCTTGCTTCTAGAAAGTGTTTAGGCTCGGTTTCTGTCAGGTACTTCTCGATAAACTGCTTGCGCTTCTTTGCTTCCGCTTGTTGATATTTGGTTAAAAGTAAAAATCGTTGTGACGTTTGGGTCATTGAATCGTTCTGCATATTAGTGAGTTCTTTGTTAGATTAATGTTATCTATACAAAAAGAGCAAACTATACTGAAAACTATCGTTCAAGATCGTGATGGAGTAGACACTAAAATGCAGGTTGTTTTCAGCAATTGGGTGCATTTTATTAACATTTTGTATCATTTAGCCAGCGGTGACGGGGCGCATTTTCAGGGGTGAAAAACACAGAGCTGAATAAAGGTTTTAACTCAAATGTATCTTTGAGTGTTGGAATATTATTCAATATTGTGCATAACAATTTTCAGCGTACACATGTACCTTTTTGTTATTAAAACGTTTCTTTTTTCTTGGTGACAAAGGTGCTGGTGGCGGTTAATTCAGCATTTGTAGCCCTGTGAGTATGGGTCATCTTTACAGTGTAAATTGGCTCTATTTTAAAAATGCTAGAACTTTGATAACTATCTTTTAATTATTCAATATTTCGTTATGTAAATCAGATGTTTACTATACTGAAATCGCAAGGATTGTAGTTAGACCGAACAGTGTCATTGGAGAAAGTAAATGAGATCGACGAAAAAGCAGTATGCAGTGATAGGTTTGGGACGATTTGGCTTGTCCGTCTGTAAGGAATTAAGCCGAGCAGGAGCACAAGTGCTGGCGATTGACGTTGATGAAGACCGAGTAAAAAGTGCGGTTGAGTTTTCAACCGAGGTGATTGTGGCTAATTGCTCTCAAGAAGAAACGGTCGCAGAATTAAAATTAGAACAATATGACATGGTCATGATTGCTATCGGTAGCGATATCAATGCCAGCATTTTGACCACCTTAGTATTAAAAGAAGCGCACTGTAAAACGGTGTGGGTGAAAGCCAACGATAAGTTTCATGCCAGAATACTGCACAAGGTTGGCGCAGATAGAGTCATCATGCCTGAAAGAGAAATGGGCATTCGTATTGCAAACCAAATGATAGACAAACGGGTGAAGGATTTTCATCCTCTAGGCAGTGGTATTGCATTAACCGAAGTGATTGTTAGCGCGAAAATGCTGGGTAAATCTTTAGCCGATATGTCGCTATGTCGCGAAGAAGGGGTCAGTGTTATTGCCCTCAAGCGTGGGCCAGAAGTGATCTCTTCACCAAGCTATAAAAAAAGCTTAGAGATTGGTGATGTGATTATTATTGTTGGCCCTGAAGCCATACTTGCACAAAAACTACGTACATTATGATACCAAGAATTCATCAAAGCCGAGTCTATAGCCTAGGGCCTGAAAGAAAGGGTGGCAAAGGTGGTGAGCCGAGAATTATTGTTCTCAGCTTTCTTATGATTTTGTTTCCATCTGCGGTGCTACTGACGCTTCCGGTATTTTCTGTCTCAGGTTTGTCAATGACTGATGCCCTGTTTACCGCCACCTCTGCCATTAGTGTAACGGGCTTGGGCGTGGTGGATACAGGTCAACACTTCACTCTCAGCGGCAAGATATTGTTGATGATCTTGATGCAGATTGGCGGACTTGGTCAGATGACACTTTCTGCTGTATTGCTTTATATGTTTGGCGTGCGCCTATCTTTGCAACAACAAGCGTTAGCCAAAGAAGCGCTAGGACAAGACCGACGCATTAATTTGCACAGCTTGGTGAAAAAGATCATTATTTTTGCTCTAGCCGCTGAGTTTGTCGGCTTTGTGATCCTCAGCTATCGCTGGGTGCCGGATATGGGCTGGAGCACAGGCATGTTTTACGCCTTATTCCATTCCATTTCTGCCTTTAACAATGCTGGCTTTTCGCTCTTTTCAGATAGCCTAGTAGGCTTTGTAGGCGACCCGATTGTCATCAGTTGTCTAGCATCGCTGTTTATCCTCGGTGGATTGGGCTTTACTGTGGTGGGTGATTTATCCGCGAACTTACACAAAGGCTTTAGGCACCTACAATTGCACACCAAAATCATGTTATTGGGCACGCCAATTCTGCTTATTGTGGGTACGCTAATGTTTTGGCTATTAGAGCGTAACAACGCCGCCACTTTAGGCAGTTTATCTACGTCTGAGCAATGGTTTGCCGCTTTTTTCCAATCGGCAACCGCGCGTACCGCAGGTTTCAACAGCATTGATTTATCCTCGCTGACTTCTCCTGCCATGCTATTTATGATGCTGTTAATGTTAATTGGTGCGGGTTCAACCTCTACCGGTGGTGGTATTAAGGTATCGACCTTTGTTGTGGCAACCTTGGCAACGTGGAGCTTTTTGAGTCAGAAGAAACATGTGGTGCTATTTCATCGCACTATCGGCAGTCAAACAGTGACTCGTTCATTAGCCATTATCGTGGTCAGTGGTATTTTACTGTTCTTTGCGATGTTTGGACTCATGATTACCGAGCAAGCGCCATTTAACGTGATTATCTTTGAAACCATTTCCGCGTTTGCGACGGTCGGCGTCAGTGCCGGGCTTACCGCTGAACTTTCAGAGCCAGGAAAACTCATCATGATCGTGGTGATGATTATTGGTCGTATTGGGCCTTTGACCTTAGCCTACATGTTGGCAAGACCTGAAAAAACCTTAGTTAAATATCCAGAAGATCCGGTCTTTACGGGCTAAAAGCATCACCTTTATCTGCAAACGCTCTGCGTGATGCAACTGGGCATACTTCTTTATTAGCAATGAGTGTGAAACTATTTCTCATTTACGTGGATAAGTATGCTCTTTTATTGTTCAATCCTTTCTTTGTTTGCACCGTTATCACCCATCCAAATATTCTGCTATTGCCCACTTATTGTGCGCTGATATTTTATCTACTTAAAAATCAATCGTTTAACTTGCTTGTTTTATTGATGCAAAACTTGGCATCAATCTTGGATATTTTCATATGAGTTAATAATCATAATATGGAGATGTTCACTATGAACAAGGCGTTCAACACTAAATTAGCCGTTTTATCTTTAGCACTAACTTTGGGCTCTGGCGTGGTGCAAGCCGCAGATACCATCAAAGTGGGCGTATTGCACTCACTGTCAGGCACTATGGCCATCAGTGAAACAACATTGAAAGATACGGTTTTGATGCTCGTTGATGAGCAAAACAAAAAAGGGGGCCTACTAGGTAAAAAGCTAGAAGCAGTGGTCGTTGATCCGGCTTCTAACTGGCCTCTGTTTGCCGAAAAAGCGCGCGAGCTTATCGAAAAAGAAAAAGTTGATGTGGTGTTTGGTGGTTGGACTTCGGTATCGCGCAAATCAATGCTACCGGTATTTGAAGAGCTCAATAGCATTTTATTCTATCCAGTGCAGTACGAAGGTGAAGAGTCGTCTAAAAACGTCTTTTACACTGGCGCCGCGCCAAACCAACAGGCAATTCCGGCTGTGGATTACTTGATGGACGAACTCGGCATTGAGCGCTGGGTGCTGGCGGGAACGGATTACGTTTATCCGCGTACCACCAATAAAATTTTGGAAGCCTACCTGAAAAGCAAAGGTGTTTCTGATAAAGACATCATGATCAATTACACCCCGTTTGGTCATTCGGATTGGCAATCTATCGTATCGGATGTGAAGAAATTTGGCTCAGAAGGCAAGAAAACAGCGGTGGTTTCAACCATCAACGGTGATGCAAACGTGCCGTTTTATAAAGAGCTAGGTGCACAGGGAATTTCATCGGAAGACATTCCAGTGGTGGCATTCTCAGTGGGTGAAGAAGAGCTTTCAGGGATGGATACTTCCGCATTGGTGGGACACCTTGCCGCATGGAACTACTTCATGAGTGTCGATACCCAAGCTAACGAAGAGTTTGTGGAAGCGTGGCACAAATTTATCAAAGACGATAAACGCGTGACTAACGATCCAATGGAAGCAAGCTACATCGGATTCAACATGTGGGTGCAAGCGGTAACTAACGCAGGCACAACAGACCCTGAAGCGGTGCAAGATGCCTTGATTGGTGTTGCTGTGCCGAACCTTTCTGGTGGCTATTCAACGATGCTGCCAAACCACCATATTACTAAGCCAGTATTGATTGGTGAAATCCAAGACGATGGTCAATTTGACATTGTTTGGGAAACAAAAGGTCTAGTAGCAGGCGATGCGTGGTCAGACTTTTTACCTGAATCAGCCAAGTTATTTTCAAGCTGGTCAAAACCTTTCTCTTGTGGCGCATTTAACGTAGAAACCAAAAAGTGCTCTGGCGGAAATTAATCATTCTGTGAGGCTTTCTTTTGCTCTTTTTCGTAGCAGTAGTTCGGGAAAGAGCAAAAGGAGGTGATTTTTAACACCTTTAGTGAGCGTATATTTTTTTGGTGAATGATCACCTTTGATTATCAGCCTCATTATTTTATAGGACACAGTTCATGAGACATTTTTATCATGGGTTGAAAGTTGTCGTGTTCTTGCTGATTAGCATTAACTTTGCAATGGCCAGTGTGAGTGATTCAGACAGTTTTACTCAAGCACTGAAAGGTCGCGATACGCAAAGTAAACAAGAAGCGATTGCTTGGCTGGTATCAAGCCAAACTCCAGAGACTTCCACTCAAATATTGAATGCATGGTTACACGGTGATTTATATTATTTTAACGATAAGTTGCATTCTAAATACCTTTCTTTATACACAATTTCTAGCCACAAAGTAGGTTCAACAGCGACCTCGGTTTGGGATGGTGAACAGCGAGTTGTAGAAAAGAAATCCTTATTTAAAAAAATTCGCGTTAACAACCGTTTTCGCGGCGCAATTCGCGCAGAGCTTGCCTCCCTTGGCTTAAATGACCCTAACCCTGTGACACGTCGCAGTGCGGTCGAATCCCTGCTAGGTCAAACAGATGACCATATAATCAATGCCTTGCAAACTCGTTTGGCTACTGAGAATGACAGCCAAGTGATTGAGCTGATCCATTTTGCTCTAGCAATTGATACTGCATTAGATGTGAATGCGGCGACGGATAAACGTGTGGCGGCTATCCACTCTTTGAGTGATGAAAAACACGCTATTGTGTTTAAAACCATGCAAAGCGTTTTAGCGTCATTGGATAATCAGCAGATTATTGAGGCAGCAAACTACACCCTCGCTCAGTATCAACAGAGTCAGGCTTTGTACTCTGGGGTTGAGACGCTGTTTTTTGGGCTTAGCATGGGCTCAGTGCTGGTGTTAGCGGGCATTGGCCTAGCCATTACCTTTGGCGTAATGGGCGTGATTAATATGGCGCATGGTGAGCTGATTATGATAGGTGCTTACACCACCTATGTGATGCAACTGCTGTTACCAAACAACACCGCACTGGCGTTGTTGCTGTCTATTCCAATGGCCTTCATTGTGTCAGGGCTAGTCGGCGTGCTTATTGAAAGAAGCGTTATTCGTCATTTATATGGGCGTCCCCTTGAGACACTGTTAGCCACTTTCGGTATCAGTCTTATCCTGCAACAAGCTGTGCGCTCGGTATTTTCTCCTTTAAATCGTTCAGTAAGTACACCTGATTTTATGTCGGGAGCTTTACAGTTAAATCCTATGTTATCGCTGACCTACAACCGCCTGTACATCATTATGTTTTGTGTGCTGGTGTTTATGGGACTGCTGATGGTGTTAAAGAAAACGCCATTAGGTTTGCAAGTTCGCGCTGTTTCGCAAAACCGTGGCATGGCAAGGGCAATGGGCATTCGCTCAGAGCGCGTTGATGCCATGACGTTTGGTTTAGGTTCTGGCGTGGCGGGCATTGCTGGGGTGGCACTTTCTCAATTAACCAATGTTGGCCCGAACATGGGGCAAGCTTACATCATTGATTCGTTCATGGTGGTGGTGTTTGGCGGTGTGGGCAACTTATGGGGCACATTGGTTGCAGGGCTTAGCTTAGGCTTGTTCAACAAGATCCTTGAGCCTTGGGCTGGCGCTGTATTGGCGAAGATCATTGTATTGGTGTTTATCATTTTATTCATTCAAAAACGCCCTCGTGGACTCTTTCCACAACGTGGCCGCGCCGCTGATAGCTAAGGAGAGCATCATGAAGTCAAGATCGTTTGTACTTTCCGCCATGAGCGGAGATAGAGCGGGGCAAATCACCATTCTTGCCTTGCTAGCGGCTGTAGTGTTGATTCCTTTAGCCAATACTTTTTTACCTGCTGGACACCCATTGCATGTAGAGACCTTCACTATTTCGCTGATGGGTAAGTATCTATGCTACGCCATGTTGGCGTTGGCACTGGATTTAGTGTGGGGATATCTGGGGATTTTGAGTCTGGGGCATGGCGCATTTTTTGCTATCGGCGGTTATGCCATGGGCATGTATTTGATGCGTCAGATTGGAGATCGCGGCGTGTATGGCGATCCATTATTGCCCGATTTTATGGTGTTTTTGGATTGGAGCGATCTGCCTTGGTTTTGGCAGGGCTTTGACCAGTTTTGGTTTGCCATGGCGATGGTGGTGTTGATTCCGGGAGCATTGGCGTATGTGTTTGGTTATTTGGCATTTCGCTCAAGGGTTTCAGGAGTGTATCTGTCCATTATGACGCAAGCCTTAACCTACGCACTGATGTTGTCGTTCTTCCGCAATGAAATGGGCTTTGGTGGCAATAATGGATTGACCGACTTTAAAGATATTTTAGGCTTTAGCTTGCAGCTAGATGGCACCAAAATCGCGCTGTTTGTTTGCTCTGGCATTGCGCTCATTATCAGCTATGTGTTGTGCAGAACCGTAGTCACTAGTCGCTTAGGGCGAGTGGCATTGGCGATAAGAGATACAGAGTCTCGTACTCGCTTTATGGGTTATGACGTAGACGGAGTAAAGCTGTGGATCTTTGTGTTATCGGCAATCATCGCAGGTATCGCAGGGGCGTTATATGTACCTCAAGTGGGCATTATCAATCCGGGAGAGTTTGCACCAATTAACTCCATTGAGATTGTGGCTTGGGTGGCGTTAGGTGGACGTGCCACTTTAGTGGGCGCGGTCGTTGGTGCTTTGATCATCAACTACGCAAAAAGCTGGTTTACGGTGGAATTTCCAGAAATTTGGCTGTTCGCATTGGGTGGATTATTTGTGTTCTCAACCATGTATTTCCCGAAAGGCGTGATGGGCTTTATCAGTGACAAGTTTGCACTTACTTACGCTAAAAGAGCGAATAAACAACAAGATACAAAACAGAGTCAATCAGAGGCTAAGCCAGCGGAGGCCAATCTATGAGTGCGTTAGATAATATGAATACTCTCAAGGAAAACGTGCGTTCATTTACTCGTCGCGATCAAGTGTTTCCTTTTTTGATTCCGCAAACTCACCCGCTCATTGATACCAGCCATAACATTTTGCTGTACGCAGAAGGGGTGAACAAAAGCTTTGATGGTTTTAAAGCGATCAATGATCTGAACCTTTATATCCGTGAAGGAGAGTTGCGCTGCATTATTGGACCAAACGGCGCAGGCAAAACCACCATGATGGATATCATCACAGGAAAAACCAAGCCTGATTCTGGCAAGGTTTGGCTTGGTTCAAACATCAATTTATTGGAAATGAACGAAGCTGAAATTGCCAATGCTGGCATTGGTCGTAAGTTCCAAAAACCGACCGTGATTGAATGTATTTCTGTGTGGCAAAACCTTGAGTTATCTATGGCGGGCGTACGCTCGGTATGGGGGACATATCGAGCCAAAATGTCATCGCAGCAGCGTGATAAGTTGGAATCGGTATTAGAGCTTATCCATTTGAAAGACAACGCTAAATTATTGGCAGGAAACTTATCTCACGGGCAAAAGCAGTGGTTAGAAATTGGTATGTTGCTGATGCAAAACCCCAAACTGCTATTGGTGGATGAACCGGTAGCGGGCATGACGCATCAAGAGATGGATCGCACCTCGGAGCTGCTTAACTCATTGGCGGGCAATCATTCTGTGGTGGTGGTTGAGCACGATATGGATTTTGTACGTTCGATTGCCAGTCACGTCACTGTGCTTCACCAAGGGCATGTGTTGGCGGAAGGCACTATGGATCAAGTGCAAGCTCACCCTGAGGTGAAGCAAGTGTATTTGGGAGAATAAGATGTTAGAGATTAAATCGCTAAACCAATTTTATGGTGAAAGTCATACCCTTTGGGATTTAGATATCACTATCCCAGAAGGTAAATGCACTGTGCTGATGGGACGCAATGGGGTGGGCAAGAGCACCCTACTTGAATGCGTGATGGGCTTAGTTAAGGTCAAAAGTGGCGATATTTTACTAAAAGGTGAGTCGATACTGGGTTTAGATGCAGAAGAGCGACCACGTAAAGGGATTGGCTATGTGCCGCAAGGGCGTCAGATTTTTCCTATGTTGACAGTGCAAGAAAACCTAGAGGTGGGACTGCCGATTCGTGACAAGGGCGATCGCCAAATACCTGAGTTTATCTTCGATCTTTTCCCAGTATTAAAAGAGATGCTACATCGACGAGGTGGTGACTTATCGGGAGGACAACAGCAACAGCTCGCCATAGGGCGTGCGCTAGTGGTCAATCCAAAATTACTGATCTTAGACGAACCAACAGAAGGTATTCAGCCCAATATCGTGCAAGAAATTGGCGATATTATTCGAATGCTCAATGAAAAAATGGGCTTAACCGTATTGCTGGTAGAGCAAAAGCTGCCTTTTGCTAGAAAGGTTGGAGATTGCTTTTGTATCTTAGACAGAGGCAGGCAAGTTGCGACCGGAGAGATACAAGAATTGAGTGAAGGCTTGATTAAGGAGTATCTAACGGTATGAGTGTTTCTTCTGCTTTGCACGCGGCTTCTGTTTTGCAAGATAGCGCGGATGCGCTATCGCCTTTGGGCGCAGAGATCAAACATCAAACAGAGCAGGGCTGGAAAGCTCAGCTCTGTTTGAGCTTTGTCGATAGAGGCGATAAAACGGTCATTAAGCACCGCAGTCAACAAGGGCCGTTGGCGATTCAGCGGCCTTTATACCCAGAAGGTAAGCCTTGCCATACCTACCTACTGCACCCTCCAGGCGGTGTGGTCGGCGGGGATACTCTTAATATTAACGTTACCTTGCACTCGGGTGCTCATTCCTTAATTACCACGCCGGGCGCGACCAAATTTTATCGCTCAGACAGTAAATATGCGCACCAAAAGCAGGTGCTGTCGGTCAAAAATGGTGCTCGCCTAGAGTGGCTTCCTCAAGAAAATATCTTTTTCCCTAATGCTTACAGTCGTTTAGATACTGAAGTTCACCTTGAGTCAGGGGCGCAGTTTATTGGTTGGGAAATGCACTGTTTTGGACGGCCTGCACTGAAAGAGGGATTTGAGCTGGGTCATCTAGTTGGGAAAACTGAAATTTTCCAAGACGGAAAGCGTTTGTTAGTCGAAGGCATCAATTTTCATGGTGGAGATAACCTCATGATAAATATGGGGCTTTTAGGTCGCTCTATGCTGGGAACACTGTATGTGAGTGAAGTTTCACAAGAATTACTGGAGTTGGTACGGAGTTTGCTTTTATCAATAGTAAGTGAGAGCAACTCAAATGATGCCACCGGTGCAAGGCAAGCGACGAGTCAGCGACCTAGTCATCAACAATCTAGTCAGCAACAGCCTTTGCTATTAAGCGTGACTCAGATTGATGGCTTGATGGTAGTGCGCGCTTTGGGTGAGTGGAGTGAAGATATCTTGTCTGCCTTCACTTTGGTTTGGCAACAAGTCCGACATTATTGGACAGGCGAGACGCCAACCCCACCGCGTATTTGGGCGACCTAAAAAAGAGTTAGGGAAGAATAACGACATGGAATTAACACCGAGAGAAAAAGACAAACTGTTGATTTTTTGCGCTGGAATGTTGGCGCAACAACGTAAAGACAAAGGCTTAAAGCTTAACTATCCCGAATCTATCGCCTTGATCAGCAGCGCTATTTTAGAAGGTGCTCGAGAGGGAAAAACAGTGGCGCAATTGATGGATTATGGTCGCACCATATTAAGCAATGACCAAGTAATGGAAGGTGTGGCCTCTATGATCCCTGATGTGCAGGTGGAAGCGACCTTTCCTGACGGTACTAAGTTAGTCACCGTTCATGATCCCATTGTCTAAATCAGACTTGTAATAAGCCAAGGCATCACCCCCATCATACTCAGGGACGAGTTCTGCAACACAATTTTAGGGACGGAAAAATGGCAGTAGCAAAAGCAAAAACAGGCACATTAATCCCCGGTGAAATAGAGGCAGGCCAAGGAAGTATTGAATTAAATGTCGGCCGTGAAACGCTGTCTATCAAAGTGGAAAACATCGGCGACAGACCGATTCAAATTGGCTCGCATTATCACTTTTATGAAGCGAATAACGCCTTAATTTTTCCCCGAGAATCCACAAAAGGTTTCCGTTTAAACATTCCTGCAGGCACAGCCACTCGCTTTGAACCCGGACAATCTCGAACGGTAGAATTGGTGAAATACGCCGGCAAGCTTGAGGTGTATGGGTTTCAAGGAAAAGTGATGGGCAGTCTTGAGTAAAAAAGTGCTGAGTAACAAAGTGCCGAGTACAAAGTGTTGAGCAACAACCGCATCCGTCACCTTAGCAGCGCGTAATCTTGCTAATAAAAACAGGCAGTTAATAGAGAAAGGTAGAGTAGGTCATGGCAAAGATATCCAAACAAGCGTACGCCGAAATGTTTGGTCCAACAATTGGGGATCGAATGCGTCTTGCTGATACCGAATTGTGGCTAGAAGTAGAAAAAGATTTCACCATTTACGGTGATGAAGTCAAGTTTGGTGGTGGCAAGGTCATCCGTGATGGCATGGGACAAAGCCAAAGATCGAGCGCCGAAACTCCCGATTTAGTGATCACCAACGCAGTGGTGCTCGATTATTGGGGAGTGGTAAAGGCCGATGTCGCCATCAAAGACGGACGAATTTACGCTTTAGGCAAAGCGGGCAATCCAGATGTTCAGCCTGAGGTTGATATTGTGATTGGTCCGGGCACTGAGATTTTAGCGGGGGAAGGCTCAATTTTGACCGCTGGTGGCATCGACTCTCACATTCACTTTATCTGCCCGCAACAAATCGAAGAAGCCCTCGCCTCTGGCGTCACCACTATGATTGGTGGTGGCACAGGTCCCAATACTGGCACAAACGCAACCACTTGTACGCCGGGCCCTTGGAATATGCACCGTATGCTAGAAGCATTGGATGAATACCCGATGAACTTTGGTCTGCTGGGTAA
The DNA here is from genome assembly GCF_000496695.1 of Vibrio halioticoli NBRC 102217. Taxonomy (GTDB): domain Bacteria; phylum Pseudomonadota; class Gammaproteobacteria; order Enterobacterales; family Vibrionaceae; genus Vibrio; species Vibrio halioticoli. Next base: position 28,596 of record NZ_BAUJ01000012.1, read on the forward strand.
GGGTAATGCGAGCCAGCCACAGGCATTGCGAGAGCAAGTAGAGGCAGGCGCTGTGGGGCTAAAATTGCATGAAGATTGGGGAACCACTCCGGCTTCTATTGATACTTGCTTGAGCGTTGCCGATGAAATGGACGTGCAAGTTGCCATTCATACCGATACTTTAAATGAATCAGGGTTTGTCGAATCCACTTTGGGTGCGATAGGCGATCGCGTTATTCATACCTATCATACCGAAGGGGCCGGTGGCGGTCATGCGCCCGATATTATTCGCGCCGCAGGTGAGCCAAACGTACTGCCATCTTCCACTAACCCAACCCGACCTTACACGGTCAATACGGTTGATGAACATCTCGATATGTTGATGGTATGCCACCATTTATCGCCCTCTATAGCCGAAGATGTGGCGTTTGCAGAGTCGCGTATTCGCCGTGAAACTATCGCTGCCGAAGACATTTTGCATGACTTAGGTGCCTTTTCTATGATTGCTTCCGACTCCCAAGCGATGGGGCGTGTCGGCGAAGTCATTACTCGCACATGGCAGACAGCACATAAGATGAAGGTACAGCGTGGCAGTTTGCAACAAGACTCTGACTACAGCGATAACTTTCGTCTAAAACGTTACATTGCCAAATACACCATCAATCCTGCGATTACTCACGGTATGTCTCACGAAATCGGTTCGATTGAAAAAGGCAAATTGGCAGATCTCGTGCTTTGGAAACCGGCCTTTTTTGGGGTGAAACCAAGTGTGATTATAAAAGGCGGCATGATTGCAATGGCGCCAATGGGCGACCCGAATGCCTCCATCCCAACGCCACAACCCGTTCATTACCGCGCTATGTTTGGCGCTTCTGGTAAGGCGAGTCAAAGCACCTCAATGTTGTTTGTGTCCAAAGCGGCCAAAGAGAACAAGATAGCTGAGCAACTTGGCTTAAATAGCTTAATTGGTGTGGTCAAAGATTGTCGCAACATCAGCAAAGCCGATATGAAGCTCAATGATTGGATGCCAAAGATTGAAGTGGATTCACAGACCTATCAGGTGCGAGCAGACGGTGAGCTATTACAGTGTGAGCCCGCCGAAGTATTGCCGATGGCGCAACGTTATTTCTTGTTTTAAGCATGCAGTAAGGACAAATCATGATTGAACTGACCAAAATCAATTCGCAAACCGTCAGCAACCCCAATGGCTATCTTAGCTTACCGATAGATAGTCGTATCAAAAGCCGCTTAAAAGTCAGCCTAGAAGATGGTCGAGACGCTGGGCTGTTTTTACCTCGAGGTCATATCTTGCGTGGTGGCGAACAGTTACTCAGTGAGTGCGGCATGGTAGTGGAAGTGAAAGCCGCGCCAGAGACCGTTTCAACGGTGCATTGCTCCGATACATTATTGCTAATGCGAGTGGCGTATCACTTAGGTAATCGTCACGTTCCTTTGCAAGTGACTGCTGATTGGGTTCGCTATCAACACGACCATGTATTGGACGAAATGGTACAAGGGCTTGGCGCAACAGTGACAGTCGAATCTGCGCCATTAGAGCCAGAAAGTGGCGCGTATGGCGGTCGCTCAGGCGGCGGTCATCACCACTAATCATTTATTTATCAGTTAATTATCGGTTTAAAAGTAAGGATCACTTAATGAACACATTATTAAACATTCGCGCGGCGGCAAACAAGTCTGCGAAATCAATAACCGCCGCATTAGTCATGACGCTGCTTACCCCAATTAGCGCTTTTGCTCACCCAGGACATGCCGATCACTCTTTTTTTTCGGGCCTTACGCACCCGCTGACCGGCGTTGACCACTTGATTATGCTATTGGCGTTTGGCTTGTTAGTGGGCACGTTAAGTTTCAAAAAAGGCAAGACATTAGCACTGCTGGTGGCAGGTGTTGCGTCGTTAGTAGTGGGGTTATTAGCAGGTAAAGCTATAGGTTATGCCGCGTTTATTGAACCTATGATCATCGCATCACTGTTTGTGATGAGTGTCTGTTTGTGGCATGTGGTGACGCCGTCGGTGACCAAAGTCAACGCTGCGCTGAGCTTAGCTATTGGACTGCTGTTTTTCCACGGATACGCACATGGCGTGGAAGCGGCCGCCAATCTTTCTCAATTTGCACTAGGAATGACCATGATGGCATGCATGCTATTAGGTGCAGGTTGTATGGCGGGTCGTTGGATTGGTTCAAAGTGGCTTTCTATCGGTGTGGCCTCGGCTAGCGTGCTGTTTATGGTGACCGCTTAGTGTTGTCTGGTGATCCATCAATGAATGCAGGGGGGAAGCATGGCGTTAGATAAAAACCTGGCTTGCTATCGCTTGTTTCAGTTGTTTAGCCCCTCATTGCCGATAGGCGGTTTTACATACTCCCAAGGGCTGGAATATGCAGTAGAAGCAGGCTGGGTGAGAAACAGGCAAGAATTTGAAAGTTGGCTGATGAATGTGGTGATGTCGAGCATTGCTATTTTGGAGTTGCCGATACTAGAAAAATTCTATTACGCCACTAGCTGCGCGGTGACGGATGAGGCTATTGCATCTATCGATCACTGGAGTGAACTGCTGTATGCCAGTCGTGAATCTAAAGAGTTACGAGCTGAAGAAGTGCAGCGAGGTAAAGCGTTAAATACCTTATTAAGGCAACTCAATATGGATATGACAGTGGTGGATAAAATGACCCAATCACCCAATCAACTGATAGGTATGTGTATTGCCGCTCACCACTGGCAGATCAATTTAGAACAATTAACCGAAGGCTATTTATGGAGCTGGCTGGAAAACATGGTCACGGCGGGAGTTAAATTAGTCCCTCTTGGACAAACTGATGGTCAGCGAGTGTTGTTGTCGGTCACTGAGTGTTTTCCTGACGCCATCGCACGCGCCAAGCGCACAGAAGAGTGGATGATATCGAGTTTTACCCCTTCGCTTGCGCTGGCAAGTAGCTTACATGAAACCCAATACACGCGGTTATTCCGCTCATAATGAATAGGAAATAAGACAATGGAAAGTTACAAACAACCTCTTAGAGTGGGTATTGGGGGCCCGGTGGGTTCGGGCAAAACCGCACTGTTGGAAGTCTTGTGTAAGGCGATCCGAGATAGATTAAATATCGCTGTGGTCACTAACGATATCTACACTCAAGAAGATGCAAAAATTCTGACTCGAGCAGAAGCGCTAGCGCCAGATCGCATCATTGGCGTCGAAACCGGAGGCTGTCCGCACACCGCCATTCGTGAAGATGCATCCATGAATTTAGCCGCCGTGGAAGAGCTAGCAAAGCTGCACAAAAACCTTGATGTGGTGTTTGTGGAAAGCGGTGGCGACAACCTCAGTGCCACCTTTAGCCCTGAACTGGCGGATTTAACGATTTACGTGATTGATGTCGCCGAGGGTGAAAAAATCCCTCGAAAAGGCGGCCCCGGAATTACCCGTTCAGATCTATTAGTCATCAACAAAATCGACTTAGCCCCATATGTAGGCGCGTCCCTAGAAGTAATGGAACAAGACACCCAACGCATGCGCCCTACTAAGCCGTATGTATTCACCAATTTAAAAGAGAGTGTCGGCCTAAATACCATCATAGATTTTATTATCACCGAAGGCATGCTGACGCCTAAAAGCTGATGATAATTGTCGATGGATTTCGATTTTTCTGTTTAGGAATCCATCGACCTTTTTTAGATTTATATCCGCGAGGCTAGTGTTTGTTGAAGTTAGAAAGATGGATAAATCAGTTGTATCCGTGACTCTATATTGTTTTTACGGTATTTCTTACAACTAGTTTTGGCTCCAACTGCACTACTTTATAAGGTTCATCACTCTTGTTTATTTTTTGCAAAACAGCTTCCACTGCGGCCTTACCTAACCTGAATTTAGGTTGGTGGATAGTGGTGAGCGACGGGGTGATGAATTTAGCAAGATGGACATCATCATACCCAATGATGGATAAGTCATTAGGGACCGAAATGCCATGTTCATGAGCGGCATTAATCGCACCCATTGCCATCATATCGTTACAGACAAAAAGTGCGCTAGGTTGTTCGGGTTTTTGAATGATTTTTTGTAAAGCATCATAGCCGCCATTACATTCGAAGTTGCCTTCTTCAACCCAGTCTGGATTTAATGAAATACCGGCTTCCGAAAGTGCTTTTTTAAATCCAGTAAAACGCATTTGAGCTTGATATCGTGATGTTGGTCCCGTGATGCAACCAATTTTATGATGGCCATGAGCAATAAGATGTTGCCCTGCTAGGTAGCCACCATGGAGAGAGTTGTCTTGGATTTTATCACTCTCAAAGTTTATTTCTCCCCAATCCATAACCACAACAGGAATATTAGGAGAGCGGTCGAAAGATTCAAATTTCTCACCGTCTAAAAAAGAACACATTAAGATTAATCCATCGACGCGCTTCTGCATTAAAGTATCGATAGAATCACGCATTCGAGTGTGATTACCCTCAGTATTACACAGTATTAAGTTGTATCCTTTTTCGTAGCAATGCCTTTCTACTCCTTTCACAACTTCGCCAAAGAAAGGGTTGGTGGAGTTAGTGACTAACATGCCAATCGTATTTGTACGATTCATTTTTAGGCTTCTTGCCAAAGCCGAAGGAAAGTAATTTAGCTCTTTTGCGGCTTTATTGACTCGCTCTGAAATTTCTTCACTAACGTAGCGTCTTTTATTGATTACATGACTGACTGTAGAGGTTGATACCCCGGCTAACTTAGCAATATCTTTCATCGAAGCCATGGAATGTCCTTAAATTATTGTCGTAGAAATACGTCTACTTCTTGTCGGTGTGGGATTGAAGTTTGCGCCCCAAATCGAGTCACAGAAATCGCCGCGGCTGCATGGGCAAAAACGATGGCATCATGCAAAGATTTGTTTTCAATTAATCCGGTAACTAATGCCCCATTGAAGGTGTCGCCTGCAGCGGTTGTGTCTGTCGCGTCCACTTGAAATCCTTCAATCAGTTGGCCGTCATTATTTTGACTTAACCAAACCCCTTTTGCACCTAAAGTTATCATGACGATGGCAATGCCTTTGTCATGCAATCGTTGTGCCGCTAATTGCGCCGTTTTTTGATCGGTTACGGCAATACCAGTTAAGACTTCTGCTTCTGTTTCGTTAGGCGTAATGATATCGACAAGTTGCAGAAGCTCATCTGCAAGAGGACAAGCAGGAGCGGGGTTTAGAACGACTTTAGTATTGTGTTTGTTGGCGTGCAATGCGGCTTTTTTGACCCCGCAAATAGGAGTTTCTAATTGCATCAATAAGTAGTCTGCATTAGCAATGCTGGGTAAATCTTGTGCAATGGACTCAGCAGTTAAAGTGGCATTGGCTTCTGCTGAAATACAAATACTGTTCTCACCATTGGCAGACACTTGAATCATCGCAATACCGGTGGGAGAGTGTGGAATCACTTTAATTCCAGAGACATCGATACCATCGTTCGCAAATGAGTCGATGATATTTAATCCAAAGGCATCGTCACCGACACTGGCGATAAACGATACGTTTGACTGCAATCTTGCGGCAGCAACGGCTTGATTGGCTCCTTTACCACCAGGAATCACTTGATAGTTTGTTCCGTGAAGAGTTTCTCCTGGGCGGGGGAATGATGGAACCTGCAAAACATGGTCAGCGTTAACGCTACCTAAAACGACTAATTTGCTCATTGGTGGTCCTCATAATAAAAAACAGATATGTATAAGCTCTTATACAAAAAACGCATACCTATCTGTCCAGCTCTAAGGTGATTTAGAGCTGGAACGGATAAAGTTACTTAGTGATCACTTTTAAAGGAACAGGGATGTTTTTCTCAACGGTTTGGCCTTTTAAGACTTTGTCCGCTGTTTCTACACCTAGAGATCCAATCATATCGGGCTGTTGGGCAATAGTGGCAGAAAGAAGGCCTCTATTGACGGCAGCAATACCGTCATCAGTACCATCAAAGCCAACGATGGTGATGTCTTTTCCTGAAGCTTGAATAGCACGAAGTGCCCCTAGTGCCATTTCATCATTTTGGGCAAATACCGCTTGCACATCAGAGTTTGCAGCCAAAAGGTTTTCCATAACATTTAGACCTTTAGTTCGGTCAAAATCCGCGGGTTGGCTAGCCAGTAGATCCATGTTTCCGCTTTTCACTGCTTTCATGAAACCTTCGCCACGTTCGCGCGCAGCCGATGTGCCTGCAATACCTTCAAGTTGGATGACTTTTGCTTTTTCGCCAACACGTTCCATGATGAATTTACCTGCCATTTCACCACCGGCCACGTTATCTGAAGCAATGTGACTGACTACGTCGCCACGGCTTGCTCCACGGTCTAGAGTCAGTACAGGGATATTGGCGCGGTTTGCCATGCGAATGGCATTGGATACCGCATCAGAATCAGTAGGGTTGATTAAAATAGCTTTAACACCACGGACAGTCAGATCCTCAACGTTGGAAAGCTCTTTACTAGGATCGTTTTGTGAGTCTAAAACAATAAGGTTATAGCCAAGTTCTTTTGCTTTGGACTCAGCACCATCTTTCATGGTAACAAAAAATGGGTTATTTAATGTTGATACCACAATGGCAAGAGTGTCTTGAGCATGCGCAGAAACAGACATGGTTGAAGACAGTAGTGCTGCAGAGATCAGGGTTGTGAGTTTTTTCATTGTTCTTTCCTTGTGTAGGGAGAGGTTTACTTCACTGTTCTAAACTAAGAACGGTGGGCTCTCAGGTGTTATTTATTTTTATTGTCTACCATTACTGCCAGAAGAATTACGGTTGCTTTTGCAATCATCTGGAAATAAGAAGATACGTCGAGAAGGTTAAGGGCATTGTTTAAAAAGCCGATGATCAGCGCACCAATTAAGGTACCCATAATTCGACCTTTACCGCCCATTAGGCTTGTACCACCTAATACCACGGCGGCAATAGCATCAAGCTCGTAGCCCATACCAGCTGTAGGTTGCGCTGATGAAAGGCGAGAGGTCACAATGATTCCAGCAAGTGCTGCCAGCAAACCACAAATGGCATAGACACCAATTTTTACGCGATCGACATTGATGCCAGACAGTTGGGCAGCGGATTCATTACCGCCAAGTGCATAGACATAGCGACCAAAGCGGGTGTGGTTAAGCAGGTACCATACTGATGCAAAAACAATGACCATCATCCAAACGGGAATAGGAATACCGAGAGCATAACCAGTACCAAACCAAGAGAACGCATCAGCAGTGTCAGTAAAGCCTGTTGAGATTGGGCGACCATCGGTATAAACCATAGTGACGCCACGTAATAATGTCATAGTAACTAAGGTGGCGATAAAGGCTTGAACTTTACCTTTGGCAATAATGATGCCACTGATTCCTCCTAATGCAGCACCAGCAAGTAATGCGGTAGGCACGGCAAATGCTACTGGCACTTCCATAGCGACTAAGCTTGCGGCAAATGCACCACAGAGTGCGAGTACAGATCCCACACTTAAATCGATACCTGCGGTTAGGATAACCAACGTCATACCAACGGCGATGATGGCATTGACACTGGTTTGGCGCAGAATATTTAGGATGTTATCTACGGTAAAAAAGTTTGGGTTTAAAATAGAAACCACAATAATTAAAAAGATAAGAGCAATTAACGATTTTTGCTCGATCAGCCACTCTTTACTTAATAACTTGTTGTCATTTGTTGCTGTTGTTTTATTCATAGCATTGCTACTCATGCTGCTACCTCTTTCATTTTTTTGCCCACGGCGCATGCCATTAATTTTTCTTGATCCGCATCTAGTGCATCAAATTCACCACTAATTCGCCCTTCGTGCATAACCAAAATTCTGTCACTCATGCCTAATACTTCAGGCATTTCTGACGAGACCAAAATAATGCTCATACCTTCTGCTTTGAACGTATTAATCAGTTGGTAGATTTCTTTTTTGGCACCGACGTCAACACCACGTGTAGGCTCATCAAGAATCAGCACAGTGGGCTTGGTCATTAATCCTTTGGCAATCGCCACTTTTTGTTGATTACCACCGGATAAATTGCCAATGATTTGCTCTCTACTTGGGGTCTTGATATTAAATAGGCGGATAAAGTCATCGACGGCGATCACTTCGTCTTTATGTTGGATCTTGCCCTTTTTAGTCAATTTATCTAAAGCGCACAGTGACATGTTTTCTTTTACAGAAAGCCCTAATACTAAGCCGTCACCTTTGCGGTCTTCTGAAATATAAGCGATGCCATTGGCGAGAGCATCTTGAGGGCTGACTGGATTAACTGTGCGATTATTTAAATTAATGACACCGCGCTCACTGGGGAGAGCACCAAAGATGACTTTCATCAATTCAGTTCGCCCTGCGCCCATAAGCCCTGATACACCTAAGATTTCTCCTCGTTTTAGGTGAAAGCTCACATCGTGGATTCCCGATCCTGTTAAGCCTTTAACTTCTAAACACGTTTCACCGTGTTGTACTTTTATTCGAGGATATTGCTCATCTAATTTACGGCCAACCATCATTTCGATTAAGCCATCTTCATTCGTGTCTGCAACGGAGCATTCAGCAATGAATTTGCCGTCACGAAGTACGGTAATGTCATCACAGATTTGGAAGACTTCTTTTAGGCGGTGCGATATGTAGACGATGCCACAACCTTGCTCTCGCAACTCTCGAATCACGGCGAACAAGGATTCAGTTTCAGTATCTGTCAAGGCATCTGTAGGCTCATCCATAATGATGACTTTGGACTCAAATGAGAGTGCTTTCGCTATTTCAACCATTTGCTGTTCGCCTAAGCTAAGCTCGCCAAGAAGCTTTTTAGAGCTATGTTGAACATTGAGTCGACGCAAAAGAAGATCGGATTCGTGATACATCTTTGACCACTGAATACGTCCAAGCTTTGAGGTAAATTCTCGGCCTAAAAAGATATTCTCGGCTATAGACAGCTCAGGAATTAAGTTTAATTCTTGATGAATGATGCTTATCCCTGCTTCTTGAGAATCTTTAGGGCCTTTAAACGCTACCGTTGAGCCTTCATAGGTTATTGAACCTGAATCTTTATTGTGGATGCCTGTTAGAACCTTCATCAAGGTTGATTTACCCGCGCCGTTTTCTCCAATTAGAGCCATCACTTGACCGGGATAAACGTTTAGGCTTGCCTTATCCAATGCCTTCACACCTGGGAAGGACTTCTCTATGTTGGCTAGTTGTAGAGTAGCTTGTCGCATAACACCACCTTTCTAAAGCATTGATATGAATTAAAAAACGACGCCAGCTTGAAAGATAACGTTAGCGTAAGGAGTACATTCTCCGGTTCTGACAACAGCACGGCTCTGGTGAGTTTTGTCTTTGAATTGTTCATGGGAGACATAGGTAATCGTTATAGTTTTACCGGTACGTTTTTCGTCGTTTGCTAGTTCTTCTAACAGGGCTTGGTGTAAATCAGGGCTAATCGATTTGAATTCATCCGCAAGTACAACCCCTTCGATTTGAGATTCAGATAAGATCACTTTTATGGTGTCGATAAACGATGGCACACCATGGGTTAATGCAAGATCAATACGTTGAGTCGCATCGGGAATGGGCAATCCCGCATCGCAGATGGTGATTTCATCTGTGTGGCCTAAAGTGGCGACTAAAAATGAGATTTCGGAGTTGATAAGGAGACTTTTTTTCATTGGTTATGCCCTTTTCCTAAAACAATAAGTTGTATTTGCACTTCATCGATACGTTTCGATAGAGTGTAATGGTTTAGAAATAGTTAGCTATAAAAGAGGTTATGATCTGTGAATAGTGTCATGTAATTATTAAATAACAGAACTTGGTTTCTAGGAGAGACAGAGGTGGTAATGGTGTATAAAAAGTGAAAACTTGATGATTTTATAGCGTTTCTAAAGGCAAAGTCTGACTGCTAATGGTGAACCAGCGCACATTAATATATGATTCGTTGTCTTCTTTTTTAACGGTACCTAAACACTATGCCGGCGTCTTCTTTCTCATCAATCCCTGTTGGGGTTCGCTTCATGCTTTTATCTGCGGTGGGTTTTGCGTTTATGTCTGCCTGCGTGAAATACATCAGCAATTACGGTATTCCGGTATTTGAAATTGTGGCGGCAAGGGCGTTGGTGTCTTTGATTATTAGCTATGCCGATGTAAAGCGTAAAGGCATTTCGGCATGGGGTAATAATAAACCGCTGCTATTGTTGCGTGGTGTGGTGGGTACATCTGCCTTGATGTGTGTCTACTATGCGGTCACGACTTTGCCGTTGGCGGAAGCAACGATTTTACAATATGTGCATCCTGTTTCGACCGCGTTGCTTGGGGTTTTATTCCTTAAAGAGCGCATTCAAAAATCAACCATGATCTGTATCGGATTTTGTTTAGTAGGTTTATTGGTGATGGTGCAACCGAGTTTGGCAGAGGGCACGAGTGAGGTGCCTTTGTTCAGTATTGGTATTGCGCTGTGCGGAGCATTTGGCAGCTCTATTGCCTACATAATTGTCAGGAAGCTAAGCCAAACCGAGGATAGCTCGGTGATTATTATGTATTTCCCGCTGGTGGCACTGCCAGTATCTATCGTATTGATTTGGAATCATTTTGTTTGGCCAAGCCTGTTTATGACTATCCTGTTGATTTTAGTGGGGATATTTACGCAAATCGGACAATACGGCTTAACCAAAGCGATGCAAACTCAAGAAGCGGGTAAAGCGTCGGCTTATTCGTATGTACAAATCGTGTTTTCTGCGCTGTTAGGGGTATGGATATTTAATGAAATACCATCAATTTGGACCTATTTAGGTGGCGGATTGATAGTGACTGGGGCATTGATTAATGTATTTGGTAAGCAGTTGCTAGGTCAACGCGCTCGCTAAGAGGGACGCTATTTTTACTCGCTACATCTATTAAAAAGGCATGCACGATAAAATCGGCATGCCTTTTGTTTTGATTAAGCTGTTGTTTCTGCTTGTCTAGTTAAGACTGACTTAGCTAACGCTAGCTTAGTTAATCAGACCAAATGCTCTTGGTAATGCCAAGCTGATTGACGGAATAAAGGTAATCAGCAATAGAGTCGCAATTAACACCGCGCAAAACGGCAATATAGCGCGAATTACCCCTTCAATCCTCGCACCGCTGACACTACAGCCGACAAACAATGCCGTCCCTACTGGCGGAGTGGCAATACCAATACATAGATTGAATATCATCATCATCGCGAAGTGGATTGGATGCATGCCCAGTTGCGTAGCAATCGGCATGAATATTGGGGTGAAAATTAATACCGCAGGGGTTAAATCCATGAACATGCCGACAATCAGCAGGATGATGTTCATCAAGATAAAGATAATGATTGGGTTGTCTGAAATAGACAACATCCACTCACTTATCATGCTTGGTAGGCCAGTAAATGCCATTGCCCAAGACATAATGGTTGATGCGCCAATTAAGAACAGCATGATGCCGGTAATCTCAGCGGTTTCAACACAAATGGTTTTGAGCTCTTTTAAGCCTAACGTTCGATAACACAGCGATAAACCAAACGAATACAGCACTGCGATACAGGCCCCTTCGGTTGCAGTAAACACTCCGCCAATGATGCCGCCAATGACCACCACCACTAATCCCATACTTGGGATGGCGCGCCAGGTAATAATCAGTTTTTCGCGTATGGTCAGCTCAACAGCTGCGCTTCGGTAGCCGCGTCTTTTGGCAATGATATAAGCCACCACCATACAGCTGAGCCCCATTAGAATTCCCGGCACGTAACCTGCGATAAATAGCGCAGCAATGGAAGTGCCGCCACTGACCACTGAGAATACGATCAAAGAGTTACTTGGTGGGATTAACAGTCCGGCTGGACAAGAGGCAACGTTTACCGCGGTTGAATACGATTTATCGTATCCCTCTTTTTCTAGCTCTGGCTCTAAGGTTTTGCCGACTGCGGCAGCGGCGGCAACGGCTGAGCCTGATACCGAACCAAACAGCATGTTGGCTAATACGTTGACATGCGAAAGTGCGCCGGGCAAACGACCCACTAAAATTTTGGCAAATTGCACCAGTCGCGCGGCAATGCCGCCACGATTCATTATGTTACCGGCCAAGATAAAGAAGGGGATGGCAAGTAAGCTAAAGCTATCTATACCTGTGACTATCTTTTGTCCTGCGGTCATAAAGGCCACGTTACTCGGAAGAATAGAGCACATGATCACCAAAGACGACATAGCAATCGCAATGGCGATGGGAACGCTAAACGCAATTAAAAATAGGAACAAGCACAACAGCCAGAAGCCAATTGAAATATCCATATTATTCACCTTCCTTAACAGATTGTGCTGGGGCAAACATCTCAAGGGTGCTTAATAGGATATAGGTCAGCATGATAACGCCTGATAGCGGCAAAATGAGATAAACGTACGCCATAGGGATTTGTAATGCCGGTGAAAATTGCATCATAGTGCGGCTCATCAATAACAAGCCACCTTTAACCATCGCAAGGCTAATGAAAGCCACTGAGATAAGGTTGATGACGATGTGAAAGTATTTACGGTGTTTGGCTCTAACAGAACCAATAAAGAGAGTAATAGCAAGGTGACCATTTTTACCAAACAAGTAACTGGCGCCGGCAAGTCCAAACCAAATCATGGTGTAGCGGGCCAGTTCATCGGTAAATGAGCTAGGGTCGTTGAGTACATAACGGCTAAATACTTGCCAAGTTACGGTGATGACTAAAGTGACAATTGCAATGCCGCAAAATGTCAAAATAGCCTTATCTAGAAAAGTCTTGAACTGACGTAAAACTGAGAACATCCTTCCTCCACGTCAACAGCGGTTGATTAAGCCCTCCGCGAAGGGAGGGCATTGATATTAAACGATTGATATTATTTAGTGGTGAGGTTACTTACATCGCTTCGATTGCGTCGATGTAGTATTTCAATGCAGGGTCTTTCTTTGCATCGTTGATCATAGGAAGGACTTTTTCACGGAACTTACTGGTATCAACCTCGATGAAAGTTACGCCAGATTCTTTAGCGATTTTCATGTTTTTGTCGTCGGTAGCAGCCCAAATCTTGATCTCTTCTTCCATAGACTCAAGCGCCGCTTCTTTTACCAGTTTTTGCTGTTCAGGGTTCAAGCTAGCCCACGTCGCTTCTGAAATCATGATCAAATCGGGTGTCATCATGTGTTGATCCATTGCGTAGAACTTAGCCACTTCTGAGTGCTTCATTTCAACTAGGCTAGAAATGTTGTTCTCTGCAGCATCGATAACCCCTTGTTGCAGTGCAGTGTATACCTCTGTGAAAGGTACTGGCGTAGCTTTAGCGCCAAGTAGACGTACCATTTCCATCATCGTTGGTGACTCAGGGACACGGATTTTAAGACCCGCAAGATCGTCTGGAGAGTTGATAGGTTTTGAGCTGTAGAAGCTTCGAGAACCAGAATCATACAAGGTGATGCCAATAAAGCCTTTGCCTTTACTTGATGCTAGCAGTTTCTCTGCTGCGTCACTGCGCATGAAAGTGTGCATGTGGTCTGAGTTGCGGAACAGATAAGGAATTGAAATCGCTTTATAAGTTGGTTCAAAAGACTCAGCAAGTGAGCCATTGATTTTTGCCATATCTAAGGCGCCGGTCACTACTTGCTCAGCTTGATCACGTTCCGAACCTAACATGCCATTAGGGAAGATCTTAACTGTGATGTCGCCATTGGATTTTTCTTTGACCTTGTCAGCAAAAATGACCATACCCGCATGCGCTGCACTGTTTAAGTTCATTGCATGACCAAGAGTCAGTGTTTTTGCCTGTGCACCAACGGTGAATAGAACTGATGAAGCAATAAGCGTTATTAGAGACTTTTTCATTCCTGATATCCTTTTTTGGGAATTTTATGCACCTATTAGGATTAACTAATGTGTGCGTCTGTTTGCACTGCAGAAGTAATCTTATATGACAAATAAACTCCATTTGTGGATCTGACTCTCGCAACGGTGAGATTGAGTGGTTTTTCTTCAATTTTTACGGTGATTGATCACGCTTTGAACGGGTGTGTAATGAAATGTGACAATTGATTTGTGGGTTACGGCAAAAAAATCGTTGGGTTTTTAAAAGACTAGAAATAAAAATGCAAAATGGAGTGAAGGCTGAGGAATGAAAAAAGAGGTTAGAATGTAAAATCTAACCCCATGAGTTTTTTAATCTTTAATTGCCTTTGTTCATGAAAATAGAAGCTTCATGCGGGCAAGTTTCGGTTTGAACTTCAAGCAGTGATAGCACTGAGCAGTAGAAGTTATCTTGTGAGAATGGTAAGTCTTTATTTTTCACCACATCCTTGTATTTAAAGGGTGAGGAGTCGTTTAACCAAGTGATAGCTGCAACGTGTTTTTGCACTTCTGGTGCAAATGCGTAAGGCATGCCATGCAGATAAATATCATCTTCCCCTAGTGATTCACCGTGGTCACTGATGTATAGCAAAGCGGTGCGATACTGTTTTGAATAAGTGTCTAACCAATCGATACTTTGGTCGATGAAGTAGTCAGTAAATAACATTGTATTATCATACGCGTTAATGATTTCTTCACTGGAACACTTATTTAACTGGTTGCCTTTACACACTGGGGTGTATTTCTCAAAGCGAGCAGGGTAGCGCTTGTAATACTCAGGGCCATGACTACCCATTGAATGTAACACTACTACTATGTCTTGATTTGGATGCTGGCTAACATAATCATCAAGCCCAACGAGCATGCCAGTATCACGACATTCTGGATCGCAGATGGTATTGGTGTCTGGTGACTTGAACGACTGATACTCAACACGTTCAGCAACGCCTTTAGAGCTGGAGTTATTGTCCCGCCAAAGCACTGCAACATTGTTATCTTTGAGGGTATCGAGCGCATTGAGCTTATTGTAAATAGACTTACTGCTAAATTGTGAACGGGTATCTGACGAGAACATACAAGGCACAGATACCGCAGTAGAGGTGCCACAACTGGTCATTTTAGAAAAACTTATCACACCTTTGCGTTTGCTAAGCAGCGGATTGGTTTCGCGAGGATAGCCGTTTAATGAAAAGTGATCGGCACGTCCTGTTTCACCCACAATAAGCACGATCAGTTCGTGGGTATCTTTTACCTTATGCACTATCTTGGCATCAGGTGCTACGTTTTGCATTTGATCGGCAGGTTTAAGTAAATCTTTATGATCGCCCTTAAAATATTTACCTGCCGAGTAAATAGGGAACAGAGGCGCTGAGTAGTAACGTACGCTTTTGTATTCACGGAAGAAAGAGGCGTAGTTTGCTGAATACGCAAGTAAGGTCAGCAGGATCATCACCACCGACAGCAAAATAGAAATTAGCTTAGCTCTGCTTTCAATAAAGAGAGAGCGGTAATTTAAAGAGACTTTATAAATAAGTAATGCTGGCACAACCGCAAAGATAACCATCACTATGACAAGTTGCGTGGAGAGCAAACCAAAGGCTTCGGCTGTGTCGGTTTGTATCATGTTTTGCAACATGGTTTTGTCGATGACAACGCCGTACGTCCAAGAGAAATAAGCGGCACTTGCGCCAATGAAAAAACCTAATATAAGCAGAGCTTTGGTAAAAAATCGCCCGCCTAATAGGGAAAAGAACAGAGCATGCACTGCAACTAACAGTACGCCTGCACTTACCACAAAGCCGGTATTACCGTCTGCAATTGGAAAAGCATCCATAAAATGTTTAAAGAAGCTTAAATTGAATAGAGCTGAGAACAATAAGGCGCAGCCCCATATCAGTCTATATTGCGGCGTAATCATCCGTGCCAGTACTTTCATTGTTCCCCCTGAAGGATGCGAGTTTTGTCGGCGCTATTGCTAAACGCTCAATTACTGTGGTTGGCATTATGCAATATGTTCACGAAATAACAATATTGGGTATAGCTAGCTAAAGCTGAAATTAAGTTTGTATAAATTAAATGGAACTTATTTAGCTTAGGTGGTTTATAGAAAACTGACTAGTGGGTAGGGGCTTGAAAGTAATGCAGATAACAGAGTTTTATACTTAGTTAAATATGATACCAAGTAGCGTGCTGGTCTACTTGGTATCGGACATTAATGGATGAAGCTAAAAGACATTATTGGCCTTCTAGTGGTACCACTAAGATATCAATTGGAGAGTTATGGATGAGGTGTTTGGAGTACGAGATGATAGTGCTCCAAAAATCATGATGGTGACCACAGATCAATAGGTCACAACCATAGTCCGCAATGGTGTTAGGAAGCTTGTCGCCAAGATCTCCGGTACCAATAAGGAAGTGCTTTAATGGTACATCAACATCACTGGTTAAGTGCTTTAACTGCTCCATAGCGACTCGTTTGATTGGTGGCTCTTGGTCATCGACACATATATCCACTAATTCGGTATAAATCTCGCCATGTGATCCATCAATATGGACAAATGAAACATCCGCCTCGAATGTTTTTGCCAGAGCGGAAGCCTTTTCTATCAGTAGTTTACTGTCTTCAGATAGCTCTAGTGCGACTAGAATATGTTTGTAGTTCATAACGTCACCCCCTTCGATTAATAACCCTTTAATCATAGTTATATTTGAAGAGAAAGTGTGCAGCTTAGCTCGCAAATCAGACAGTTAGCATAAAATGAAACAATTATTGCTGCGTTATTTTATGCTAACTCTTAGTCTTGATTGACTAGAGTTTCTTTATATTCATTGAAACCGGCAACGATGGCGTCGATGACTACCTGCTGGGCATTGGTCTTACGCGCCCTGTAGCGGTACACCAAAGAGATGTCGCGGCTTGGGAACTCATAGTCTGTCATCCACTCTACGAGTTCGCCACGTTTGATGGCGTTTTCGGCAATGTATTCCGAAATAAAGGCAAAGCCAAAATTGTTCTTTGCCATTTGCACTACCGATTCGGCGCCGGTGAGTGAGATTTTAGGGTACAGCTTTACCGTTTCCAGATTGTGGGTCTTAGTGTTGTAACCTGTGATGAGTTGATGTTGTAGATGCCCAATGTAATCAATGTCTTTTAACTGTGCTAATTTGGTCGGCGGCGTTTGGATAAAGTCAGGGGATGCGACCACTTTGACATTAATCGACATTAGCTTTTTAGCAATAAGGTTGCTGTCTGGAAGATCGCCAACCAGTACCCCAATATCGGCATCAGAATCTAACGTGGATGTGTCGGAAGCAGGGATAAACTTGAGTTTCAGTTTTGGGTACTTTCGAAGCAGTTCTTCCACTTTGTCTTTAATAAAATATTGATAAACAAAGTCAGTACAGTCGATAGATACTCGCCCTGAAATATCATTTTTATCGTTATTGATATTATCAATTTCTTCTGCCAGATTAAGAAAGTGAGGCGCGAGTCGTTGATAATATTGAGTGCCAGTGCTAGTTGGCGAAAGCGTTGTCTTCGAGCGAATGAAAAGGCGTGTATTCACATCTTCTTCTAAGGTCGAAATGCGTCTACTTACAGTTGATAGCGGGATTTCTAGCTCCTCACTTGCGGCTTTCATACTGCCTAATTTAACTACTTGGCAAAAGATATAAAAATTATCGAAGTGCTTAGCCATTTGATTCCTTGCATCCTCTTCTAACAGACTGTTTTTAAACATACATCACAGATACACAAGTTTCGAATGAAAATTGATGTATTAGTGCAAGCATGTGTGCTTTTGGTTAATTTTAATACAATCCCTGTTTAGGCATACATGTATATTGGAGGGTTTCGTTGAGGGCTCTTAAAGTGGCCGTTATAGAAACATAACGGGCGGTTAACTCAGTTAGTAAATCTTATGCAATAAAAAAGGCTCTAGATGCAATATCTAGAGCCTTTCACATTTACTTTAGCTTATCGAAATAATTACAGTTCGATAGTTGCTGTTTCGCCATCAACTGTTAGCTCAAGAGTGTTGCCAACAAGTTTGTGAGACACTTCAATTTGCTCACCGTTGTTCTTATTAGGAACAAGAAGAGTCAGAATGTTGTGTTCTTTAGATGGTTTGAATTCCACTTCAACGTGACGGTGGATTTCAAGATCTTTGAATTCGTATGGGTCAACTTCGCCGAAGCCTTCAACATTTTTCACAGAAGTGATGTTGTCAGCAGATTCGTTGATGAAGTTCACGTCTAGATGCGCTTTCTCACCACGGATAGTGAATGATTTCTCAGCCACTTCGTTAGTGAAAGTAGTGTGCATTAGCCAAGTCATGTCTTTCTCTTCAGAAAGAGTTGCTTTGTCTTGAACTACGAATACTTTACCTTGTACAAACCAAATTTTACGTTTGTAAGATTCGATTTCAGGTACGAAGAATTTGTATGATGCAGTTGCATCACCTTCGATCATCTTAATATCAGATTCTGTATCGTAATCAGTGATGTTACCACCGGCTTCAATACAGTAGCGATCTTGGTGACCTTCAAACTTAGTATTCTTGTTCTCGCCGTACTGACCTTTGCCGCCAAATAGTGGAAGGTTTTTAGAGAACGTGTGACGACGCCATTTAGTGTGCATGTCTACACCGAAACCACCGTAGTAACCAGTGATAGAAGCAAGAGTTTCACCAAATGCATGTAGAGTGAATGCGTTTTGATCAGCGTGAGAGTGGCTGATTGAACCAAATGGAGAACACTTGAATACCATGTGGATGTGTTCTTCGCGCTCAGTCATCTTGTTGTGGAATGCAGCCCAACCGGTGATTGGGAATACTTTCAACAATGGATCGTTTGAAGGCGCTTTCTCTTCTGGTGCATCCCAAAGGATGTTGAAACGAAGATCGTCGTAGCCAAAGTCCCACCAACCGAAGTTGTAGAATTTAGTGTGCGCTTCAGTATCACGAGCTTTAAGTTGGTTGTAGTACCAAACGTATTCTGGTTTTTGGTTAACACCCGCGTAGTGCTTGATGTTGTAAGCCAGTTTTAGACCAGGGAAGTCACCAATTGAAGACTGGTCACAGAAGCTAGCGCGCTTAGAGTGAACAGGCATGCAGTATAGTGGGAAGTCACCAGTGTTTTCGTAGAATGTTTTGTTGAACATGTCTACGCCACAGTATGCTTTCAATAGGTCGAATGCTTCGCCTAGGAATGCAGTTTGTGTGTTCCAGTAGTCAGGACCTTCAGCCCAACCGCCGTCTTCACCGCCCCATGGTGGGTAGTGTACTGCGTAGTATTCTAGTGCGTAAGCAATGTATTCGCCTGCTTTAGGGTGATCGTGGTAAAGCGCGATACACGTTGGGATAATAGCAGAAGAAATAGAACGAACACCGTGGCTGTTAAGTGGGTTGTTCAGTAGATCAACTGTCACTTTAAGGTGGTGCATGATTTCGTCTAGACGAGTGATCAGTGCGTTCTTAACGATTTCACGCTCTTCATCAGTGAAGTGTGCGTTTAGCCAGTCGTAACCCCAAGCCATAGCTGCAATAACACGGAAAGCCGCTTCGTCATTGTAACCACGAGATGTCACGCCATCTGGATCGTATGTAGCAAGTTTTAGAGTCCAAGCTTTTGCTTTTGCAATTAGAGCGTCGTCATCGTTAACGATACCAGCAATAGATAGGTTACGAGTCGCGTTCATTGCCATTTGGCAATCTACGTACATTTGACGCCAGTAAGGACGCCAAAGAGAAGCTTTACCTACTGTTTCTGGTGGGTATGCTTGAGGCTCGTCGTATGGTTCAGTGTCATAGAACTTTTCAGTAGAGTTCTTGATGAAATCATCATACATACAGAAAGAAGGATCGGCTTTTACTTTAGCCTTAAACTCTGCAAGGTCAGCACCTTGAACTAGAAGACGTGGACGTGCTTCTGAAAGAGTATCCAAGAATGATAGATCAAAGTCTCTCTTTTGTACTTCGATAGGCAGTAGGTCTACTAAGTTACCTGCTGACGTATCATTCTCTAGCTTCATCTTTCTGATAGCATCAAGTGCTTTGTCGTTGCTCATACGAACTCCCGTGAATAAATCGTAGTGTTGGGGGAACAAATAAAAATCTGATAAACCTTATTGTAATACAATTAAGTTATGATCTCGATTACCATTTCAATAAATGATCAAATTTGTGACCTCTACCGCAGGTCTGAATATTCTTTACCACTCAAGATAAAAAGAATATTGCGTTTATTCTGCTACTTCTATTGGTTATTTCAAATAGATAGCGCCTAGTATGCGTGGTCTATATGTTGCCTACTATAGACTGAAGAAAGCCTGTTCTTACTGCGATAGGTTATTGATTTTCTATACGCACTTAGCCTTGTATTGCTTGCAAGCCATAATGCAATACCGTTCGTATATCAGTAAATTCAGTGAGTATAAGTAATACTTTTCATATGATAGTAAACACAGAACGCGGAGGGAGGAATATTTTTTGTTACACTTATTAGCAAAGGGGTCAGGTCTTGAAATTTGCATATGCAAATTTCAAGACCTGACCCCTTTATTGCAACAAGATAAATTGTTCGCGACCAAAATATGCTGTCATGACAATGGATATTCAAGGGTAGAAGAGAAGAATTTTTTATTACAAAGAAGTGAATCACAGATGTCTGCGAGGATTCTTGGTGAAAGCCATTGTTGTTTGCTAAGTTTAAACCATAGAGTGATAACAAAGGTAGCGACAATGAAAGTAAATATTCAAACACATCATGTATCAATTACCGAAGATTCACGCGTCGAAATAGAAAGCAAATTCGATAAGATAGAAAGCCACTTTCCTCAACTGATTAGCTGCGACATCATTATTACTAAAGAGCACGGCCATCACGAAGTTGAAGTCTTCACTAATTATGAAGGTGTCCGAGTTTCCGCTAAGTCCACCAACGATGTGATGTATCCAGCCATCACAGCAGCAATTAAAAAACTCGATGTAGGCCTAAGAAACCGTAAAGGCCAACTAAAATCAGACCTACACGAAAAACCAACCAGCACCAAACCTGAAATTGCTTCTGACATCATCCAAGAAATGAAGCTGGTTTAATTTTCTCCTCTAAAGGGGGTCAGGTCTTGAAATTTGCACGGGGCGCTAAAAGCGCCCCGTGCAAATTTCAAGACCTGACCCCCTCATTGCATCTATTACATTAAAAAGTGATGCAGATTTGACTTTATAAAGGTCAAACTGGTCATATCACACATTTTATTTATAACTCTTTTTTAACCAATCATTAACCATTACTATCCATAAAAATTATTAGCAAATTCAAAGGATTGAACTGCTTATGCGTTATGAGATGGGTTTTATAAATGGATTTAAGCAAGGTGCAACGCTACTGGTCATCATTTTAATGGTATTGATGATCGCCGAGTACTTTTTCTACGGTTTAAACCAGTCAATAGTGGCATTTGGCTACGTTGATGATGTGTTTGAAGATTTCTAATGTGTGCGGGGTTGTTGCGGGGTTGGTATTGCGGGGTCAGGTCTTGAAATTTGCAGTGGCAAACCTGCCACTGCAAATTTCAAGACCTGACCCCGCTTTTACACTTACGGTTTCTTTTGTAAGCCGTAGGGGAGGGGGGTGAATAGGTCTGGGGTTGTGGTGGTGTTTGGGCCGGGTGTTGGGGTGTGCCAATCGAGGAGTAGGATTGCTAGGAGGTTGCGGTGTTCGCCGTGGCTGTAGTCGGTGCTACCTTTGGCGGAAGGGACTAAGCCTGCTTGTTTGTCGATAGAGTGTTGGATAGCCTGACGCGCCTTTTCTACTGCCGGATCATTGTCTAATCCGGCTAAAAGAAGGCTGATACCCACTTCTGAAATCACGTCTTGTTTGGTGTTAGCGATAATATCGTCAATGTTTTGTTTGAAATAGGCAAAAATCCAAGGATGATCTTGCTCATTGACCTGACGCTGATAATAGCCTGAGTCGGCGATAATCAGATGTGTCATTCCGTAGATTTTGTTTTCATATTGTTCAGTGGTGAGCTGTCTATCATCTTTATCGGGATAGGTACGCTGCAGAGTTTGGGTAAATAGCTCTACATAATCACCGAGCTGTAACTGTTTTAACCAATACGCTTGGTTGGCCAGTTGCGCCGCCCATGCCTTGGTCATTTCTTGGTCGGTAAATAGCGCTTGAAAAGGATAGCCCTTTAACTGCTGACGAAACAGCGCATCATCTTTATGCTGTAATCCATAACCGTCAATTCGCGCCATATAATGCAGCAGATCTAACCCTAGGTAAAAATACTCAGGTTTGTCTTGGGTGACTTGTAATCGTCTTTGACTGCGCTCGCCGTTACTTTGGCGGTACTCACTCAATCTTTGCTCTGCGTATTTATCTAATGATTGGTTAATGGTGAGATCGCTTGCTAACTGATTAAGCTTAATCGAAATATCGGCGATGTTTTGTCGAACCAGTGGCAGGTATTTAGGATCTTGCGTTTGCCTAAACATACGCAATCCATAGTGCTCTTTTTTATACGCCGATAAGGTGAACAGATCTCGCTCGTAAGTGTGCTTAATAATATCGGCGGATGAACGGTAGCTTGCTGGCGCGTGAGACTGGGATTGCCAATAAAAACCAACCCCAATAATGAGCACGATAAGTGTGCCGATGAAATGCCGTCGGTTTTTTAGCATGTATATGAACCTTTTTGCTAAAAGCTGCTGCAATACTTAGCTTTATTTTAGTTGCTATTTAAAGTGCTATCCTAACTTTAATCGTATTAGCACTTACAAAATAGGCTCTAGCGCAATCGGCACTATATAAAGAACGACGAAACGATTAGTTAAAATCCAATATATTTAATACCGCACTTTTACACATCTCGATATTGTCGACATCTTGTGGGATAACCACAACAGTATCATCACCCGCTATTGAGCCTAAGATAGAGGAGTCAGTGTCAAAATCGATCAGTCGCGCTATAAGCTGTGCACTACCGGGTTTAGTTTTGACTACAACCATCGCTTTGTTGTGCTCAATGGATTCTATTTGAGAGGCAATCGAGGAGTTAAAACGGATAGGGCTGCTTTCTGGGGCTAAATAGTAAACTTTTTTACCAACAGAATTAGCCACTTTAATAACACCAAGCTGGCACAGTAAACGAGATACCGTAGATTGACTGATTCCTTCAAAGCCATGTTCAATTAAGCTTTTTCTCAATTCACTTTGATTATAAAAGCTATTATTTTGTAGGACTTGTTTACATACGCTTTCGAGAGTGCGGTCTTTATTTTGAATGCGATTTAATGTGAGGGTGTCCATAGAGCTTCTACCTTTATAGGGCGTTAAATTAAGTGAATTATTTTGTGGCGGATACTAACATTGAAACGAAAAATGGTATTTGAACAAGATCACTGAATCAGAAAATATTTTTCATTTGTAATCAATGTGTTGCATATATTTATCCACCCTTAATGGGTTGGATAAATAGTGAGTTTTGTTGGATTATTATTGCTTATTAAGCCACTGAATTTACGTTAATTTGTTGATCAAAGATGATGACCATATCTACTAAATTGCGCAGATTACCATATTTCATATATGAATTATTACCTTCCAATAATGCAAGCATCCTTATCTTAATTAGCCTGAACTTATCTTATTGTGCAACCTCTTGAATAACTTTGGTTTATTTATAACCGCATCTAGTGTCAGATGCTTTGTTTCATAATAAAGTGACACGATTATCATAAATGGAATGATTGATGTCGATATTTGGTATTTTGATCACGGAATTTTAGGCGTAACTTAACGGTATCGAAGTTATAGCCAATGAGTTTTATATGGCGAGATTTCGTGGGGATGTATAGAGAGCAGCCAAGAATCAAGTTATTAATAACGAGTCATTTTCGACTGTTCTTTATATTAAGTTTAACTGCCAAATACGAGGTTTATTATGAGGCTGGATGGAATCAGTGGTGACATTCTTGTTGCTGCAAAAAGAGTTGTTCTTTGCCAAGTAGTATTAGCCGTCGGTGTAGTTTTATTTGAAGTTATTTTCGGTAATAAAGTAGATATGGAATCTGCAGCATTGGGTGTCGTTATTGCGATGATCCCACCGCTAATCGGTTTTATATATGCAAGCCTTAAGGTTCAAAAAAATCCTAATTATAGTTTGCGCGATCTTATGCAAATGAGTCGTGTAGTAAAACTTATATATACCTTTGTAATGTTTATCGTTGCATTCCGATTCTTCGGACTAGATAACCCAGTTATTTTAGAAGCGTATGTAGTGACTATGATTGGATATTTCTTTGCGCCGTTTATTATCGGCTCACATACATCGGAGTACGCGTAGTATGGAACATATTACTACTGCTCATGACTATATAGAGCACCACTTAACTTTCTTTACTGCAGGTGATGGTTTCTGGGCATTGAACATAGATTCTATGTTGGTGTCTTGGATCACAGGTTTACTTTTCATTGGCGCTTTTCGATATGTTGTAACAAAAGGAACCAGCGGCGTTCCTGGACGTTTTCAATGTTTAATCGAAGTTACGTTTGAATTTGTAAATAATCTAGTAAAAGAGATTTTCCAGGCAGAAGATAAATTGATTGGTCCTTTGGCATTAACCACCTTTGTATGGGTGCTGTTAATGAATGCAATCGACTTACTACCTATCGATTTAATTTCACAGCTTACTCAAGCCATGGGCTTTACACACTTTAGAGACTTACCGACAGCGGATGTAAATATCCCAATGTCGATGGCACTAGGTGTATTTATTCTGCTTTTAACTTACACATTTAAACACAAGGGACTGAAAGGGTTTATTAAAGAGTTAACAACTCAGCCATTTGATAATCCGCTTTTATACCCAGTAAACCTTGTTCTTGAATTAGTAACGTTAATCTCAAAACCAATATCACTAGGTTTACGATTATTCGGAAACATGTACGCGGGTGAAATGATCTTCATCCTGATTGCATTAATGCCATGGTGGATGCAATGGGCACTAAGTGTTCCATGGGCTCTATTCCACATCTTAATCGTTTTCTTACAAGCATTTATTTTTATGGTTCTAACCATCGTCTACTTAGGCATGGCAACTGAAGAACACTAATTATTAACCAGATTTAATTAACAAATTTATATATCGGAGATACAAATGGATATCGTAAGCGCAGTTTTATATGTAGCAGGTGCATTACTGATCGGTCTTGGTGCGGCAGGTGCAGCATCTGGTATCGGTAACCTAGCAGGTAAATACCTTGAAGGTGTAGCACGTCAACCTGACCTAACACCAATGCTTCGTACTCAATTCTTCATCATGATGGGTCTTGTGGATGCTGTACCGATGATCGGTGTTGGTATCGGTCTATACATCATCTTCGCAGTAGCTTAACTCAAATTTTACAAGCTTAAAAAAGAACGATTTATAAGTATTCAAAATTTAGTTTAGTGGTGAAGGTATGAACTTAAATGCAAGCATGCTCGGACAAGCAATTTCATTCGTGATCTTTGTTTGGCTATGTATGAAATATGTATGGCCACCTCTCACAGCGATGTTAGACGAGCGCCAAAAAGAAATTGCTGAAGGCCTACGCCATTCAGAAAATGCAGCTAAAGAGCTAGAAATAGCTAAAGCAAATGGCGCTCAACTCATCGAAGATGCAAAACGCAATGTGACTGAAATGGTTGAACAAGGCAACAAACGCCGTAGTGAAATCATTAGCTTAGCTCAGCAAGAAGCTGAACAAGAAAAAGCACGCATCTTAGAACAAGGTAGAGCCGAATTAGAAGGCGAGCGTCAAAAATTACGTCAAGAACTTCAGGCGAAAATGGCAGACGCTGTAATTGAAAGTGCACAGAAGTTGATTAGTAAGAACCTGGATTCTGAAGCGAACCGAGCTCTAGTTGATCAATTGATAAGTGAAATCTAAGCGGAGGCAATATGTCAGAGTACACAAGTATTGCTCATCCCTACGCCAAAGCATCGTTTGACTTTGCTTTGAGCGAAAACAAGTTACAAGAATGGCAACAAATGCTGTCAATTCTTGTAGCTGTGGCAGAAGAAGAAACCATCGCAAGTGAAATTTCTTCAGCACAAGGTGCAGGCGCACAGCAAGCCGAAACACTGGCCGATATCATGATTGAGGTTTGCCAAGGACTAGTTGACGAACATGTCGTAAACCTAATTAAAGTCCTGGCAGAAAATGGCCGCCTTTCGGTTGTAAGAGAGTTGTATGACCTGTTTACCGAGCTAAAGGATGAACATGAACGTGTTATTCCTGTGACTGTCACAAGCTCAGAATCACTTACACAAGAGCAAGTTACGGCATTAACTGCCGCGCTTGAGAAAAAATTAGAGCGTCGAGTTGAACTAGAGCAAGTGCTAGATAACACGATGGTAGGCGGGATTGTCGTCCAAGCTGGCGAAACAATCATCGATGGTTCAGTGAACACATCAATCAGCCGACTAGCTAGTCAACTTCACGCGAGATAGGTAACAGATATGCAATTAAATTCAAACGAAATTAGCGATCTGATCAGAGAGCGTATCGCAAAATTTAGTGTGAGCACTGAAGCTCGCAATGAAGGTACTATCGTCTCTGTTCGTGATGGCATCATCACAATCAACGGTCTTGCAGACGTAATGCAAGGCGAGATGATTGAATTGCCAGGTGGTAAGTTCGCACTTGCACTTAACCTTGAGCAATACTCTGTAGGTGCCGTTGTAATGGGCCCTTACACAGACCTTTCTGAAGGCATGAAAGTAAAAGGTACTGGTCGTATCTTGGAAGTGCCTGTAGGTAACGGTCTACTTGGTCGTGTGGTAAACACCCTTGGTGAGCCAATCGATGGTAAAGGCGCAATCAGCTTTGACCAACTAAACCCAGTAGAAGTTATTGCACCGGGTGTAATCGAACGTAAATCTGTAGACCAACCAATTCAAACTGGCTATAAAGCCGTTGATACAATGGTTCCAATCGGCCGTGGTCAGCGTGAGCTAATCATCGGTGACCGTCAAACTGGTAAAACAGCAATGGCGATCGATGCAATCATTAACCAGAAAGATTCTGGCATCAAATGTGTGTATGTAGCGATTGGTCAGAAAGCATCAACTATTGCTAACGTAGTACGTAAGCTTGAAGAGCACGGCGCTCTTGCAAACACTATCGTAGTAGTAGCATCAGCTTCTGAATCAGCTGCACTTCAATACCTAGCACCTTATGCTGGTTGTACTATGGGCGAATACTTCCGCGACCGTGGTGAAGATGCACTTATCATTTATGATGATCTATCAAAACAAGCAGTAGCTTATCGTCAAATTTCGCTACTACTTAAACGTCCACCGGGCCGTGAAGCATTCCCTGGTGACGTATTCTACCTCCACTCCCGTCTTCTAGAACGTGCGGCTCGTGTAAACGAAGCTTACGTAGAGAAATTCACTAACGGTGAAGTGAAAGGTAAAACAGGTTCTTTAACTGCTCTACCAATCATCGAAACCCAAGCGGGTGACGTATCAGCGTTCGTACCAACTAACGTAATCTCAATCACAGATGGTCAGATTTTCCTTCAGACTCAACTGTTTAACTCAGGTTTACGTCCAGCGGTTGATCCAGGTATCTCTGTATCACGTGTTGGTGGTGCTGCTCAGTGTAAGATCATCAAAAAACTGTCTGGTGGTATCCGTACTGCATTGGCTCAATACCGTGAATTGGCAGCGTTTGCACAGTTCTCTTCTGACCTAGATGAGACTACTCGTAAACAGCTTGACCATGGTGAACGTGTAACTGAACTAATGAAACAGAAGCAATACGCGCCAATGTCAGTGGCTGATCAAGCTGTTGTTATCTTCTCAGCAGAGAAAGGTTACTTGGCAGATGTAGAGCTTTCTAAGATCGGTTATTTCGAGACAGAGTTGTTGGCATACGCGAACAGCCAAAACCCAGAATTGATGGCTACTATCAATGCTACAGGCGACTACAACGACGAAACTGAAGCGGGTTTACACGAAATACTGAAAGGCTTTATCTCAGTTCAGTCATTATAAAGCTCTGGTTTGTTGACTAGAAATCGAAACAAATTAGGAGCAGATAATGGCAAATACTAAAGAGATTCGCACCAAGATAGGCAGTGTTAGTAACACTCAGAAAATCACCAGTGCAATGGAGATGGTTGCGGCAAGTAAGATGCGTAAAGTTCAAGACCATATGGAGCAAACTCGCCCATATGCTGAGAACATGCGTCAGGTTATCTCTCATGTCGCGTCGGGTTCGTTGGAATACCAACACCCGTACCTTCAACAGCGTGAACCAAAACGTGTTGCATACATCATCATTTCATCTGACCGCGGCTTATGTGGCGGCTTGAACAACAACTTGTTCAAGAAAGTATTGGATGACATGCAGCAATGGCGTGAGAAGGGCGTAGAAGTCGATACCACTTTGATTGGTTCGAAAGCTATCAACTTCTTCCAACGTGCTGGCAACGTCGTAGCGCAAACGGCTGGCCTAGGTGATACTCCAAAATTGGAAGATATCCTAGGTACTGTTAACGCGATGTTGGGACACTATGATGAAGGTAAGATCGACAGTTTGTATTTGGTTTACAACAAGTTCGTCAACACCATGGTGCAAGACCCAACGACAGTACAATTGCTGCCACACCCGTCAGATGTAGAAGCAGATGCAAGTGCTAAACAAGCACGTCGCTGGGACTACATCTACGAGCAAGCACCAAAAGACATTCTCTCTGAATTGCTACACCGCTACGTAGAGTCGCAAGTGTACCAAGGCATCGTAGAGAGCATCGCGTGTGAGCAAGCAGCCCGAATGGTAGCCATGAAAGCGGCCACCGACAACGCTGGTCAACTGATTGACAACCTACAGTTGATTTACAACAAAGCGCGTCAGGCTGCCATAACCCAAGAACTGAGTGAAATCGTCTCAGGCGCCCAAGCGGTATAGGGTTCGGAAAAGAATTTGAGGATTTAGACATGAGTGTTGGTAAAATAGTAAAAGTGATCGGTGCGGTGGTGGATGTCGAATTCAGCCACAACAACGGTCCACGCGTTTATGACGCATTAACAGTACGAGGCGATGCACTTGGTTCGCTAGTACTAGAAGTTCAACAACAAATGGGCGGCGGTATCGTTCGCTGTATCGCGATGGGTACCTCTGATGGTCTACGTCGTGGTCTTGAAGTTGAGAACACTGGCTCTCCAATCACAGTTCCAGTAGGTGAAGAAACACTTGGTCGTATCATGAACGTACTAGGTGAACCTATCGATGAATGTGGTGAGATTGGTCAGAAAGAAAACTACGAAATTCACCGTGCTGCACCTTCTTATGAAGATCAAGCAAACAGCACTGAGCTACTAGAGACTGGTGTTAAGGTTATCGACCTTATCTGTCCATTCGCTAAAGGTGGTAAAATCGGTCTGTTCGGTGGTGCTGGTGTAGGTAAAACCGTAAACATGATGGAGCTTATCAACAACATCGCGAAAGCTCACTCAGGTTTATCAGTATTTACTGGTGTAGGTGAACGTACTCGTGAGGGTAACGACTTCTACTACGAAATGAAAGAAGCAGGCGTTCTAGACAAAGTTGCCATGGTTTACGGCCAAATGAACGAGCCACCAGGAAACCGTCTACGTGTTGCGCTTACAGGTCTTACAATGGCTGAGCGTTTCCGTGATGAAGGTCGTGACGTACTACTATTCATCGATAACATCTACCGTTACACACTTGCGGGTACAGAAGTATCAGCACTGCTAGGCCGTATGCCTTCAGCGGTAGGTTACCAGCCAACACTGGCTGAAGAGATGGGTGTTCTGCAAGAGCGTATCACTTCAACTCGCCAAGGTTCTATCACTTCAATCCAAGCGGTATACGTACCTGCGGATGACTTGACTGACCCATCGCCAGCAACCACGTTTGCTCACTTGGATGCAACAGTTGTATTGTCTCGTAACATCGCAGCGCTAGGTCTTTACCCAGCAATCGATCCACTAGACTCAACTTCACGTCAGCTAGATCCTCTAGTTGTTGGTGAAGAGCACTACAACGTGGCACAAAAAGTTCAAACAACGCTACAACGTTATAAAGAACTTAAAGATATCATCGCTATCCTAGGTATGGATGAGCTATCTCAAGAAGATAAGCAAACTGTATCTCGTGCTCGTAAGATTGAACGTTTCCTAACTCAGCCTTACCACGTAGCAGAAGTATTTACTGGTCAAAAAGGTGTGTTCGTACCTCTAAGCGAAACACTGTCAGGCTTTAAAGGCTTGCTAGACGGTCAATACGACGATATCCCAGAACAAGCATTCTTGTACTGTGGTTCTATCGATGAAGTGCTTGAAAAAGCGAAAACTATCTAAGAGGCAGAGTGCATTATGGCTATCGGAGTTACAGAGAATACATTTCAACTTAACATCGTAAGTGCGGAAGGTACGCTGTTTTCAGGGCCTGCACATGCCCTTGCGGTTTCAGGCGCTGATGGTGAGCTGGGTATTCGCCCAGGTCACTCGCCACTTCTTAGCAAAATTAAGCCAGGGGTAA
The DNA here is from genome assembly GCF_000496695.1 of Vibrio halioticoli NBRC 102217. GTDB lineage: Bacteria > Pseudomonadota > Gammaproteobacteria > Enterobacterales > Vibrionaceae > Vibrio > Vibrio halioticoli. Next base: position 59,016 of record NZ_BAUJ01000012.1, read on the forward strand.
CAGTATTTGTTACTGGCGAGAAACAAGAAGAGCAAGTGCTTTATGTTTCTGGCGGCTTAGTGGAAGTGCAACCAAATGTAGTCACAGTTCTAGCAGATACTGCTTTGCATGGTAAAGACATTGACCGTGCTCGCGCAGAAGAAGCAAAACGTGCTGCATTAGAAAACATCAATAAAGGCGATATGGACGCTAACTTTGCTCAAGCTCAGCTTGAACTAGCGAAAGCCATTGCCCAGTTGCGAGCTGTGGAGCTTACCGGCCCACACTCTCGCCACTAAGAGTCCTAGGACTCATTTATACCAACTTGAGAGTTCGCTCTTGAGTTGGTATCAGTTAATAGGCTGGCTTGTTGTCTCTTACCGACAGGTTGGCCTCCCTATGTAAGCAGTCGAACGTAAGACTTACCAAGGGAATACCGGTTCTTTTAGCAGAGAAACTTCAGAGCAGTAGTAGTTCTGATCCCCTAAGGCCTCAGGTGACTCACCCTCTCTCTGAGGCTCTTTCCTTTCTGCGATATACAAAACACAAATATTTACACCTTTCTCGTATTCACTATCGATTTATTTTGGTTAGTGATGAGCGGTAAGTTGCATATGTTATATGGCAACGACTAACAACTTGTTTATAGAACGGTTTTTAGTTTGAATGGCAAAATATAGCGCGTTCTAAAATACGACTTCGTTAATGAGTGTTTATGTGAATGAGTTAAAAAAACATCGATAACGAAGAAATTAAAGGCTTTACAGCCTGATAAATTAGTGTAGTATCCAATTTCACTCTGTAATTCAGAGTTATTAATGAAATATAAAGTAAAAGCAAAACCCTCAGAATTCCTTCGTTTGTGTAGTCATCCTCAGTGTTTCCTTAGCTTCATCGTAGCATTAAATAATTCAAAATTTCAGCGTCTCGCAATTTCGCGAATAAATATGATTTTAAAAATAAGGGACACATTATGTCTAACAAAACTACTGGTATCGTAAAATGGTTTAACGAAGAGAAAGGTTTCGGTTTCCTAACTCAAGACAATGGCGGCCAGGACGTATTCGTTCACTTCCGTGCTATCGCTTCTGAAGGTTTCAAAACTCTAGCTGAAGGCCAAAAAGTGTCTTTCACAGTTGAGCAAGGTCAAAAAGGCCTTCAAGCTGCTGACGTTGTAGCTATCTAAGTTTTAGTCGGCGTAGATGGTCTGTGATCATCTACGCTAACTTTTCGTTGTACACCTATTAATCATTTATATCGTAACACCGCAAGTAAAAACCTGTCACACATCTGCAAGCTGTAAATGTTCGTCTAGTTAGTTATTTTCTTCGCTACATCAATATAAATAAAACCCAACCTATCAATTTCAGTCAGCATTATTGCGTCTGCAAAGAGAGGATAATCAATATTTAAGGAAATTTTATGTCTCGTTCTATTGGACGCAAACGTTTTTGGTTTCAAAAACTGCGTATTCAAACTAGCTCAAAATTTAAAAAAGTCAGCTAATTAATCGTTATTAGTTGATAGTAAAAAATGTGGACTCAAGCCGTTTTCGTGATCCAGAACGCTTTGAGTTAATATTTCAGCTCTACTCCTCGTTTATTTCCAATTTCAAACAATTCCCTATTGTCATTTATAAGCATGACAGTGCTTATCAAATCGTGAGTTATGCGTAAATCCCTTGAATTCATTGGCGTCAGGTATTAATTTAGCTGCCATCAGTAAATCCAAAGAAGAATGACCAATGACTACAGAAAACAATCAAAGTCAGCCATGGGCACAGCCTATGCCACAACAACAATTTGAGTTCATGTCTAAAGTACTTTCTGCTCCTTCACCAATCGGTTTTGAAGCGGCAATGAGCTACGGCGTGATCAAACCAGAATTTGAATCTTTCATGCCACAAGGCTGGGGTGTTCATCAATTTAAAGGCAGCGCGAGCATTGTTTTCGATTCTCATCCAGGTCGTGATGATCTAACTAGCGTTATGATCGTGGGTCACGCTGATAAAATCCGCATGCAAGTTCGTAAAATTGATGCAGATGGTAAAGTGTGGATCAACACCGATTCTTTCTTGCCGACCACATTGATTGGTCATGAAGTACAAGTTTTCTGTCAAGATCCTGAAAATGTTGGATCTTACAAAACGATCAAAGGCGCAACCGTTGAAGCGCTTGGTGCCATTCACTTCTCTACTCCTGCGCAACGTAGCGGTACTCAGGGCATTAAACCTGAATCTATCTACCTAGAGCTACAAATGCACGGTGAAGAACGTAAAGCGCAAGTTGAAGCATTAGGTCTACGTGTGGGTGACCCAATCTTGTTAGATCGTCCTATCAAACGTGGCGTAGCGGCAGATACTTTCTACGGCGCTTACCTTGATAACGGTCTGGGCTGTTTCTCTGTGACTGAGATTGCGCGTACTCTAGCGGCAGAAGGTCTAGATAACGTTCGCGTTCTTTATACTATTGCAACTCACGAAGAGATTGGTCGCTTTGGTTCAACACAAGTTGTGGGCGAGCTAAAACCTGACATCCTGATTGCAACCGACGTTAATCACGATTACGAAGCAGCGCCTGGCATTGGCAGTCGTAACATGAATCCATTGAAAATGGGTGCAGGCTTTACCATTGGACGCGGCTCAGTATCATCTGAATACTTAGTGCAAACCATGGATGCTCTATGTCGTGAAAAAGGCATTCCGTGCCAACTAGACTTCTCTGGCCGTGATATGGGTACAGACGGCATGGCGGCAGCGCTTGCAGGCGTAGACAGCGCGGCAATCACTATTGGTTATCCTATCCGTAATATGCACACTTCATCAGAATCTGCGCATACAGGTGATTTGCTAGCCTCTATCGAAGCGATCACTGAGCTACTTCGTCACTTCAATAGCATGAATGAAGGCAAAGGCATTCGCCAAGATGATCTGAAAAACAGCCACATCCGATTAGATACTCTTTAATCGAGAGTGATGCTTCATCATCGATAATAAATAGATCAACGCTCGAATGATATTCGAGCGTTTTTTCGTTCTATAAGCCAGTCAATACCCGTCAAGGTTCAGATTTTGTCGCTATTTCTGACAATTTGATCGTAGAGGATGATCAACCCTTTTTGACCTTGTATACTCTGGCTGGAAAGATCTTAAATGAGACAAGGGAATAACAATGCCTAAGGCAAGTGAAATCAAAAAAAGTGCTGCGATTGAGCACAACGGTAAAGTGTACTTCGTTAAAGAAATTAACAAACTAACGCCAAGTGGTCGTGCTGGAGCAAGCCTATACCGCATGCGTATGTATGACGTAGCGACAGGTGCTAAAGCCGATGAAAGCTTTAAAGCCGATGAAATCATTAACCTTGCTGATTTCAGCCGTCACCCATCGACTTTCTCATACGTTGATGGCGATGAATATGTGTTCATGGACAGCGAAGATTACACCCCATACAGCTTCAATAAAGAAAGCATTGAAGAAGAACTGCAATTTGTTAACGAAGAGACACAAGGTCTGTTCGTACTGCTTGTTGACGGTAGCCCAGTAGCACTTGAGCTTCCTTCAGTTGTGGAATTGGAAATTGTAGAAACTGACCCTTCAATCAAAGGTGCATCAGCAGCAGCGCGTACTAAGCCTGCAACATTGACTACAGGCCTTATTATTCAGGTTCCTGAGTACATTGCTGGCGGTGAGAAGGTTCGCGTGAACACTTCTGACAAAGCATTTATGGGTCGTGCTGACAAATAAATCTCTATTAAAGGTACTTTCTGTTTCGCAGAATTAGCTTTAATAATCTGAAAACGCAGTGGCTGTAAGGCGCTGCGTTTTTTTGATCTTACAAAAGACAAAAGGGGTAAAACAACTTAAGTGCTGTGGTGCAAATGTGCAAGAGCAACGCTATATTTATGAATAACTGTTAAATTTGTTGCGATGATGTTTATTTGGTGTGAGACTGATTTGCAAGACCTACATTTTAATAAGCTCGGATGAACCATATTTACTGCGATTGCTATTAGGTAGGGGCACTATTTTACGGAGTCGTATATGTATAAATCACTGCAAATTGCTATATCTAGGATCTCTAGAACGAACCTATCTATATCTCAAATATCCCTATCTCAACTATCCCTATCTCAAATATCCATAGTTACTGCACTTGCTGTGAGCCCTATTGCCGCGCACTCAACCGAAGGCGAAGCAAGCACTTACATTGTGAATGGCACTCCCATTTCCGTACAAATGTACCCATCGTTTGCCAGTGTGTACTTTGATCAGCTCGATACGTCAGGTCTGTATCAAAACTACTGCGGCGGCACTATCCTCGACCAATATCATATTTTAACAGCCGCGCACTGTGTGGAAGGCGACTCTTACTACTACACCTACACTTCGGTTGCGCCGCAACTGCAAAATGAACAGCAAGTCAAAAGTGCGGTTGGCCTACTTCCTAAGGTGGATTTAATTCGAGCCAGTGAGTTTTATTATCCGAGCACTTTCATTGATAGTGCGACTTTAAGTTGGCCTGATGACATCGCTATTATCAAGCTGGAACAGCCGATGGCAGTATCGGCTTCCGACTACACAAAGTTAGCCTCATTAGCCGATGCCAGTGTTTATAATGTAGTGGGCACCGAAATGCTCTCCATTGGGCACGGTTATACTCGCTCAAATAGTGATAACGATAATATCCTGCAAGGGGTGACGCAAAGGATACTGTCTAGCTCAGCTTGTGATTCGGCCAATATCAGTGATAAACAGCTGTGTTTGCAAGGTGATATTGACCTAGATTCTCAACTGCGTAATTCCACCTGTGGTGGTGATTCTGGCGGCCCTTTGTTTTGGTACAACGGCAGTGAGTATATTCAAGTCGGAATTACCAGTTTTGGTCCTTCGCAATGTGGCGATCCAAGCGCTGATTATTCATCAGCGTACACCGAAGTTGCAGAGTATCGAGATTGGATTGATAGCGTATTAGCTGGGCGAGAAACGCCGCAAACCGTGGTCACCGAATTTGATCGAGAAAACTACACCCCAGAAGACGACTCAACCTCTAGTTTGTTAGAAGAGTCTGGTGGGACGCTATCTTGGGCTTGGTTACTGGCCCTGATAGTTGGCCGACGACTGCTACAAAATAAGCAACGCGGTTAATGTGATAAAGCACGCTAGATCAGCGTGCTTATGAATTTTTAGCGTCGACCGTACAGTTAGAAAATGTATTTGGTTTCTGCTGTGCGCTTTGCTGTACCATGCTGGTAGAGCGTGCTTCTTGCGCCATATCGTACAAACCATTCATTGAGAAGCCGACAATTACACCTAAGATAACAAATTGTATTGGCTTTATATTCATACGTCCCTCAAATATCAACCGCCCAGTTACAACCAATCCTATTCTGATAAGGATTGGCAGAACACAATTGTTATAATCGTAGACTTAAATGAGCAAGCACGCAAAAATCACAACATTATTTTTATTTAAAGCAAACATCTGCCCAGCGAGCGAGGCCTGCGGTGACTGAACCAAAATAGTTCCCACTGACAATAGGGATATTCGGTAGTACTGATTTCACGGCGTTTTGCAGAGTTGTAGAGCGCGCAGATCCGCCCGTCATAAATACCACATCAGGGGTAATTTGAGATTGATTCACCGCTTCGAGCACCAGTTTAGTGATTTTCTCTTGTGGCACCTTGATGGCTTCTTCCATTTCGCGCTGTAGCACTGGCACTTCGATAATTTCTGATAATAGTTTGATTTGTGCTAAATAGTTATCGGTTTCAGAAAGGGCGATTTTAGTTTTTTCTGCCTCAGAGACAATGCTGTAGCCAAGCGCGCCTTGATGGACTTCAATCATGCGCGCCAGTTTGGCAGGATCAACCGCTTCACGTTGCAATTGTTTAAGCACGGGTAGATTCTCTTTGGCGTAAAACTCTCGCTGTGCTTGCACGTTGTTAATCAAGATAGAATGCCAAAACTGACTGATAGGCAGTTCAAGTCCAGAAAGTTTACGTCCGCCTTTACCTAGCTCAGTCATAAACTGTTTATAGGCAATATGGATATCCAAATCATTGCCACCCACAAGTTGACCTGTATGCCCAAGCAGAGTTTGTGTGCGATCGCTTTTGCCGAGCCAATCCGGCCCCATTTGAATCATTGAACAGTCGGTGGTACCGCCGCCGATATCCACCACCAACACGTTTTTATTCTCTGTTAAGGTGCTTTCGTAATCAAGCCCCGCCGCAACAGGTTCAAATTGAAATTCAATGTTTTTAAAGCCCGCTCGGGTTGCGGCGCGCAGTAAGATATCTTGAGCTTGTTGGTTAGATTTTTCTCCGCCTCGCCCCAAAAAATTAACCGGACGTCCGATAACCGTGTCGGTGATGGAGCGCTCAAGTGAAGTTTCTGCTTGAGATTTGATGTTTTCCATCATGGCACACACCAAATCTTCAAAAAATGCGAGTTGCACCTCTTTTAAACCACGAGCCCCAAGAAAGGATTTTGGTGATTTGATGTAGTAAACATCTTTTGGCTCTTGCAAATAGAGGTCGAGCGCAGCTTGACCAAACAAGATATCTTCTTCCATCACGTCTATCCCTTCTTCTTGGTTGCTACGGATAGCACGCTTTAAGATAGCTTCACCATGCTCGGTGATTGGACGGATATTTTTGCGACGAAACAGATACTCAGATATGGATTCTGAGGTGGGTGCACATAGAGTTGATGAAATGTATTTCTGATTGTTGTCCAATGGAATATGAACGGCTTGGTTATCGATAATGTGTGCGACTGAGCAGTTTGCTGTGCCGTAGTCAAAGCCGATTGCCATAATGTTCTCCAAAGGTCTATTTTTTAGAAAGGGGCGCAATTAAACACTGTTTCGACGGATTGGGTCAAGAAAATCACTGAATTAATAAAAGCGTAATTTGTTCGCACAGAAAAAATGATATTTATCTACAATCTTAAAGATGACAACTTTGGGTCTAGAGAAATAGTTTTGTTGGCTTTATATGGAAATTTTGTAGTGTAAATAAGCAGATAGGTGAAATCTCTATTGCATCAAATGATGGCAATCTCTAAGATAGCGGCCACTTATCGTAAACAATACCGCTTCTCATTTGCGTTTGTGTCACAATTTTGACTTTTTAGACTGAGTTGAAGACATATTTTCGTAAACAATGGGGTGAGATCAAAGTGTTTGTACGACAGGTATTATTATATAACTCCACTAAATAATAGTACTGAGCGTTTGTCTCAAAGTGTATTTCCGTATTCAATGCAAGCTAAATCAAAGATTTAATGAGAACCTTATGAACCACAATACAGTGCGAATTCTGGTCGTCGCGGGCTTATCTATGCTCAGCTCGCTCGTTTTCGCCTCTTCGCAGGCCACATTACAAAAGTCGCAAAAAATAGAGACTCAAATCACTAGCAGTGCGGCAAACAGTCAAAAAAAGGTGCTTAAAAGCAGCCAACAAGCTATTCAGCTAGAAGCTGACATCGCCGCTCTTAAACGCGAAGTGCATAACCTAGAGGTCTACCATCAGCACCTTAATGGTTTGATTGCTAGCCAAACCGAAGAGTTAGCCAGTTACGATTCTCAAATTTCAAAAATTGATGATACGCGCCAGAGCATTGTGCCTTTGATGTATGAAATGTTAGCCGGCCTTGAAGGTATCAATGCCAACGATCGTCCTATCCGAACAGAGGCGCGCGCGAAGCGACTGGCTAGCCTGCAACATATGATGACGCAAGCAGATATCAGTGATGCAGAAAAATATCGTCGTATTTTAGAAGCCTACCAAATTGAAATGGATTACGGCACTAAGATGGGTGCCTATACGGGCGCGATTCAATTTGCAGGTAAATCCATGATTGTTGAGCAGTTATACCTAGGGCGCATCTCTTTGGTGGCACGTTCTAACGATCGTCAAAGATACTGGGCATGGGATGCCAATCAAAAAGTGTGGCTTGAGCAAAATAGCAGTGTCGGACATGACATTGACAAAGCCTTTGATATTGCCGCCAAGCAAGCCTCGCCGTCGCTGCTTGAATTACCTGTATCGTTAACCCAAGGCCAGGAGAAGTAATCAATGAAACACTACCTAGCCATAATGACGCTGAGCGTGGCGATGCTATTGAGCGCGGCGCCAAGTTATGCCAACCAAAGCCTGCTTAATCAAACCACGCAAGCTAAAGCCGCTGAGCAAAAAGCCAATAAGCAGCGTGAAGGTGAGTTTGCAGCTACAGAAGCCAAGCTGAAACGTGAGTTAAAAGCTTTGCAAGCCAAGCGCACTCAACTTAATAAAGAGATTGAAACGCTCAGCGATACTTTCCAAAGTAACGAGCAAACACTAGCTGATAAAGAGAAGCAACTGACCTTAGCCACCGGCAGTTTAGGTGAGATTTTTGGCGTGGTACGTCAAGCGGCCAAAGATGTACAAATGGAACAGCAGCGCTCAGTGGTCTCGATTGGTTTAGAGAGCGATCTTGCTTTGGTGTCTGGCATTATCGATGCGAAATCTATTCCGGCAAAAGATGAGCTGTATGGTTTGTGGCGCGCTTATGCTCGCCAAATACAAGTTAGCTCGCAGGCAACACGGGTGACGATCCCTTATGTGAACCAAGCGGGTGAAATTTCCCAAAAACAAGTGCTGCGTATGGGCGCATTTGCGTTGGCGGATGAAAATGGCTATTTGGCTTGGGATGCCGCTAAGCAGATGGCGACCAGTTACAGCGTTCAGCCTGAGCATCCGCTCCTGTCGAGCATGGACATTAGCAGTGGCACGCCAATGATTGCCGTTGATGCTACTCGCGGGGCGTTGCTAGAGCAACTTGCCAACAATCCAACGTTATTACAACGCATTGAGCAGGGCGGCATTGTCGGTAAAATTATTATCGGTTTGCTATTGATTGGTTTGCTTATAGGTTTGTACCGCGCACTTGTTTTGATTTCTATTAAGTCGAAGATATCAAAACAGCTGAAACATACGGATAATCCAACCTCAAATAACCCTCTAGGTCGCGTTATCTTGGTCCATCAAGAGGATAAAAGCCCCACAATTGAAGCCCTTGAACTGCGTCTACTGGAAGCGGTTATGGATGAGCAAGAAAACTTAGAAAAAGGCATTTCTACGGTTAAGTTATTGGCCGCCATTGCGCCAATGTTAGGGCTATTGGGTACGGTAACAGGCATGATTGATACCTTCCAAACCATTACTCAATTTGGTAACGCTGATCCTCGTATTATGGCGGGTGGTATTTCCATGGCATTGATCACGACAGTACTTGGCCTTATTGCGGCTATGCCATTGCTATTGGTGCACAACATGCTGTCTAGCTTGTCAGAAGGCATTCGCAATATCATCGAGAAGCAAGGCGTGGGCTTAGTTGCCCAAAGAGCTGAGCAAGCCCAGCAAAGAAAACTTGCTCAACCTGACGCGCAAGGTGCTAGCCAAGAGGTTCGTGCGTAATGAGCGACGTATTGGCATTTTGGACTACCTTAACGGATCTCCCCATTTACGGTTCTATTGAGCAGTTGATGTTTCGAGGCGGCCCCGTTTTATGGTGGCTTGCCTTTGTGATGCTGTTTTTTTGGGTGTTGGTGCTCGATAGGGTGATGTATTTTGTGTGGGTGTTTCCTAAGTATCAACAGCAATGGGTCTCAAAGTGGCAACAGCGCAGTGACCGCCATTCATGGTTTGCTCTGTCGCAGCGAGAAGCTTGGCTATCGGAATCAGAACTTAATTTAAATAAGTCATTGTCGCTGATGAAAGTGTTGATCTCTTTATTCCCTATGCTTGGATTATTAGGGACAGTGACCGGCATGATTTCTGTCTTTGATGTGATGGCCGCGCAAGGCAATAGTGAGCCGCGCTTAATGGCCGCTGGCATCTCAATGGCGACCATCCCTACTATGGCGGGCATGGTGGCCGCGCTAGTGAGTATGTTTATTTATTCCAGATTGTGTGGGCTTGCAGAGCGTAAGCAATTGCATTTAGAACGCTTGTTACGTACCCACACCGGTTAGCCAAATGCTAACCCAGTTTTTAAAGGTTTATTAAAATGAGATTAGGACGACGTCGCCAGCGCAATGATGAAGCGCAAGTGGATATGACCTCGATGCTAGACATCGTATTTATCATGTTGATCTTCTTTATTGTGACCAGCTCTTTTGTGCGTGAGTCAGGGGTGGAAGTGAACCGCCCGCAAGCGGCCAATGCAACTAGTCAGCAAGATGCCGGCATTTTTATCGCAATTACCGACAATAACTTGGTTTATATCGACAAACGTTTAATCGATATAGAGCGCGTGCAAGCAACGCTAGAGAACTTACTTATCGATAAACCCGATGCATCCGTGGTGATTCAAGCCGATAAGTTTGCCTTTAATGGTACTGTGGTGGAAGTGATGGACGGCGTAAAAGGTGCTGGTATCGAAAAAATTGCCCTTGCCACTGTGGCGAAATAGAGACTGTTGATGAAACGATTATTTATCGCTTTGCCGATTGCGCTATTACTGACATTTTTTGTATTTGGCTTTATGACTTGGTTGGTCAACTTAGGCAAAAGCCCTTTGCCTGAACAGCAGTCAATCGTGCGCTTTGATATCTTACAAGTAGAGCAAGATAGCCACGCCCAAAGGCGTCAACGCCAGTTGCCAGAGCCTCCGCAAACGCCGACTAAACCGCCAGAGATGCACACCAGTAGCTCAAGCCAGCTATCGGATACACCGTTTACCATGCAAAAATTTGATTTGCCTTTAGTGACGGTAGATACCGCAGTGTCTGGTTTGACGATTGCTAATCCGGGTCCGGTCAGTATTGGACAAAATCAACAAGTCATGCCATTACAACGAATTGAACCTCGTTATCCCATCCGTGCATTGAGCCGAAAAATAGAAGGCTATGTGGTGATGAGCTTTACCATTAATGATCGCGGCCGACCGACAGATATTAAGATTGTTGATAGCAAACCAAAACGTATTTTCGACCGAGAAGCGATGCGTGCATTACAGCGCTGGAAGTATCAACCGCTGGTGGTTAACGGCAAAGCCACAGCGCAAAAAGGGCAAACCTTGAAGTTGGAGTTTAGACTGCAAAAATGAAGCACTTACTATTGGCTCTAGCCCTAATGATTAGCCTAATAGGGGGCACAGCTCAAGCACAAACGTTAAGTCGTAATGTGGCTACTCGCGTGTATCAAGCCTATGAATTGCAAAGCAATGATCACAATGATAAAGCGATTAAAATTTTACAGAATATCTCAACAAGTCGCGTCTACGATACCTCTGTCGTACAAAGAATGCTGGGCATTTTGTACTGGCAACAAAAGCAAACGCATCTGTCAGAAAAGGCACTTTCTAAAGCCGTAGAAGCCAATGGCTTACCAGTGGAACAGCATCTTGAAACCTTGCGTATGCTTGCGGATATTCAGCTATCTAATGGTCATACTCGCTCTGCAATCAAGACTTATCATGAGATCATCGCGCAAAATAATACGCATAAAATTATTGCCATCAACGCCATCCAACAAGTGTGGCTGCGCATCGCACAAGGCAACTATCAGTTGCAGCAGTGGCAACCGGTGATTGATGCAACCAACAAATATGTGGCATTGGGCGGAGCCCCTCAAGTATCCGTGTTAAACCTACGTTTAGGGGCAGAGCTGTCGCTACAAAAATGGCATAGCGCCTTGAAAACCACTTTAGCTCTGCGCGGATACGAGCCTGACATTACGCGTTGGTGGCTACAGACCATTAATCTCTATTTGCAGCTACAAGACTACCCGCAAGCATTGGCAGCCTTGAAGCAGTATCAGCGAGCAGGCTTTACATTAACCGAAACTCAACGCCGCATGATGGCGCAACTGTACTCCAAGCAAAATGTCCCTTTCAAAGCAGCAGAAGTTTTTCACGCATTAAACAAAGCAGACAACACTCAAGCGAAAGATCTCGCCATAGAAGCGCAATATTGGCAACAAGCCAGAGAGTGGGACAAATCATTAAAAGCTTGGGCTAGAGCCACCGAAAAAGAGAGTAAATATCGCTGGTCATATATCCAATTATTAATGCAAAACAAGCAATACAAAACCGCATTAACCCAACTGAAAAAACAAAAAACCAGCTCAAGAACCGAGCTCACCAGCGTTGAGGCCTACTACCGCCTAGGCGACATCCCCAACGCCCTACGCCACGCACAAAAAGCCAACCAAATAAATTCAACCCCCTCAACAATCAATTGGGTTAAATACTTAACTCAATTAAGCGGGGTCAGGTCTTGAAATTTGCATTCTAGAATAAAATATCGCACCATTCTGCCATTATCACTTTGCTCACTAGAGAAAACACACATGAACAATGATGCAGACATTATTACCACGTTAGAAGAGCTTGAAGCATTTTTAGTTGCGGTTGAAAATGGTGGCTTTAGCCTAACCAATGTGGCTGGACTGGCTTTAGCAACTAGCAATAAAGACGGTCGCCGCTTTGTTGCGGTACTTGATGATAATCATCAGCTTCTACTTTCTCGTTGGGTCACAGAAGATGTATTCCAGAACGGGCAAGATCTTGTAAGAAGAGGTCCAACACGTCACTAATCTAATCGGGGTCAGGTCTTGAAATTTGCATGGCTTGCTCAAGCAAGCCATGCAAATTTCAAGACCTGACCCCTAGGGAACAACAATGGCAAGAACAGCGCACGCGCTTCATATATTGGTGAAGCATAAAGATAAAGCTGATGACATCATGGCTCAGCTTAAAAAAGGCAAGAAATTTGCTGAATTAGCACGCAAGTACTCCACTTGTCCTTCGGGGAAAAAAGGGGGCGATCTGGGCGAGTTTAAAAAAGGTCAGATGGTACCTCAGTTTGACAAAGTGGTTTTCACCGCTGAAACAATTACACCGCATTTGGTGAAGACAAAGTTCGGCTGGCACATTGTGAAGGTGCTGTGGAGAACATGATCTTATCTATCATTAAGAGGCGGCCAATCAGCCTCTTTTTTATATCTATACAATCAGAAGTCCTCTTTTTACGTCAATGAAGCTGTCCTCAAAGTTAGACGTCATCTAAATCATAATGAGATAACTAGCTGTTTTAAATCATGAAATCATAATATTTATGTTCAAAAAAATGGACGTTTGAAGTAGATTGTATTCATATTGTTTATTATTTTGATGATTCTATGCGTGTAATTGTAAATGGTTTAAGGACGATTTGATGGGCTACCAAAGCAATTTTTTGAAAGTGAGTGTCCATCAGCCTAGTAATTCTCCAGTGTTGAGAGCTTTTTGTGTTGGCTTTGAGCAAGGTATGTGGAGAGGGGACGACTTTATTAAGCACCTAATCAAAAATCACTTAGTATCTTTTGTGTTACCTCCAGAAGAGGCCGCCAATGTGAATGCTAGCAATGCAGGTACATACTTGGCTCGTGCTGCACAATCTATCTATACCTCAGAAAAACCAGAAAAGCGTGGTGAGATTGGGGAGCTGATTCTCTATTCGATCATGCTAGAGCATTTCAATGCTGTTCCGTTGATATCAAAGTTCTACTACAAAACACACGCTAACGATACTGTAAAAGGCTTTGATTCCGTTCATGTCACTTTGACGGAGGATGATTCGGTTAATCTTTGGCTTGGTGAAGTGAAGTTTTACAAGAGCATTGATGGGGCTATCAGAGACGTAGTCTCTGAGCTGCATGACCACTTCCAAGCAAAGTATCTTCGTTCCGAGTTTATGTGGATTGAAAATAAGATTAATGATGGTAACGAGTACAAACGCAAGCTCGAACCTATGTTAGATGCAGCTAACAGTCTTGATGACATCATAGACTCGATTCATGTACCAGTATTCTTAACGTATGAAAGTAAGCTCTACGCTGATGCAACTAAGGCGACTGCTGAGTTTAAAGAGCAAGTAGAGGCTGAAATTCAGGGTATTTATGACAAGTTCACTAGAAAAAATATCCCTGATGTAAACATTCATCTAATACTTCTTCCTCTCCAAGACAAGTCTGTTTTGGTCAGTAGTTTTGATAACAAGCTAAAAGCATTACAAGAGCTATTCTAATGAGCCAGATAACCACTATGGATAGAATCTTTGAGGATGATAACATTCGAACAAACCCATTTTCGGTTTTATCAGAAGTTTCAAAGATCGTTAATGGCAGTGATGACAAATTGGCAAGAGATGCTGTCATCTTCGCTATGGAAAAAAGGGAGCTATTCGGTCAATACAAGCCCATCTTAGACAAACTTACTCGTTCAGTGGGGCTGTTTCCTTACGTAGATTTCGAGAACCTTGATATCAACGATAAGATTGCTTACCGATTCAATCAGCCAACTGAAAACAGTGACATCGTGTTTCACCGTGAACAGGCTGAAGTGTATAGGGCATTAATGTCCGGTGAAAATGTTGTATTGAGTGCACCCACGAGCTTTGGTAAGAGTTTGATTATTGACAAGCTCATTGCCACTGAGAGATATGACAATATTGTAATCATTGTCCCAACTATTGCGTTGATTGACGAGCTTAGAAAGAAGTGCCTTAAGCACAAAGCCTACAAAATTATCACTCACTTTGGTCAGGAAAAAGCTGACAAGAATATTTTCGTTCTAACGCAGGAGCGTGCTGTAGAGCGAGACGATATTGAGAATGTAGATCTATTTGTTATTGATGAGTTCTACAAGTTAGATCCTGCTGCTGAGGGTGATGAGGAAAGGGCAATTGTACTAAATATTGCACTCTACTCGGTTGCTAAGACAGCTAAGCAACTTTACATGCTTGGTCCAAACATCAACGAGATTCCACAAGCTCTTGGTGAGAAGTATCGTTGTAGGTTCTTCCGCACAGATTTCAATACAGTTTCTTCGAAGTTACTGACTTTGAAAGCGAAGCCGAATCGTAAGCAAGCATTCTTGAAGCTTATTCGGACTATGAATGAACCAACATTGATTTATGCAAAGTCTCCTGGTCAGGCAAACACTATTCTTAACTACCTCATCGAAGAACTTCCTGTAATAGAGAGTAACGATGATGTTGCTGAATGGGTGGCAGATAATTACCATCAAGGTTGGAACGTTGTTGACGGGTATCGCAGAGGGATATCAGTTCATCATGGAAAGATTACTCGTTCGATAGGGCAACTGAATGTAAGGTTGTTTAACGAAGGAAAGCTCAAATTTCTTGTTTGTACTTCGTCACTAATCGAGGGAGTCAATACTGTCGCTAAAAACGTAGTGATATATGAAAGCAAAGTTGCTAATAATGCGATGGAGTATTTCACGTTCAAGAATATT
Source organism: Vibrio halioticoli NBRC 102217 (assembly GCF_000496695.1). GTDB lineage: Bacteria > Pseudomonadota > Gammaproteobacteria > Enterobacterales > Vibrionaceae > Vibrio > Vibrio halioticoli. The sequence continues at coordinate 74,280 of NZ_BAUJ01000012.1, forward strand.
CAAGGACGTGCGGGACGCATGTTTGAGCACTTTATTGGTCATATTTACACTTTTGATGAGCCACCAGAGCCCGTCGATGAATCTGTTGATATTCCAGCAGTCACTATCGGTGAAAACATTCCTGAGTCTTTAGCTGTGCAGCTTGACGATCAGGATATTGTAAATGAATCTCTGAAGAATAGACTCGAATACCTGCACTCCCAAACATCAATACCGTTTGATGTTTTCAAAGAGCTAAAGGGTGTTCCTCCATCAAGTATCATCAATTTAGCCAATGATATTTACGATCATGTCTCTGCTTATCACGAGTTTCTATGTTGGAAGAATAAACCTTCCTATGATCAGGTAGATTTCTGTAACGAGTTACTATTTAGGCACCTAACTAATGGTAAAGGTGGTATTCGATCAAGTAAGCAACTGACATTTTGGTGGAATCGCCTTAGACGTCTTGGCTCTGGTAAAGACTTCATTTGGGATGTATATCAAAACGATAGCAACATCAATAATATGAACAAAGCTATTGAAGCATCATTTGATTTTGAGCGTAGATGGGCTAACTATATGATTCCACGTCTTTATTCTGCATTGGATAAGGTTCAGAAGCATATTTTTGGTGTATTTGAAATGCCCGCCGGAGATTACAGTTCGTTCATTGCACAAGTTGAAAACTTGTACGAAGTACCCGAGCTAATTGCCTTGGATGAATATGGTTTGCCTCTTCCTATAGCGAAGAAGATCCGCAAGCAACTCAAACTAGGAAAGGGGTTGGACGAAACTCTCGCTTCACTGCGACAGATTAATCCTAGCTCCTTGTATGTTTCTGACTTTGAGCGCAAGTTCATTGAAGATGCGATGAAGAACATCTAAATAATAAGCCGCCATTTTTGGCGGCTTATTTGTATGATCAAAACATCAGGCATGAATCAGTACAAATTACTCGCTTATATGGCGAATATCATTTCCAAAATATCTAAGTACCTTGGTTGTCCTGCCGTTAATTACTGGCAAATCTTCTTTGTTAATCCAACCTATAAGTTCCTGCACGTTAGATTTCCCAAATTCGTTTAATTTATACTCACTATCGTAAATGCAGTCAGCCATGCGCCCAACTACATCTCCAGCCCCGTATAACAAGTATGTTATGGTATTTTTTACCCTTGATTCTTCATTATGCTCAATAAAAGAAGCTTTTAGAGTTCCCAAGCCGCCTTTATAGAATCGGAACCTATCATGGAATGAGTGTAGAATACACAAAGCGTCGACTAGTTCCTCCATTGTTGCTGATTTTATTGACTCTTTTGAACCAAGAACCCTCTTTATCAAAGGGTAGTTAACTGGAACTATGCGTTCTTCGAAATGTTCCCACTTAGTTGTTAGCCATTCATCAATCAGAGCTTTTGTTTTGGATTTCTGTTGATCGTCCCATCCAATAGGTTGGTGTTTCCATGTTTCTTGTGTGGCATAGAAATCTCGAACAAAACTGAAGAATGAATCAATCTCAAGTCGTTGAGGTATTAGCTCGGCATCAACCTTTCTATCGAAGTTTTGATAGATATCTTCAATTCGTCTAAAAGCTGTTACAGCTTCCTGATATGATTTTCGGTAGGAGTCTAAGAAAATTGATTTCTTCGATGATTTTTTCTTCCCACGATTAATATTTGAGAAATTGATGTCGCCCATTGTATCGGTGACAGTGTTCTCCATTTCAATAATCAATCTATTGGCTTGAGCGAATTTGCTGTAGATACTTCGGTATTTGTTAATGGCGTCTTTTGTCAGGACTTCAGCCTCATTCCAATAATCACCAAATAGCTCTTGTAGTTCGGCAAAACGATGATCATCAGAACCTATACCTACCATGATTTCTTGATTGGATAGAATAGCTGCTGTTGTGAAGTTAGCAGAACCAAGCAAAATCGTTTTATCACCAAAGATATATAACTTGGGGTGGAATGATTTGCTTGTGAAGAATCTAGCTTCAACGTTCTTGTGAGTTAGAAGTTTTTCGAGTGCAGTTGGTGAAGTTGGAAAGCCTAACCGCACAACAAAACGAAGGTGGCATCCTTTAGCAAGTAGTTCTTCTACAACATTGGCTTCAGTAAAAAATGCGGTTGCAAAGAATAAGTCCATACCCTCATCTACATGCTCAATAATACCGTGTTGGATGAAGTCATTTTTTGAAGTTCGATTAGTATACAAATCCATCAGTTCAGCCCAAATAGAAAACATGCCTCTATTATGTCACTAATTGAGTATGGAGAACGCATAGTTAGTCAATGTTTATCAAGCTCAGAGCAGCAATGTAAGTTTAGGGTTAGTCCTCCCTCGACTGAAAGGCAATATTGAAGCAAATAAACGCATTTCTTACTCTGGAATTTTGTCGACTAATCATAAGATTATGCGATTATTGCTTGGTATAATATGCAACTTGTAACTTTGAGATACTATCTGTAGGGGGCTAGTAGTGTGACAACTTTAGTGATAATCGGTAATGGTTTTGATATTCAGAATGGATTACCTACAAGTTATTGGCACTTTCATCGAGAGCATCATGATGACCTAAACGAGCATTTTGTCTTTTTCCCTGAGTTTTACGATGATCAAGAATGGTCTAACTTTGAAGAAAACTTAGGTGTTTTCAATGAGGATGACTTCAGTGAAGAAGCGGTATTGCAGCCAAGCTTAGACGAACTGGCAGACTCTTCAAGTAGCTTGTATGGCTATGAAGATGAGATGGCCATTAAAGTAGATGAATTGGTGGGCGCAGTAACAGATACTTTTAACACTTGGATAAGAGCAATAGACGTAACTACAGCCTCGCAATTATTTGAATTTCCAAATGATTCCAAGTTCATCAACTTCAACTATACATCTACTCTTCAAGACGTATATTCGATTCCTGACGAAGATGTTCTGCATATCCATGGTAAAGCCAGATGGAATGTCATTTTTGGTCATGGAATCGGGAACGGCAATCAATCCACATCAATGCCTTGGAATGAAGACGAGCCTTGGTTTGATGAGTCCCAAAGAACAGTTGCTTCAGTTACAGATAAGTTTCATAAGCCAGTTCATGCGATATTAGAAAGTCATCGTGCCCAGCTAGAAGGCCACGGAGATGTTTCAAAAATCATTGTGATAGGTCACTCTGTCAATGATATCGACGTACCATACTTTAGATGTATCTTGGAAGCCTATCCTGATGCTGTTTGGGAGAACTGGAATTTTGGTGATGGCATAATGTATACCCATGATAAGTTACTAACTTTGGGTGTGCCTGAAGCTAAGCTGACCTCATTATCGTCTGGTGATCTTGGAACAACTTATCCGATAGCAGGGTAGGATAAAGGCATAACTTGCGTTATATAGCATACCTAGTTTGATAAAGTGGTTTTCTCCGCTGAAACAATTACACCGCATTTGGTGAAGACAAAATTCGGCTGGCACATCGTGAAGGCGTTTTTGTCAATAAGCCTTTATTTTAAAATCAAAAATTGCAAATCCATTATTAAGTATTTTTTGACTAGCGAGTATGATGCTTTTATTCCGCTTGGAATTTCTATTTTTCAAATATTAGGTTCACATTACTAATTTATCACCGCGTTTCTAATTGTTTGAGAGGCGCTGCAGACAGGATAAAACAATGACTCACATCACCACCAAAGATTATGTGTACGCCATGAGTAAAGACAACGCTGCCGTTGCACATGTACAACAAAATCAGACATTCTCTGTTGATACCTTCGATTGCTTTCGTAACCAAATGGAAGGGGCTGGCTATATTCTCGAAGAGATTGACTTTGCTAAGGTAAACCCAGCTACAGGCCCAGTATTTATTGACGGCGCGGAAGTAGGGGATGTGCTTGCCATTACTATTCATGATATTGAGTTGGCAGCAATGGGTTCTATGGTGTCCTCTGATCTTTTTGGTAGCCTTTCACATAAGCTTTCTGGTTCGATTGTACAACCTGTTGAGATCATCGGTGAAAGCGCACAAATTGCGCCAAATCTTTCTGTGCCACTGTCTCCTATGGTAGGTGTGATCGGCACTGCGCCAGCAGAGGGTGCAATTGCCTGTGGTAGCCCTGGTGAGCATGGTGGCAACATGGATACTAAAGAGATCAAGAAAGGATCTATCGTGTATTTGCCTGTAAATCATGCTGGTGGATTGCTATCGCTTGGTGATTTGCATGCGGCAATGGGGGATGGGGAGCTTTCTGGAACGGGTGTTGAGATTTCAGGTAAAGTTACTCTTTCTGTTGAGGTATTAAAGCAATCACAATTGCCGACTCCTTCGGTATTAAATGGCGAACTGTTTACCTTTATCGCATCTGATCCTGATCTTGATAAAGCGGCGACGGCGGCCGTTGAAAAGACTCACCAATACCTTATTTCTGAACATCAACTGGATGAGCATGTTGCGTGTCGCTGGATGAGTGTGGGCGCAGACTTAGGTGTGTCTCAGATAGTGAATCCATTAAAAACGGCGAAAGTAACGGTCAACTTATCTTGGCTTAAATAGTCTTTTCTGGGGGACGGTCTCTAGGGGTCAGGTCTTGAAATTTGCATAGCTTGCTCACGCAAGCTATGCAAATTTCAAGACCTGACCCCTTCTCATAAAAAAGACAAGCATGGCTCAAAGAACCATGCTTGTCTTTGGTTTAGCTGCGGGGGAGAGCAGCTTATCCTTTGGCTAATTGATCAGGTTTCATGGCCTGATTCACATCGTTGGTCATTACGAAGTGCAATTCGCCTCCTGCTTTCATCTGAGAGAAATCAAAGGTGAAGTTTTTATGCAGAGGTTTACCGTTGATGGTAACTGACTTAATGTATTTGTTTTGCGCACTGTTATTTTCGGCAGTAATGGTGAATACACCATCGCCCATTGGTACTTGTACCTCATCAAAGATAGGGCGTGCGACCGTTAATACTGGGTCTGAACCACTGACTTGATACAATCCCATTGCTGACATGACATACCAAGCCGACATTTGACCAACATCTTCGTTACCCGCAATATCACCACGGTGTGGTCCATACAAGGTTCGCTGAATTTGGTCGACGACTTCTTGTGTATGCCAAGGTTCGCTAGTCCAGTTATATAGGAATGGAATATGGTGCGATGGCTCGTTACCAAACGCCACTTGCCCAATCATACCGGTCATATCTGCAGTCTTAGTACATTCAGATTCGTCTTTGCTGTCACAGGTATTTGAGAACACTTCTTTAAGGTTGCTCAAGAAGTCGTCATTTCCGCCCATCACTTGTTTTAAGCCTTCGACATCTTGCGGTACAAACCAAGTCCATTGCCATGCTGTACCTTCGGTGTAGTCTCCAGTTTCATGAACAGTTTGATATGGATGGAACACGCCGTCATCAGAGGTTGCCCATTCGCCTTCTGACCAAATTGGACGCATAAAGCCTGTCATGTTGTATTTTTCTTTCCAGTTTTCATCTGGATTGTCGGCGTTAGAGGCATTCCAATATTTATGCCAGTATTGCGAGCGGCGTTGGTAGGTTTTGACGACGTCATCTTTGTGGGCTGCTTTGGCAATATTCACAATAGCGTGGTCAAAGTTAGCCATTTCTAAGCCGTAAGAGACCGATTCATTATTGCCGTGGTCGTGTCCTTTAGCAGGTACAAAGCCACATAGTGAATCTTTGGCCGAAGCCAATGGGTCACATTCGGTGGTTTCAGGTGTGCCATCGGCCATTAAAGTACCATCAACAAATTGCAGGTTGGTTTTCTGCACTTTGTCGTAGTTTTCCCAGCCATAATCGTTCACTTCATTTTCGCTCTTATAAACAGATGAGCGCAGTGCGGCTTCAAGAGCGGTTTGTTTTTCTTGATCGGTAAATTGGTCAGGGAATTTAGTAATAGCATCAGCTAAAACGGCAACAGCAGGGTAGGCCACCATAGTGCCGGTGTAATCGCCATGCAACTCCCATTTAGGTAAAATGCCACCCTCTTGATATTTACGTACCAAGTCTTTGGCCAATTCCACCGCATGTTTAGGCTCTAGAATTGTTTTTAGTGGGTGTAGGGCGCGGAAGGTATCCCATAGAGAGTAAACACTAAATACCGGTGAATCTTCAGGTGCTTGTTTGACTTCGGCAGAGTTACCTCGGCTCATGGTGCGGTATTGTCCATCCGTATCTTGGTAGATATGTGGCGCAACATTGGTGTGGTATAGCGCGGTATAGAAGGTGGTTAATTGATCTTTAGTGCCACCTACCACTTTGGTTTCATTCAGTTTTTTGTTCCACTCAGCTTTGGTATATTCTCGGGCTTCATCAAAAGAGCGAGTGGCATCTTTATCGAAGTTGTTTTCAGCCCCTTCAGGACTAGTGTAAGAGATCGCCACTTTGGCATTAATGACGTGATCTTTTACGGAGTCAGGTGAGGTGTTGAAATCCAGAACCAGCGCACCATCTTCAGCCCACTCATCTTCTTTGTGATAAACAGGGTTATCAACAAAATCGTGGTCAAATTGAACGTAAAAATAGACAGTTTGTTCTATGGTGCCAAATGAACGGAAAGTTTGTTGCACTCGAACTGTACGATTATCCACTACTTCATAACTGTTGTAGGCATAATCTTTATTAAATGCGTTTAATACTAAGCTGACTTTTTTATTAGCCCCATCTTCAAACGTATATTTATGATAACCAATACGTTCGGTAGCGGTTAATTTTACATCAATATTACCTTCTTTAAGTTTGACATGGTAATAGCCAGGAGAAGCTTCTTCAGTTGTTTTATTTAGGTGCGGGCGATAACTCTCAATTTTTGTACCATCTGGCATACTTTCATTGGTAAATGGCAGCATTTGGAAATTAGATAAACCATTGATACCAGTACCACTTAACGCAGTGTGTCCAAAACCAATTAAAGTATCAAACTTATCGTGATAGCCTGAACATTCCGCCCACCAATCTGTTCCCATATCGTCGGTGACAGGTGTCATTTGAATCATCCCATTTGGCGCAATTGCACCAGGGAAAGTATGCCCTGTTTTAGCCGTTCCGATGAAAGGGTCAACGTATTGAGTGAGGTCTGTCGCGGGTAAAATCTCTGGAGTGGTTGTTTTAGAAGCATTTATAACGCTCCAATTTTCAGTAGCTTGGGTAGTTTTGACGGGGGCCTGTTCAGTGGCAGGCTTCGCAGTATGTTCGGCGACTTTGTCATTACTATCATCATTACAAGCGGTTAATCCACCAAGAGCTACTACGATGGATAATGAGAGCAAGCTGAGATTATGTTTCACGATACTTCCTTTGTTTATTGTAGATTAGGAATGTTTATTTTTAATAAGATAATACAAATTATTATTTATTTTAAATTACCTGATTTAACGAATATTAAGAGATGTGATTAAGGGAATACATATTTCTGCGGCTATTTGTAATACATTACAATGGTCGTACAAATAGATTATTGGTATTCAGAATAATTATTTCTAATATTGGTATAAATTCCTAATTAAAGTATTTTTTAATTACTAATTATTCTGTGATTAATATCGCATGGAAATTTAATTTATCGTGAAATGTAACATTCCATTTTTATGATCTCTTTCAAATTTAATTATGTGACTTGTTCGCCATTTTAATTATCTATTTTCCAATAATTTAAAAAGCAATTCCTACCTACATGAAAAAATAATAAGGACTACCCTATGCTCGAAGAGTTAATAAATGTAGAGCTAATCAATGTAAATATTGTCTCTAAAAATAAACAAGACCTCTTCAAGGAACTCGCTGCACCGCTACTGAAAGAGTCGAGAATTAAAGATTTGGATGTATTTCTTAAAGGAATTGAAACTCGAGAAGCACAGTGTACAACGACAACTGATGGAATTGCGTACCCACATTGTAAAAGTGAAACCGTTATTTCGCCTGCTATATCAGTCGGTATAGCACCAGACGGTATCGAATACGATCAAGACGATGATGAACCTCAACCCAAAGTCTTCTTTATGATTGCTTCTCCGGCAGATAGTGATTATCACATTGAAATACTGAAGGCCCTATTCGTTAAGTTTGACCCAGAATTTGTAACTAACTTGTGTAATGCAAAATCTGCACAAGATGCACTAAATATAATAAAAAAGGACTAATATCGTGACTACTCAAACTTTTTCCCGTCTGAAAGGACACTTATTATTTGGTACCTCCCACATGCTTCCATTCATTGTGGCAGGTGGGGTGTTATTATCCATCGCGGTAATGTTATCTGGTAAAGGGGCTGTGCCTGATAGTGGTATTTTGGCCGATATATCGACGATAGGTATTAAAGGATTAGTTCTATTCCCTATTATTCTTGGTGGTTACATTGCTTACTCTTTAGCGGACAAACCTGCTCTTGCTCCAGCGATGATTGCGTCTGGTTTAATGTCTGATATTGGTGGTGGTTTCTTAGGGTGTATCGTGACAGGTTTCATTGCCGGTTATGTAGTAAGACAGCTTAAAAAGATCCCAATACCGGCCAATATGAAGGCATTAGGTGGTTTCTTCCTATACCCTCTAGTCGGTACGTTAATCACCTCAGGTATCGTATTGTGGGGTATTGGTGAGCCAATCAAACTGGGTATGGGTGCGATGAACGCAGGCCTTACTAGCATGGCTGGCGCAGGTAAAGTGGCTCTTGGTGCATTGCTTGGTGGTATGACTGCATTTGATATGGGCGGTCCAGTAAACAAAGTGGCAACTCTATTTGCACAAACTCAAGTGGGTACTCAACCATGGTTGATGGGTGGCGTTGCAATCGCTATCTGTACTCCACCTCTAGGTATGGCTCTTGCGACTTTCTTGTTCCCTAAAAAATTCAACTCTGATGAAAAAGAAGCGGGTAAAGCGGCTGTCATCATGGGCTCAATTGGTATCTCTGAAGGTGCGATTCCGTTTGCTGCCAACGATCCATTGCGTGTGCTACCAGCAATCGTCGCTGGTGGTATCGTAGGTAACGTAATAGGTTTCATGGCCGATGTATTGTGTCATGCTCCTTGGGGTGGATTGATTGTACTACCTGTTGTTGAAGGCCGTACCTCGTACCTAATCGGTATTATTGCAGGCTCACTAACGACTGCGTTAATTGTTGGTTTGTGGAAACCAGTGGTTACTGAAGATGATGAAACTGTTAAAGATTCTACAACGGCTCCAAGCGCAGCTATCCCAGCGGGTAACTCAGGTCACCCTGATATCGTAGCGGTATCTTGTTGCCCATCAGGTGTAGCGCATACCTTTATGGCTGCAGCTGCTCTAGAAAAAGCGGCTAAAGCGGCGGGCATTAATATTAAAGTTGAAACTCAAGGCCAAGATGGCATTCAAAACCGTATTACTGCTGACGATATTAAACATGCTAAGAAAGTAATTTTAGCCCACGATATCCAAGTGAAAGAGCCTGAACGTTTTGCAAGCTTAGAAACAGTAGAATGTTCAACTAAAGACGCTATTAAGAACGCTGCAGGTTTATTTGCTTAGGTTTTGACCTTAATAGTCTTCAAATTACGCGTCCAATATTGAAGATTATTATTTAAAATCTGCATTGTTCTCATGGGAAGATAGCCGGAGCTCTCTTCCCATTTTTTATTTTCCTTTCTTAATATCCACAATAGTAATACTAATAGCCGTTATTCATTGGCTATATCTGTATATGAAACACTCGTTTCTGCGCAATTAATGATGTCTTAATAGTGTATTCATATAAGTTAATATGGACGCTGTGCAAATCTCATATAGAAAAGTGCTAGTCAGTCCTTATCATTTCATTGAATAATATTTCTCGTTATATAGATAACTTATCCTAATAGAACTCACTCTGGGTAAGCCATATTCTTTTAATATTACTGAGCAAGTTATATTGTTAGGATTGGTTTAAGTGTGGCTAGCTTCTAGTGAATAGACTTATTAAATATGCATCGCGTTTTAGTGCTATATCGTTTATTACCTTACCTTTTACAATACACACTTCTTAGCGAATGATGTTTTACTTTCTGGTATTTGAAAGTGTCACTGTGCAAGTTAATTTCTTGGCATGGATATTTAAGGCAATAGATGTTGATTAAAGTCTTCTAAAGAGCAATCAATAGTCATTCAGCCTGATAGTTTTTAAAGTGGTTTCCTGCTAGGCAATAAAAAGACCAGGCAAAGGGATAGCTTGCTGGTGGTTTATCTATCGATATCGAGTTAATACTTTTGGCGAGCTTAAGTTGCCATGCCTTAAGTTGCCTCTCCTTAAGTTGCATTGAAACTATCTGACGTTCTATCGTCAATCACAGTGAAGAGTCAGTCTTGTTGGTAGTATGGGGACGCTATGGTAGGAATGGTATTTAAATGGCCCGCAAATAAAAAAGCTTGGCTCCGAAGAGCCAAGCTATATAGGCATTGATAACCTTAATGGGTATTAGCTTTTCGCTAATTGATCCGGTTTCATCGCTTGGCTTACATCATCTGTCATTACAAAGTGAAGTTCGCCGCCTGCTTTGAACTCAGTAAAATCGAAGGTAAAGTCTTTATTTAATGGCTTACCGTTGATGGTCGCTGATTTAATGTATTTATTGGTGTCGCTGTTGTTGTCTGCGGTAATGGTAAATACCCCATCTTGCATTGGGATTTGTACTTTATCGAACAGAGGTCGCGCTAGGGTAAATACAGGATCAGAGCCACTGACTTGATAGAAGCCCATCGCTGACATGATATACCACGCCGACATTTGACCTTCATCTTCATTACCTGCCATGTCATCACGAGCCGTGCCATACAAGGTGTGCTGAATATTATCGACCACTTCTTGAGTGTGCCAAGGTTCAGATGTCCAGTTGTATAGGAATGGAATGTGATGCGATGGCTCGTTACCAAACGCCACTTGTCCTAACATCCCGGTCATATCCGCAGTTGTCGTACATTGCGCAGGGTCGTCACTTGCACATTTATTGGTGAAGACTTCGTTTAGGTTACTCAAGAAGGCGTCATTACCCCCCATAGTGGCTTTTAGGCCTTCAACATCTTGCGGTACAAACCAAGTCCATTGCCATGCCGTACCTTCGGTGTAATCACCGGTGCCGTGGTTGGTTTTATATGGGTGGAATTCCCCGTCATCAGAGGTAGACCATTCGCCGTTCGACCACACTGGACGCATGAAGCCGGTCATGTTGTATTTTTCTTTCCAGTTTTCACTTGGATTATCAGGGTTAGAGGCGTTCCAATATTTATGCCAGTACTGAGAGCGTAGCTCGAAGGTTTTCGCAATATCATCACGATGTAGCGCATTGGCTATCATTACCACCGCATGGTCAAAGTTGGCCATTTCTAAGCCGTATGAGACAGACTCATTTTGACCATTTTGCTGACCTTTAGCAGGCACAAAGCCACATAAAGACTCTTTAGCTGGCGCTAATGGGTCACATTGAGTATTGCTTGGTTCGCCTAAGCTGTTGTGCGAGCCATCGACGTATTTTAAGTTTTCTTTTTGCACGCCATCATAGACTTTCCAACCCGGATCAGTGTTAGATATTTCGGCGTAGCTCTTATAGTGTGTAGAGCGCAGCGCCGCCGCTAATGCGGTTTGTTTTTCTTTATCGGTAAATTGGTCTGGGAATTTAGTGATGGCATCGGCAATTACTGCAACTGCAGGGTAGCCCACCATAGTGCCGCTGTAGTCACCATGAAGTTCCCATTTTGGTAGCAAGCCACCTTCTTGGTATTTTCTAAGAAGATCTTTGGCTAATTCAACCGCGTGTTGTGGCTCAATAATGGTTTTTAGCGGATGCAATGCACGGAACGTATCCCACAATGAGTAGACACTATACACTTTAGAGTTAGGGTCTGTGGCGGTTTTCACAAACGAGTAATCACCGCGAGTCATACTGCGATATTGACCGTCAGCATCTTGGAAGATGTGTGGCGCCATATTGGTGTGGTACAGCGCGGTATAGAAGGTTTTTAGGTTCTCTGGTGTACCACCTTCAATCTTGATTTCATTCAGTTTTTTATTCCACAAGCCTTTGTTGTAAGCGCGAGCTTCATCGAAAGTACGAGTGCCTTCTATATCGAAGTTTTGCTCTGCACCTTGCGGGCCAGTATATGAAATTCCCACTTTGGCATTGATTTGGTGGACACTAGGATCGCCACTAAAATCAAGCTCTAGCACGCCATTTTTATCTTGGCTCCAAGATGATGTTGACGGGATTTCAATAAACTCTGGGGGCATTTTGAAGCTATGGTCAAACTTCACATAGAAGTACGTTGATTGGTGCAGGGTAAAGAACGAGGCAATAGTTTGTTTAATGCGTATGGTTTGATTATCCACAATTTGATAGTCAACAGAGTTGAATTGCTTATTGTATCGGTCAAAAACAAAGCTGATTTTTGGCTTAGCGCTATCAGGGAAGGTGTATTTATGATAACCGACACGCTCGGTGGCAGTAAGTTGTACATCGATATTACCTTCTTGAATTTTCACGTGGTAATAACCCGGAGTGGCTTCTTCTGTCGATTTATCTATATGGGGGCGATAAGTCTCAATTTTAGAACCACTAGGCATACTTTCTGTGGTATACGGCAACATTTGGAATTCGTTTAAACCGCCAATACCTGTACCACTGAGTGCGGTATGACCAAAGCCTAGAATTGCTGTGAAATCAGTATGATAACCAGAGCATCTAGTCCACCAATCAACGCCTTCATCGTCAACAATCGGTGTCATTTGTATCATCCCATTGGGTGTCACAGCGCCAGGGTGAGTATGTCCGGTGCCACCGGTACCAATGAAAGGATCAACATATTGAGTCAAGTCTTCAAGTTGTCGAGGTTGAGCTGCGGTAAGAAGTTGTTGCTCGACGTTTTGTGTCTGGGTTGGTGTCGGAGTTGGCGTTGTTTTTTCTACTGCTGGTGCATTTTTATCAACGCTGGCTGCGGTGTTATCACTATTATCATTACATGCGGTTAAGCCACCTAGTGCCACAATAATGGACAATGAGAGTAAACTAAAGTTATGTTTCACTGTAACTTCCTTTTATTAATTGTAGGGTGTTTTTTATTATTTTCAGCTGTTCGGAAATGTATTTTAACTGCGTTTTATAACGTTAAATAATACAATTGCGAAAGTAATAATTATCTATATATTAAGAATAATTGGCGTACATAAATTAACTTAAAATATCTTTGTTTTTAGTGAGTTAGGTCGCAGTGAGGCTTCACTCTAAATGAAATGTAAAATTCCAGTTTTATAATATATTTAACGCTATTAATTATTATAAATATATAATTAATAGAGAGCATAAAAAAGCTTGATTCAAAAGAACCAAGCTTTTATTAATGCATATTCACTTAATTACTGTGATTGCTATTAGCCATTTGCTAGCTGAACAGATTTCATCGCTTTGTTGACATCATCAGTCATAACAAAGTGCAATTCGCCACCTGCTTTGAATTCTGAGAAATCAAAGGTGAAGTTTTTATCAAGCGGTTTTCCGTTAATAGTGACAGACTCAATGTATTTGTTGGCTGTGCTGTTGTTATCAGCCGTGATGGTAAATACGCCGTCTTGCATCGGAATCTGCACTTTCTCAAATAGAGGTCGTGCGACAGTAAGTACAGGGTCGGAACCACTGACTTGATAGAAACCTAATGCTGACATGACATACCATGCTGACATTTGACCTTCATCTTCGTTACCTACTATGTCGCCGCGGTCGGTGCCGTATAAGGTGTGCTGAATTTTATCCACTACTTCTTGTGTGTGCCAAGGTTCTGATGTCCAGTTATATAGGAATGGAATATGGTGCGATGGCTCGTTACCAAATGCCACTTGCCCTAACATACCCGTCATATCATCGGTGGTGTCACAGGTAGAATCATTAGCGCTGTCACACACATTAGAGAACACTTCGTTTAGGTTGCTCAAGAAGGCATCGTTACCCCCCATGATGGTTTTCAAGCCTTCAACATCTTGCGGTACAAACCAAGTCCATTGCCATGCAGTCCCTTCGGTATAGTTACCAGAACCATGGTTAATGAGGTAAGGGTGGAATTCACCATCATCAGAGGTAGACCATTCACCATCAGACCATACTGGACGCATAAAGCCGGTCATGTTGTATTTTTCTTTCCAGTTTTCACTTGGGTTGTCTGGGTTAGAGGCATTCCAGTATTTGTGCCAGTATTGGGAGCGGTGCTCAAATGTTTGGGCTACGTCATCACGACCAACAGCGTTGGCAATCATTACTACGGCATGGTCAAAGTTGGCCATTTCTAAGCCGTACGAAACAGACTCATTTTGACCATTGTCACGGCCTAACGCAGGCACAAAACCACATAACGAATCTTTGGCTGAAGCTAATGGATCACATTCGCTGGTCATTTGTTCATTTTGGGTGTTGTAAGAGCCATCGACGTATTTTAAGTTCTCTTTTTGTACGCCGCCGTAGACTTTCCAGCCTGGGTCAAATTCTGCCACTGCACTTTGACTTTTATACACAGCAGAGCGAAGTGCAGCCGCTAATGCGGTTTGTTTTTCTTGTTCGGTAAATTGGTCAGGGAACTTAGTGATGGCATCGGCAATTACTGACACCGCTGGGTATCCCACCATCACGCCAGTATAGTCACCGTGCAATTCCCATTTTGGTAAGATGCCGCCTTCGGTGTATTTTCTGAGCAAATCTTTAGCCAATTCAACCGCATGTTTAGGCTCAATGATGGTTTTAAGTGGGTGCAAGGCGCGGAATGTATCCCATATTGAGTACACACTATACACTTTAGAGTCTGGGTCGGTGGCTGTTTTGGTCACAGCAAAATTACCGCGACGCATGGAACGATATTGGCCGTCCACATCTTGGAAGATATGCGGTGCAATATTGGTATGGTAGAGCGCGGTATAGAAAGTGGTGAGATCTTCAGGTGTGCCACCTTCTACTTTGACTTCGTTTAACTCTTTATTCCATAGGCCTTTAGTGTACGCATAAGCCTCGTCAAAGGTACGATTACCCTCTACATCGTAGTTTTGTTCAGCGCCTTGACGACTGGTATAAGACAAGGCAACTTCTGCATTAATTTCATGTACATTTGGATCTTCACTGAAATCTAACACCAGTGAACCTTGGTAGCCATACCATGCTGAGACAGGGTGATAAAGTGGCCCTGTTTTAAATTTATGGTCAAACTTCACGTAGAAGTAAGTAGATTGTTGCATGGTATTGAATGAAGAAATTGTCTGCGTAATGCGTATGGTTTGATCATCGACAATGGTGTAGGCAAAGGTGCTCATGAACTTGTTAAAGTCACTAAATGATAAGGCGACTTTAGGTGAGGTACCTTCAGGGAAAGTGTATTTATGGTAGCCGACACGCTCGGTTGCGGTGAGCTGAACATCAATATTACTTTCCTTGATTTTCACATGGTAGTAGCCCGGAGACGCTTCTTCGGTAGATTTATCAATGTGCGGATGATAAGCGGTAATATCGATATCTGCAGGTTTACTTTCACTGGTAAATGGCAGCATTTGGAACTCGTTTAAACCGCCAATACCGGTACCGCTTAGTGCGGTATGACCAAAACCAAGTAGTTCAGTAAAGTCGGTATGGTATCCAGAGCAGACTTTCCATCCATTGCCACCTTTATCATGAACAATTGGCGTCATTTGTACCATACCATTGGGTGCGACGGCGCCAGGATGAGTATGCCCTGTTCCACCAGTACCGATGAAAGGGTCAACATATTGAGTTAAGTCATCCAGTTGTCTAGGCTGAGAGGCGGTAAGTAGCTGCTGCTGTTCTACTACAGGTGCTTTATGCGCAGCAGTTTTTGCTGCTGGAGTTGTTTTTGCCGTCTTCGCCGGAGTGTTATCACTGTTATCGTTACATGCAGTTAAGCCACCGAGTGCCACAATGATGGATAGTGAGAGTAAACTAAAGTTATGTTTCACAGTAACTTCCTTTTATTAATAATTGTAGGGTATGTTTGTTTTTATTTTTAATATAAATATTACAAATTAATTCTGTTGCTTTAATTATTACGCCCTGAAAGGAAAGTAGTATTTTTTAAACCTTAAATACTACAAGTAATTATATATTTAGAAGCAAGTTTGAATAATGTTTTTGTTGATTTATTGCTGTCTAAAGTATTGCTAAAGTGCTTATGAATCCGTGACTTATATCGCAATGGTTCGCGTCACCAAATGAAAATTAATATTGCACTTTTACGTGTTTAAATAATGAATCTGAATCACTTTAAAATTAATAATGTCTTATTGTGTAAATAACCAAGAAATTACCGTTAAGGAATGATTTCTAATACTTATTGTCACTATTTTTCATTATGTATAGATATAAAAAATAGCTTGGCTCCGAAGAACCAAGCTAACGTTTTTATTTACCTAGCGATGGATGAAAAGGGAGCTTAGCTTTTGGCTAGTTGATCCGCTTTCATTGCTTGATTGACGTCATTAGTCATTACAAAGTGCAGTTCACCACCGGCCTTCAAATCTGCAAAATCAAAAGTGAAGTTTTTGTTGAGTGGTTTGCCGTTAATAGTCACAGATTGAATGTATTTATTCGCTGTGCTGTTGTTTTCTGCGGTAATGGTAAATACGCCATCTTGCATAGGGATTTGCACTTTCTCAAACAGAGGACGTGCAACCGTCAAGATAGGATCTGAACCACTGACTTGGTATAGCCCAAGTGCAGACATCACATACCATGCCGACATTTGACCTTCATCTTCGTTACCGACTATGTCACCACGATCTGTGCCGTACATAGTGTGCTGAATTTGGTCAACCACTTCTTGAGTATGCCAAGGTTCACTCGTCCAGTTGTATAGGAATGGAATGTGTTGTGATGGTTCATTACCAAACGCCACTTGTCCCAACATACCGGTCATATCTGGTGTGGTTGCACAGGTCGAATCCTTAGCACTGTCACACACATTTGAGAACACTTCGTTTAGGTTGCTTAAGAAGGCGTCATTGCCACCCATGATAGTTTTTAAGCCTTCCACATCTTGTGGCACAAACCATGTCCATTGCCATGCAGTCCCTTCAGTGTAGTTACCCGAACCGCTGTTGGTTTTGTAAGGGTGGAATTCACCATCATCAGAAGTGAACCAACTACCATCAGACCATACAGGGCGCATAAAGCCGGTCATGTTGTATTTTTCTTTCCAGTTTTCACTTGGGTTGTCGGGGTTAGAAGCATCCCAGTATTTGTGCCAGTATTCGGAGCGGCGCTCAAATGTTTTCGCAACATCATCACGGTCTGCAGCATTAGCAATCATCACCACTGCATGGTCAAAGTTAGCCATTTCTAAGCCGTAGGATACCGATTCGTTTTGACCATGGTCATGGCCTAGCGCTGGAACAAAGCCACACAATGAATCTTTAGCCGGTGCCAATGGATCACATTCAGTGCTCATTGGTTCATCTAGGCTATTGCGAGAACCATCAACAAATTTTAAGTTCTCTTTTTGTACGCCGTCATACACTCTCCATCCTGGGTCAAATTTCATCACTTCGTTACCGCTTTTGTAAACAGCAGAGCGCAGTGCAGCGGCCAATGCGGTTTGTTTTTCTTGAGCGGTGAATTGGTCAGGGAATTTAGTAATCGAATCGGCAATAACAGCAACAGCAGGGTAGCCCACCATAGTGCCGGTATAGTCACCGTGCAGTTCCCATTTTGGTAGAATGCCGCCTTCTTCATATTTACGGATAAGGTCTTTGGCTAATTCAACGGCGTGTTTAGGCTCGATGATGGTTTTAAGTGGGTGCAAGGCACGGAATGTATCCCATAGTGAGTACACACTAAATACTTTAGAGTTAGGATCATCGGCGTGTTTCACTATGGTGTAATCGCCACGACGCATGGTGCGGTATTGTCCGTCAACGTCTTGGAATAGATGCGGCGCTAGCTCTGTATGATAAAGTGCGGTATAGAAAGTGGTGAGATCTTCAGGTGTACCACCTTCCACTTTGACTTCGTTCAGCTCTTTGTTCCACAACCCTTTGGTGTAGGCATGGGCTTGTTCAAATGTGCGAGTCCCTTCGACATCAAAGTTTTGCTCTGCACCTTGTAAGCTAGTGTACGAAATACCGACTTTGGCATTGATTTGATGCACATCACCATCACCATCGCCACTAAAGTCGAGCACTAAAGTGCCAGACTCAGTCGGTCCCCACCATCCTTTGATTTGATGGAACTCTGGGTTGGCTTTAAATTTATGGTCAAACTGCACATAGAAGTAGGTATCTTGTCGCAATGTGTAGAATGAAGAAATGGTCTGCGTCACACGTATGGTGTGATCATCGACAATAGAGTAGTCGACCTTGTTTGTTTGCTTATTGAAGTCAGTAAACACTAAGTTAATCTTAGGTTTGGCACCATCAGGATAGGTGTATTTGTGGTAGCCCACACGCTCGGTAGCGGTGAGTTGAACATCAATATTGCTTTCTTTTATTTTCACATGATAGTAGCCCGGAGACGCTTCTTCGGTAGATTTATCAATATGCGGATGGTAGGAAGTGATATCCGCGTCTTTTGGCATAGTTTCAGTGGTAAATGGCAACATTTGGAATTCATTTAAACCGCTGATCCCAGTACCACTAAATGCTGTGTGACCAAAGCCGATAAGCTCTGTTTCGTCATCATGGTAACCGGAACACACTTTCCATTTTTCCGTGCCAGTATCGTAGACAATCGGTGTCATTTGCACCATACCGCTTGGTGCTACAGCCCCCGGATGAGTATGGCCTGTGCCACCTGTACCGATGAAGGGGTCGACATATTGGGTTAAATCATCAAGCTGTCTAGGCTGAGCTTGTGTCAATAGGGTTTGCTGCTCAATGGCAGGTGTTATTTCTGCTGCTACCGTTGGCGCCGCTTTTTCAACCTTCGCTGTAGTGTTATCACTGCTATCGTTACAAGCAGTTAAACCACCTAAAGCAACGATGATGGATAGCGAAAGTAAACTTAAATTATGTTTCACAGTAACTTCCTTTTATTAATTTGTAGGGGAGATGTTCTTTTTATTATTAATAAGGTAATACAATTAATCACCTGTATTGAATTTACTAATCAGTAGACATGTTAATGAAACAACAATAATGGTTGTTTCATTATTTAAATATTAACGCATTAAATAATACAATAATTAACTAGGTCTTATTTTTGTCGGTGATATTATTATTGTGCTGATTGGTTGCTATTTAAATTATGGGTAAAGTGCTTGTGAATCCGTGACTTAGGTCGCAATCAACTTTGTGTTTGAATGGGAAGTAATATTTCATTTTTAGTGGTTAAAATAAAAGGTGTTATTAAATTCAGTATATTTGATTTTATTTCCAATAAATGAATTTTTATTATTTTAATAATCAGGTAAGAATAAATTTAAATAATTAAAGGAAGTTTATGCACTTAATGAAATGGAAATTAAATTCATTTTATGCATGATTTTTGAATAGTGCTTTGGTGAGGGTATCGAATCGTATAGTCATCGTAAATGACGGCAGTTTTATACAAACCTTATATTGCAATTGACACTGTTAGCAGGTGTAAAGTGCACTGATTTATGCCATGAAAGTTTAAACAAAGTCGTATATGGTAGGCAGTTCAAAGTTTGCATACAGCCTGTGATATTTCGGTAGCTATAGGGTTTTAAAAGAGGTTTTACAATGAGTTACAAGTTAGAAGTGGATTTACATACTCACACCTTAGCAAGTGATCATGCTTACAGCACCATACATGATTATGTGCGTGAAGCGCCAAAGCGTGGCATACGTTTATTTGCCAATACCGATCATGGCCCTGATATGGAAGATGCGCCTCATAAGTGGCATTTCGTAAACAGTCTAACCTTCCCTCGTGTTGTGGACGGGGTCGGTATTTTACGTGGTATAGAGAGCAATATTAAAGATCTGCAAGGCAATATCGATATTGATGAGTCTATCCGTAGCAACCTAGATATTATCCTTACTGGCTTTCATCCACCTGTGTTTGCGCCTCGAGATATCGATTCAAACACCGAGGCGATGAGTAACGTCATCAAAAGTGGCAAGGTGCATGTGGTGACACACCCCGGCAACCCGAATTTCCCTATTCATATCGAAGAGATAGTTAAACTGGCCGCAAAAGAAAATGTCGCCCTTGAAATAAACAACAGCTCTTTTTTATATTCAAGAAAAGCCAGTTATAGCAACTGCAAAATATTGGCGACGCTAGCCAAACAATACGATGCGCCAATCAGTGTTGGCTCAGACGCGCACAATGCATGGGATTTAGGGCGTTTTGATGTCGCAAAAGCATTGATCACAGAAGTGGGTTATCCAGCGCAGCGTGTGGTGAACAATACCGTTGATTCATTGTTTGCCTATCTTGCGACAAAAGGTATTGATATTGCAGACGAATTTGAATTTTAAAGCTATTTAGTTAAGGCTATTTTGTAGTTTAATAGAGGGTAAACAATGGATATAGCCCAATAGGACTGTTGGGCTTGGTATTAACTTTTAACACCAATCACACTAAGTAAGTGATCAGAACTAGC
>NZ_BAUJ01000011.1 GCF_000496695.1 Vibrio halioticoli NBRC 102217
AAAGGGTCACAACAGTTTGATGTTGTGACCCTTTTTAATAACCAATGACCGGCACTTTGAATTTACAGTGTAAATTGAAGATGCCCGCAACTCAGCCGATTAACAACGACTTAATTTACACTGTAAATCAGACAGGTTGTGTGGTTAGAAGATAATAACTAATCGCTTGACGATACTGAGCTTCTGCTTGTTTGCGCCCAGTGAATCCATGCTCTTGACATACCTTCGCCCAACTTTGTTTCTTAATCGATAAATCAGCAATCAAAGAAAGATCGGCATAATCCTTTGCATCATACTCAGCAGAACGCTGTAGCACAGACGACAAATGACTAACCAATAACTGTTGTACCAGAATTCGTGTCGCCTCAAAACTAGCGCCACCTAATGTGTAATTAGAGATCAGCTTATAAGTACGTTCATTTAAAGTCAGAGTGTTCTGTGTCTCGGATATAAAGAGTCTAAGCAATAATGTTGTAGGCAGGTTTAAATGTATATCAGAAGCGGTGTCGATAAGGTGTATTTGCAACTGACGCTGTGCATCCTCTTTCCACCCTACAAGGCTATTTAAAGCTTTCACCATAGAGGCAGAGAAGCACCCGCTCGCTTGGTCTTGCTTACTACCCAAACGAACGGCCTCAAACCCGTTATTGCACCAAAAGTTAAACAACTCACTGTTGACGCCAAAACTTGTTGATAGATAAGCAACTTCCGGCTCTTGCAATGACGCCAATTGAGACAACATCCAACTGCCAAGTCCAATGCCTTGCGTTTCTGGGTGAACTGCAATTCTCATCACTCGAAGGCTAGCAACAAGTGCTGGCCTGTTATCGGCAAGGTTACTGACTAATGAAATAGGAACCAAATGCCCTGCAGGTCTTCGTTTTCCTAATTGGATATCTTGTAATTGTGACTCGTTCAGGCCGCCCTCTCGATACCCAAGTATCACTCCTACAACCTGCTGCTGTGATATCACTTGATAGAGGCGAATATTTGGATCATCGAGCAATTGAAATACGTCATTGGGCGAGGTTTGATAATGAGCATTCACCAATAAAGCAAAAGCTTTACGCAGTGAGGTAACGCAGTGCGTGGAATCCGTAATATCAAGCTCAAGTAGTTTGGCATCGGAATAATCATTTAAGGATAAAGATTCAATCTCCGCATCAAGTAAGAAAGTATCGAATAACCATGCTTCCACCGGATCTCCTAGGCTCCAACGAATAGGTTGAGTCAGTTTCAATGACTTCCAGCCCGGCCGATGTTGATTGAGCCACGCAGAAAACTTTATCGAAAACCCACGCCCGCAACCTTCATAACCGTGCACAGTAGTTGCGAAACAAGTTCGGTGATAGCGCTCAACAATGGATTGCAAAAGAGGCAAAGGAATGGCGGCAGCTTCATCAACCAACAATAAATCACAATTGACCGAATCTCGAAGCAACTCATCAGGGGCAATAAAACGTAAACTTGCCCCTGTTTCTAGGCAAAGGTGGTAACCTTTTTGCGGCGCTATACCTAACTCTTTACTGGCGTGTTCGAATAATGTTTTTACTGCCTGCGTACTAGGCGCTGTGATAACAACATGCTTGTTTGAATTTTTAATTATTTGTGCGGCGGCAATACCAAGAGCAGCCGATTTACCTCGCCCTCTATCTGCCGTAATGACTAGCGGGCGTTTACGATGCCCGCTTAATACTTTATGTATTGCCTCTATGGCTTGTCGTTGCTGTGAGAAACGATCAACTGCGGGTATCATTTGCACCTGCGTAAAATCGGAACCGGTCTCAATCACACTCGGTGAAGACTCACAAATGCTGATAAATGACTGACAAGCACGTGCCATCCATAGCTCGGAAAACTGAACTGAATCAGTGTTAGGCAGTATCAGCAATAAACTGCCACCCTTTAATGTGCCCGTAACAGCAGTAAAACCATTGGCATCGAAGGCACAGTTAAGATCAGCTACGATAAGATCACTTTCTTGACCTAGCTTTTGTCGTGCTTGTTTAAAGGTCACTGTTTCGGCATAACTTAACGTGCGCTCACCCAGCACTAATGCCCGTTGGTAGCGATGCAACTCTCCAAGATGTTGTAACACCTGTTGCTGCCATTGCTCAGAACCCTTTAATATCACACCGATACGGTGTTGAGATTGAAAAGCCTGACTTTGCAAAATTAGCAATTGCTGAGCATGAGAACGATATGGCAAGGGCATCACCTAAATTATGGAATCTTGTATTGGCATAGAATAGCAGAATAGCGAAGGGAATTAACGCTAACAAAAACTTGCCACAGCACAAAGCAACACATGAATATCACAACAAAACTCTATCGAAGACGATGTTGCTTTACTCTCGCTAAATGAAAGGCTTAGTATGATATTAATCTCAGTAAATAACGTCTCAGCCAAGTTTGTTAAAACACGATTGCTGATCACTTAATTACCCAGATTGCTCTAAACAAGATAAAACAGGGAGGTTTATCTAAATGGAACAACAACAAACATCGGGCGCGTGGGTATCAGACCATTTAGGTCATCTGCTGATTGAATTCCTGTCGTTATTCGATATCACTTTTGATAGGCATGATTTTTTCGCTGATGTGTCACTGATACTTGTCACGCTATTGTTTTCCGCTGTTACCTACTTAGTCATTCATCGTTTTACTGGGACTTTTGTCAATAAAAGTACTCATGGTTATGACTATAAAATAAAGCGGGCTATCGAACTTAAACGCTTTCATGAAAAGATTTCTCTTATCGTGCCCTACTACTTGGTCATGTCGAGTATTGAACTGATAATTCCTAAAATTACTATTTTGGGCCAAACCATCAATGCATTTTTAGAAATAGGCGCCGCGATTATCGTTCTGCGAGCACTGTTCTCTATCTTCGATATTACCTTGTTAGTGCTCTCCACCAAACAATTCGGACATAGATTGCCACTGCATGGCATGGTGCAGTTCTTCAAACTCGCTTTTGTGGCGTTAGCGGTGCTGCTCACCATATCCCATATCTTAGATCGAACACCTATTTATCTCATATCCGGTGTCAGTGTAATGGCTGGGATGATCGCCTTTGTTATGAAAGACACCATAATGGGGTTTATCGCAGGCATTCAGTTAGCCGCCAATAAAATGATTTCGACCGGAGAATGGATACAGCTCGATAATCACAACGTAGATGGCACTGTACAAGAAGTAACGCTCACTACCGTAAAAGTAAAAAACTGGGATAACACCATTGCTATGATCCCTTCGCAAACCTTAGTCAGCGAACCTTTTATTAACTGGTATGGCGTTGAAGAAACAGGCGCCAGACGCATAAAACGAGCTCTGTTTATTGATACTGAGAGTATTGATTTTTTAGATAACGACATGCTAGAGCGCATGCAACGATTTAGACTGCTGAAGACGCACATATTGCGCAAGCAAAAAGAAATAGAGCAGTACAATAAAACCTTACCTGAAGATGCCGACCCTATTAACTTTAGACGCTTAACCAACCTTGGGTGCTTTCGCGAATACGTTGCCAGTTACCTCGCGACGCATCCTGCGGTCATAAAAGATTTAACTATTGTCGTAAGACAACTGGAAAGTAACCGTTTTGGCTTACCTATCGAAATCTACTGCTACGTCAACAAAACCAGTATCAAAGATTATGAACGTGCCCAAGCCGACTTGTTTGACCATATTTACTCGATTTTAAAAGAATTTGATCTTAGAACCGTCAAACCTTACGCGTCCATTGGCGCATAAAAAAACGGGTATCAATTACTTGATACCCGTTTTTCATTCTGCTTTATGCTCAATCAACGACTAGCGATTATTTCAATTTGGCTTCGATAAACTGAATAATTTCTTGCGCTAAAGAATCGTCTATTTTTTTCAGGTTCAACGCTAAAGACTGACCTTTACGAACGTAAGTCGCTTTACCTTTTACCAGTTCAACCGGTTTCTTCGCTTCTTTATACGTGGTTTCGTTAACCTCAGCAATCCAGCCTTCAAGCAACAAGGAAACTTGCTTGGTGATCTTAGCTTCGCTAATACCGCTGAAACGTTGCCAAACGTAAGCACCGTCTTGCTGACACTTATCTAAAATACCCTGCTGTGCCGCCTCCTCAAGCTCATTAAACTGTTTATGTAGCTTAACGATAGTTGGACGCCCAAGCTCGGTTACGTTTGGATACGCTTGCAATAATGGTAATGGCAATGAGGCCGCTTTTAATGCCCCACTCACCAATGCTTCACTGCATTTAAAGAGAGATGCGAGCCCTTTTTGGTCACTCACTTCACCAGAATCCAGCTTGGCTTGCATTTCACGGCCACGTTCATACAAAGAAAGTGGCTTATGCGCATTAGCAACGTCAGATAAAAACTTAGCGTGTTCGCTATTTATGTCTTCAGCAACGTAAATGAGAAAGTCTTTCTCCGCCAAAATACACGATTTTCTACGACGACTACCATCAAGAACTTCGATTTGACCTTGGCTATTCTTTCTACCGACCGCTGGATATTGCTGACCACGATCTTTAAGAGTATCTAGAATGTCAGACAGCGCATGTTCGTTAAGAAACGTTTGTTCACGGGCATTATCAGAAAAGACTACCGTCTGTTCTTCAATCTTCGCCGCAGGGATACGTTGTAACTGAAAGGACACCATATCCTGCCCTGCTACGGCAAGCTCGATCACCTGTGCGTTTTCTTTGACTGCTGTTTGCGCTTCTGTAGGCGTTGTTGCTCTACGTTTGTTAGCCTTACCAAATAATTTAGCGTTCAAGTCGGATGTTTTTATCGCCATACCTTAATCCTCCTGATTTAATGACGCCCAGTGGCTATGAAGCACACGTTCTAATTCTAATGCGCTTTTTTGCACCGCATCTTGCGCAACTGCGAGCGTCTTCTTGCCCCCTTCAAAATCGCCAGGGGTTAAGTCAAACACAGTGCTGTATGTGTCAGCACAAGTTTCAAATGCACGACTTCTTGGAATGGTCGCCATCATCACTTGTTCTTGTAACAGGTAGTTCATTTCAGTCAGAACAGACACCTGCTTTTTATTATCGTCTTCAAACATGGTTGGCACCATACGAACAAACTCTAATCCGTGCCAGTCCTCAGGGAACATCTCGTATACCGTCGGTAAATGCTGGAAGAAGTTAACCGTTGACGCCCAGTCCAATCGCTTAGCAGCACACGGAATCAATAACGCATTTGATGCGTACATGGCGTTCCAAACTAATGGATCGACGTGTGGACCGGTATCAATCATGATCACATCAAAGTCATCGGCAATTTTATCGATAAGCTTTTCTTTAAGTAGCTTAACAATATCAAGAGATTGATCTTGCGATAGTGATTGCCATGCTTCAGCGTTAAACATCGCATCTTCAGGAAAAGCTGAAATCGTTTTCAGGTTTGGATACTGCGTTGGAAGCAGCACATTCTTACGCAAAAAATCTAAGTCCACGTCGGTATCTTCTGGCACATTATCCAGCATGATATCAACTGCAGAATAGATATTATCGTGCTCGCTAATACTGATCTGCGGGTTTAAAAACAGTCGCAGTGACCCTTGTGGATCCAAGTCAATAAGACAAATGCGGTAGCGCTTATCTAAATTCAGTGCCAAACAAGCCGCTAAGTGAACCGCAGTCATCGACTTACCTGTGCCACCCTTTTGGTTTTGCACATTGACAACCCAAGGCTTATTATTTTGATTTCGCTTGCGCTCGTGAAACATTTCAACGCCAGCAGACTCCATCAAATGATGAGCCTCCTCTAAAGAAATAGAGTAGTGGTTGGCGTTGTTTTTTGTAAATTGATGCCCTTTAGCTTCCATTTTGCTGATAGCGTCGTCTAGCTTTCTGCGAGTCAAACCAGAGCGAGTTTCCATCAATGCTTTAGACATTGCAGGGAAGTGCTCATCGTTTCGCTCTTCCAATACAATTT
The DNA here is from genome assembly GCF_000496695.1 of Vibrio halioticoli NBRC 102217. Classification (GTDB taxonomy): domain Bacteria; phylum Pseudomonadota; class Gammaproteobacteria; order Enterobacterales; family Vibrionaceae; genus Vibrio; species Vibrio halioticoli. Next base: position 5,947 of record NZ_BAUJ01000011.1, read on the forward strand.
CAATACGATCAGCTTGAACCTGTTTTGTTTGTTCTGCTAATTGATAAAGATTATCTATCGTTGATTCTCTTTTCATCATTCTTCCCATAAATGTATGACTAAGTTAATTGTACAGCTAACACAAGATAATTCAACTAAGTGCTGAACATTTATTAATGGGTTGAATCACATAAATAACCTGTAATATCTCTATATTGACGTCTATTTTACACCAATAACGAGTCGAAAAATCACATAGATTTTAAAAGTTACAGGAGTCACTTATTTACAATGTAAACAGACGAAAAGGCGTAAAATAAGGTAGGGTAGGCTAAATAGACAGCAAAAAGCTCATTTTTATTTCCATAAACGGAACGATGATAAAACCTGTACGAATTACGGTCATTTGCAATCCAATAAAACAAAACCACCGACAACCGAACGTATATTTAAACTATTGCTCTTTTTTCAAGATTGCATGGCAAAATCTCGAGACATTATCAACACAGGAATTAGGAAGAATGATCAAGGTCGACTCTTGATCATTCTTCCTAGAGAAAAAAACGAATATCTAAGAGAATTCAGGAAATTCGAAACGATGATCAAGGAAATGCTTAAACAGACTCTCCTTTGTTGATGATCACAGTTTACATACACTTAAGAGGATCTTTTCCGGATCGATGATCAAGTGTTTTTTCAATACGGAAGCATGTAAATTACTCGCTAGATTACGGTAAACATCAAGTAGAATGGGCATTTACAAAGAATAGGGGGTAAAAAAGGCGCAATTCATTTACAAACGCATCATCAAATCACGCAAAACCAATTAACTTGATCATGCTTCCACCAATTTGTACGCAAATAAAATAATATTCAATCCAAGTAAGGAACCAACTTAAACTGGCTTGCGTTTACCAATGAAATAATTCAAACAAATTGGACAGTTACAAATTAAGCGGAACAAGGGATCAATGATACTCATGATCATGCTTCCATTGTTTAAAGCGTTTGAAAATCAGGGTTTTGAAGATTTATAACGGGGTAGAATGGAATGAGAAGAACAAACAATGCATTAGATCCACGACAGCGTTCAATAAACGTACTCATGCACTGTGGATAAGTTGTTCACACCCAATGATCATGCTTTCGTTGCTTACTTGATCATGGTTCATTGATTGTGTTGATCACACTTCCGCAAATCACTGATCATGTTTACGTATTCTGTATGATCATTCTTTCGAAGTAACCTTGATCATCGCTCCGAAACACCATAAAAATTACTCTATTCTAATCAGTAACTTACAGCCAAATTAAAGCCCGGATCATTAGATCACATTATCAATAAGATCAGTTTTAAACAAAAAGATCAGTTTTAAAAAACCTCTATAATTTTTCTTTCTTTTTAGAAGAATTTTTCTTAAGCTATACGGAACAATGATTAAGTTACGATTGAATGTAGACGGATAATAAATGACCAAAGACACTAAGATCTTGATTAAACAACCTAGAAGTCACAAAGATGGCCATTTATTTGAAGTCAATGATGCAGCAATCGAATGGATTGAGCAGTATCAACATTTCAAGGGTGTTACCAAAAGCATCATAGAATTGCTTAATCTCATTTCGCTACGTGGAATGAGCAGCAAAGACGGATTGGTTTCGACCACTGAACTCATCGATGCAACAGACGGTCAAATTACCCGTGCAGCTATCCAACAGCGCTTACGAGCGGCAGTGAACATAGGTTTATTTGGCCAAACTCCAGTACGTTTTGAAACAGGCCTTGCTGGAAAAACCATGCTGCATAAGTTTGTAAACCCATCTTTGCTTATCACAACTTTAGGTACCGGAAGTTTACAAACCGAAACCAGTAAAAAAACCGCGAAGAAGAAAAAAACCCAGGCACTTGCTCAAACTCACGTTAATAAACAACTACTCAGCGAACACGGATTAAACAATCCACCCGCAATGTTAGACGAAGCCGATCAATTTGTCGTGTCTCCAACTAACTGGGCCGGTATTATTGATCAAGCATTAGCGCCGCCAAGAACCCGTAAAAACTACCAAAAATCAATGGTTTCAATTTCGGGGACACGTGCAGTAATCGAAACTCGATCTTCCAAACACATTATGACCGTGGATGATCTCATGACTTTGTTTGCGCTGTTTACCCTAACCGTGCAATACCACGATCATCATCAAGATAATTATCACATCAATGCTCAGATTGCGCCGAATAAAACCCCATTGTACATCACTGATATCCTGTCTCTTAGGGGCAAAAAAGACAGTGGTCCGGCGCGTGATTCTATTCGTGACAGCATAGACAGAATTGAATACACCGATTTTCAATTACATGAATTAACAGGGCAGTGGTTAAGTGAAAACATGCCTGAGGGCTTTAAAAGTGATCGTTTTCGTTTCTTAGCTCGAACAATCACCGCCTCTGAAGAAGCGCCAACCGAGAACGAAGCAGGCGAGATTAAAATCAAACCTAATCTCTATATTTTGGTTTGGGAGCCGTCGTTTTATGAAGAGCTGCTAACACGTGATTATTTCTTCTTGTTCCCACCAGAAATTTTACGTCAGCACACCTTGGTGTTCCAACTGTACTCGTATTTCAGAAGCAGAATGTCCCGTCGCACTAACGACAGCATGTTACTCAGTGAGTTAAATCAGAAACTGGCGAGAAACATAGAATGGCGTCGTTTCTCGATGGATTTATTACGCGAGCTGAAGAAGCTGTCTAACGGTAAAGGCAATGATGAACTGTTTGTGGTGAACTTGTGGGGCTATCACCTAACACTGAGCGTCTTAGAAACCAAAGGCAAAGTGAAAGACTACCAAGTTGATATCAAATGTAACGCGGAAGAAGTGATTCGTTATGCTCGAGCTAGAACCACCAATGCCGGTAAGCGCAACATGGCGCCGACCTTGCCTAACCCATTGCGCCACGAAATGGTTTCTAAGAAGAAACTCGATGAGTTAGCGGAAATCATCGATGGCGAGTTTGAGCCAATTCAGCGTAAGAAAACCTCTCCAAGAGGGCATTTAGGCCGCCGAGTTAAATTACGTAAGCACTTAGTAGAGATCAACGCTGAAGAGATCACCATAAGTTTAACTAAATATACCTCTCCAGAGGCTCTTGAACGCAGTATAACGGCTTTGTCAGCAATGACTGGTCATTCACCGGTATCTATTCGGGAAGAGTGTCAGGAGCTATTAGAGAAGCTAGATTGGTTAAGAGTGGAAGACAAAGTGGTGAGTTACGAAGCCCTTAGTCGCACCATTGAGTTGTACAACCAAGATTCTGAAGGTGTGCACCTTTCGATCGAACGCTTGATCTTAGGTTTAGCGGTGCGACGTAAAGTGTGTCGACAGATCTTTGAAGGGCATTACGATGAAACAGTTATGCGAGTCCTTAGAGAGATCGCTTCAGGCTCTTGATCATGCTTCCGCATAGATCGTGATTAACATAAGATCTATGCGGGTTTTTTAGTTCGCAGACGGCTTGAGCACAGGGATTGGAGATTCATTAAAAGGGTAGTGGGTTAAAAATTTAACATGCGTTTCTATTTGATTTTGCAGTTCTACTTGCCACTTTGGATCGGGTTGTTTTTTACAAAACTCAAAGATCAATACCATTATCTGCTCTAATTTACGACAGCAACTGCAGCGAATATTTTGATCCACTTCAGCTCGACACACCACAGATTCTAAACGAGCTTGCGCCAAACATAGATACGAGTAGGCACCGGCGGTATTCCCTTGCTCTAAATGGTGCTGATAAATACGTGCACAGCCATCTAACCAATATCCTAATCCCTGACTTTGCTCGATCGATAATTCTGGCCCCCATAACTCTGACGGAGCATTATTGATAAGTCGGGCAAGCGTTTCTACTTGATCATGCTTCCGCACTTTATGCCAATGCGACACTTGCTGTTGCCACTGATCCAGCTGATTCACGAAAACCTCCCTCTTCAACTATATTCATAATAAGTGTAAATCAAAAACGGTTAAAATGTAGTCAAATGCAGTCTATGCCAATAAATCAAAAACACGCTTGATAACTGCATCACATTTTAGTTCTAAAACTCTTAACAGGGAGGGGTTAGGTTGATATCAATATCGAGGTCAGAAGAACTCAGCTAAATTACCAAAATAGCTAAGGGTTCTGTTATTAAGCAGTAGGGTAAAAACCCTATAAATTATTGTTATTCTAGGAGCAAAGCGATGTCTATTAATTCTATAAGCCGAGAAGAGATGCAAGATCTCGCGGGTTCGTGGGATGAATTGAATGCAACCCGCGCCACTACTTCGAATAAACAGTTAAAATCTGCAGAGGCAAGACGCCGAATAGAACAAATGCGTGAAATCAGGGAAAGTGGATTGACACTGGAAGAAGCTCGATAGTTGGGGCTGTTGCATTAATTTTACCCCGTCACCAGGTCGGTACTTAATTTGATTAGACGCGTATTAGATTAAGTACACAGTGGTGACAAAGCGTTCCGTAATTAGTGATCCAGTATTAATTACGGTCTTGAAATGCATACACTATGTTTAAAACGGTGTATGCATTTTTGTTTATATATCAAAGTATTATTGTATAGATTGCAGTGGTTTGTGTGCGAGCGAAAGCAATTTTCGAATGCTGTTTTTGCCTATAAATTCAGCCACTTTACAGTGTAAATTTTCTCGTTTTTTCATCCTCTGAAAATGTGTTATATTACGCAACACGAATTCGTATAAAAAACCTCACATGTCGATAAATCTTTCTAAACTTCCTGCTGAAGACAAATACCGCGTTGAGTTAGACAAACAAGCATCTTATTTGGTGTGGAAAGTCAAAAACTCGCAGGGTACTGAACTCGATATTTCAGAGCAACGCAGCAAGCTTAAAAGCGAACAACACGTGCTTTGGTTTGATGAGTCTGTTGCGAAATATCGACAGATGATGAATTTAAAGCCAATCACGGCAGTTTAACCCGCTAGAATGAGCAGTTGATTGCTAGGATTGGTTAAGGTAGTTTTTTGGATTATCAGCTGCGTGCTGGTGACTGTGACTTTTTCTGAGACATAGAATTAGAGAGTAGATCCCGATGGGAAGAAGTTTTGAAGTGCGCAAGGCCTCAATGGCCAAAACAGCTGGCGCAAAAATTAAAGTATATTCTAAGTACGGTAAAGAAATTTACATGTGTGCAAAGAACGGTGGTTCAGATCCAGATATGAACCTGTCGCTAAAGCATTTGATTGCTAAAGCGAAGAAAGACCAAGTTCCTGCGCACGTTATCGATAAAGCCATTGATAAAGCGAGCGGTGGCGGTGGTGAAGATTACCAACCAGCACGCTACGAAGGCTTTGGTCCTGGCGGCACAAGCGTTATCGTTGACTGTCTAACAGATAACGGCAACCGTACTTTCCAAGACGTTCGCCAATGTTTTGTTAAAGTAGGCGCTAAAATCGGTGTTGAAGGTTCTGTTTCACACATGTTTGATCATCAAGCTGTATTCCAGTTTAAAGGTGAAGACGACGAAGTGATTCTAGAAGCTCTTATGATGGAAGACGTTGACGTAACTGACGTTGAGCTAGAAGACGGTGTGATCACTGTATTCGCTCCGCATACTGAGTTCTTCAAGACCAAAACTGCGTTAAACGCTTCTTTCCCTGATATTACTATGGATGTGGAAGAGATCACTTTTGTACCTCAAACTCAAACCCCAATCGCGGGTGAAGACGCAGAGAAATTCCAGAAGTTCCAAGATCTTCTTGATGACTGCGATGACGTACAACAGGTTTATCACAACGCTGAACTGTAATAGTTCAAGTTTAAGTAAATCGTCTTTGATCTAATGTAATGGGATCGGAGACTGTGAATTGTAGAGCAAGCTATTGGCTTGCTCTTTTTTTTGCATCAATTTTATTGATACGCGTGGTACCCTGAATAGAAGCACACTATAGCGATAAGCAGGAGCAAATTATGAGAGTCAGTTTTCTTGGTTTAGGGGTCATGGGATACCCGATGGCAGGTCATTTAGCGAAAGCCGGTTTTGATGTGCGTGTTTATAACCGCACCACTAGCAAAGCTCAGCAATGGGCTGCTGATTATACAGGACAAGCATTTGCTACTGTTGCTGAGTGTGTTGATGGCGCGGATGTTGTTTTGGTCTGTGTGGGCAATGATGACGATGTACGCAGTGTGACTACCTCGGCGACTGGTGCATTAGCTCACATGAAAGCTGACGCCATTTTAGTGGACCATACCACCACTTCTGCCAACCTTGCCGAAGAGTTATTCGAGGCTTGCACTAAAGCACAATTAAGATTTATGGATGCTCCTGTGTCTGGCGGTCAAGCGGGCGCAGAAAATGGCGTTCTGACTGTGATGTGTGGTGGCGAAGCATCAGACTTTGATGCGATGCAACCCGTGTTTGAAGCTTATGCGAAATCATCGGTATTGATGGGTAAAGCAGGGCAAGGTCAGCGCGCTAAAATGGTCAATCAAATCTGTATTGCAGGCGCGTTAACTGGGTTATCTGAGGGCTTATTACTTGCTGAGAAATCAGGTTTGGATGTACAAACGCTGGTGGATTGCCTGAAAAATGGCGCGGCAGGTTCATGGCAGATGGAAAACCGAGCGCAAACCATGGCGCAAGATAAGTTTGATTTTGGGTTTGCCATTGATTGGATGATCAAAGATCTGGGTTTCTGCTTAGAAGAAGCAAAGCAACATAATTTGACGCTTCCTCTTACTCAAGCTAGCACTGACGCTTATAAAGCGCTATCTGAAGAAGGGCTAGGGCGTATGGATACGTCGGTTTTACTGAAAGCAATTCGTAAACAAGCGGAATCTTAAGCGCGGATTTGTCATTACCCAGTAATCAATTTGTCGTTTCATCGGCAAACACTATATACTTCAGCTATTACTTCCATTATCAAATTTAACGTGCCGTCCTAGGACGGCACGTTTTTTACTAGGAGCGGCAAATGTCTGCAAAAAAAGAAATCCAAAACCTGAACAACCGAATCGATAAATACAAACATAAACTTGCCGCGGCAGTTGAAAGACGCGACCAATCTATCATTCAACAATTTGAAAGAGAGATGGCGAAATTAGAAAAGCAAGTTGCTCAACTTAAACACAAAGAAAGCTACGATCTCAACAAAGAGCGTAAAGAACTTTCTGACAAACCATTTTCTCGCCCTATCACTAAACAAGAGCAGGCCGATATGGGGCAGCTTAAGCGTCGTGTGAAAGGACTGGTTGTCGTGCACCCTTTAACTAAACTAGGTAAAGCATTACGTGTGGATGAAGTAACCGGTTTTGCTGATAAAGAGTTTTAATCACTGCTAACCTATCAAAAATGAGATTTAAACTTGCTGATTTCGTTGGTTCAAGTAAAATACGCATCCGGTTAAAAAATAATCAGATAGCAAGGTATCAATGAAAGAGCATGTGATAGTCACCGTCTCCACTGTGGATGGTACGCGTCATTTCCAGTTAGGAAAAATATTACAGCGTTGTCTTAAAACCTTCGGTTATTTCATGGTGGCAGCAATTATTGCTGCCTGTGTGTCTATTTATTATCTTAATAACGAAGTTGAATTTGCGGTTTCTAAACAAACAGAGTTGCAGAACCGCTCTTTAAAACTCAGTGAAGAAGTCGAACATTTACAAAATCTAAAACTGGAACTCGAAGGCGATCTTGGTGCTCGTGAAGAACGACTACAACAAGTGTCTGATAGGCTAGGGGATTTAGAAGTTGTTCTTGGGGTATCTGACAAAGACGGTGAGCTGGAAAGTCGCTTAGATGCCGCCGCTGTCACTTCATCTGTTCGTCTTAATATGCTGAACAATATTCCTAACGGTTCGCCTGTTGGGGATGTGCGAGTATCTTCACACTACGGCTACCGTATCCACCCTAAAACGGGCAAAAAAACCTTACACCGTGGCATTGATTATGCGGTGAATACAGGGGCTCCTGTGTATGCCTCCGCCGATGGTGTGGTTGAAGTGGTTAGGCCAAGTGATGTGGGCTCGGGTAATTTCTTGAGATTGCAACACTCATACGGTTTTTCCAGTTCATACTCTCATCTACAAAAATTCAAAGTAAAATCGGGTGATTTTGTCGAAAAAGGACAGTTGATCGCTTATTCGGGCAATACTGGTTTTTCAACGGGTCCACACCTTCACTATGAAATTCGCTTTGTGGGACGCGCTCTTGATCCGCTAGCATTTCATGAATGGAGTGCCGACAACTTTGAATCGCTTTTTGAAAAAGAACGCGGCATCCGCTGGGATTCTTTGGTGGCAAAAATAGAAAGTCGAGCTAGCAATCAGCTTAAGCTCTCTTCGAATAAGGCCTATAAAACGAACTCAGAAGCTACTGACGCAACCGCAGAGCAATAAACCGCGCTCTTATGTAATTGTGTATTTTTAGGTCTTACAGGCTTTCCTGTGAGACCTTTTTTAGTGCTTGCGAGCAGGCAGGTGCTGCCAGTAGTGCTTCTTCTCTATCGGGATGGTTTTTAACAAGTCAGGGATCGCCACTTCAAATACAATGGATTCTTGCCATTTATCTAGAGGGTAGGCCGATTTTGTGACTGGATGGGTTTTCATCAACTGTTCCACCAGCCCTTTTTCATTGGCGCGGATCAGCCCGGTTTCTATGCGATAAGCCAGTAAAAAGTTTTTATGACTGGTGAAAAAGAACAGCGGCACAGTGTAGTGCAATAATACTTTATCAAATGCCAGCAAAGGTTTATCAGGATTGGCTGCATTGTAAGCTTCTAGCTCTCCGTAGCCTTCGGTAATGGCACGAGGAAAGTAATCACATCTACCATTGATCAAATAGTCGAACATGGTTTCAAATTTATCGACTCGAATGACGTTATAACCTTGATCTTCGAGAATTTTAGAATCTGGCCACGCCGACCCCTGACATGCCTTTAATGTTTTGAGTTGTTCTGGGCGGCTAATGGCTAAAAACTTAGCTTCATCTTCTGGGCGAATCAGCATCATGCGATACCCAAGCAGTCCCATCAGCAAAGGAAATCGAGCTGCGCGAAATTGCACTTCTCGCTTCACGGTTGGCGCTGAAGCGACAGTATCTAAAATACCTTCAATATCCAGCAGTGGCAGAACCAAATTTTGACCTAACTGTATTGGCATAAAGTCTAATTTAGCAGGGCCAAAATCATGTTCAGTTTCTTTGATAGCAATTTCTAAAAGTGACACTAGATAGCTATGTGAGACATCTTCTGCGGATTGTTTAGGCGCCATGCGTATGATGCGTGGCTGTTGAGTGGACAGTTCGCTGGGCAGGGCTGTGTCGGAATAAGCAGGAAAACTGAGGGTTAATGTAAACAGTGATAGCAATGCGACTACCGACAACACCAATGTCGAAAATTGAAACCTTGTTAGGGCCAATGTCTGCGTTAATGTTAGCGTAGATGTCACTAGGTAATCCTCTTTGATATATGCAACTGCAATCCATGTGTTATTAGTGTAGCAAACCTTTGAAAATTAACATGAAAGCTCATGCCTTACCGATTTTGAACTAAGCTATATTGAATTGGTTTATGGATGAAATGAGTACGCACATTGTCGTGCTCAAAGAAAAGGACTGTTCGTGGCGAAATATGTTCAATGGATTGTTTTAATTGCTTGGCTCGGGTTTTCGTTTCCAGCACTTTCTGACACTCAGGCAAAAGAGGCCGGAGCTCGTGAAAGCGCAGAATTGCCAGCGCATTTAGTGGCGTGGGTAGAAAAACATCCTGTGGTCAGATACAGCCCTTCATTTGATTTGCATCCGGATGATTTTATTAACGCGCAGGGTCTGCACAGCGGTTTTGCTAGCGAGCTTTATGCAGCATTAGACAGGGTACTGCCAGTGCGCTTTATTGCTGATAATACTCGTAACTGGAATCAACAGTTGGTGGCGTTGGAGCAAGGGCAGACCGATATTTTAGCCGTATGTAGCCGCACCCATGAGCGTGAAAGTAAATTTTTATTCTCAGAACCCATCGCCATGCAAGCCCCTGGTTTTTTGATTAATAAAGACTCGCCGCAGCTTGCGGATATCAACAATTGGAATAGCGCTACCATTGTGGGCACGATCCAAGGCAGCGCGCTACAAAATCACATCAAATCAGCCATAGACCGAATTCAGCTCACCTATACCGTCGATAATGAACAATCGGTGAACTTAGTCGCTAACGGTTCTATCAATGTGTTTCTTGCGTATCAATCAAGCATGCACTATTGGGCCAAAGTCGGCAGTTTGGATTCAGTGCAGTTCATACCGTTTGCCAATACACTTCCCGATGTCAGCACTGTGTGTGTGCGTAAAGATGCCCCTGAGCTCGTCGAATTGATCAATTGGGGGCTTAAACAAATCGGCCCAGCAAAACTAGAAGAAATGAGAAGTAAATGGTACTCGAATAAACTGGGTGCTTCCGAGCAATTGTTTGAACAAGCCATTGATCATGAAGAATCGTTGTGGCGCGTTGAAAAGATGCGCTGGACTTTCTTTATCATGTTCGCCTCCATTGCATTGTTCGTTTTAATATGGACCGTTTGGCTGCAAAAAAGAAAGCTGTTTCATGAGTTCTTTGGCTCAGCAAATCAAATCAAGATTTTTATCAGTCTGACCATTTCTATCTGTATCGCTTTTATCGTTTCTATCTCTTTGGCTTTAAATACTTTAAAACAAAGTGAAATAGAAAATTATCAAATCCAGCTCGATCTTGCTCAAGATGGTGCTAAAAACCTGTTATATGAATGGGTTGCGGAAAAACGCGCCTTAGTTAAGTTGATACTGACTGCGGAGTTCTCGGTTTTATCTGAGATTATGGGGCAGCTATCTGCCATTAGTGATGATCAAGTTGAGCGCGCTGCATTACTCCAAGAAACGCCGGTGCTGACTAAGATTCGCCAGTTTGTGCATGACCGAGCTTTATTGTCATCTAATTCGGGTTTTTATGTTATTGGTGAGGGCAACATCACCCTAGCATCAGACAGAGATAGCGACTTAGGCACGCAAAATTTACTGTTTGAGAAAGCGCCTAATTTACTGGCGCGAGTATGGGATGGTGAGGTGGTGTTAGTGCCTCCGGTACATACACAGGTGCGATCTATGACTGGAGGCATAGAAGGGACCCCTGATGCTGCGATGTTTTTGCTAAGCCCGATCGCCAATAGTGCGGGGCGGGTAGTGGCTATTTTTGCGCTGGGAATTGACCCAAGAGCGGGCTTTTCTAACTTGTTTCGTATCTCCAATATTGGGCGTACGGGTGAGCAATTTGCTATTAGCCGAGAAGGGATCATGCTTAGCCGAAACCGCTTTGAATCTAAGTTATTAGAAGATGGCATTTTAGGCGATAACCTGACCTCCATTCTTTCCATTACTATGGATTCTAAGTTGTTAGAGCAGACTTTTGCACAGCATCCACTCGATGTGGAAAACGACACTAACCTTGAGAATTACCAAGATTACCTAGACAAGCTAGTGATGGGATCATGGCGCTGGATCCCTGATATTGAGATAGGCATAGTGGCACAAATTGATATGGATGAAGTGCTTAGTGATTATCACGCCACTCGAGAGGTACTGCTGGGTCTGTTGATCATCGCCCTGATTGTGATTATTGCGATTGCCTCATTTATGATGTTTGTCGGTCGTCGATCCTATCTGCTTTCGCAACGATCTAAGTCAGAGCTTGAAGCGTTGGTCCAAACCCGCACCTCAGAGCTTGAGCAAAACCAACAACTGCTTTCTATTTCCGAGAAAAATACCAAAGCCATGATGCAAGAAGCGCCCTCTGCGATTTTAATGGAAGATGATAAAGGGGAGATCATTCAGGTCAACCTTGCCGCCAGTCAACTTTTGGAAAAATCCGAGCCTGAGCTACTTAACAGCAGTTTCGCGCAGTTGTTTTCTGCTGACATTGAAAAGCAAGTCAAAGAAGCGATGGATAGGTTTTGGTTAAAAGATGAGCCCATTGAGCTACTAAAAGACCAACAACTGACCTTAAACTCCTCTAGTGGTGAATTAGTCTACTTAAAGGTCATGCTAACGCCTATTTTGCTGTCTAGCGGGCGTTTTACTCTGATCTCGATTCAAGATATTACCTCACTCATTAGCGCCGCCAACGCCATGAAAGAGGCTAGCAATGCCAAATCTAATTTCTTAGCCAATATGAGCCATGAAATAAGAACGCCGATGAATGCCATTATCGGCATGTCTTATCTGGCCTTGCAAACCGAGCTTAATGATAAGGCGCGAAACTATATCAGCAAAGTTAATGGTGCGGCTGAATCACTGCTGAGGATCATTAACGATATTCTTGATTTTTCTAAAATTGAAGCGGGTAAGCTGGTGGTTGAAAGGGTTAATTTTAATCTCGATAACACCCTAGAGAGCTTAGCGGACGTACTTTCACTTAAAGTGGAAGAGAAGAAACTAGAATTGCTGTTTGATGTTGATCCTCACATTCCTAAAGAGATAGAGGGTGATCCATTGCGCTTAAATCAGGTGCTGCTCAATTTAGGTTCAAACGCGGTCAAATTTACCCACTCAGGAGAGATTTTGATCTCGGTGAAACTGCTCACCTGGCAAGGCAGTCGCTGCCAACTGCAATTCTCGGTGCAAGACACGGGGATTGGCATGACGGCAAAACAGCAATCGCAGTTGTTCCAGTCTTTTTCGCAGGCGGATGCATCGACCACCAGAAAATACGGCGGTACTGGGCTTGGGCTGAGTATCTCTAGTAAGTTGGTTGAGTTGATGGAGGGGAGTATTAGCGCCACTAGCAAGCCTGATCAAGGCAGTTGCTTTACGTTTGATATTTGGGTCGGGGTCAATCAAAGCAAACCGGACAACAAAGAGCGTTATGGGCTCTATGGTATGAAAGTACTGGTGGTCGATGATAACCCCGTCGCTCTTGGCGTGATCCGCGATTTGATTAAAAGTTTGGGAGCCAATGTGTCGGTTGCCAGCAGTGGTTCGCAGGCGCTAGAAACTTGCAACAAAGAGGGCGGCCGGTTTGATTTGGCGATTATTGATTATGACATGCCACAACTTGATGGTGTGGATACCAGTCAGCAACTTAAATCAATCAATGACAAGAAGTTAAATACCTGCCTGATGGTGGCTGCCAGTGTGACAGAGGATAGCTCTGCCTTGCAAAATAACCCTTATGTTGATTTTGTGGTGCGCAAACCCCTAACCGCATCGAGTTTATTTGATGCCATTGTTGATTTGCCACAAACCGATAGTGACCTTCCTATGCTTGAGCAAACCTCAATGCTTGAGTCTCAAGCAAAAGCATTATTGTCAGGGATTACACTACTGCTTGTTGAAGACAACGATCTCAACCAAGAAATTGCCGTCACCTTGCTTGAAGCAGAGTCAATTAAAGTTGAAGTGGCAAGTAACGGTAAACAAGCCTTAGATAAAGCCCAACAGGGTAGCTTTGATGGTATTTTGATGGATATACAAATGCCCCTAATGGACGGTTATTCAGCCACTAAACATCTGCGAGAAATGGGAGTGACTGTGCCTATTATTGCGATGACCGCCAATGCTATGTCAGGTGATAGAGAGAAAGCCCTACAAGTAGGAATGGACGATTATATCTCTAAGCCTATTGATGTCGCAAAGATGTTCAAAGTGCTCACGCGTTGGTTTGCGAAGGGAAATAGCACCAGTGTTGAGCCGGATATCAATCAGAACAGTTGCGATAACGTTCGTATTGATAATAAAGAACAGCGTGTGACGCTTTCACAACAAGCAGGGCTTGCCTACTGCAATGGAAATCAAGAATTATATGGACGCATTTTATTGCGCTTTACTCAAGGGCAGAGTGATTTCTTAAATCAGTTCAATAATGCTTGGTCGGAACTTGATTGGGAGTATTCAACCCGCCTTGCGCACACACTAAAGGCCAATGCCGCCAATATTGGTGCGCAGCAATTACAACAGCTCGCCTCCGAGTTGGAAACATCGGCTGAGTTAAAGGCCGATAGCGAACGAATAATGAGTCAGCTCGATGAAATTACCTTAGAACTGGCAAAAGTAATGAATGAGATTAAGCCTCTGCTAGTAACGCCGCACACAGCAGAGGTAATCGCTGAGGATTTACAAACAGAGGTGATAGAAAATAGTGCCGAAGTAACGCAAGGGATAAAACAACTGCAAACACAGCTATTAGCATTTAGTAGTGAGGCGAAAACTCAGTGTAAAGACTTACTTGATATGAGCTTACCTACCGATGTACGACAGGTGCTGATTGAAGTGGATAACGCGCTAAATGGGTATGACTTTATCTCGGCAGCTGAGCTGATTAAGTCGTTAAAACCGGAATAAACCGAATGTTGAATAACAAACGCTCCCCTAAAAAGGGGAGCGAAATAGCTTAAGAGTGGAAGCTTTCTAGCTCCGAAATTGTGGTTTGTGATACCAAAGTGCCATCCATATAAAATCTCACATCTTGCCCTTCCTTGATGCCGGTTAGGGTTGCCGTATCGCCGTTTTGGTACAGAATATCCATTTGCACTGTATTCTCATCAATTTGCACCATCTCACCTGTTTCAATAGTGCGAGTATTCGAGATTGGCCCAATAGGCGCATCAGTAAGGCTTGGGTCTAGCTCATCGTTCATTTCAAAGTGGGTATCCACTTTTGAATCAAAGATGTGTGGCGAGCCGCTAATTGGGTTTTTACCTGTCCAGAATTCCAGTGAGTTAAACACCACATAATCGGCGGCAGTGGTAATGCCATAAACCGGCGCTAGTAAAAAGTTCACCCCCGCTCTTGCATATCGGTTATCAACAACTTCAACGTTAAATTTCATGACTTTCCCTGTAATGGCATTGCTACCAATACAACCAGTGAGTGCTGATGCCAAAACTGTTAATCCAATTACCTTAAGAGCGATTTTCTTCATTACATGACCTGTTTTAATTAAAAGTGTTTGTTGTCGGAACAGGTGTAGTATCGGCCAGATTCGCTGGTGGCTTTTACCATATTATGCCACTTGGTGTATTTGGCGGAGTTTTTGTTTTTATTGCTTTGGAGTCTATTGAATGTTGTTTTTATGAGCGTGATTTGAACGTAATTTGAATGTAGAAACTGAAATAAATGATGGAAACATAATTTAAGTCAGCATCTTAATATTTATAATGTATATTACTTTGCCTTTATTTTATTGTGAAACTATAATTTCCTTTATCAGTGGTTAAGTGAAAAAATAGTTTTACTATGAATGCAGATACTAAGAGCTCTATATCCTTAGATAAACGCAGTGCGGTTGTCTTTCCCAAGCATTTAAAGTCTTTAGAGCGACTAGGTGAAAACATCACACTTGCGATCAAGCGGCGAAAACTAACACAAGACATCATGCACAAGCGAACAGGTTTATCAAAGCCAACGCTACGCAAAATTTGTAAAGGCGATCCAACGGTCTCTATTGGGCATTATGTCAATGTGCTTGCAGTTCTGGGGTTGGTAGAAGATGTTGAGGTAGTGGCTCGTGATGATGCTCTAGGAAGAAAGTTACAAGATATAGAGCTTCTTCGCTCAGGGAGAAAGTAATTAATGGAAATCTATGTCTACGCAGATTGGGTTGAGACGAACACACCTGTTTTAGTGGGTACTTTGAGAAGTGAAGTGGTGCGCAAAAAGAGCATTTTAGCTTTACGTATGATGAAGAATGGTTAAAGTCTCCTATCGTAAATCAAATCGACCCAGAGCTTCATTTATACCCTGGTGAGCATCATGTATTCTTAACAAAGCGATTTGATAGAACTGCAGATAACCGTCGTATTCACTTCACTTCTGCAATGACTCAGCTTCAATATTTTGATGGTAATGATGACGGAGCGAGCTATTTAGAGTTAGCTGAATTCCTGATTAATTATGGTAGCAATACTAAGAGTGATTTGAAGCAACTATGGACAAGAATGCTGTTTAATATAATGGTCTCTAATAGTGATGATCATTTGCGTAATCATGGGTTTCTTTTGACAAAGGGGGCTGGGCTCTTTCTCCTGCCTATGATATTAATCCCACTCTATATGCTACTGGTTTACATCTAAATATTGATGATATGAGTAATGAATTATCCCCAGAACTCGCACTAGAAGTGTGCCGTATTTTCAACTTACTGAAAAAGAGGCTATCGACATTCTTCAAAATTTGGTTCGCGTTGTTTCTCGTTGGGAAAAGTATGCGGTAGATGCTGGATCTTCTAGAGGCGAAAGGCAAACGATGGAAGGTTGTTTTATTTAGCGCTGTAGGCAATATTTTTAATCTAATTTGAGTCAATGATATGAATACACACCTTAAACAAATCACATTGTGATTTGAATATTAAGTTTATTCGAATCATAATGTGATTTGAATATGTACTATTTTCGAATCAAGGAGCTTTTATGTGGATTTGGCAACAAGAGTCATGGCCTAACTTTAAGTGGGATAGAAGTGTCATTGAACCTCTTGTAAGAGATACTCGTCTCAATCAAGGTGTTTTGCTTGGCAAGATGCTTTGTCAGCCGCTTGATAAAACTCAAAATCTACTTGATACCTTGTTAGCTAATATTATTCATTCTAGCGCAATAGAGGGAGAGAAATTAAATGCATTTTCAGTGCGATCCTCTCTTGCAAATAGATTGGGCGTTACGGAAGAAAAGCCATTTCCAACCACTACGCAAACGGATGGTCTTGCAGACATAATGTTGGATGCGGTGAATAATCTAGATACCCCATTGACCCTCAAACGAATCTTACAATGGCACTCATTGCTGTTTCCTGAAGGATACACTCTTTTTAATCCTGTGCTTGGTGGACAGTTAAGAGGTGACGCTCCCATGCAAGTCGTATCTGGACGTATAGATAAACCCGTTGTGCATCTTGAGGCACCCACAAGAGATATTCTTGATAATGAACTTTGTAAATTTATTGAATGGTTTAATGAGTCAAAAACGGATGTTTCGCTCGACCCTTTGTTGAGAGCTGCGATCACACATCTGTGGTTTGTAACCTTACATCCTTTAGATGATGGTAATGGCAGAATAACCAGACTTCTTACCGATCTTGCTTTGGCTCAAGCAGAGCAGCAGTCAGTACGGTTTTATGCAATGTCAGTAGCCATTCTGGCAAACCGCAAAAGTTACTATGAAATATTGGAGAAAACTCAGAAAGGCGGAGTCGATATAACGGCTTGGCTAAAATGGTTTCTTATTACGTTGAATGAAACATTTGATGTAGCGTCAAGAGAAATAGAACAAACCGTATTTAAAACGAACTTTTGGAGAAAAACCGACCAAAGTAGACTTTCTCAAGAGCAAACCAAGGTACTTAATAGAATGCTAGATGGGGATTTCCCTGATGGAATAAATACTTCTCAGTACCATAAAGTAGCGAAGGTAAGTAAACCAACGGCGACACGGCATTTAGCTACTCTTGTGGAGCTTGGTTGCCTAGTGAGATCTGAGTCTGGGGGGCGAAGTACACGATATTTGTTGATGGATATAGAAGCTAATTTATGAAGAGGCTTTATATACTAGAGGGTTTCCTTTGATTACACCAAGTGCAATCAAAGAGAAATGATTAACCCAAGAGATAAAAGTAACACTACTGATCTTGATACTGCTCTTTATACCGCAAAATCTCATCAAGGTTTTCGATGAATAGATCCACCAGCATAGGGTCAAAATGTTTGCCTTTTTCACTGCGGATCAGTTCGATGGCTTTTTCAACGCTCCACGCTTGCTTGTAAGGGCGGGCTGAGGTGAGGGCATCAAAGACGTCGGCCATGGCGGCAATTCGACCCACTAGAGGAATATCAGTGCCTGCGGTTTGATTTGGATAACCTGTACCGTCCCATTTTTCATGGTGGTTTTGCGCCACATCAATGGCCACTTTAAGTAGCTCTGAGTGGCTGTATTGCCCTAGAATTTCTACGCTAATATTGACGTGGCTTTGCATGATCTTCCACTCTTCGGCATTGAGCTTGCCTGGCTTTAACAACACTTCATCTGGAATGCCAATTTTGCCTACATCGTGCATAGGTGCGGCGTCACGTAAGGTTTCCGCATCTTCTGCTGTCATACCTGCCGCCAATGCCAACACGTAGCAATAATGGCTCATACGCATGACATGCATGCCTGTTTCGTTGTCTTTAAATTCAGCGGCGCGACCAAGGCTTTGTATGGTTTCTAATTTACCTTCGTTGATCTTTTTAGTTTGCTCTTTTACTTTTTCAAACAAAGCTTTTTGTTGATCGTGCAATGCCAATTGAGTTTTGATTCGGCGCAGTGCAACCGCAGGTGTGACCGGTTTAGTTAGGTAATCGACAGCGCCTAGCTCTAATCCTTTTACTTCATCTTCTGGGGCAATTTTGGCAGTGACAAAAATAACAGGAATGTGCGCTGTATTAGGTTGAGATTTGAGAATTTGGCAAACCTGATAGCCGTCCATCTCTGGCATCATAATATCGAGTAAAATGATATCTGGCTGTGGCTGCATTTGCGCAATATTGATTGCCAGTCGGCCGTTGATCGCAACACGCACTTGGTAGTCATTTTCCAGCACGCCAGTCAGAACATCCAAATTGTTTGGTGTATCATCAACCACAAGCACTATAGGTTTGGAAGTCATTCTTTCCTCATTTAACTCAATGAAATTACGATACTTTTAGTATAGAAATAGAAATAGAAATAGAAATAGAAGTGTAGAAACAGATTGCTTATCTCACCACTGTGTAAGCGTAGAACTTATGTGGATCAGCGTGTTATTTGCTTTACACTGGCTGAATTCATGACTCGGTTTCGCCCAGCACGTTTAGCGCGGTATAACGCTTGGTCTGCTTCGCGATAGGTTTTTAGCTCTTGCTCTAGCACTGGAGATACTCCGCAACTGACGGTCACACCTAGGTTGTGGTTGTTGTGAATACTGGCTTTTAATCGATGCGCAGCATCAATGGCATCAACCATATTTGTTCTGGGCATGAGCACGGCAAATTCTTCCCCGCCAATTCGGCAAACTAAATCACTGTCTCGGCTGTTATTGGCTAAGGTATTGGCGACTTCAATCAACACTCTGTCTCCTTCATCGTGACCATGTAGATCATTGATGTCTTTAAAATAATCGATATCCACAATGATCAAGCAAGCATGAAATAAAGGATCTTGTTTTACCTCATTACTGAGCTTGCTAAGTGCACTATCAAAGCGGCGACGATTCCAGTGATTGGTGAGAGGATCTTTCTCGGTTAAGGTCATTAACCTTTGCTGTGTTCTTTTTAAGTTACTGATATCGGTACAGGTAATGATGACGCGCTTTGTTTCACCCATTTTATTGCGCTGTTTGAGAACATATAGCATCACGCTAAATGGTTCACCAAATTGGCTGATAGCACTAAACTCACCGCTCCAATAGTCACTTACCTGCAATTGTGCCATCACAGTGTTGATTAACTCTGTGTGTTGAACAAAAGGCAGCTCTGTTACAGAAAGAGTGTTGAGTTGCTTTCTTGCATAGCCAGTGATGCGACAAAACTGTTTATTGACATATTCGGTCTTTAGCGATGGATCTAAAATGAGTACTCCCATCACTTTATCAGTCGCCGCTAGGGTCAGGGTTTTATAGTGATGTTGACGTTCAAGGCGATAGATAATAAAAGCAGTCACTAAACTCAGTGCAATGGCTGTAAATACCTCTAAGTTAAGGCTCACCGTTTTTTCTGTCGTTGCGCTTAATGCGATCATCAAACAAGCTAAAATGAAAAGCAGACTAAATAAGCTCGCTTTCCATTTTTGATTTGCTGAGTCGCTAACCAGTAAGTCAGACATGCTCAGCCTTACTTTTGTGTATCCAGTGCTGCGAGCTGCTCTCGAATCATAGTGGCCAGATCGATGTGCTCGGGTAATTCTTGAATGTCTTGGATTTTTGAGTGTACGGTCATCTTTCTTTCCTATTCAGTGGTGAACAAAAAGTATGCATGGCCGGCAAAGAAAGTGCTTACCACTTTACGCCAACCTCAATAAAGAGCTCTGCGTTATAAGTTTTGATGTCATATTACGTGTTGGGTTGGCTAGTAATTTAATGTATTGAATCTATGCTGTATAAGTCACTATATAAAAAGGGAATTTTATGAGTTCGACTGCATTTAATGTGCCTGTATTGCAGACCAATTACGCTAAAATTTTGGTGGAAGTGTGCAGTGAATATGGCGTTGATCTGCATAAATTATTGGAAGACTCCGGGCTGCCCGCGGATTTACTTCAGTCTGAAAGTGACTTTATTCCTTCTGAGTCCATTAAACGGCTACTGTTTTTAAGCTCGAATCAGTTAGGAATGACCAAGTTTACCGAGGTGATTGCGCTAGCGATTAAACGTCGCATTCTTCCCTATATTCTGCACCAGTTTAAGCCGTACAAAACCATTGGTGAGGCACTACCTCATATCAATACCATTTTTAGCAGCGACACTCCTAGTAGCAATGTGTTCTTTAAACAAGAACATGGTTTGAGTTGGTTTTGTGTTAAGTCGGTAGGAAAAGATCGCAAATATTTTCAGTGGGCTGAGGTATTTGCCATTCTTTATATTATTGAGCTAATGAGCCTGCTAACTCACTCTCGTTGGCAGCCCGATAATATTAAAATTCAGGGTACAGAGACTGATATTATTCAATCTATTTTGCCAACAGGATGTAAGCTCTTTATCGATCAGGAATACAAAGCCATTCGCATCCCGCAACAGATCCTTGAACAGCCTATTCATCTAACCTCAGGTTCGTTTAGCTCTAAACCTGCGATTGTGGAATGGCATACTAGTTTTACTGACAATGTGTTTGAGGTATTAAAACCCTATGTAAAAGAGAAAGATCTCAGCGTTGAGTACGCGGCACAGCTGCTCGATTACTCAGTTAGGACCTTGCAACGAAAATTAAAAGCCGAAAAAACCACATTTAGACAACTGAAAGAAAACCTAATGCTGTCCATTGCTTGTGAGTTATTGGAAGAGGGGCACTCTTTAACCTATGTTTCTAGTCAATTAGGCTATGCCAATTTGTCGCATTTCTCTCGCGCATTTAAGCGAGCTTCAGGTTTAACTCCCAAAATGTATAAAGATTCGGTGACGGAGAAGCCGAAGATTTGAATACTGCACCTTCTTTAAAAGAGCAATAGATCGGTATTACTCTTTTCTTAAGTCGCAACGGCACTGATTTGTGATAAGTTAGCCATCCATTTAATGAGTAAAATTCACAGATAGGCAAGAAAGCTCGATGACGTTTAAAGCAGTAATTTTTGATATGGATGGGCTGTTGTTAGATACAGAGCGCGTTTGTTTACAAGCCTTTGAGAAAGCCTGCCATACTTTAGGTATCGAGTTTTTAGAGCCTGAATACTTAGCCATTATTGGGCAAAATGAGCAAGGGATTGAGCGCACCATTCGAGCGGGCTACCCCAAGGATATTGATTATCCCAAGCTTCGTAAACAGTGGATGCAGTATTATCATGCTGTGTCAGAGCATCAAGCTATCCCAGTAAAAGAGGGCGTGATTGAACTCCTTGAATGGCTTAAAAGTCAGCAAATCCCAATGGCTGTTGCGACCTCTACCGACAAACGCCTTGCCCCAATCAAACTTAAACTGGCCGGTCTGTATGATTATTTTGATAGTCTAACTTGCGGCTGTGAAGTGACGTATGGCAAACCTGATCCTGAAATTTATTTATTAGCGGCTAAGCGACTGAATATTGATCCTATGTATTGTTTAGGGTTTGAAGATTCAAATAACGGCGTACGAGCCGGAGTTGCAGCAAATTTACAGATGGTACAAATTCCTGATTTAGTAACCCCAACCGATGAGGTCATCGCATTAGGACATAAAATTTTACCGTCGTTAAATGAGGTGCTATCAGAGCTAAAACAAAGCTTATAGCAGTGAACTGGTTGTTGTTAAGTGGTTGTAAAATAAGTTATTTATTTTGTGTGGCTGTTAGTTGTGTTTCGGGCTAGGGTTTTAGGTATTATTCTTCACTATTGTTTCGTTTTTGATCTTAGGTCACCTTTTGGTGGTTCCAATGCTGTTAAAAGTTGTTCATCTGGCAGTGATCGAGGAAAATACCGCACTTCGTTCACATTGGTTTGGTGAATGTTTCAAATAACACTGCACAGCATAACCAAGAGGTAAATAATGGGATTGTTTGGTCAAAGTAACGGTAAACCTAGTAAACATTCAGCCACCACGCTCATCGCGAAAGGCTGCCAAGTTGAAGGCGTATTTAAACTAGAAAGTGATATGCATGTCGATGGCATTGTCATTGGGCATGTTAGCGTAGAGCAAGCACTTATGGTTACTCAATCTGGACGAGTTACGGGTGATATCTTTGCGGGTAAAGTGATCGTCAATGGTATTATCGAAGGCACTTGTCATGCTACTTCGGTTGAAATCCTTGAAAACGGTCAGGTGAAAGGCACAATCTTTACTGACGACTTGAGCATTGAGCGTGGCGGTAAGTTTAATGGTGATATTAAACCTGCTGAAAAAGAACAAGTGGTTGAGCTTGCTTCAAAAGAGAAAAAAGCTGAGCCGATCAAAGCCAGCAAAGCATCAAATAGCTAAATAGAAACAACGAACATCAATGAAAAAGCCATTTTCCTGATAAGTGAGGGGAAAATGGCTTTTTTAGTTTTGGGCTCTTCGCGGTGAATTAAGATTTATACCAATCACACTAAATAAGTGATCAGAAATAGCGCA